>NZ_BAABZW010000001.1:0-553521 GCF_040365325.1 Intrasporangium sp. DVR | reverse complement strand
CCCCGACGACGCGCAACGAGTGATCGACGACCTCGCCCAGGGTGGTCACTAATCTGAAGCAACTCAGGTCAAGCAGACCAAGCGGGTCGGATGCGGCTTCACCAACATGGACAACTACAGAAGGCGCATCATGGTCCACATCGCCCTCACCCGAGGGCAGAGACCAGCGGCATGAATCAGCACCCGCCCCGCTCAAATGCGGAGAGCCTCTTTGAGTGTGACCGTGTCCACAACGCTCGGATCTCCGCGGACGCACCGCGGATGACACACGCTGCGGCACAGCACAAATGGATTACCAACTAACGCTCAAGTTTAGAAGCGGACTGCCGAGCCCTACGCGTACGCCCGAGCCCCCCGCCTCCCTTCGTGGAGGAGACCCAAAGTTCTCAAACGGTCCCTCCTCCTGGTTCAGGCGCAACCAGCGGCCAGACCTGGCTGGGCGCATTAGTGGGAAAGGGCTTCTGACCAAGCGGCTAGAGCACCGTAGAGATCCTCAGGGAGGGAGCGCGGCAGCTGGTATGAGAGTGCGTCGCAAACGTCGAAGCCGTATGCGCCGCAGTGCGTCTGGGCAACTTCCGCGAGTCGCTCGCTATCACGGATGCCTCCGGATCTCTTCGGGGGCCACGAGCACGTGGAGCTCGCAAACGTCGTACGCTACGAAGCCCGGACCCACCTGGTTACTCACGCACCCGGGCCGCCCCTCGTTCGGTTAGCCGTAGCCAGAATCCGGCACCCATTGGCCTCCACGCGTGTCGTTCGAGTTCGGCTTTAGATCGAGCCAAGTATTCATCCTTCGGAACCGTCCAGTCCTCAAACCCCGACTCACCGAGATGACCCGGCACCATTAGCCCGTTTCGGTAGAGGTCTTCGAGAAATTCGAAAACCAGCGCCTGCCCGGTTGCGCTTATATCGCCCCCAGCCGCAGTCCAGATCACCTCGTCAGCACTCACCCAATCATCGCTGCCAAGTTGGAGAAGCTTGTCGACAGCATCCCGGTTAGCCATCGAGGTGCACCTTGAGCGGGTTTCCGTCCATGGGAAAGATGTCAATCGTTTCGCCTCCTGATGCCGATGTCGTTCGCCACTGGATAACTGTACCGTCGCGCAATCTGAAGACGTCTGGGATCTTAGGCCCTCGAGAGGCCAACCGCTCGGCTCCGGTGGTCCAGCTCTCAAACAGACCGCGCAATTCGTCCGCAGAGGGAACGGTCCTGACCGAGCTTTGCTTACCGCGCGACAACGCGCGGAAATTGGCAAGGACGTCATCGGTGCTGTGCGCCACCGTCGCCGCCGCGTTCGCGGATTGAGTTGCGTCATCGGACCTTCGTGCGAAGCCGCGGAACCACCTTGCCGCGGCGGTCGCTGCCACCGGCGCCAGTGCCGGCAGTACCCCGACTGCAAGTTCCAGGGCGCCTGCCACTGCCACCCGGGCGGGCTCCACAGGCCGGCCATCGAGCAGCGAGAACGCGGCCTCGTTGGCCGCGCCGGCAGCGAAGAGCGCACCAGCGCAGCCGATGCCAAACGATCCGACGCACGCGACAGCGGCACCGGCCGTAGTTGCAGCGAGCGTGCCAGCCTTGGCCCCCAGCCGGACGACTTCCGTCGTCACCTGCTCGCCAAGCTGCTCCTCCTCGGGACTTGTGTAACCCAAGGGCGAGAACCCGCCCACGCCGACCTCGTTGACGTGTCCGTCGGTTTCGATGCGGTTGATGGGGTTGCCGCCGGCGAAGGCGTACCGGTTGCTGTTCCACGGGTCAGCGGCCAGGTTCAGGTCGGCCAGGGCGCCGTTGTACATGTCCCGGGTGGTGAAGCGGTTCAACCCCGGGTTGTAGTCACGGAAGCCCATGTCGTACTCACCCGAGGCGGCATCCCACCGCTTCGCGTTGAACCGGTACACGTTGTACGCCTCGGCACCGGGCTCTGCCACGGACGGCTTGTCGACCCCGGTGAACCGCGCCGTGTCGTCGCTCCCGTACGCGGTGTACCCGTACGTCGACCGCGTCGACCCATCCGCCTTGGTGAGGGTCTCGACGTCCGAGTGCGCGTTGTACCCGTAGAACGAGTCCTCCCACACCCCCGCGCTCGTCTTCCTCGACTGCCCGAGCCGCTCGCCCGTCGCCGAGTACGTGTACCTCGCCTCGACCGCGCCGGTGGCCGCGTCCAGCTCCTCGAGCAGCTGCCCGGTCAACCCCAGGTACGCGAACTCGGTCGTGGTCGCGTCCGCGGTGCCCGCCCCGGTCGTCTTCGACACCGTCCGGTCCAGCGCGTCGAACCCGTACCGCGTCGTCGCCAGCGCCCCCGCGTCGGTGACCTTGCGGTGCTCGATGACATGGTCGAACCCGTCGTACACCTTCCGCTCGAGCTGCTTACCGGCCGAGGTCACCGACTCCAGCCGACCGAACGGGTCATACGTGTAGCTCGCCGAGGTGGTCCCGCTGGCCCAGGTGAGCAGCCGGTTCCGGTCATACGCGAACGAGGTCGCGACCCCGCCGATGCTCTGGGCGATGACGTTGCCGTTCGCGTCATGCGTGTACGACTCGCTGCCGGCCCCCGCCCCCGTCTTGGTGACCGTGGCGACCCGGTCCAAAGGGTCGAACGTGTAGGTCGAGGTCGTCGCCACCAACGGAAAGGGCAGCGCACAGCACGTGTCGTTCCTCGTCTCGAACCGGACCAAACCTTGGCGAAGAATTTACGAACTGCTGACCTTTGTGGCGACCATGCCGCGAACGATGACATCAAGTCCCGTCGCGAACGACGTGGCCACCTCGGCAACGTCGCGCCCGACGTACGAGGGGTCGGCGCCGGCCACCTGACGCTCGTTCTGCTCCAGCGCGACGGAGCCGAGGATGTGGTGGACGAGTAGGTCGGTCACCGCGTCACGCGAGGCGGCGGGCACCCCGGCGCGCTCCACCAAGCCACGCAGTTCCCCCAACGCGGTGACGGATCCGCGCTCAGCGGCATACGCGATCCCGACGACATCGGCAGCGTCGGGCACCGGAGCGAGGGCGCGTCGGACCGCCGTGGCCAGGTCGACCAGGGCGGCCTGTGCGGCTCGCCGTGACCCGCCCGATCCCGCGCTGGGGACCTCCTCGAGCAGGGCCGCGGCGACCTCGACGAGGAGCTCCTGCTTGCTCGCGACGTGCCAGTAGAGCGCGCCGGGCTGGACCTCGAGCTCGCGGGCCAAGCGGCGCATCGACAGGTCGGCCAGACCGTAGCGCCTGAGCAGCTCGACAGCGGTGGAGACGACGTGCTCGCGGGTGAGTGCCACACGTCACCTCCTCCTCACGTGGGCGCGATTGACATCGTGCCATGTCCCGACGGCATACTGAACGCTGTTCAATTGAACGCCGTTCAGGACAGGAGCGCCATGCCGACCACCTTCGACCAGCTCGCCGACTCCGTGCTCGCCGGGACGCCGCCGACGCCGGCCGACGCGCTCGCCGCGCTCCAGGCGGCCGACGACGACCTCCTCCCCCTCGTCGCCGCCGCCGGCCGCCTGCGTCGCGCCCACTTCGGCAACACGGTCAAGGTCAACTACCTCGTCAACCTCAAGTCCGGCCTGTGCCCCGAGGACTGCGGCTACTGCTCGCAGCGGCTCGGCTCGGGCGCCGACATCCTCAAGTACACGTGGCTCAAGACGGATGAGGCAATCGAGCAGGCCACCGCTGGTCTGCGCGGGGGCGCGACCCGCGTCTGCATGGTCAGCAGCGGCCGCGGCCCGACGGACCGGGACGTCGAGCGGGTCGCCGGGATGGTCGGCGCGCTCAAGGCCGAGCACCCGGGCGTCGAGGTGTGCGCGTGCCTCGGCCTGCTGAAGGACGGCCAGGCCGAGCGGCTGCGCGAGGCGGGCGTCGACGCTTACAACCACAACATCAACACCGCCGAGTCGCACCACGACGACATCGTCACCACCCACACCTACGCCGACCGCGTCGACACCGTCGAGCGGGCCCAGGGCG
Source organism: Intrasporangium sp. DVR (assembly GCF_040365325.1). Classification (NCBI taxonomy): domain Bacteria; kingdom Bacillati; phylum Actinomycetota; class Actinomycetes; order Micrococcales; family Intrasporangiaceae; genus Intrasporangium; species Intrasporangium sp. DVR. Next base: position 549,563 of record NZ_BAABZW010000001.1, on the reverse strand, counting down.
CCGGACTCTCCGCCTGCTCCGGCCTCATCGCCGGGCTGGGCGAGTCCGACGAGCAGCTCGTCGAGGCCGTCTTCGCGCTGCGAGACCTCGGGTCCGACTCGATCCCTGTCAACTTCCTCATGCCCTTCGACGGGACACCCCTCGAGGGGACGTGGGAGCTGTCCCCCGCGCGCTGTCTCAAGATCCTCGCGATGGCGCGGTTCGTCTGCCCCGACAAGGAGATTCGCGTCGCGGGTGGCCGCGAGATGCACCTCCGGTCGCTCCAGGGCCTCGCCCTCCATGTCGCCAACTCGATCTTCCTCGGCGACTACCTCACCTCCGAGGGGCAGGCCGCGGAGGCCGATCTCGAGCTCATCCGTGACAACGGCTTCGTCGTGCTCGGCGCTGAGGACGCTGCGATGTCGGCGGGCGGGCACGACCCGTCGATCCGCCGCCGCGGCGCGGGCACCGAGTTCGCCCCCAATGCCTGACGTCGCCGTGCGCTCGGTCAGCGAGCGCGACCGCGGGCTCGTCTGGCACCCCTACGCCCCCCTCGACGGGCCGATGCCGTATGCCGCTGAGTCCGCTTCCGGGGTCCGGCTCACCCTGCGCGGGGCTGGGGACGACCGGTTCGAGGCCATTGACGCGATGTCGTCGTGGTGGTGCGCGATCCACGGGTACCGCCACCTGGCGCTCGACGCCGCCGCGCACGAGCAGATCGACCGGTTCAGCCACGTGATGTTCGGCGGGCTGACCCACGAGTCGGCCGTGTCGCTCGCCGAGCGCCTCGTCGCGCTCGCCCCCGGCATGGCGCACGTCTTCTTCGCCGACTCCGGCTCGGTCTCGGTCGAGGTGGCCCTCAAGCTGTCCCTGCAGTACCAGGCGGCGCGCGGCCGGGCCGGCCGGCAGCGGTTCCTCACCGTCCGGGGCGGCTACCACGGCGACACCTTCGCGGCGATGAGCGTCTGCGACCCCGTCGACGGGATGCACTCGGCCTTTCCCGGCGTCCTGGCCCGGCACGTCTTCGCCCCGCGCCCGCCCGCAGCCCGGCTGCCGCTGGACGCCGAGCGGCCGGCGGCGCTGGTCGAGGAGGTCGACGCCTGGGCCACTGGCTTCCGGGAGCTCGCCCAGCGGCATACGGACGATTTGGCCGCCATCGTCGTCGAGCCCGTCCTCCAAGGGGCCGGGGGGATGTACGTCTACGACCCCGAGTGCCTGCGCGTCATGCGTGAGGTCGCCGACGAGCACGGGCTGCTCCTCGTCGCGGACGAGATCGCCACGGGCTTCGGGCGCACCGGGCGGATGTTCGGGTGCGACTGGGCCGGCGTCGCGCCCGACGTGATGTGCGTCGGCAAGGCGCTGACCGGTGGCTACCTCACCCTGGCCGCGGTGCTCACGACGGCAGACGTCGGCGAGGTCATCACGCGCTCGCAGTTCCGGGCCCTGCTCCACGGGCCGACGTTCATGGCCAACCCTCTGGCGTGTGCGGTCGCGGGGGCTTCGCTCGACCTGCTCGATCGCGGCTGGCAGGCCGAGGTCGGCCGCGTCGAGCGGGGACTCGTCGCCGGGCTGGCTCCCTCGCGAGACCTGCCGTCCGTCCAGGACGTCCGTGTCCTCGGAGCGGTGGGCGTCGTCCAGCTCGACCGGCCCGTCGACGTCATGCGGGTCACGCGCGCCGCGCTCGAGCGAGGTGTCTGGGTCCGCCCGTTCCGCGACCTCGTCTACACGATGCCGCCCTACATCACGTCCGAGGCCGACGTCGCCACGATCGGGGCCGCCATCGTCGGCGCCGTCGAGGAGGTGCACGGCCGATGAGCGGCACGGTGTGGGACGACTGGCTCGCCGAGCGCGCCGCGTTGCGGGTCGAGCGTGGGACGGTCCGGGCCGACCCGGTCCTGCGCGACTCCGGGGGGCGGGCGCGGCTCGACCTGGCCAGCAACGACTACCTCGGCCTGTCCCGGCACCCTCGGGTCATGGCGGCTGCGAAGGCCGCGATCGAGCGCCACGGTGCCGGCGCAACCGCCTCGCGGCTCGTGACCGGTACGTTGCCGATCCACCGCGAGCTCGAGTCGGCACTCGTCGCCCTCACCGGGCAACCCAGCGGCCTCGCCTTCTCCACCGGCTACGCGGCCAACCTCGGCGTCCTCACCGCGATGGCCGGCCGCGGCGCCGAGATCCTCCTCGACGAACACGCCCATGCCTCGCTGCACGACGCGGCCCGCATGTCCCGCGTGCCGTATGCGACCTTCCGCCACAACGACATCGACGACCTCGACGCCGCGCTCGAGACGCGGCAGGGGTCGCGGGTCGTCGTCGCAGTCGAGTCGATCTACTCGGTGCTCGGGGACGCCGCGCCCCTCGTGGCGCTCGCCGAGGTGGCCGCCCGACACGACGCCCTGCTCGTCGTCGACGAGGCCCACGGCATCGGCGTCGCCGGGCAGGGGCGCGGGCTCGTGGCCGAGCTCGGCCTCGTCGGCGCGCCGAACATCGTCGTGACGGCCACCCTCTCCAAGTCGCTCGGCGCCCAGGGTGGTGCGGTGCTCGGCTCCCCGGCAATCCGCGGGCACCTCGTCAACACGGCCCGCAACTTCATCTTCGACACCGGCCTGGCGCCCGCAGCGGCCGGTGCCGCCGCCGAGGCTGCCCGGCTCATCGCCGCCGACCCGACCCTCGCGGCTCGGGTCCGGTCCAACGCGGCCAGCATCTCGGCGAAATGCGGCATCGACCAGTCCTCCGGGGCTGTCCAGTCCATCCCGATGCCGTCGCCAGAGGTCGCGGTCGCGGCGTGTCTCGACCTGCGCGAGCGCGGCGTGCTCGTCGGCTGCTTCCGCCCGCCGAGCGTGCCCGACGGGATCTCGCGGCTCCGAGTCACGGCAAGAGCCGACCTCTCCCCCACCGACGTGGAGCAGGCAGCCAACCTCGTCGCCGAGGTCGCAGCGGCACACAGGCTGCACACCCGACCCAAGAGCCAGTCGAGTGTGCACAACCTGCGGACTGCTCCCGCGCGAGAACTGCACACTCGACCAGAGGGGGGCGGGGACATGCCCCGGGTGCTCATCATCACGGGCACCGACACCGAGGTCGGCAAGACCGTCGTCACCGCAGCCACTGCGGCTGTGCTGGCGGGTGCGGGACTGAGCCCAGCGGCATACAAGCCCGTCCAGACCGGCGTGACACCCGGCGAGCCCGGCGACATGGGTGAGGTCGAGCGGCTGGCGGGCATCCCCGTCCGGGAGGGCGCCCGGCTGCGCGCGCCCATGGCCCCGCGCCCCGCGGCCGCGCTCGAGAACGCCGCTCTCCCCACGCTCGCCGACCACGTCGACACGATCAGCAAGCTGGCCACCGAGCATGACCACGTCCTCGTCGAGGGCGCGGGCGGCCTGCTCGTCGAGCTCACCGGAGCAGGCGAAACCCTTGCCGACCTGGCTCAGGCGCTCCCCGACGCCGCGGTGATCGTCGTCGCCCGCAGCGCCCTCGGCACCCTCAACCACACCACACTCACGCAAGAAGCCCTGCGCTCGAGGGGAATCCGAAGCATCGGGACCGTCATCGGATCCTGGCCGAGCGCGCCGACCCACCTCGAGCTGACCAACCGCGACCATCTCGCGGCCCGGCCCGAGGGCCTCCTCGGGTTCGTCCCCGAGGGCGCGCCGAGCCGGGGCGACTTCAGCGACCAGGCGCCGACGTGGCTGGCCGGGCTGGGTCAGCGCCTGGGGACGCCCTGCCGGATCAGCCCGTAGACGATCCCGTCCGTGAGGGCCCGCCACGAGGCAGCGAGGATCGAGCCGGCAACGCCGATGGTGTCCCAGGACGTCTCGCCGTCGGACATCTCGATGAGCACCCGCGTGATGGCATCGGTGCCGTGGGAGGCGTCGAGGATGCGGACCTTGAAGTCGATCAGCTCGAGCTTCTCGATCTCGGGGTACGCCTTGGTCAGCCCCTCCCGGATCGCGTGGTCAAGTGCGTTGACCGGGCCGTTGCCCTCGCCGACCGCGAGGTGGCGGGCGCCATCGGCGACGAGCTTGACGGTGGCCTCGGACGTCGCGTCGCCGTGGGCCGACGAGTCGGTCATGACCCGCCACGACTCCACCTCGAAGTACGTGGTGCTGCCGGGCTCGAGGGCCTCCCGGACCATGAGCTCGACCGTCGCGTCGGCGGCGTCGAAGGTCCAGCCGCGCTGCTCGAGGTCCTTGACCTCCTGCAGCACCGAGGCGACGACGTCGGGCCGGTCCGACAGGTCGAGCCCCGACTCCTTGGCCTTGAGCTCGATGCTGGCCCGGCCGGCCATGTCGGACACCAGAGTCCGCATGCCGTTACCGACGAGCGCCGGGTCGAGGTGCTGGTAGAGGTCCGGGTCGACCTTGAGCGCACTGGCGTGCAGGCCCGCCTTGTGGGCGAACGCACTCGCACCGACATAGGGCTGCCGGCTGTAGGCCGGGACGTTGGTGATCTCGCTGATCGCGTGGGCGATGTGCATGGCCTTGCGCAGCGACTCCCCGCTCATCGCGTCGAGGCCGAGCTTGAACTGGAGGTTCGCGGCGACCGTGACCAGGTCGGCGTTCCCGGTGCGCTCGCCGTAGCCGTTGAGAGTGCCCTGGACGTGGGTGGCGCCGGCCCGCACGGCGGCGACCGAGTTCGCCACGGCGCAGCCGGTGTCGTTGTGGCAGTGGGCCCCGACCCGGGCCCCCGTGGCGGAGATGACGTCGGCGACGACCTGCTCGACGACGTGGGGCAGCATCCCGCCGTTGGTGTCGCAGAGCACGACGACCTCCGCGCCGGCCTCGTGCGCCGTGCGCACGACCGACAGCGCGTAGTCCCGGTTGAGGTGCCAGCCGTCGAAGAAGTGCTCTGCGTCGAGGAAGACGCGCCGTCCGGCCGCCACGAGGTGGGTGACCGTGTCGCGCACCATCGCGAGGTTCTCCTCGAGTGTGGTCCGCAGAGCCTCCTCGACGTGTCGCACGTGTGACTTGGCGACGAGGCAGACGACCGAAGTGCCGGCCTCGAGCAGGGCGGCGACGAGCGGGTCCTCTCCGGCCGAAGAACCCGCACGCCGCGTTGCCCCGAAAGCGGCCAGCGTCGCATGACGCAGGTGCAGCTCGGTCTTGGCGCGCTCGAAGAACTCCGTGTCCTTCGGGTTCGCCCCGGGCCATCCGCCTTCGATGAAGTCGACCCCGAGGTCGTCGAGCAACCCGGCAATGGCGAGCTTGTCCGACACCGAGAGGTTGAGCCCCTCTTGCTGGGCGCCGTCGCGCAGGCTGGTGTCGTAGACGTGGAGCGCTTCCATGGCCTTCATTGTCCTTGAACTCGGTGGGGTCGGCGTGGCCGTTCGCTCCTCGGTCCTTCTCATTCATCCGTATGCCGCTGGGCTGGGTGTGCTGTGCGGCTCTCCCCCGCTTGTGGCCGGGGAAACAAAAAGACCCCCCGGGTAGGGAGGTCTGCGCGACGAGGGTCTCTCGTCGCGCTACACGATAATGAGCGTGCTTGTGGCAGGCCTGAGGAGGTGCGTCACGCGGTCATCGTGGCAGCCCGCCGCGGCGCCCGAAACCGCTCGTCCGCATGGTGGACCCGCTGCCGGGCCCGGTGTGCCGGACATCACACCGGCGTGCGTGCCCGTTCCCAGCGGTTCTCCAGACCGATGCGCTACGTGGTCCTAGCGTGGGGAGAGGCTCTTGGTCCGAGGGAGGACACCATGAAGCGTCTCACCAGGTTCGTCGCCATCCTCACCCTCGTCGCCGCAGGCTCCGCCGGCACGGCCGCAGCCACCGCCGCACCGCCGGCCCCACCGCCGGGCCTTCCGCTCTATCTCGCGCTGGGCGACTCGATCGCCAACGGCGAGAACTCCAACGCCCCGGCCGACGTCGACGACTACTGGGTCGCAGTCGCGGCCTGGCGCGCGAACGGCTACGTCACGCCGCTCACGGCCTACCTCAAGGGGGCGATGAACTGCCTTCCGGCGGCAAGCGACAAGGCTGCGGACGGCTGCCGCAACCTCCAGCTCACCAACCTAGCCCGCTCCGCCGTGCCGGCTGACGGCAGCCAGCCGAGCAAGCCGGGCGTGACGTCGACGCTCTTCATCCAGGAGCAGCTCGGTCGTGCCGAGGCGATCCTCAAGGCGCGCAACCAGGACGACAACCCGCGCAACGACGTCGAGGTCGTCACTCTCACGGTGGGCGGCAACGAGATCTTCGACGCCTTCATGACGGGTGACGAACAGGTCCTGGCCGCAGCCTTCGGCACCTTCATCGGCAACTACAACCAGATCCTCGCTCGCCTGCGTGCGGCGGCTGGGCCGGACGCCGAGATCCTGACGATGACGTACTTCAACCCGCTGCCCTACTGCGGCTTCTTCACTGACCCGAACGTCGGCCACTACTACGGCAACCTCGTCCTCGAGCAGATCGCGACCCCGGTGGGCAACGGCCTCAACGGTGTCATCCGCACCATCTCCGCCGTCTACGACGCCGTCCCCGCTGAGGTCTACGGCCAGCTCGGCGACGGCGACTTCGCCAACTGCAAGCACCCGGACGAGTCCGGTTACGCGAAGATCACGACCGCGTTCACGACGGCCTGGGTAGCAGCTACCCAGGGCTGATGCACGTCGAGTGTGCAGCTCCTGCCGACACGAGCTGCACACTCGACTCGATCGCGGCCTGAGGTCAGCGGGCTGTGGGAGCCCGCCCAGCGGCATACGACCTCGCTGCCGTGACGAGCGCCACGAACAGGCGCGGGTCCGAGCTCTCCTCCGGGTGCCACTGGACGGCGAGCCGGAAGCCGGCTGAGGGGTCCTCCATCGCCTCGAGCGTCCCGTCGGGCGCCCAGGCTGACGCGACGTAGCCGGGATGGGTGAGGACGGACTGGTGGTGGTAGCTCGGCACGTCGACCTCGGCGCCCAGGATCGAGGAGGTCACGGTGCCCGGGACGATCTCCACCGGATGTCTGCCGAACGTCGCCGGCGCCGGCGCGTGGTCGTCGTGCCCGACCCGCTCCGGCACATGCTGCTCCAGCTCTCCCCCGGCCGCCACGGCCATCACCTGCATGCCCCGACAGATACCCAGGACCGGGAGGTCGAGGTCGGCGGCCACCCGCGCCATGGTGATCTCCATCGCGTCGCGGTCCGGCCGAGAGGCCTGCACGCTGGGGTGCCGGTCCGCGGCATACAGCTCGGGAGCAACGTCGACACCACCGGCGATGACGATGCCGTCGAACCGTGCTAGCAAGCTCTGAACCAGCTCCTCTTCACCGTCGAGACGGGGAGGGATGAGCAGCGCGATCCCACCGGCCTCCTCGACCTTGCGGACGTAGGAGTGCGGGATCAGGGCCGACGGCACGTCGATCCACGCGCCCTGCGACGCAGACTCAACGTAGGTCGTGATCCCGATGACGGGCCTGCTCGTCATCAGCCAGCCTCACAACGGGGTGACGTACGCGCCGGAGATGCCGCCGTCGACGAGGAACGTCGAGGCCGTGATGAAGCTCGACTCGTCCGAGGCGAGGAAGAGGACCGCGTTGGCCATCTCCTCCGGCTCCCCGAAGCGGCCCATCGGCACGTGGACGAGCCGGCGTGCGGCCCGCTCCTCGTCCTTGGCGAACAACTCCTGGAGCAATGGCGTGTTGACCGGGCCCGGGCAGAGCGCGTTGACGCGGATGCCGTCCCGGGCGAACTGGACGCCCAGCTCGCGCGACATCGACAGGACGCCACCCTTGCTCGCGCTGTAGGAGATCTGTGAGGTCGCCGCCCCCATGACTGCGACGAACGACGCCGTGTTGATGATGGAGCCGCGCTTCTGCTCGAGCATGTAGGGCAGCGCAGCCTTGCAGCACAGGTAGACCGAGGTCAGGTTGACCTCCTGCACGCGCCGCCACGCGTCCAGGTCCGTGTCGAGGATCGAGTCGTCCTCGGGAGGGCTGATGCCCGCGTTGTTGAAGGCGATGTCGACCGAGCCGTACGTCTCCTTCGCCGTGCGAAAGAGCGCGTCGACCTCCTCCTTGCTCGTCACGTCGACCTTGACGAAGGTGCCGCCCACCTCAGCGGCGACCTGCGGGCCCTGCGTCTCGTCGACGTCGCCGATGACGACCTTGGCCCCCTCCTGCGCGAACCGCCGCACGGTCGCCAGCCCGATCCCCGAGCACCCGCCCGTGACCACCGCGACCTTGCCTGCCAACCTGCCTGCCATGTCTCTCCTCCTCGTCGAGCTCACTCGGTGCTGATGAAGACGTTCTTGACGTCGGTGAACGCGTCGAGCGCGTCCGGACCGAGCTCCCGGCCGATGCCGCTCTGCTTGAAGCCGCCGAACGGCGTCCAGTATCGGACTGAGCTGTGCGAGTTGACCGAGAGGTTGCCGGCCTCGACCCCGCGAGCCACCCGCAACCCGGTGCCGAGGTCACGAGTCCAGATCGAGCCCGACAGTCCGTAGGCCGTGTCGTTGGCCTTGGCGATCGCGTCGGCCTCGTCGTCGAAGGGCATGACGGCCACGACGGGACCGAAGACCTCCTCCTGCCAGACCCGGTCGCGGGTCGTGCGTGGGAGGACGACGGTCGCGGGGTACCAGAATCCCTTGCCCTCCGGGGCCGCTCCACGGAAGGCGACCTCGACGTCCTCGTCGGAGTTCTCGACGTAGGACGCGACCGTCTCGTGCTGGCCGGCGCTGATCAGCGGGCCCATCTCGGTGGCCTCGTCCCGCGGGTCGGCCACGACGACGTTGTGGACGGCGGTCTCGAAGTGCTCCATGAACTCGTCGAAGGCGCTGCGTTGCACCAGGATCCGGCTGCGCGCACAGCAGTCCTGCCCCGCGTTGTCGAAGACGCCGTAGGGCGCCGCCGCCGCGGCCTTGGGAATGTCGGCGTCGGCGAAGACGATGTTGGCGCTCTTGCCGCCGAGCTCGAGGGTGATCCGCTTGACCTGGTCGGCGGCGCCACGCATGATCCGTTGCCCCACGGACGTGGACCCGGTGAAGCACACCTTGCGGACGTCGGGGTGGGTGACGAACCGCTCCCCCACGACGGACCCCTTGCCGGGCAGGACGGTGAAGACGCCCTCAGCCAGCCCCGCCTCGAGGGCGAGCTGGCCGAGCCGGATCGCGGTCAACGGCGTCAGCTCGGCCGGCTTGAGCACGACCGTGTTGCCGGCCGCGAGCGCCGGGGCGAACCCCCACCCCGCGATCGGCATGGGGAAGTTCCAGGGGACGATGATGCCGACGACGCCGAGCGGCTCCTTGAACGTGACGTCGATGCCGCCGGGCACCGGGATCTGCTTACCGAAGTTCCGCTCAGGCGCCGCGGAGTAGTAGGCGAGGACGTCGCGGACGTTGCCCGCCTCCCACCGGGCGTTGCCGATGGTGTGGCCGGAGTTGGCGACCTCGAGCTGGGCGAGCTCCTCCTGGTGCTCCCCGACGAGGTCGGAGAAGCGCCGGAGCAGTCTCGCCCGGTCGCCCGGAGCCACGGCCCGCCACGCGGGTCCCGCTGCCACGGCGGCGGCGATCGCGTCGTCCGTGCCTTCGATCGTCGTGAGCTCGATGGTGCGGACGAGCTCCTCCGTGGCCGGGTTGATGACGTCATGCGTCGTCGTCATGTGGTGCTGAACCTCCTTCGTTCGATGTGATCGATCGAGTCGTGCCTCGATCGATCACATCGACCCATGGTGTGAACGCCTTTCCATTAGAGCCGCTCGAAGCCGCGGCGCCGCTCCCAGTCGGTCACGGCGGCGTTGTAGGCCCGCAGCTCGACGTCGGCCGCGTTGACGTAGTGGTCCACCACCGCGTCGCCGAAGACGCGCCGCGCGAGCGCCGAGCCGTCGAGCAGGTCCCGGGCCTGCTGCAGGGTGGTCGGCACCTGCTCGCGGCCCGAGGTGTAGGCGTTGCCCTCGAAGGCGGGCTCGAGCTCGAGTCGCTCCTCGATCCCGTGCAGGCCTCCTGCCAACATGGCGGCAACCGCGAGGTAGGGGTTGACGTCGCCGCCCGGGACGCGGTTCTCGACCCGGAGCGCCGAGCCGTGGCCGACGACGCGCAGCGCACATGTCCGGTTGTCGTGACCCCAGGCGATGGTCGTCGGCGCGAAGGAGCCGGGCTGGAAGCGCTTGTAGGAGTTGATGTTCGGCGCGTAGAAGTAGGTCAGCTCTCGCATCGTCGCGAGGATCCCCGCCATGAAGTGGTCGAACAGCTCGCTGTGGCCGTGCGGCCGGTCCTCGTCTGCGAAGGCAATCGAGCCGTCCGAGCCGCGGAGGGACAGATGGATGTGGCAGGAGCTGCCCTCGCGCTCGTCGAACTTGGCCATGAACGTCAAGGACTGGCCGTGCCGCGCGGCGATCTCCTTCGCTGCGTTGCGGTAGACGACGTGGTTGTCGCAGGTGCGGACCACCTCGTCGTAGAGGAATGCGATCTCGTGCTGGCCGAGGTTGCACTCCCCCTTGGCTCCCTCGACGACCACTCCGGCGCGGTACATCTCGTTGCGGATCTCGCGGAGCAGCGGCTCGACCCGGTCGCCCCCGAGGATCGAGTAGTCCACGTTGTAGCGGTTGGCCGGGGTCAGCCCGGTGTAGCCGCGGTCCCAGGCCGCGTCGAAGGAGTCCTCGAAGACGATGAACTCCAGCTCGGTCCCGCAGTAGCCGGTGAGGCCGAGTGCCGCAGCCCGTTCAACCTGCGCCTTGAGCACGCTGCGTGGCGCCTGGGCCACCATCCCGCTGCCGTCGAGCCAGGTCAGGTCGCACTGGATCGTCGCCGAGTGCGGGGCGCCCGGCGTGCGCCGCAGGGTCGTCAGGTCCAGGTCGAAGAACATGTCGCCGTAGCCGCGCTCCCACGAGGAGATCGCATAGCCGTCGACGGTGTTCATGTCCACGTCCACCGCGAGCAGGTAGTTGCACCCCTCGGTGCCGTGCTCGAGCACGTGGTCGAGGAAGAAGTGCCCGTGCAGACGCTTCCCCTGAAGCCGCCCCTGCATGTCGGTGAAGGCGACGACGACGGTGTCGATTCCCCCGTCCTCGATCTCCGCCCGGAGCTGGTCGAGAGTGAGCCCTGGTGGTGCCGCCATGCTGTGCCTCCTGACGCTTCGGAACTGGTCGGTGCCGTCCCGGGTCACCCGATGAGACCACGCAGCAGGGCGGAGGTGGCATCGCAGTGCTCCTCCATCACCGCCCGCGCGGTCTCGGGATCGCCGGCGAGGATTGCCCCGACGACCTGCTCGTGCTGGTCGTTCGAGTGCTCGATGTTGCGGCGCAGCACGGGGATGGCCCCGAGCATGTCGTGGAGCGCGGACTGGGCGCGGGTCACCGCGTCGATGAGCATCGGTGAGCCGGCCAGGGTCGCGATCGCGAGGTGGAGGCGCGAGTCGGCCAGCCGGTGCACCGCTGGGTCCTCCGCGTCAGCAACGGCGGCCAGGCTCTCCGCCAACCAGGCCCGCTGGTCACTGGCCAGCGACCTCGTTGCGGCGAGCCACGCTGCACCCGGCTCCACCACCCGACGGAAGTCGAGCGCGTCGCTCATCGCAGCCCCGCTCCGCGCCTGACCGCGCGCGGGAGAGGAAGGCAGCTCAGCGGCATACGTCACCCACGTGCCACCGCCTCGTCCGCGGCGCGTCGTCACCAGCCCCGACTCGCGAAGGGCCGCTATGGCATCGCGCAACGTGCTGCGGGACACGCCGAGCCGCTCGGCCAGCTCGCGCTCGGGCGGCAGCTGTTGGCCATCGGAGAGGACACCCAGCCGGATGGCCCGGGCGAGGTGCTCCACCGTCGCCTCGAACGCGTTGCTGCCGCGGACGGCCTGCAACGCCGTCTCTGCGAGGTGGAGCTGCGGCATCGCGGTCACGGCCCGAGTCTTGACGTCAGACCCCACGCTGTCAAATGGTCTGTCTTCCAGCCATTGACCGGGATCTGGCGCGCGGTCTAGCCTCCGACTAGCCACGGAGCCTTGTGATCTCCATCTCAAAAGGTCCTCTGTCGCACCATCTCGTTCGAACTCCACCACGTCACGAGAGGAACCCCAGACGATGGCCACAGAGCCAGCAGGCGGCCGGCAGGTCAGGACGGGCGGCGGTGTCACCTACGCTCACGCCGGGTCGGAGTACTTCGAGAAGCGGGGCCTCAGGCGGCACGCCGGCGCCTGGTCGCTCTGGGCCCTCGGGGTCGCCGCCGTCATCTCCGGCGACTTCTCCGGGTGGAACCTCGGCATCGGAGAGGCCGGCTGGGGCGGCATGCTCATCGCCACCGTCGCCATCGGCCTGATGTACCTGCTGATGATCTACAGCATCGCCGAGATGTCCGCGACGATGCCGCACACCGGAGGCGCCTACTCCTTCGCCCGCTCGGCCATGGGGCCGTGGGGCGGCTATGTCACCGGACTTGCCGAGACGATCGAGTACGTCATCACCACAGCGGTGGTCGGCACCTTCGCCGGCCTCTACGCCGACGCCATCACCGAGGACCTCTTCGACTTCACCATGCCGCTGTGGCTCTGGGTCGTCGTCTTCTACGCCATCTTCGTCACTCTCAACTCGGCCGGAGCCGAGGCGTCGTTCAAGTTCGCCGTCGTGATCGCCGTCATCTCGCTGGCAGTGCTCGCCTTCTTCTTCATCTCGGCGATCGTCTCCGGCAAGGTCGACTTCGACAACCTCTGGAACATCGAGCCCGAGGCCGGCGGCAGCACCTTCCTGCCGATGGGCATCGCCGGCGTCCTCGCTGCACTGCCCTTCGCGATCTGGTTCTTCCTGGGCATCGAGGAGCTGCCCCTGGCCGCCGAGGAGACCCACACGCCACAGCGCGACATCCCCCGGGGGTCCCTGATGGGCATGTGGACGCTCCTCGTCACGGCATTCCTCGTCCTGGTGCTCAACCCGGCAGTGCTCGGCGCCAAGGAGATCGGGAGCAGCGGTGAGCCCATCCTGGATGGCTTCCGCGCGATCTTCCCGAGCAGCAACATCGCGTCACTCCTCTCGCTCTTCGCTCTCGCCGGTCTCGTCGCGTCGTTCCAGGGCATCATGTTCGCTGCCGGGCGCAACATGTACTCCCTCTCCCGGGCCGGGTACTACCCGAAGGTCCTGTCGCTGACCGGCGGGCGGAAGGTGCCCTACGTCGCCCTCATCGTCTCGGCCATCATCGGCGTCGCGCTCGTCTTCGGCCTGGGGACGATCCGCAACGAGCCGGGCGAGACCTTGGAGGACGCCCAGGTCGCCGTCGCCGGCCAGCTGCTCAACATCGCCGTCTTCGGCGCCGTGATCGCCTACTTCCTGCAGATGCTCGCCTTCCTCATCCTGCGCCGGAAGTACGCCGACGTCGTGCGGCCCTACGCCAGCCCGGTGGGCCAGTGGGGCGCGGTCGTCGCCGCGGTCATCGCCGGCCTCACCCTGGTCATCCTGCCGTTCAACGAGAGCTACCGGTCGGTGGTCGTCGGTGTCGCCGCGTTCTTCATTGCCGGCCTGCTCTACTTCGGCCTGTTCGGCCGCCACCGCCTCGTGCTCTCCCCCGAGGAGGAGTTCGCGATGACGCACGGCAAGCACGGCCACCCCGAGACCGAGGGGTACGACGTCACCGAGCAGATCCTCGAGTCCGGCGATCGGGAGGACGAGCCGCGCTGAGCCAGCGGCGCTGAGGGAGGGGCACGCGAGCGCCCGGGTTGACGAGCGTCAGCCCGGGCGCTCGCCATCGGCCTGCGTGTGCCAACCCAGGAGGTGCTCCAAGGTCTGCGCCACGCCGTCGTCGTCGTTGGACGGGCAGATCCGATCGGCGACCGCCCGCACCTCGGAGTGTGCGTTGGCGACGGCCCAGCCGACCCCGGCCCAGCGGATCATCGGCAGGTCGTTGGGCATGTCGCCGAAAGCCCACACGTCGCGCGCTGCGATCCCGAGCCGTGCAGACCATCGCTCGAGCGCAGCCGCTTTCGTGACGCCCGCCGCGTTGATCTCGGCGAGTCCGCCCGCCCCGGAGAAGGCGACATGGGCGCGGTCGCCGACCACGGCCGCCGCCCGCTCGAGGAACTCGTCGTCGCCGACCGTCGCTGACTTGGCGAGCAGCTTGCCCACCGGCTCCCCGTCCAGGTCGTCGATGGGAGCCTCGACGGCGTCACCGGGCACGACGTGGGACGGGTCGTGCGGGAAGTCCGACTCGAACCACAGGCCGCTCCCCCGTTCCGCGGCGAACGCGACGTCCGGCACGGCTCGGCGCAGGTCAGCGACGATGTCGTGGACGAGCCCATGCTCGAAGCCGGAGCTGGACAGCACCCTCCTCGCCGCGACGTCGTAGACGAAGGCCCCGTTGCCACAGATGGCCGTGCCGTGGCCACCCACCGCGGCAGCGAGCTCGTCGAGCCAGCGCGGCGGGCGTGCCGTGACGAAGACGACCTCGATGCCGGCTTCCTCGACCGCCGCCAGGACCGCACCGGTCCGAGGGGAGAGCGTCCCGTCGGACCGGAGCAGCGTGCCGTCGAGGTCGGTGGCAATCAGACGAGGCGCGTCATCCACCCGTGCGAGTCCTCGGCTCGGCCGTACTGGATGTCGAGCAGCCGGTTGCGGATTGCCGTGGCCACCGTGTCCTCGTGGCCGTCGCGGCGGTGGTCCACCGAGCCGCCGTCCCAGCGCAGCTCACCGACGGGTGTGACGACGGCGGCGGTGCCGCAGGCGAAGATCTCGACGATCTCGCCGGAGGCCGCGCCCTCCTTCCATTCGTCGATCCGGATCCGGCGCTCCTCGGGCTGGAGGTCGAGCTCCTTGGCCAGCTCGAGGATCGACGAGCGGGTGACGCCCTCCAGGATCGTGCCGGTGAGCTCCGGCGTGACGATCTTGCCGTCCTTGGTGACGAAGAAGAGGTTCATCCCGCCGAGCTCCTCGATGTACGTGTGCGTCGAGGAGTCGAGGAAGACAGCCTGGTCGCACCCGTGCTCGGCGCCCTCGAGCTGTCCCGCCAGTGACGAGGCATAGTTGCCGCCGCACTTGGCGGCGCCGGTGCCGCCGGCGCCGGCGCGGGCATAGGAGGTCGAGATCCACAGCGTCACGGGCTTGAGCCCGCCGGTGAAGTAGGAGCCGGCCGGTGAGGCGATGACCGAGTACGTCACCTGCTGAGCGGGTCGGACCCCGAGGAATGCCTCGGAGGCGAACATGAACGGGCGCAGGTAGAGGCTCTTCTCACCATCAGTCCCGGGGACCCAGTCCTGGTCGACGGTGACGAGCTGTCGCAGGGACTCGATGAAGTCCGCCTCGGGCAGCTCGGGCAGGGCCAGGCGCCGGGCCGAGCGGGCGAAGCGCGCCGCGTTGGCCTCGGGTCGGAACGTCCAGACGGACCCGTCGGCGTGGCGGTAGGCCTTCATCCCCTCGAAGATCTCCTGCGCATAGTGCAGGACGGCCGCGGCCGGGTCGAGCTGGAAGGGGCCGTAGGGCTTGACCCTCGCGCCCGTCCACCCGTCGGCGGCGCTCCAGTCGATCACGACCATGTGGTCGGTGAAGGTCTTGCCGAAGCCGGGGTTCTCCAGCACCTCGGCGATCCGCTCGGACGATGTGACGTCCTCACGACGGGTGACCTCGAAGGACAACTGGGCCATGGCAAACCTCCGTAGCGGCAAATCAGCGGTGATCCACTGCAGGCTATCGCCCACATGGTGAGACGGCGAAAAGGCCCCGATCGAGAGAGCAGTTCGCGACACGCCCGCCCGGGCAGCCGGGGGCCGCCATGTCGCGAAGTGCTCTCTCGACTGTCGCGAAGTGCTCTCTCGATGATCAGAGGAGCGCGGCGATGGCGTCCCCCACCTGGGACGTCGAGCGGACGGCCCGATCCCGCGCGGCGAGGTCAGCGGCGACGGCGGCCTCGACCCGGTCGGCCTCGTCGACGAGGCCGAGATGCGACAGCAGCATGGCAACCGACAGGACCGCGGCGGTCGGGTCCGCCTTGCCCTGGCCGGCGATGTCGGGGGCCGAGCCGTGCACCGGCTCGAACATGCTCGGGGTCGTGCGGGCCGGGTTGATGTTGCCCGAGGCGGCGAGGCCGATCCCGCCGGCAATGGCGGCGGCGATGTCGGTGATGATGTCGCCGAAGAGGTTGTCGGTGACGATCACGTCGAAGCGGCCCGGGTCGGTGGTCATGAAGATCGTGGCGGCGTCGACGTGCTGGTAGGCGGTCTCGACCTCGGGGAACTCGGACGCGACCTCCTGGACCGTGCGGCGCCACAGGTGCCCGGCGTGGGTGAGGACGTTGTGCTTGTGCACGAGGGTCAGGTGCTTGCGGGGCCGAGCCTGGGCGCGGGCGAAGGCGTCGCGGACGACGCGCTCGACGCCGAACCGGGTGTTGACGCTCACCTCGGTGGCGATCTCGTGGGGTGTGCCCACGCGCAGCGAGCCGCCGTTGCCGACGTACGGGCCTTCGGTTCCCTCCCGCACGACGACGAAGTCGATGCCGTCGGGGGCGACCCGCGAGACGTCGAGCGGGCTGGCCACGCCGGGGAAGAGCTTGGCCGGACGAAGGTTGACGTAGTGGTCGAGGGCGAACCTGATGGGCAGCAGGACCCCGCGCTCGAGCACCCCGCTCGGCACGGTCGGGTCACCGATGGCGCCGAGGAGGATCGCATCGTGACCGCGCAGTTCCTCCAGCACGGAGTCCGGGAGGAGCTCGCCGGTGGCGTGCCAGCGGCGAGCACCGAGGTCGTAGTCCGTCGTGGAGAACGTGGCGCCGCTCCCCGCGGTCGCAGCCTCGAGGATCTTGAGCCCCTCGCCGACCACCTCCGGACCGATCCCGTCGCCACCGACGACGGCGATCGAGTACTCCTTGACATCCGCTGAGCGCTGCACTGCTGCCATGCGCCCAAGCGTATGGATCGTCTTGTGATGTGGAACCGACGTCTCAGTTCCTGACATGCCTGAGGCCCTCGCCCCACGAACGGGAGAGGGCCTCAGCGCCGGACGAGCCGGCTCAGTCGTCGGTGTGGCCCTGGTCGCGCAGGTCCATGGACTCCTGCAGCGCCTGGCGGGCGGCCTTGGCGTCTTCGCTCATGGCAATCATTTCCTTCTTGGCAGGTCGAACGTGGTGGTTTCAGTGCTCTAGCCCTGGTGGGCGAGCCGTCAGCTCGGAGGGAACGCGGGATCTCCGCGGCGAGGTAGCTGACTACTGAAACTCGCCGCGGCTGGCAATAAGGAGTACGAGCTGCCGCGTCATGCAATTCACGCTACGCCCGCCTACCCGGGCGTACAGGGGGTTTCCAAGAAATGAGACGCGGTGCCCGCCATGCAGGCGGAAGATCTCCGTCATGTGACGGACCTCACCGAACCCCAGCACGCCACACGAGCAGCAGGTATGCCGCTGGGCTGGGTCCGCGCCCAACGCGCGGTCCCAGCCCAGCGGCATACGGGCAGGTGGCCTCAGTCCTCGAGGTTGACGACGGTGAACGTCTTGGCGTCCACCGCGGCGGCGATCTCGCCGGCCAGCTGGGCCGAGACCGCGCTGTCGACGTTGAGCACGCCAATGGCCTGGTCCGCCTGACGGGACACCTGCATGCCGCCGATGTTGATGTCCGAGTCGCCGAGGATCCGGCCGACCGCACCGATGATCCCCGGCCGGTCGGAGTACTCGAAGATGAGCATGTGGTCCGAGAGCGGCACCTCGAGGTCGTAACCGTTGATGCCGACGAGCTTCTCGACCATCTTCGGGCCGGTGAGCGTCCCCGACACGCTGACGATCGTGCCGTCGCTCAGCGTGCCGCGCAGCGTGGTCACATTGCGGAAGTCGCCGGCCGCCGCATCGGTGAGCAGGCGAACCTGGCAGTCCCGCTGCTCGGCGAGGACCGGCGCGTTGACGTAGGTCACCGCGTCCTCGACGACGTCGGTGAACAGGCCCTTGAGGGCGACGAGCTTCCACACGCTGACGTCGTGCTCCGTGATCTCACCACGGACGTCGACGTCGAGCTGGGCCGGAACGGCGCCGGCGACCGCGGTGAAGATGCGCCCCAGCTTCTCGACGAGCGGAATCCCCGGGCGCACCTCCTCGGCGATGAAGCCGCTCGAGACGTTGACCGCGTCGGGAACGAGCTCGCCCGACAGGGCCAGCCGGACCGACTTCGCGACCGAGATGCCGGCCTTCTCCTGAGCCTCCTCGGTCGACGCGCCGAGGTGCGGGGTCACGACCACGGACTCGTGCTCGAAGAGCGGCGACTCGGTGGTGGGCTCGGTCGCGAACACGTCGATGCCCGCACCTGCGACCCGTCCCTCGGCGACGGCTCGGGCCAGCGCCGCCTCGTCGACGATGCCACCTCGAGCGGCGTTGATGATCCGGACCGACGGCTTGACCTTGGAGAGCGCGTCCTCGCCGATGAGCCCGACCGTCTCCGGCGTCTTGGGCAGGTGGATCGTGATGAAGTCGGACTGGGCCAGCAGCTCGTCGAGGCTGACGAGCTGCGCGCCGACGAGCCCCGCCTTGGCGGGCGATGCGTAGGGGTCGTACGCGATGACCTTCATCCCGAAGCCCTTGAGGCGCTCGGCGACGAGGGCGCCGATCCGGCCGAGGCCCACCACGCCGGCCGTCTTGTCGAGAAGCTCGACACCGGAGTACTTGCTCCGCTTCCACGCGCCACCCTTGAGGGCCTGGTTGGCCGGTGCGATGTTGCGGGCCGTCGCCAGCAGCAACGCGATCGCGAGCTCGGCGGCGGAGGTGATGTTGGAGGTCGGGGCGTTGACGACCATCACGCCGGCCCGGGTCGCTGCCTGGACGTCGACGTTGTCGAGCCCCACGCCGGCTCGGGCGATGACCTTGAGCTGCTTGCCTGCGGCGATGGCCTCGCCGTCCATCTTCGTCGCGGAGCGGATGAGGATCGCATCGACGTCCGCCAGGGCCGGGAGAAGCTCGTCGCGGTTGGCTCCGTCGCAGGTGCGGACCTCGAAGTCCGGTCCGAGGGCCTCGATCGTGGCGGGTGACAGCTCTTCGGCGAGGAGGACAACGGGCTTGGTCACAAGGGATCCTTTCGGGGCGGGTGCGCGGCCCGAGGAAGGACGCGGGCCATTCATCGGCACCGCGATGTGCCGCCAGAAGTCTAGGCGCAGGCAACGGTCGAGGTCATCAGGTGTAACCAGCATGTGAACGGAATGGGCGCTCGCGTGACGCGTATCACGAGGTGGAACTGCCCGTCCACATCACGGACACGATGCGTCCCGGCCCTCCCCGGCCCGCGGGGCCGTTGAGCTCAGCCGAGGAGGGCAGCTGCCAGGTCCTCCCCTGCCTCGGCCCCCGGCAGCACGGCATAGACGCCGCTGCTCACCGGCGTGGTCCAGATGTTGAGCAGGTCCGCATCGGCGAGCCGCCGCTGGATGGGGACGAACTGGCGCACCGGGTCGGCCTGGAAGGAGACGAAGACGAGCCCGCTGTTCGAGCGATGCCCCGGCGCCGGAGCATCGTCGTAGGAGTACGGCGCGCGAAGGATCCGTTCGTGGGGCGCCGCGGGCATCGCCCGTCGCATGTGCGACACCGGGTCGATCACGGGGAACCCCAGCTCGTCGGTCGCACCGAGGTCGGGGACGTCCGACTCGGCCCGGCCCGTGAGCGGGGCCCCGGAGGCGAGTCGACGGCCGATCGCGTTCTCCCGCCCGGCCCGGTCGACCTCGTCCCAGCTGTCGAGGTTCATGGCGATACGGCGGATGACGAGGGACGTCCCGCCAGCCAGGCCCGTCGGCGCCGGCGCCTCGCCGGCCCCGAGCCAGATCAAGGCGTCGTCCGGCCCGTGCGTCGCCGGCTGGACCGTCCCGTCGACCTGGCCCAGGAGGTTGCGGAACGGCATCCCCGGCCGCGTCGCCGTGAGGGGCTCGCGGAAGCCGCGCTGGACCCAGCGCTGCACCGCGAGCGGGTCCGCCCCGACGACGAGCCGGCGCTGGGCGTGCGCGACCGCCACCGGAGAGTCGGCTCGGATCTGGAGCAGCAGGTCGGTCTGTGGCCAGTCCGGCTCGAGCCGGTCGACCGCGAAAGCAGGCAAGGGTGCCAGCCACGACGGGCGTGACGCCGCCAGACCGGCCGCCGCATAGAAGCCGGCACCGACAGCCACGGTGATGCTGAGGCGGGACGGGACGGCGGCAAGCTCCGGCTCGAGGTCGGTCAGCGGACCTCGTGCCGCCATGAGTCGTTCGATGTCGTCCGTCCACACCCGCATGAGCCGTCGACAGGTCTGTCTGGTCGCGTGTTTCGGCAGGTCCAGACCGACGAAGGCAGCGAAGGGCTGAGGCTCGTCGATGACGCCTGACTGACGCGGCCCCCGGAACGGCAGGGTGACGGGCGGCTCCTGCGGCGGCGAGGGTGCGACTTCCTCCGGGGTGGCCTCGCGGTTGGAGGCGAGCTGCGTCGCGGCGACCGCGGCCGCCCCGACCCCACCGGCGAGCAGGCCGGTGCGAAGCACGGTCCTCCGGTCGACGCCGTCCATCAGTGGTCCTCGGGGACGTAGGTCTCCTCTGCGCCGGCGAACGACCGGACCGGCACCGTCCACTCGAGCTGCGTGCCCTCCTTCGTGATCATGCGCAGCGCGACGTCGTCACCGTTGACGAGTGGGGCCGCGAGCGCCAGGAGCATGATGTGGTCACCGCCCGGCGCGAGCTCCGCGGAGCCGCCCGCCGGCACGGTCAGCCCGCCCTTCTTCTGGACCATCCTCATGGAGCCGTCCGGCTGCTTCGCCATCGTGTGCACCTGCACCTCGCCGGCCGAGGGGCTCGACCCGCCGACGATCGTGACGTCCGCGTCGGTGCGGTTGACGACGGTGCCGAAGACGGCCGTCATGCCGGCGCCGGCCTTCGCCCAGCCCGACTCCAGAGCGACCGTCCCGTCGCGGGACGCCTCGCTCTCGGTCGTGGACGAGGTCGCGGTGGCCGCTCCGGGCACGGCCGAAGGTGAGGCGGGATCCGCGGCGGTGCCGCAGGAGGCAACGGTGAGCGCAGCGGCAAGGACGGCCGTGGCCATGGCGGCTGAGCGGCCACGTCGGCGCAGGGGTCGGGTCAGGGGTCGGGTCAGGGGGCGGGGCAGGGGCAGGGGCAGGGGGCGGTTCATTGACGGTCCTTCGGTGTGGAGCGGTGTCGGGCGGCGTCGGCATGCGCGACCCCGACGCGGGCGCACCAGCACACGCGTCGTGACCTCCGGCGCCGGGGCGCCGGGGGCTCTCGGGTCAGGCAGCCACCGGTGGCCCGCGCCCCGGGACGACGGCCACATCGATCCCGCGCAGCCCGCGGTGCACCACGAAGGCGGCGCGCAGGGGTCGGATGACCAGCGGCCGCAAGCGGGGCAGGACCGGCACCGCGAGGTCCACGACACGCCACAGGAGCGCTTCCCCCCGCGCGAGCACAACCGCCAGCACCAGTGCCGCGCCGAGGTGCGCGACCGTCATCGTCGGTGTCGCGCCGTGCCCGCTCGTCGCCGCTGCTGCCTGACCGCAGTCGAGGAGCGGAGGTCCGTGGTGCGCGTGCACCGTGGTGCATCCGGCCGCCGGGGAGGTGTTGGTGAGAGCAGAGCCGAGGTAGGCGAGCACCACGTGCCCGGCGAGCTGTCCCGCGACGAGCACGGGGAAGAGGTGCCGCACCCCACGCTGGCGGCGCGAGCCGAGGAGAGCGAGCGGCCAGGTGAGGACCACGAGCGCCCCCACGCCAACCAGGGATGCCGACCCCCCGCCGAGCACGTGACCAGCGAGGCTCAACGCCGTCGCGATGGCGAGGAACACCAGGGCACGCAGGGCACGCACCGCTCCTGTGCCCGGCTCGACCATGGGGCCGATCCTACGAGTTCCCCTTGGCGCCCTCGTGCCCGACCACGAGCCCATGGACCGAGGCGGCCCTTCCGTCGGCCCCGCCGGGACGCGACGGAGGGCATGCCGCGGGACCGAGCCCGGCGGCATACCCTCCATGTCGTGACGTGCTGAAGCGGGACTCAGCGGGCGGCGGAGCCCTCGATGTAGTCGGAGTCGGTCTGCTTGACCCACGCCATCAGCTTGCGCAGCTCGCGGCCGGTCGCCTCGATCGGGTGCTGGGCGCCCTTCTCGCGCAGGGCCTTGAACTCCGGCGCCCCGGCGTCCTGGTCGTCGATGAAGCGCTTGGCGAAGGAGCCGTTCTGGATGTCGGTGAGGACGGCCTTCATGTTCTCCTTGACGTGCGGGTCGATGACGCGCGGGCCGGAGACGTAGTCGCCGTACTCCGCCGTGTCGGAGACCGACCAGCGCTGCTTGGCGATGCCGCCCTCGATCATCAGGTCGACGATGAGCTTGAGCTCGTGGAGGCACTCGAAGTAGGCGACCTCAGGCTGGTAGCCCGCCTCGACGAGGGTCTCGAAGCCGTACATGACCAGCTGGCTGGCTCCACCGCAGAGGACCGCCTGCTCGCCGAAGAGGTCGGTCTCGGTCTCCTCGGTGAACGTCGTGCCGATGCCGCCGGCCCGCAGGCCGCCGATGGCCTTCGCGTAGGACTTGGCCAGGTCCCACGCCGTGCCCGTGGCGTCCTGCTCGACGGCGAGGAGCACCGGGACGCCACGGCCGTCAGCGAACTCACGACGGACGATGTGGCCGGGGCCCTTCGGCGCGACCATGAGCACGTCGGCGTCCGCCTCGGGCTTGATGTAGCCGAAGCGGATGTTGAAGCCGTGGCCGAAGAGGAGCGCTGCCCCGTCGCGGAGGTTCGGCTGGATCTCGTTGGCGTAGACGGAGCGCTGGACCTGGTCGGGTGTGAGGATGACGACGAGGTCGGCCTCCTTCACGGCGTCGGCGACGCTCTTGACCGTCAGCCCCTCGGCCTCGGCCTTGGCCACGCTCTTGCTGCCCTCGGCGAGACCGACGCGGACGTCGACGCCGGAGTCGCGCAGGTTGAGTGCGTGGGCGTGGCCCTGGCTGCCGTAGCCGATGACCGCGACCTTCCTGCCCTGGATGATGGACAGGTCGGCGTCGTCGTCGTAGAACATCTCGGCCATGGGGGCCTCTCCTTGGTTCGTTGTGATGGGGTTGGGTTCGGGGACTGAAGCATTGAGCCGTATGCCGCTGGGCTCGCCCCGCACGCAAGCTCGCTCGCGCGCGGGCTCGGTCTCAGGCGCTGCGCAGGCTGCGGTCGGTGATCGACCGCCCACCACGACCGACGGCGACCATGCCGGACTGCACGAGCTCCTTGATGCCGAAGGGTTCGAGGACGTCGAGCAGCGCCTTGAGCTTGTCCGAGGTGCCGGTCGCCTCGACGACGAGCGCATCCGTCGTCACGTCCACGACCTTGGCCTTGAAGAGCTGGATCGTGTCGATGACCTGGCCGCGTGTCGTCGCGTCGGCCCGGACCTTGACGAGGATGATCTCTCGCTGGACGGAGGACGCCGGGTCGAGCTCGACGACCTTGAGCACCTCGATGAGCTTGTTGAGCTGCTTGGTCACCTGCTCGAGGGCACTGCCCTCGACCTCGACGACGACGGTCATCCGCGAGATCTCCGGGATCTCGGTCGGACCGACCGCGAGGGAGTCGATGTTGAAGCCCCGGCGCGAGAACAGGGCCGCGACGCGGGTGAGGACGCCCGGCTTGTTCTCGACGAGGACGGACAGAGTGTGCTTGCTCATTCCTCACGCTCCCAGACAGGTGCCTCGTGGCGGGCAGCCAGGATCTTGTCATTGCTCACGCCGGCGGGCACCATCGGCCACACCATCGCGTCGCGGTGGACGACGAAGTCGATGACGACAGGTCGGTCGTTCGTCTCGAGCGCCTGCTTGATCACCGCGTCGACCTCCTCGGGCGTCTCCGCCCGCAGGCCGAGGCACCCGTAGGCGTCGGCGAGCTTGACGAAGTCGGGGACGCGTTGCTGCATCGGCTGGAGGTCGGTGTTGGAGTAGCGCTCGTTGTAGAAGAGCGTCTGCCACTGCCGGACCATGCCGAGGGAGCTGTTGTTGATGATGGCGACCTTGATCGGGATGTTGTTGATGACGCAGGTGGCGAGCTCCTGGTTCGTCATCTGGAAGCACCCGTCGCCGTCGATCGCCCAGACCGTGCGCTCCGGCTCGGCCACCTTGGCACCCATGGCGGCGGGGACGGCATACCCCATGGTTCCGAGCCCGCCGGAGTTGAGCCAGGCGTTGGGTCGCTCGTACTGGACGAACTGCGCCGCCCACATCTGGTGCTGTCCGACGCCGGCCACATAGGTGCCGTCGGGGCCGGTCAGCTGACCGATCCGCTGGATGACGTACTGGGGTGACAGGGTGCCGTCATCGGTCTCGGTCCAGCCGAGGGGGAACGTCTGCTTCCAGCCGCTGACCTGCTCGCGCCACCCTGCGTAGTCCCAGCTGCCGGCCTCGGCTCCGCCGGTGCCCTGGTCGGCGCGGATCTGCTCGATGAGGTCGCCGATGACCTCGCCCACGTCGCCGACGATCGGCACGTCCGCGACCCGGTTCTTCGAGATCTCAGCTGGGTCGATGTCGGCGTGGATCACCTTGGCGTGCGGGGCGAACGTCGACAGCTGGCCGGTGACCCGGTCGTCGAAGCGGGCGCCCAGGGCGATGATGAGGTCGGACTTCTGCAGGCTGGTGACGGCGGCCACCGTGCCGTGCATGCCCGGCATCCCGAGGTTGAGGGGGTTGCTGTCGGGAACGGTGCCCCGCGCCATCAACGTCGTCGTCACCGGGATCTGCGTCAGCTCGACGAGCTCGCGCAGCTTGTCGCTGGCCCTCGCCCGGACCACGCCTCCGCCGACGTAGAGGATGGGTCGCCGCGCCGCGGCGATGAGGCGGGCCGCCTCACGGATCTGCTTGCTGTGCGGCCGGGTCACCGGGCGGTAGCCGGGCAGGTCGATCTGGGGCGGCCAGCTGAACGTCGTCGTCGCCTGGAGCGCGTCCTTGCTGATGTCGACGAGGACGGGACCGGGCCGGCCGGTGCTGGCGACGTGGAAGGCCTCGGCAATGGCCTGCGCGATCTTCGCGGGGTCGGTCACGAGGTAGTTGTGCTTGGTGATCGGCATCGTGATCCCGCGGATGTCCGCCTCCTGGAAGGCGTCGCTGCCGATGCTGGCGCTCGACACCTGGCCGGTGATGGCCACCATCGGCACCGAGTCCATGTGCGCGTCGGCGATCGCCGTCACGAGGTTGGTCGCGCCCGGCCCCGACGTCGCCATGCAGACGCCGACCCGGCCCGTCGCCGAGGCGTAGCCCTCCGCCGCGTGGCCGGCGCCCTGCTCGTGACGGACGAGGATGTGGCGCACCTTGCTCGAGTCGAGCATCGGGTCGTAGGCCGGGAGGATGGCTCCCCCCGGGATGCCGAAGACCGTGTCCGCACCGACCGCCTCCAGGGCGAGTACGAGAGCCTGGGCGCCGGTGACCTCGATTGCGGGCACGACGGGAGCAACCGGGGCGGCGCTCGTCGTGTCGGCGGGGTGCTTCGGGCGGGCCCGCTGGGCCACGTCCGCGGGCGAAGGTGCCTGCTTCGTGGTTTCGCTCACGGTTCTCTCCGGTTCATTCGGCAGGGATGCCTGTCTCGGTCCTGGTGGGGGCGGACCCCCGGGTGCGGCCACAAAAAAACCCCTCAGTCCTGTGGCGGACGGAAGGGAAGCGCGCTGACCGGTGCTGCTGGTCGGCGCGCTAGGGAAGTACGAGAATTCGGGCCACGGGTCCACCGTCCTACGCGCCTTGGGGGAAGTCAATCGACCGTGCTGCGCGTCTCACCATGTGGTGATGTGATCTCACCTACTGTCCACCGACGTGAGCCGCGGAAAGGCGCTTGAGCGGCTGGGTGCCGCGTCGGGACACTGGTCCGGTGATCACCCCCGACATCAACGACCTCGGCCTCGCTGGTTACGACGTCCGGCCCCTGACGCCCGAGGATGCCCCGGCGGTCTACGAGCTGATGGCCGCTGGTGAGCTCGAGACGATCGGGGTGGTCGCCATCGAGGAGGCCGACATCGTCAGCGACTGGCAGCGCCCGAGCTTCGACCTGGCGACCCAGAGCATCGGGGTCTTCGCGGGCGCGCGCCTCGTCGGGTATGCCGAGGTGTCGATGGGCCGGCGGGCCGACGCGGCGGTCGCTGCGGACCACCGGCGCCGCGGGATCGGCACGGCCCTCGCCGAATGGACGCAGCGGGTCAGCCGGCGCGACGGCAGCGGTCTCGTCGGTCAGCCGGTGCCGCACGACTCACCGGGAGAGCGGCTCCTGCGCTCGCTGGGTTATCGGGAACTGTGGACCTCCTGGGTGCTGGAGATGCCCGAGGGCGCCACGATCGAGCCGCAGCCGGTCCCGGACGGCTTTACCGTCCGGCCCGCGCAGGACGAGGCCGACTTCCGCGCCGCTCACGTCGTCGTCGAGGACGCCTTCCTCGAGTGGTCGGAGCGCGAGCGGGAGACCTACGAGGACTTCGCGGCGCAGGTGGTCCTGCGGCCCGGCTTCGAGCCGTGGCAGATCCGGCTGATGACGGGTCCGTCGGGCGAGGTCGTCGGCACGTCGATCCTCCAGCTGGCCGAGGACTGCGGGTATGTGAGCCGGTTGGCGGTCCGTCGCGACCGTCGGAACCGTGGTCTGGCCCGGGCCCTGCTCGTCGACTCGTTCGCCGTCGCCCGAGAGCGCGGCGCGACCCGGTCCGAGCTCTCCACCGACTCGCGCACCGGGGCGCTCGGCCTCTACGAGAAGGTCGGCATGCAGGTCACCTCGACGTGGCACCACCTCGCCATCGACACCGCCACCCGCACCGCCTCCTGAACCCCGATCGAGAGAGCGCTTCGCGACACGGCCTCGATCGAGAGAGCACGTCGCGACACCCCAGATGTCGCGACGTGCTCCGTCGATGGTCAGTCGCAGACGGCGCCGCGGCTGGCGCTGCCGACCAGCTTGCGGTACTTGGCGAGGACCCCACGCGTGTACTTCGGCTCCGGGTGGGTGACGCCTGCAGCGACCCGCCGAGCCATCTCGTCCGCGTCGACGAGCAGGTCGAGAGTGCCGTTCGCGACGTCCAGACGGATCGGGTCGCCGTCACGGACGAACGCGATCGGGCCGTCGTCGACCGCCTCGGGCGCGACGTGGCCGACACAGAGCCCCGTCGTGCCACCCGAGAAGCGCCCGTCCGTCAGCAGGAGCACGTCCTTGCCGAGCCCCGCCCCCTTGATGGCGCCGGTGACGGCGAGCATCTCACGCATCCCCGGACCGCCCTTGGGACCTTCGTAGCGGATGACCACGACGTCTCCGCTCCTCAGCGTGCCCGCCTCGACCGCGTCCATCGCGCCGCGCTCGCCGTCGAAGACCCGAGCGGTGCCCTCGAACACATCCTCGTCGAACCCTGCCGACTTCACCACTGCGCCCTCAGGGGCGAGGGAGCCGGTGAGGATGGTCAGGCCACCCGTCTTGTGGATCGGCCGGGACATCTCGCGGATCACCCGGCCGTCGATGTGCGGCGGCTTGATCTCGTCGAGGTTCTGGGCGACGGTCTTGCCGGTCACCGTGAGGGCGTCACCGTCGAGCAGACCGGCCTCGAGGAGCGTCTTCATGACGACGGGGATGCCACCGATGTGGTCGATGTCCTTCATGACGAACGAGCCGAAGGGCTTCACGTCGGCCAGGTGCGGAACCTGACGACCGATGCGCTGGAAGTCGCCGATCGTCAGGTCGACCTCGGCCTCGTGCGCGATGGCGAGCAGGTGCAGCACCGCGTTCGTCGAGCCGCCGAAGGCCATGACGACGGCGATGGCGTTCTCGAAGGCCGGCTTGGTCATGATCTGACGGGCGGTGATGCCCTGGCGCAGGAGGTTGACGACGGCCTCGCCGGACTTGCGCGCGTAGGCGTCGCGGCGTCGGTCCGTCGCAGGCGGGGCCGCCGACCCGGGCATCGACATGCCGATCGACTCGGCGACGGCGGCCATGGTGTTGGCGGTGTAGAAGCCGCCGCACGCGCCTTCCCCCGGGCAGATGGCTCGCTCGATGGCGTCGACGTCCTCGCGCGACATCAGGCCGGCGTTGCAGGCACCGACCGCCTCGAAGGCGTCGATGATCGTGACCTCCTTCTCCGTGCCGTCGGAGAGCTTGGCGACGCCCGGGAGGATGGTGCCGGCGTAGAGGAAGACGGAGGCCAGGTCGAGTCGCGCTGCCGCCATGAGCATCCCGGGCAGCGACTTGTCGCACCCGGCGAGCAGCACTGAGCCGTCGAGTCGCTCGGCGCTCATGACCGTCTCGACGGAGTCGGCGATGATCTCGCGCGACACGAGAGAGAAGTGCATCCCCTCGTGGCCCATCGAGATGCCGTCGGACACGGAGATGGTGCCGAACTCCAAGGGGTAGCCACCCCCTGCATGGACGCCGTCCTTGGCCGCCTTGGCGAGCCGGTCGAGCGACAGGTTGCAGGGAGTGATCTCGTTCCAGGAGCTCGCGATGCCGATCTGTGGCTTTGCGAAGTCGTCGTCGCCGAGGCCGACGGCTCGGAGCATTCCTCGCGCCGCGGTCTTCTCGAGACCATCCGTGACGTCACGACTGCGTGGCTTGATGTCCGGCGTTTGCGTCATGTCCGCAGCATAGGACTGGGTCCGGTGCGTGGACACGCCATCTCATCCGACGATCACGCCCGGCTGATCCTCCGCTGTGAATGGGCGGAGAGGAGAGGCGCACCTGAGCGGTCCTCGATCGGCGCGCCCTCGCGTCAGCCGCGACTCACGTGGAAGCGCTGCAGCTCGCAGCTGCCCCAGTCGAGGTCGGCCCAGTCGCCGGCATAGCGCAACACGGCAACACCACTCGTCGCGAAGCCGGCCGCGAGCGCTTCATGGGCCTGGCGGGAGCCGTCGCCGTCGCTGAGCAGACTGGTCAGCTGGGCCATGGTCGGGTTGTGACCGACGACGAGGACCGAGGCGGTCTCTCCGGCGTCCTCGCGGATCGTCTCGAGGGCCTCCGCGACCCCACCGGTGTAGACGCTCTTGCGGTACTCGACGAACTCGGCGTGAGCGCCACCCTTGCAGGCCGCGTCCCACGTCTGACGGGTCCGCACGGCCGTCGAGCAGATGACGAGGTCGGGAACGAGGCTCTGCTCCTTGAGCCAGACCCCGGCGGCGGTGGCGTCGCGTCGGCCTCGGCCGATGAGCTCGCGGTCGTGGTCCGCCTTGCCGGCGCCGTCCTCGGCCTTCGCGTGACGCATGAGGATGAGGGTCTTCTCTCGCGCTGCGCTGCTCATGCTCCGAGCATGCCCCTACCGGAAGGGGGTTGTCAGCCCTGTGCGAGCGAGACATGCCACATCCGGCCCCGGCCCCGAACCGGGGACGCGGCCCCGTCGCCCGGACCCCTCGCACCCGCTGGCTGGCCTGGGGTCAACCCCCGGAGACGGCGTTGATGATGTGCACCCGCGCCCCTGCCGGGACGGGGGTCTCGAGACCCCTCCCCCGCGTCGCGTCCTCACCGTTGACGAAGACCTTGACGTGAGGGCGCAGCCGGCCCGTCTCGTCCCGAACCTTGCCGTCGAGGATCCGGTGCTCACTGAAGGCCGCGTCGAGCAGCTGGGCCACGGTCTGCTCGCCGTCCGTCGCCGCCACCTCGATCTCACCCCGCCCGACGAGATCACGCAGGAGCCCCGGGAGTATGACGCGGGTCGTCGTGACGGTCATCGAACCTCCTTGGCGCCGGTCGTCGGTGGTGGTCAGTCGACCTGTGCCGCGCGAACGGCCAGGACGTCGGGAAGCTGCGTCGCGATGCGCGTGAAGCTCTCGCCCTCGTCAGCCGAGGCGAAGACGTCGCCGTTGCGGGTGCCGACGTAGATGCCGACGGGATCGCCGCCGTCGAGCGCCGCCGCGTCGCGCAGGACACAGGTGTAGCTGTGATCCGGGAGCCCCTGCGCCTGCCGCCGCCACGTGCGGCCGGAGTCGTCCGATCGCTGCAGCTGGAGCTGGGTCCCCGGCGGGATCCGCTCGCCGTCGTCCTGGACCGGCACGTTCCACACCACGCCGGGTCTGCGCGGATGGGCGAGGATCGCGAAACCGAAGTCCGTCGGCAGCCCGTCTGCGATGGACTCCCAGGAGCCTCCGCCGTCGCCGGACCGGTAGACGCCCTTGTGGTTCTGCGCGAAGAGCTCTCCGTCGGCGCCGCGGGCCACCTTGTGGACGCACTGGCCGAACTCGGGGTACTCGTTGTCGGGCAGGAAGTAGGCGCGGATCCCGGGGTTGCTCGGCTCCCACGTCTCGCCCGCATCTGCCGATCGGTAGACACCCCCGGCGCTCATGGCGACGAGCATCCGCTCGGGTGAGCCCGGCTCGGGGACGATCGTGTGCACCGCTCCCCCACCGAAGCCGGGCTCCCACTGCGGCCGGTGCGGATGGTTCCACAGCCCGCGCACGAGCTCGAAGCTCTCACCCCGGTCGGCGCTCCGGAACAGCGCGTGCGGCTCGACGCCGGCCCAGACGACCTCGTCGTCGTTGGGGTCGGGTGTCAGCTGCCACACCCGCTCGAGTGCGGTCTCGGTGTCGCTGGGGAAGGCGAGCGCGCGCTCGGCGCTCTCGGTCCACGTGCGCCCCGCGTCCTCGCTCACCTGGACCGTCGGCCCCCAGTGCCAGGACTTGACACCGGCGAGCACCGTCCGGCGGCCGGCGCGGGTGTCGACGGCCACCGAGGCCACCTCGCTCATGAGGAAGTGCGGTCCCTCGACCGACCACGTCTGCCGGTCGGTGCTGCGAGCGAGCCAGAGTCCCTTGCGCGTGCCGATTGCCACGATCGTTTCAACCATGTTCACAGTGTCCACTAGGCCACTGACAGCCACAAGGCTCACGATCGAGAGAGCAGTTCGCGACACGGTGACGCCGGGGTGCCCCGGCGGCGGCCTGTCGCGAACTGCTCTCTCGATCAGGGGTGGGTGACGACGTTGTCGAGGGGACGGCCGTCGCGCAGCGCCTCGACCTGCCGGCGGAGCAGGCTGACCGCCCGCGGCGCCATCGCCGTGGTCGCACCTCCGACGTGCGGCGTGATGAGCACGCCGGGCGCCGTCCAGAGCGGGTGGTCCGGTGGCAGCGGCTCCGGGTCGGTCACGTCGAGCGCCGCCCGCAGGCGTCCCGAGGTGCACTCCGCGAGCAGTGCCTCGGTGTCGACCACCGCACCCCGAGCGACGTTGACGACCAGAGCGTCGTCCGGCAGGCGGGCCAGGAGCTCCGCGTCGACGAGCCGCCGGGTCGCCGTGCTCAGCGGCACGATCAGCACCAGGATCTCGGCGTCGGCCGCCAGCTCGGGCAGCTCGTCGATCCCGTGCACGGCCTCGACGAGCTCGTCCCCGGCCCGCGACCGTGACGCGACGACCGTCACCTCGACCTCGAAGGGCAGCAGTCGACGCACGATCGCCTGACCGATCTGGCCGTACCCCACGACGAGGACCCGCTTGTCCGCCAACGCCCCCCAGATCCGGGACGGCGCCCACTCCCCCCGGGCCTGGGCGTGGACGTGCTGCGGCAGGTCTCGGCAGGACGCGAGCATGAGCGCGAGCGCGAGCTCGGCCGTGCTCGCGTCATGGATTCCGGCGCCGTTGCACAGGGTGACGCCGTCGGGGATCGAGCCCAGGACCGTCTCGTAGCCGGCCGTCAACAGCTGGACGGCCTGCAGGCGGGGCAGCTCCTCGAGCCGCTGCCGCGCCGGTGGCGCGCCCATGTACGGAGGGACGACCAGTCGGATCTCCGCCCCACGCGGATGGGGGTCTGAGAGGTCCCACACGACGGGCTCGACGCCGTCCACGCCGGCCAGCCCAGCGGCATACGACTCCTCGGGGACGGCCACCACGACGGGACGAACGGCGCTCATGGGGGCCAACCTACGTCCCGGCCGCCCCACTACGCTCGTCGGGTGAAGCGAGCGCACGTCATCTCCATCAACGTCGGCAGGGGCGTGCCGAGGCCCTACGCCAGCGGGCCCACCACGGCCATCGACAAGGGCCCCGTGGCCCCGGACACCGTCGTCGAGCTGCGCGACCCCGGGCCGAAGCGCGGCGGTCTCGGCAGCGGCGTCGCCGGCGACGACGTCGGTGACCGCCGGCACCACGGTGGAGCCCAGCAGGCCGTCTACGCGTATGCCCGCGAGGACCAGCAGTGGTGGGAAGTCGAGCTCGGCCGGCCCATCCCGCCGGGCACCTTCGGGGAGAACCTCACCACCGTCGGCGTCGACACGACCCACGCGCTCATCGGCGAGGTGTGGCGGCTCGGCGACGTCGTCCTCAAGGTGGAGGTCCCCCGGATCCCCTGCGCCACGTTCGCCGGGCACATGGGCATCGCCGGCTGGGTGAAGCGGTTCAGCGACGAGGGCCGGACCGGTGCCTACCTGTCCGTCATCAACCCGGGCGTGATCAGCACCGGCGTCGCCGTCGAGGTGGAGCGGCCCGACCACGACATCGACCTGCTCACCAGCTTCCGGGCCGCCATGGGCGACCTGGATGCCGCGGCACGGGTGCTCGGCGCCGGCGTGCTCCACCCCGACGAGCACGCCTGGCTGGCCGACAAGGTGGCCCGACGCAGCCGGTAGCCGGCACCGACCCATGGGCCAGAATGAGGTATGCCGCCCCGCTCCCGCCTGACCACTCGTCGGCTCGTCCTCGGCATCGCCGGCATGCTGCTCGCTCTCTCGGCCTGCACTGGTGACGCCGCGGACGGCGGCAGCGACACGGCGACGACCGGGCTCCGCACGGCACCCACCGTGACGACCAGCACCCAGCCGAGCACGACGACGGAGCCCACGAGCCGGGCCACGAGCCAGCCCACGACCAGCCACAGCGCCACCTCACGCGAGACCGGTCCGGCCCGCGTCCTGCTGGACGGTCTCGACATCGCCTGGTCGGTGGTCCTGCTGCCCGACGGCTCGGCGCTGGTCAGCGAGCGCAACACCGGCGACCTCCACCACGTCCCGGCCCCCGGCTCCGGAGGCGGTCCGCGGGTCGTCGGCCGGATCCCGATCGAGCGGACGAGCGGGGAGGGCGGCCTGCTCGGCCTCGCGGTCCCCGAGGACTTCGACGTCAACCCCGTCCTCTACGCCTACTACTCGACGGACAGCGACAACCGGATCGCCGCCGTGCCGTGGCGCGGGGACCGCATCGGCGAGCCCGAGGTGATCTTCGACGGAATCCCCCGCGGGACCAACCACAACGGTGGTCGCATCGCGTTCGGACCCGACGGCTACCTCTACGTCGGCACCGGCGAGGCGGGCGACACCTCCCTCTCCCAGAACCGCGAGTCCCTCGGCGGCAAGATCCTGCGGATCACGGCCGAGGGGAAGCCGGCACCGGGCAACCCCTTCGGCGGCTCACCGATCTGGAGCTACGGCCACCGCAACGTCCAGGGCCTCGCCTGGGACCGCGAGGGCCGGATGTGGGCGAGCGAGTTCGGAGCCCAGACGTGGGACGAGCTGAACCTCATCGAACCGGGCGGGAACTACGGCTGGCCCGAGGTCGAGGGCAAGGCAGGCAACCCCGACTTCGTCGACCCGGTGGCCCAGTGGCCGACCGCGGACATGTCGCCGAGCGGGATCACGATCGGCCCCGACGGCGCGGTCTACATGGCCGCGCTGCGCGGCGAGTCGGTCTGGCGGGTGCCGATCCGGTCCGACGGCAGCGTCGGCGAGCCCCAGCGCACGCTCCACGCCACCTACGGCCGCATCCGTGACGTCCTCTTCGTCTCGGACCGGCTCTGGCTGACCACGAGCAACGGCTCGGACGACCGCCTCATCTCCGTGCCGCTCTCCGACGTCGGCGCGGGCTGACTCCCGCCCACGGCTGCCGGCAGCTCGCTCCGGCCCCTCAGCGCGCGCGGACTGGCTAGGGTGCTGGGACAGGGATCGAGCACGCCCGTTGGATGCCAAGGAGGCACGAATGCCCCAGTACGACGAGATCCTGGACCAGATTCCGGTCAGCCAGCTCGCGGCCGAGCACGGTGTGACGGAGGCTGACATCCGAGAGGCCGCGGAGCGCGCGCTCCCGGCGCTCCTCGGCGGGTTGCGCGCCAACGCAGCCGACCCCGCCGGGGCCCAGTCGATCGCGGTCGCCCTGAGCGAGCACCAGGGCGGGGTGCCGCGCGACCTCGGAGAGGTCGACGTGGAGGACGGGCGCAAGATCGTCGCCAACATCTACGGCGACAACACCGACCAGGTGATGAGCCGCCTCGGTGGGCTCGGGGGCGGCGTGTCGGGTGAGCTCGTCAAGAAGCTGCTGCCCATCCTCGCGCCGATCGTCCTGTCGTGGCTCGCCGGCAAGCTCGGCGGTCGGGGCGGGCTCGGGGGCATCCTCGGCGACCTGCTGGGGGGTCAGGCGGGCGGCCAGATCGGGAGCACGGGGGGCGGGTTGACCACCGGCTCCGAACAGACCCCGGCTGAGATCGACAGCGGCCCCCTCTTCCCCGGCGGACAGGGGTCCCAGAGCGCTCCGACGCAACCGCCGGCTGGGACCCCGGGGAGCGCAGGCTCGACCGGCTCGTCGGCGCCGACGGGGTCCAACCCGATCCAGGACGTCCTCGGCGACCTCCTTGGTGGTGGGTCCGGCGGCGGAGGTGGACTCGGAGGGATTCTTGGCGACCTGTTCGGCTCAGGCCGCCGCGCCTGACCCGCACGGACCGCTCGCGCAACACACCCGTCTACCGTGCGACACACCGGCGTCGGATCGCGGTGTGTTGCACGGTGAACGGTGTGTCGCGTCGTCAGGGGTAGGGGCAGGGAGCCGGAATCAGCGCGGGAAAGCCGGCGGGTGGACCTTCGCCATCGTCTCCAGAACGCGCACGACCTGGCAGCTGTAGCCGAACTCGTTGTCGTACCAGACGTAGAGGACGACGCGGTCGTCCGCCGTGATCGTCGCGCGGCCGTCGACGATGCCGGCGTACTGGGAACCGACGAAGTCCGTCGACACGACCTCCGGGCTGTCGATGTAGTCGATCTGCTTGTGCAGCGCCGAGTGGAGCGCGGTGCGCCGCAGGTAGGTGTTGATCTCCTCGGGCGTCGTCCCGCGCTCGAGCGTCAGGTTGAGGATCGCCATCGACACGTCCGGCGTGGGCACCCGGATCGAGTTGCCGGTCAGCTTGCCGGCGAGCTCGGGCAGGGCCTTGGCCACCGCCTTGGCCGCGCCGGTCTCGGTGAGCACCATGTTGAGGGCAGCGGAGCGGCCGCGACGCTCGCCCTTGTGGAAGTTGTCGATGAGGTTCTGGTCGTTCGTGAACGAGTGCACCGTCTCGACGTGGCCGCCGACGATGCCGAACTCGTCGTTGACCGCCTTGAGCACGGGCACGATGGCGTTCGTCGTGCACGACGCGGCCGACAGGATCGGCTCCTCGCTGGCGTCGGCGGAGGCGATCATGCCCTCGTTGATCCCGGCGACGATGTTGGGCAGGTCGCCCTTGCCCGGAGCGGTCAGCAGCACCCGCGCCACGCCCGGGCACCGGAGGTGCTGGGACAGGCCCTCACGGTCCCGCCAGCGACCGGTGTTGTCGACGACGATCGCGTCGGAGATGCCGTGGGCGGTGTAGTCCACGCTCGCGGGGTCGTCGGAGTAGATCACCTGGATCAAGGTGCCGTTGGCGAGGATGGTGTTGGCCTCCTCGTCGACGGCGATGGTGCCCTGGAAGGACCCGTGGACGGAGTCTCGACGCAGCAGGCTCGCCCGCTTCATCAGGTCGTCGTCGCTTCCTCGACGGACGACGATGGCGCGCAGGTTGAGGCCGTCGCCCTTGCCCGCGTGGTCGACGAGGATCCGGGCCAGCAGGCGGCCGATCCGCCCGAAGCCGTAGAGCACGACGTCAGTCCCCCGGCGCCGGGCGTCGCCGTCGGGTCCGCCGGTCGCGCCCTTGCGCCCCGCGACCTCGCCGAGCTCCGCCCGAACCCACTCGCTGAGGTCCGCGCCGTCCCCGTCCTGCTTGTACTTGCGGGTCAGGCGACCGAGGTCCACCGAGGCCGCGCCGGGGTCGGCCGCGGCCAGCGCCTGGAGCATCGGCAGGGTGTCCTGCAGGTCCAGCTCGACCTCGTCGACGCGCCGGGCGAACCGGTGGGCCTTGATGATGTGGATCGCGTTCTCGTTGATCAGGCGCCGGCCGTAGATGGAGGTCACGACGCTGTTCTGGCGGTAGAGGCGGCCGATGATCGGGATCATCGCCTCGGCCAGGGCCTGGCGCTCCGACCAGTCCTCGTAGTGCTCGTCAGCAGCGGCAGCGGCGTCGGCCGGGTCTGCAGGGGCGGTCGACTGGTCGGTCACGGAGTGCGTCATTGTCACGAGCGACGAGACTACGGCCGCCGCCACACCCATTCGGACCCCCGCCTGCTGGGCTCGTGAGCAATCTCACGAGCCCCAACCCGCCGAGATCAGCCCAACCGGGCCAGAATCAGCTCCCGCGCCCGACCCGCGTCGGCCTGCCCCTTCATCTCCTTCAT
Source organism: Intrasporangium sp. DVR (assembly GCF_040365325.1). NCBI lineage: Bacteria > Bacillati > Actinomycetota > Actinomycetes > Micrococcales > Intrasporangiaceae > Intrasporangium > Intrasporangium sp. DVR. Next base: position 513,332 of record NZ_BAABZW010000001.1, on the reverse strand, counting down.
CACCTGACCGATGAGCGCGCCAGCGGCCTGCACCTTCCCGCCGCGGATCTTCGCCGCGATGTCGGGGTTGGCCTCGATGACGCGGTCGACCGCCGCCTCGAGTGCACCGTCGTCCGCCACGAGCTCGAGCCCGCGCGCGTCGGCCACCTCGGTCGGCGTGCCCTCTCCCGCAAGGACGCCGTCCAGCACCTGCCGGGCCATCGAGTCGTTGAGGCGACCGCTCGTCACGAGACGGTCGAGCTCCGCGACATGCGCTGGAGCGAAACCCAGCCCAGCGGCATACGTCAGCAGGTCCTGGCCCTCGGCGTTGGCGCGCCGCGACGGCTCGCCCAGCCACCACTTCTTCGCGGCGGCCGGGCTCGCGCCCGCGGCCACGGTCTCCTCGATGAGCTCGACGGCGCGCGCGTTGACGACGTCGCGCATCTCGAGGTCGCTGAAGCCCCAGTCGGTCTGCAGGCGCTTGCGGCGCAGCCCCGGCGGCTCCGGCAGCGTCGTCCGCAGCGCGTCCACCGTCTCGCGGGTCGGCGCGACCGGGACGAGGTCCGGCTCCGGGAAGTAGCGGTAGTCGTCGGCGTCGGACTTGACGCGACCCGACGTCGTCATGCCCGTGTCCTCGTGCCAGTGACGCGTCTCCTGGAGGATCGACCCGCCCGACTCGAGGATCGCCGCCTGCCGCGACATCTCGTAGCGGACCGCCCGCTCGACCGAGCGCAGCGAGTTGACGTTCTTGGTCTCGGTCCGGGTGCCGAACGGGACCGCGAGCTGCGCGGCGCCGCGCGGGTCGTCGCCCGCGCGGGGCCGCAGTGAGACGTTGGCGTCGCAGCGCATCGAGCCCTGCTCCATCTTCACGTCCGAGACGTCCAGGGCCCGCAGGAGGTCGCGCAGCGCGGAGACATAGGCCTTCGCCACCTCGGGCGCCCGCTCCCCCGCACCGGTGATCGGCTTCGTCACGATCTCGATGAGCGGGATGCCGGCGCGGTTGTAGTCGACGAGGGAGTACTCGGCGCCGTGGATGCGGCCGGTCGACCCGCCGACGTGGAGCGACTTGCCCGTGTCCTCCTCCATGTGGGCGCGCTCGATCTCGACGCGGAACACCTCGGTCCCACCGGCGCCGTCGTCGACCTCGACGTCGAGGTAGCCGTTGAAGGCGATCGGCTCGTCGTACTGCGAGGTCTGGAAGTTCTTCGGCATGTCCGGGTAGAAGTAGTTCTTCCGGGCGAACCGGCACCAGTCGGCGATCTCGCAGTTGAGGGCGAGACCGATCCGGATCGCGGACTCGACCGCCTTCTCGTTGACGACGGGAAGCGCACCGGGCAGACCGAGGCACACGGGACAGACCTGGGAGTTGGGCTCGGCACCGAAGGCGGTCGGGCACCCGCAGAACATCTTCGTCTCGGTGTGCAGCTCGACGTGGACCTCGAGGCCCATGACCGGGTCGAACTTCGCGACGGCGTCGTCATAGTCGAGGACCCGATCCACAGCGGCGGACGTCACAGCCATCTCAGGCTCCCTTCACGGTGAGGTCAGCGGCCAGCTCGGGTGCCCGGGACAGGATCGGCGCGCCCCAGCGCTCGAGGAGCGCCTGCTCGAGCGCTGCGCCGACGGTGTAGAGGCGCTCGTCCTTGGTGGCCGGGGCGAGGATCTGGATGCCCGTCGGCAGGCCGTCCTCGTCGGCGAGGCCGGACGGGATCGACATACCGGGCACTCCGGCGAGGTTGGCCGGGATCGTCGCGATGTCGTTGAGGTACATCGCCATCGGGTCGTCGAGCTTGTCACCGAGCCGGAAGGCGGTCGTCGGGGCGGTGGGGCTGAGGAGGACGTCGACCTGGGCGTAGGCCCGCTCGAAGTCCTGGGCGATGAGCGTGCGAACCTTCTGCGCCGAGCCGTAGTAGGCGTCGTAGTAGCCGGAGCTGAGGGCATAGGTGCCCAGGATGATGCGGCGCTTGACCTCGGCGCCGAAGCCGGCGTCGCGGGTGGCCGCCATCACCTGCTCGGCCGTCGGGGCGTCGATGCCCTCGGGGAGGACACGCATGCCGTAGCGCATCGCGTCGAACTTGGCGAGGTTGCTCGACGCCTCGCTCGGCAGGATGAGGTAGTAGGCCGCCAGGGCGTAGTCGAAGTTGGGGCAGCTCACCTCGACCACCTCGGCGCCGCGCTCGACGAGCAGCGCGACGGACTCCTCGAAACGCGCCCGGACCCCGGGCTGGTAGCCCTCGCCGCCCAGCTCCTTGACGACACCGATCCGCATGCCCGTGACGTCTGCGCGGCGGGCCGCCTCGACCACCGGCGGGACGGGCGCGTCGATGGACGTGGAGTCCATCGGGTCGTGCCCGCCCATGACCTCGTGGAGCAAGGCGGTGTCGAGCACCGTCCGCGCGCACGGTCCGGCCTGGTCGAGCGAGCTCGCGAGGGCGACGAGCCCATAGCGCGAGACACCGCCGTAGGTGGGCTTGGTGCCGACGGTCCCGGTCACCGCGGCCGGCTGGCGGATCGAGCCGCCCGTGTCGGTGCCGGTGGCCAGCGGCGCCTGGAAGCTGGCGACGACGGCGCTCGACCCGCCGCCCGAGCCACCGGGAATGCGCTCGAGGTCCCACGGGTTGCGCGACGGCCCGTAGGCGGAGTGCTCGGTCGAGCTGCCCATCGCGAACTCGTCCATGTTGGTCTTGCCGAGGATCGGCATCCCCGCGTCCTTGATCCGGCGCACCACGGTCGCGTCGTACGGCGGGATCCAGCCCTCGAGGATGCGGCTGCCGCAGGTCGTGGGCAGGCCCTTGGTCGTCATGACGTCCTTGACGGCGATGGGGACGCCGGCCAACGTCGGCAGGGTCTCACCCGCGGCCCGTCGCTCGTCGATGGCGCGGGCGGTCGCGAGCGCTCCCTCGGCGTCGACGTGGAGGTAGGCGTGCACGTGCTCGTCGACGGCCGCGATCCGGTCGAGGTGCGCCCGGGTCACCTCCACCGAGGAGAACGTCTTGCTCGCCAGCCCCTCCGCGAGCTCGGCCGCAGAGGCTCGGGTCAGGTCAGTGTTCACGTCAGTTGCCTTCGTCGGTAAGGGAGTTCACGAAAAGGTGCCGTATGCCGCTGGGCTCGGTGATCGGGAGAACGCGCCGTCGGTCGACGGCTCAGTCCTCGTCGAGGATGCGCGGGACCGCGAAGCGCTGGAGCTCCTGCTCCGGTGCGCCGGAGAGCGCCTCCTCGGGCGTCAGCCCGGGACGGACGACGTCCGGGCGGGTGACGTTGGTCAGCGGCATCGGGTGCGACATGGGGGCGACGTCCTCGATGGGGGCCTGCTGCACCTTCGCCACCGACTCGAGGATCACCGACAGCTCGCCGACCATCCGGTCGAGCTCGGCGTCCGACAGGTCGATGCGGGCCAGCCCGGCGAGGTGGGCGACGTCATCGCGGGACAGGGAGGACATGCCTGCCAGTCTATGGGGCGGTGCAGCGTGCTCCGGACGGCGGACCGCTGGGCGGAGGGGATGGACGCCGGCTCCGGGCGGCTCAGCCCCGGGGCCGGTTGCGCCGCTCGATGACCTGCTCGCGGACGAGGTTGCGGGCCGTGCCCCAGATGCCGTGGCGGAAGAGGAGGACGATGAGGACGAAGATCGCCCCGGTGATCATCGCGATGCCCTTGACGCCCGCCGAGGCCAGGAAGTCCTCGAGGTAGACGACGACACCGGCGCCGACCAGGCCGCCCCAGAGGGTGCCGATCCCGCCGAGGACGGTGATGAGCACGGCCTTGCCGCTCGTGGTCCAGGCGACCTCCTGGAGGGAGACGAACCCGTGGCTGATCGAGAAGACCCCGCCGGCGAGACCGGCGAGGCCGGCCGAGAGGACGAAGACGACGATCTTGTAGCGCTCGACGTCGTAGCCGAGTGCGCGCGCCCGGGCCGGGTTGTCCCGGATGGCCGTGAGGACCCGGCCGAACGGCGAGTTGACCACGCGCCAGGCGATGAACACGCCGATGAGGACGACCACTGCACCGGCGTAGTAGAAGTAGAACGAGTCGGTCTCGACGAGCTCGATGCCGAAGAAGGTCTTGGGGATCCCCTGCAGGCCGTTCTCCCCGCCGGTGAGGTCACGCCACTGGTTGACGATGAAGTAGAGCATCTGGGCGAACGCCAGGGTGACCATGGCGAAGTAGATGCCGGTCCGCCGCACCGACAGGTAGCCGATCGGCACGGCGATGACCATCGCGAAGAGGGCGCCGACGAGAACGGCCAGCGGAAACGGCCACCCGGTGTTGATCGCCAGCAGGCCGGTCACGTAGGCCGACCCACCCCAGAAGGCCGCGTGCCCGAAGCTGAGCAGGCCGGTGAAGCCGAGCAGCAGGTCGATGCTGATCGCGAAGAGTCCCCAGCAGAGGATGTCCATCGCGACCGGTGGGTAGATTTGGTAGGGCAGGAGCACGATGACGGCGAGGCCGGCGAGCAGCAGGATGTAGCGCCAGGGGCTGCGTCGGGACAGGATGGACGGCTGGGCGAGGTCGACGTCGGTCCGGGCCGTGAGCTGCTGGTCGGTCATGCGATCTCCTCCCGTCCGAAGAGCCCTGCGGGCCGGACGAGGACGACGAGGGCCATCAGGATGAAGATGACGATCTGAGCGTACGCGGGGGCGTAGGCGACGCCGTAGGCCTCGACGAGTCCGACGAGGAAGCCGGCGACGACGGCGCCGAGGATCGAGCCCAGGCCGCCGATGACGACCACGGCGAACAGGATGATGACGAAGTTGCTGCCCATCTCGGCCGTGATGGCGCGACTCGGGGCGGCGAGGACTCCCGCGAGCCCGGCGAGGGCGATGCCGAAACCGAAGACGGGGGTGACCCACCGGCCCACGTTGATGCCGAGCGCCCGGGTGCGTTCGGGCGCCTCGGTCGCCGCTCTGACGATCATCCCGATGCGCGTGCGTGTGAGGAGCAGCCCGACACCGACGCAGACGGCGACCGCGAAGAGACAGGCGAAGATCGCGTAGGTGGGCAGGCCGACGTCGCCGACGCGCACCTGACCACCCAGGCCGGGCGGGATCTCGTAGGGGAGGCCGGAGACGCCGTACTTCTGCTTGACCGCCTCGACGATGACGAGGGTGAGCCCGAAGGTCAGCAGGAAGTTGTAGAGCGGGTCCAGCTGGAGCAGCCACCGCACGAGGGCTCGCTCCATGAGCACCCCGAAGCCGAACATGATGATCGGCACGAGGATGAGGGCGAGCCAGAAGTTGACGTTGAGCTCCGCGAGGAGGACGGCCGACAGGACGGCCCCCAGCATGTAGACGGCGCCGTGCGAGAAGTTGACGACGCCCAGCACGCCGAAGATCACGGCCAGCCCCAGGGCGGAGACGGCGTAGAAGCCTCCGGCCGCGAGTCCCTGGAGGGTGTACTGGATGAAAGCGCTCATGTTGCCGACCTTCTCGTCATCGGTCCCGGTGTGGAACGGGGTGCCGCTCGCCTTCCAGCGCCCGGCACCTCCGTCCTCGTCGTGGGATCAGGTCACATCTTGCAGGCGTCCGACACCGGCCCGAAGGCCTCTGCCGCCGGAATCGTCGCCACGATCTCCTGGTAGTCCCAGTCCTCCTTGACCTGGTCCTTCGTCTTCACCTTGGCCAGGTAGGCGTCGTGGAGGACCCGATGGTCCGCGGCGCGAATCTCACCGTTGCGCAGGAAGACGTCGTTGACCTTCTTGCCCTCGAGCTTGCCGACGACCCCGTCTGCGTCGTCGGTGCCGGCCTCCTGCACGGCCTCGAGGTACTGCAGCGCGGCCGAGTAGTTGCCCGCGTGGGCGAACGAGGGGCGGGTCTTCGTCTTCTCCGTGAAGCGGTCCGCCCACTTGCGGTTCTCCTCGTCGAAGTTCCAGTACCAGGCATCGGTGAACTGGGTGCCGGAGAACTGCTCGACGCCCAGGGAGTGGATGTCGGTGATGAACATCAGGCCGACGGCGAGGGTGTGCTTGTCCTGGAGGCCGGCCTGGTTGTACTGCTTGACGAAGTTGATGAGGTCACCGCCGGCGGCCATCGTGCCGATGACCTGGGGGTTCGTCGCTGCGGCCTTGGTGATGAAGGTGGCGAAGTTGTCGTTGGGGAACGGCGTCGGGATCGACTCCACGACCTCCCCGCCGGCCCCCTGGACCGCGGTCGTGAACGACTTGTTCATGTCCTGACCGAAGGCGTAGTCCGGGTAGACGATCGCCCACTTCTTGCCGCCGTTCTTCACCGTCGCAGAGCCCGTGCCGTGGGCCAGCATGTAGGTGTCGTAGGCCCAGTGGAAGGTGTACTTGTTGCACGAGGCGCCGGTGAGCGCCGTCGTCGCGGCGCCGATGTCGATGAACAGCTTCTTCTTGGTCTTGGCCTGGGTCGCGACGGCGAGCGCGGCCGACGAGGTCGGCACGTCGAGGATGACGTCGACGTTCTGCCGGTCGTACATCTCCTGGGCCTTGGTGTTGGCGACATCGGGCTTGTTCTGGTGGTCGGCCTGAACCACCTCGATCGTCTTGGCCACGGCGTCGTTGCCGTACTTGGCCTTGTAGTCGTCGATCGCCATCTGGATGGCGACGGCGGAGTTGGGCCCGGACAGGTCCTTGTAGACACCGGACTGGTCGTTGAGCAGGCCGATGACGACCTTGTCGTTGCTCAGCTTGGAGTCGCTTCCGGTCTGCGGACCGCCGGTGCCGCCGCCGCAGGCGGCCAGTGCCAGCGATGCCGAGGCCGCGATGGCCACGGTGCCCGTGATCCTGTTCCTGCCACTCATGTCCCCTCCTGGGATGTCGTGCTGGGGTGGTGCGTGATGTCGTGCATGTCGTCGTGCATGTCGTCGTGCATGTCGTGGTGCGTGTGGTGCGTGGTCGTGCCGGTCCTGCATCGGGTGGAGCTGGTTGGTGCCTACATCCCGAGATACGTGAGCAGCTCGCTCTCGCGTGAGTGGAACTCCTCGTTGTCGAGGTGTTCGACGACCCTCCCCTGGGCGAGGAGGTAGTGACGGTCGGCCACCGTGGCCGCGAACTTGACGTTCTGCTCGACGAGCAGCACCGCCACGCCGTGGGCCTTGATCTCGCGGATGATCTCCCCGATGCTCTGGACGATGACCGGGGCGAGTCCCTCGCTCGGCTCGTCCAGCAGGAGCAGGCGTGCCCCCATCCGCAGCACCCGCGCCATGGCGAGCATCTGCTGCTCACCGCCCGACAGCTTGGTGCCGGGGAAGTCGCGGCGTTCGTAGAGCGCCGGGAAGAACTCGTAGATCCGCTCGAGTGCCCAGCCGTCGTCGTGGACGACCGGCGGGAGCGTGAGGTTCTCGGCGACGGAAAGCGTGGCGTAGATGCCCCGGTCGTCCGGCACCCAGCCGATGCCGAGACGCGCGCGACTGTCGGCCGACCGCTTGACCAGCTCGACGCCCTCGAAGGTGACGGAACCCTGGACCTGTTTGTGCAGGCCCATGATCGAGCGCAGGAGCGTGGTCTTGCCCGCGCCGTTGCGTCCGACGAGCGTGACGACCTCGCCCTGGCCGATCTGGAGGCTGACGTCCGTGAGGACGCGGGCCTCGCCGTACCAGGCCGAGACGCCGGTGACCTCGAGGGTCGTCCGCGTGCGGGTCTCACTCATGGGTCGCTCCGAGGTAGGCGGTGATGACGCGCTCGTCGGTGCGGACCTGCTCGTAGCTCCCCTCGGCAAGGACCTGCCCCGACTGGAGGACCGTCACCGTGTCGGCGAGCGAGCCGACGACGTGCATGTTGTGGTCGACGAAGACGACCGTGCGGCCGGCGGCGATCTGCTTGACGAGGGCGATGGTCCGGTCGACGTCCTCGATGCCCATCCCGGCCGTGGGCTCGTCGAGGAGGAGCAGCTTGGGGTCGAGCGCCATGGCGATCGCGAGCTCGAGGGCCCGCTTCTGGCCGTAGGCGAGGGAGCCGGCCGGCGCGCCGGCCCGGTCGGCGAGCCCGACCTGGTCGAGCAGGTCCATGGAGCGGTCCTTGAAGATCGCCATCCGCTTGACCGACCGCCAGAACTGCATCCCCATACCGGTGGGGCTCGCCAGAGCCAGCTCCAGGTGCTCGCGGAGCGTCATCTGGTCGAACAGGCTGGTGATCTGGAAGGAGCGCGCGATGCCGAGGTGGGCGATCTGCTCAGGAGACTTGCCCGTGATGTCCTGGCCGTCGTAGACGATGGTGCCGGACGTGGGGGTCAAGAACCCGGTCAGCAGGTTGAACAGCGTCGTCTTGCCGGCTCCGTTGGGTCCGACGAGGGCGTGGACGGTGCCGTCCTCGACCGAGATGTTGACGTCGGAGACCGCCTTGAACCCCCGGAACTCCTTGGTCAGGGAGCGGGTCTCGAGCAGTGGCGTGCCTGGTGACACCTGCACCTCCTCGTGCGACGCGTGGCCTGTCCGGTCTGGCCCGATCTGGCTGGATCCGGCGCGGTCGGGACGGGCGTCCTGACTCCGGCAACTCTAGGAGGCACCGAGACGCAGGACACGGTTGTTGGACACACACCTGCCGCGGGCCTATGGCAGGGGGGCACATGTCAGGCGGCGATGGCCCGTCACGGACCCCTCGCTCCCGAGGCGGCGTGGCCCTCAGTCCGGTGAACCGGTCTCGAGGAGGCGCAGGAACTGGGCCTCGTCCAGGAGGGGCAGCCCGAGCTCCTCGGCCTTGGCCGCCTTCGACCCGGCGTTGGCTCCCACGACGACCCAGTCGGTCTTGCGTGAGACCGAGCTGGCCGCCTTGCCGCCGCGCGTGATGATGGCTTCCTTGGTCTCGTCCCGGGAGAAGCCCTCGAGGGACCCGGTGACGACGACCGTCCTGCCCTCGAGCGTCCGGGCGACGGAGGCGTCCACCTCGTCCTCCATGCGGACACCAGCCGCCGCCCACTTGCGGACGATCTCGGCGTGCCAGTCGACGCCGAACCAGGCGGTCACGGACTCGGCGATGATCTGGCCGACACCCTCGGCCTCGGCCAGCTCCTCGGTCGAGGCCGACCGGATGGCGTCCATCGAGCCGAACGTCGTCGCCAGGGCCCGGGCGGCGGTCGGCCCGACGTGCCGGATCGAGAGTGCGACGAGGACCCGCCACAGCGGCTTGCTCTTGGCCTTCTCCAGCTCGGTGAGCAGCTTCTCGCCATTGGCGGACAGGACCCGCCCGTCGAGGACGTGCTCGGGTGGGTCGGTCTTCTTCGCGGCCCGGGTGTAGAGCCCCACGGTCGAGAGCCGTTGCCGCGTCACTCCGTAGTCGCCCGCCTCGGCGCTGTCCGGCGGTGGAGCGAAGAGGTCCCCCTCGTCGGTGATGATCCCGGAGTCGAGCAGGGCGATCGAGCCCTCCCAACCGAGGGCCTCGATGTCGAGGGCGGAGCGGGAGGCCAGCGCGAAGACGCGCTCCCGGAGCTGGCTGGGACAGGACCGGGAGTTGGGGCAGCGGATGTCCTTGTCCCCCTCCTTCTCCGGGGCCAAGGGCGTGCCGCACGCCGGGCACTCCGTGGGCATCACGAAGGCCCGCTCGGTGCCGTCACGCAGGTCCACGACGGGACCGACGATCTCAGGGATGACGTCACCCGCCTTCCGGAGCACCACGGTGTCGCCGATCAGCACGCCCTTGCGCTCGACCTCGTACTGGTTGTGCAGCGTCGCCTGCTCGACCGTCGACCCGGCGACGACGACCGGCACCATGACGCCGTAGGGGGTGACCCGGCCGGTTCGCCCGACGTTGACCCGGATGTCGAGGAGCTTCGTGTTGACCTCCTCGGGCGGGTACTTGAAGGCGATCGCCCACCGAGGGGCGCGCGACGTCGTGCCGAGCTGGCGCTGGAGGGCGACCTCGTCCACCTTGACGACGATGCCGTCGATCTCGTGCAGGCCGTCGTGCCGGTGCTCGCCGTGGTAGGTGACGAACTCCTCCACCTGCGCGATGTCGTCGAGGACCTTGACCTGCTCGGACGTCGGCAGCCCCCACGCTCGCAGCGCCTCGTAGCCCTCGCTCTGCCGCTCGATGTCGAATCCGCGTCGCGCCCCGATCCCGTGGACGAGCAGCTGGAGCGGGCGGCTCGCCGTGACCTTCGGGTCCTTCTGCCGCAGCGACCCCGCGGCGGCGTTGCGGGGGTTGGCGAAGGGAGCCTTGCCCGCCGCGACGAGAGAGGCGTTGAGGTCGGCGAAGCCCGCGGTGGGGAAGAAGACCTCACCGCGGATCTCGACGAGCTCAGGAACGTCGTCGCCGGACAGCCGCTCGGGGACGCCGGCGATGGTGCGCACGTTGTTGGTGACGTCCTCGCCGGTGCGGCCGTCGCCGCGGGTGAGAGCCCGCACGAGGCGTCCCTTCTCATAGAGCAGGTTGACCGCCAGCCCGTCGATCTTCAGCTCGGTGAGGAAGTGCGCCCCCGCGCCCACCTCCCGCTCGACCCGCTCGGCCCACGCCCGCAGCTCATCGAAGGAGAACGCGTTGTCGAGGCTCAGCATCCGCTCCAGGTGGTCGACCGTCTCGAAACCGGTGGCGAACGTCGCGGCGCCGACCTTCTGCGTCGGGCTCTCGGGGGTGCGCAGCGACGGCCACTGCTGCTCCAGCTCGTTGAGCCGCCGGATGAGACCGTCGTACTCGGCGTCGCTGATCGTGGGCGCGTCCTTGACGTGGTAGGCGAACTGCGCCGCACTGGCCTGCTCGGCCAGGTCGGCCCACTCCTGGTGGGCCTCATCGGGGATGGTGTCCTCGATGACGGAGCCGCTCGCCGCGGCGGGGGCCAGCCCCGGACCGAGCTCGTCGTCCGCGCTCTCGGCGTCGTTCGTCTCGTCCGCGCTGACCTGGCTCCCGGTGATGTCGCTCACCCGCTCATCCTGCCAGCCGTCGCCGACGGTCAGCTGGGAGCGCGAGCGAGCCCAGCGGCATACGGCTCACCCGTCTGCTGGCAACGACGCGATCACGATCCGGGCGGCACGAGCGGATGGGTTTGGGGGTTGGGCCCTCCATCGGAGACACTTTCCCGTGGGTTCAGCTGGCCTGCCACCCTGCGACAGGGGGTCGAGGCGGTGACAGGTCCGAGGGGAAGATGCGCGTGAAGGCCACCATCCGTTCTGTTCGCGCGGCGATCATCGCCGTGCTCGCCGTCGTCGGCCTGCTCACGGTGAGCGCGTGCTCGTCCGACGCGCCGCCGAGCGCGGCCGGCCCACAGGCGTCGTCGGGGGCCAGCGCCCCCGCGGTGACGGCCAAGCCGACGCCGACGACCACGCCCGTCACGTGGATCACCACGCCGCGCCCCGGCGCGAAGGAGGTCTCGGTCGACACGCGCGTCTCCGCCAAGACGGAGAACGGCACGTTGACCGAGGCGACGCTCTCCTACCTCAGCAAGAAGGGCGAGGAGGTCGCGGTCGACGGGTGGCTCGAGTCGGGCACGTGGACGTCGAGCGACCTGCTCGAGCCCGGCGTGAAGTACACCTTCGAGCTGACCGCCAAGAACGAGGACGGCCAGACCAAACGCACCAAACGCTCCTTCACGACCGCCGACCTCACCCTCGACGACCAGATCTGGACCAAGGTCTACCCGGACGGCGGCACCGTCGGGATCGGGATGCCGGTCATCGTCACCTTCGACCTCCCGGTCGTCGACAGGGCCGGCTTCGAGAAGCACATGAAGGTGACCTCGACGCCCAAACAGGCCGGGTCGTGGTACTGGCTGTCCGACCGCGAGGCCCACTGGCGGCCGAAGACCTACTGGAAGCCGGGGTCCCAGGTCCACGTCGAGGCCAACCTCAACGGGGTGCCGGCGGGCGGTGGGCGCTGGGGCGAGCAGTCGGTCGTCAGTGACTTCACGGTGGGCCGGTCGGTCGTCGCCAAGGTGAACCTCGACACGCACCAGATGGATGTCTTCATCGAGGGCCGGAAGGCGCGGACGATCCCCATCTCCGGCGGCCGTCCGGGGTGGGAGACCCGCTCGGGCGTCAAGGTGATCATGGAGAAGTTCACCAACTTCACCATGAAGGCGGAGTCGATCGGCCTCAAGGAAGGCGACAAGGACTACTACGAGGACGTCAAGGTCAAGCGCGCCCTGCGCATCACGCACAGCGGCGAGTTCCTCCACTCGGCGCCGTGGTCGGTCAGCCAGCAGGGCAAGGACAACGTCAGCCACGGCTGCACCGGCATGAGCGATGCCAACTCCATCTGGGTCTACGACCAGATGCGCGTCGGCGACGTCGTCGAGACGGTGGGTTCGGACAAGCCGATGACGTTGGGCAACGGCTACGCCGACTGGAACCTCAGCTGGGACTCCTGGCAGCAGGGCTCCGCGCTCTGACGCGACGACGTGCCGGCTGGCCGGTCAGGCCGGTCGGGCCGGATGCCGCTGGGCTCGCTCGCGTCGGTCCCGCCGGGTGTCTCGGGTGGGACGGGTGACGACGACTGCGGCGCCGAGGACCAGCGCCGCCCCGGCGAGCTGCCAAGGACCGAGCCGCTCCCCCAGCGCGAGATAGCCGAGCCCGACGGACACGACCGGGATGAGGTAGGTCACGAGCGACCCCACCTGCTGGCCGACCGCGCGGAAGACGTCGAACTGGAAGAGGTAGGCCAGACCCGTCCCGAGGATGCCGAGCGCGAGCAGCGAGAGGACCGGTCCGGTGCCGGAGCCGACCGCGTCGTCAGCGGGCGCCCAGGGGGCCGCGAAACGGTCCCGGTGGAAGACCCACCAGACGCCGAGCACGGCGAGCATCTGGCCGGCCGCCACGGTCAGCAGCGCCGCCGGGAGCTGGAGCCCGCCGAGGTCGGTGTGGGCGAGGTACTTGCGCACCCACGTCCACCCGAAGCCGTAGGACGCGCCGGCCACCAGGGTCAGGCCGAAGCCGACGAGGTCCGGCTGGCCGGCCGACTCCCACGGCTGCGCGATGAGGCCGACCCCGACGAAACCGACGAGGATCGCGAGGATGCGCCGCCCCGGCAGCCGCTCGGAGGGGACCATCGCCATCGTCGCGAGGACCGTGGCGATCGGGGTGATCGCGTTGCCGATGCCCGCGAGCGCCGAGCTGACTCGCTCCTCGCCGAGCGGGAAGAGGACGAAGGGCAGCGAGGCGAGGAAGACCGCGACGACGAACAGGTGGCGCCAGACGGTCCACGAGCGCGGCAGCCGGCCGCCCGTGAGGTGGAGCAGCAGGACCACGGTCACGGCGCCGAGGAGAATGCGGCCGGTCGCGATCTGCACCGGTGAGAACCACCGGAGCCCGACCTTCATGAAGAGGAAGCTCGCTCCCCAGATGATGGCGAGCGACCCGAACTTCACCTGCCACGGCACGCGCTGCCGTCGTGTCGAGAGCGCCGAGGGCGCCGGGAGTCCCTGGCGCCCTGCCGCCGCGCTGCCGCCCACCGTCGTCGTCTCTCGCGTCACTCGCACACGATAGCGACGCGCGCCGACCGGCTCTCGTGAGCTCCTACTTCAGCTCGGCGGAGGTGAGCCCGAGGAGCCGGCGCGCGACGACGAGGAGCTGGATCTGCTGCGTGCCCTCGAAGATGTCGAGGATCTTGGCGTCCCTGGCCCACTTCTCGAGGAGCTCGGTCTCGGCGTAGCCGGTCGGTCCGGCGAGCTCGACGCAGGCGAGGGCGACGTCGACGCAGGTGCGGCCCGCCTTGGCCTTGGCCATGGAGGCCTCCATCGAGTTGGGGCGGCCGTTGTCGGCCATCCAGGCGGCTCGCATCATGAGCAGGTAGGCCGACTGGTACTCCGCCTCCAGCTCGGCGAGCCGGGCGGCCGCCGCGCTCTGGGTGAGCGGTGGGCGGTCCCAGTCGACCGTGACACCGGCCCGGCCGAGCAGCTCCGTGGTCGTGTCCAGGCACGCACGGGTCAGCCCGACGGCCATGGCAGCCACGAGGGGGCGCGTGTTGTCGAAGGTCGCCATGGCGCCGCCGAAGCCCGCCTCCGTCGAGATCTCGGGATCACCGAGCAGGTCCCTTGCCGGGACGCGGCAGCTGTCGAGGTGGAAGGCCGCCGTGTCCGACGAACGGATGCCGAGCTTGCGCTCGAGGCGGACGAGCGTGAGCCCGGGGTTGGACCGCTCCACGACGAAGGACTTGATGGCCTTCTTGCCGAGGCTGCGGTCCAGGGTCGCCCACACGACGACGAGCTCGGCCCGCTCCCCCGCGGTGACGAAGATCTTCTCGCCGTTGAGGACGTAGTCGTCGCCGTCCCTGACCGCGGTGGTGCGGATGGCGCCTGAGTCGGACCCGGCGTCCGGCTCGGTGATGGCCATGGCGGCCCAGCGCTTGCCGTAGCGGGCCTTCTGCTCGTCGTTGGCGACGGCGGCGATGGCGGCGTTGCCGAGGCCCTGCCGAGGGATGGACAGGGCCAGCCCCACGTCGCCGCGGCAGGTCTCCATGACGGAGAGCACCGAGGAGAGGTTGGTGCCGTTGCGGTTCCCGCTGCCCCGTGGCTCCTTCCGGCCGGCGCCCACCCCCGCCACCTGGGCAGGGGCGTCGTTGGTCCGCGTGGCACCCGCGGCACCGGCTCCGTGACCGGTCCCCGAGTCCGTCAGGCCGTCGATCACGGCCGAGACGAGGTCGAGCTCGACCGGGTAGCTGTGCTCGGCCCGGTCGTACTTGCGCGAGATCGGGCGCATCACCTCCTCGGCGAAGCCGCGGGTCTGGCTGATCAGGGGGAGAAACTTGCGGGGGACCTCGAGGTTGATCATGGCTGGGACTCCTTGTCGTATGCCGCTGGGCTGGCTCTCGCTGCTGGCTGCGCCCGGGTGGGTGGCCGGGCGTGCGCTCAGACGAGCAGCACTCCCTCGAGGACGCCTGCGCCGCGCAGGTCGCGGTACCAGCGCTCGTTGTCGAACTCCTTGACGAACCCGTGGCCGCCGAGGAACTGGACGGCCTGCGACCCGATCTGCGCTCCGTGCCTGGCGGTCAGCTGGCGCGCGTTGGCGATCAGACGCGACGCGTCCTTGCCCTGGTCGAGGCGGGCGGCGGCACGCCACACGACGAGGCGCAGCCCGGCGAGCTCGATGGCGACGTCGGCGACGCCGAAGGCCACGGCCTGGCGCCGCGCGATCGGCTCGCCGAAGGCGTGTCGGGTCGTCACGTAGGGCACGAGCTGGTCGACGGCGGCCTGCGCCGTGCCGCACGCGGCGGCGGCCCATGCGAGGCGGGCCCGCCGGACCGCGTCGAGATGGTCGTCGGTCGTGCCGAGCAGGTGGGTGGCCGGGACGACGACGTCGTCCAGGTCGATGCGCCCGGTCCGTGCCGCCCGGATCCCCATCGCCGGGTCGTCGGCCACCGACACGCCGCGCGTGCCCGCCTCGACCAGGACGAGCCGGGGCTCGCCGTCAACGAGGGCGGAGACGACGAGGAGGTCGGCCTCGGCGGCCCCGACGACAAGGGTCTTGCGGCCGTTGAGCACGAGGTCGCCGCCACGGCTCGTCGCGGTGGTGCTCGGCGAGAGCGGGTCGAACAGCGGGCCCTCCTCCATCAGGGCCAGGCTCGCGCCGGCCGGGAGCCCGTCCCCGGTGAAGGCCGGCAGGTAGGTGGCCTGCTGCGCGCTCGAGCCGTAGTTGGCCAGCGCCGTCGCCACTGCTGCGGGAGCCATCAGGGCCGTGGCGATGCCGAGATCACCGCGGGCGAGCTCCTCGAGCACGAGGACCGTGGTGACGGCCGAGCGCTCCTCGGCGATGCCTCCGAGGTCGGTGGGGACCCCGATGAGCGGGAGGCCGAGGTCTGCGGCGGCGCGGCGCACCTCCTCGGGCACCGACCGGTCGGCGTCGGCCTGCGCGGCGGCCGGTCGGATCACGTCGTCGGCCAGTCCCGCAGCGGCCGAGCGGATCATGTCCTGGTCCTCCGACGGCGTGAGGTCGAACTCCCGCCGCGGTGCCGCCGCCGTGGTCCGCTTCGCGGCTCCGCTCCCGGACCGGGCGGGGAAGGACCGCCTGGTGGCGCGGTCGAGGGCGACGAACGCGCCCTTGCTCCCGCGGTAGAGCAGGTGCTCGACGGTCCGGCGGACCTCCGGGTTGTGCAGCAGGGGCAGCGACCCGGCGCGGGTGATCAGTCGCAGCCCGATTCGCTGTCCCCGGTCGGCGAGGTTGAGGGCGTTGAGGGCCATGGAGGAGGTTCCTTCGGCTCGAGGTTCGCGGCGGTGGACGTCACCCGCTACAACGATCTTACGCCGAGTAGGTTACGGCCCTGGAGTGGCCCACCCCCACAGCGCCACCGACCGTCACGGAGCGCCACGGAGCGCCACGGAGCGGCACCGAGCGGCACCGAGTGCCACCAAGCTTCACCGAGAGCTCGGCGGTCAGGCAGCGCGCTGGGCGAGCTCGCCAGCCGCGTCGACCGCGGCGCGCTGGATGGCGCGCGCCGTGTCGGGGGGCGCCCCAGCCAGGCCACACGTGGGGGTCACGACGACGTCGGTGAGCGAGCCCAGCGGCATACCGACCCTCGTCCACGCCTCGACGAACCGGCCGGCTAGCTCGACCGCTCTCGTGTCGGACCCGTCCGTCGGGACGATGCCGGCGAAGAGCCGGATGCCGTCCTCGACGGCGACGGCGACACCCTCCCAGCCGCGGGGTCCGAGCTGGGCCGTGTCGAGCGACAGGGCGCGCGGTCCGGCGGCGCGCAGGAGGGGCACCGGCGGGTTGGCGCTGCAGGCGTGGATGACGGTGTCGCCGTCGTGGGCGGCGAGCACCGCCTTCAGGCCGGCTGCCGCGACGTGGGGGTCGAGCGAGGGCAGCCTCCCGAAGCCCGACGCCGTGGGCAGCCGTCCGGCGAGCACCGTCGCGAGCGAGGGCTCGTCGACCTGGAGCGTGATCGCCGCTCCCGGGATGAGCCGTCGCACCGTCGCGACGTGGGACCGCACGCCCTCAGCGAGGGAGTCGACGAGGTCACGGCACGCCCCTTGGTCGACGATGGCCCGCTCGCCGCGCGGCAGCCAGAGCGAGGCGGCGAGGGTCCAGGGTCCGGCCACCTGCAGCTTGAGCGGACCGGTGTAGGCGTCGAACGCCTCCGCCAGCTCGTCGAGGTCCTCTCGCATCAGGGCCGAGGTGCGGCCGGCGTCCTGGCCGGGCCGGTCGACGAGGCGCCATCCGGTCGGCTGGAGGTCGACGGGGAGCTCGACGAGCAGGCCCGCCGAGCGGCCGATGAGGTCCGCGCCCGGCCCCCGGGCGGGCAGCTCGGGCAGGTAGGGCAGGTGACCGTCGAGGAGCTCACCCACCTGGGCCAGCGCGTCGCGCACCGACGTCCCCGGCCACGAGCCGATCCCGGTTGCCTGAGTCACGCGCCCCACCCTAGGCCCGCCCGGGCTCGCTCGGTCACCTGGTGGGCGTGTTGAGGGAGCAACGTCGTTAGGGTGGCCGCGTGCCGACGACGCGGAGCGACTTCTCCGGCCCCGGCGACCTGCGTGCGATGCAGGCGATGTGCTCCCGGGTCTGGTCGCCGAACGCCCGGTTCCACCCGGGCCAGCTCGCGTGGAACCGCTACTCCCAGCCGGTCGACCCGAGTCGACCCGGACCCGGTGAGGCGATCTCGCTCTGGCGGGTCGACGGCGAGGTCGCCGGCTTCGCCTGGGCGGAGGCGCCCGACTGGCTGGAGCTGCAGCTCGACCCTCGTCACCCCGGGACCGCCAGCACGGTCTCGACCGAGATCATCGAGTGGTTCGAGGACTGGAGTGACGCCCCCCGGCAGTCTGCGCTCGTGATGGAGGGAGACCTGTCCGAGCCGGTCCTCGAGGAGGCCGGCTTCCGGCCGGAGCCGGACGCGTGGCACTTCACGCACCACCTGCTCCACCTGAGCGAGCTGCCTCCGGTGCCCCACGTCCCCGGGTACTCCCTGCGGCCGGTCGGGCCGCACGAGGCCGACGCGCGGGCGGAGGTCCACCGAGCCGCCTGGTCGGACGTCGGGCCCTCCCGAGTCACCACGCACGCCTACGAGCAGGTCTGCCACGCCTGGCCCTATCGCCGTGACCTCGACTGGGTCGCCGCCGACGCCGCCGGCCACCTCGTGGCCTCGGTGATCGTCTGGCTGGACGACGCGACCGGCGTCGCGCTCGTCGAGCCGGTCGGGTGCGTGCCCCCGCACCGGGGCCGCGGGCTGGCGGGAGCCGTCACCCTGGCGGCGCTGCACCGCGCCCGCGCCCTCGGCGCACACACGGGGCTGGTGAGCCCGCGGGGCGACGCCGACCACCCGGGTCCGCGGCGCCTCTACCAGCGGCTGGGCTTCCGCCCGGTGGCCCGGACGGTGACGTGGACGAGGTCCATGGACTGACCGTCAGCCCCGGCCGATCGAGCCGGCATCCCCTGTGGATGGCGGGGCCACTCGAGGCCGTGTGCCGCGGGGCTCGCCGGGCGGTCGGGTGTGGTCAGGTGCCGCTGCGCTCGAGGCGGGCGGCGGCGATCGTCGCCGACCCCACGACCCTTGTCCCGTCGTAGAGCACGACCGACTGGCCAGGGGCCACACCCCGGATGCGCTCGTCGAGGCGCACCTCGACCCGGTCGCCGTCGGCCCAGGCGGCGCCGGGGACCTCCGCCCCGTGGGCCCGGACCTGGGCACCGACGCGGACCACACCCTCGGGCGCGGGACCGCACCAGCGCGCGTGGTCGCCGGTGATCGCGTTGACACCGAGCAGGTCCGACGTGCCGACGACGACCTGGTTGGTCTCGGTCCGCACCTCGACGACGTAGCGGGGCTCCCCGTCGGGCGCCGGCCGGCTCAGCCCGAGGCCCTTGCGCTGCCCGACGGTGTAGGCAAACGCCCCCGCGTGCCGGCCCAGCACCGTGCCGTCGGTGTCGACGATGTCGCCGGGAGCCTCGCCGAGTGCCCTGCCGAGCCAGGCCCGGGTGTCGCCGTCGGGGATGAAGCAGATGTCGTGGCTGTCGGGCTTCTGCGCGACGTAGAAGCCGCGGGCCGCGGCCTCCTCGCGGATCTGCGGCTTCGTCGTGTCGCCCAGGGGGAAGAAGGCGTGCGCCAGCTGCTCCGCGTCGAGGACGCCGAGGACGTAGCTCTGGTCCTTGGCCGCGTCGACGGCCCGGTGCAGCTCTCGCCGGACCCCGCCGGCGCGGTCCGCGGTCTCGACGACCTGCGCGTAGTGGCCCGTGGCCACCGCATCGAAGCCCAGCGCCAGGGCCTTGTCGAGCAGGGCGGAGAACTTGATCTTCTCGTTGCACCGCAGGCACGGGTTGGGTGTGCGGCCGCGGGCGTACTCGGCCGTGAAGTCCTCGACGACGTCGCGCCGGAACCGCTCGGCCATGTCCCACACGTAGAAGGGGATGCCGAGCACGTCCGCGACCCGCCGGGCATCTCCGGAGTCCTCGATGGTGCAGCAGCCCCGGGCCGACTCCCGCAGCGTCGCCGCGCTCTGCGAGAGCGCCAGGTGCACGCCCACGACGTCATGGCCGGCGTCGACCATGCGGGCGGCGGCGACGGCCGAGTCCACTCCCCCGCTCATCGCGGCCACGACCCTCACGACGTCGCCCTCCGTGCGCGACGGGCCCGCTCGACCGCGCCGGGAAGGGCGTCGATGACCGCGTCGACATCGGACGGGGTCGAGGTGTGGCCGAGCGAGAGGCGCAGGGCGCCGCGGGCGTCCCGCTCGGAGATGCCCATGGCGAGCAGGACGTGGCTCGGCTGTGGGACGCCCGCCTGGCAGGCGGAGCCGGTCGAGCAGGACACACCGGCGGCGTCGAGCAGGTAGAGCAGCGAGTCTCCGTCGCAGCCCTCGATGAGCAGGTGTGCGTTGCCCGGGAGGCGGCGCTCGTGGTCGCCCGCCGCCCAGTGACCGCCGGGGCGGATGCCCAGGCCGAGGCCGGTGGCTCGCTCGATGAGCTGGTCGCGCAGGTTGGTCAGGCGAGGCACCTCGGAATCGAGGGTCTCCGTCGAGGCGACCACGGCGGCCGCGAAGGCCCGGATCGCCGGCGCGTCGAGGGTCCCTGAGCGCAGCTGCCGCTCCTGGCCGCCACCGTGCGACAAGGGCACGAGCCGGACGTCGCGGCGGGCGACGAGCGCGCCGACACCGATCGGACCGCCGAGCTTGTGCGCGGTCACGGAGAGCAGGTCGGCGCCGCTCGCCTCGAAGTCCACCGGGACGTGTCCCACTGCCTGGATGGCGTCGGTGTGGAACGGGATCGCGAACTCGTGGGCGACCTCGGCGATGGAGCGGACATCCTGGATCGTGCCCACCTCGTTGTTGGCCCACATGACCGAGACGAGCGCCACGGATCCCGGGTCCTCCTCGATGGCGCGTCGTACCGACTGGGGCTCGACGAAGCCCTCTGCAGTCGGCTCGACCCACGTCACCTTCGCGCCCTCGTGCCGGACGAGGAACTCCACGCAGTCGAGGACGGCGTGGTGCTCGATCGCACTGACGACGAGGCGGGTGCGCGCCGGGTCCGCGTCCCGGCGGGCCCAGAAGGTGCCCTTGACGGCGAGGTTGTCCGACTCCGTGCCGCCTGAGGTGAAGAGGATCTCCGACGGCCGCGCGCCGATCGCCTTGGCGATCTTCTCCCGCGACTCCTCGACCACCCGGCGCGCCGCGCGACCCGTGCGGTGCAGGGACGACGCGTTGCCGACCTGAGTCAGCTGCTCGGTCATCGCCGTGACGGCGACGGGGAGCATCGGCGTCGTCGCCGCATGGTCGAGGTAGGCAGTCACCCACCGATTCTAGGTTGGCTGGTTGCCGCGACAGAAACGACGGCCGTATGCCGCTGGGCCCGCTCACCGGGTCCCCCCGCTGGCCCGACGTGGCTGGCTCGGCGGGACGGGCAGGCGCCGGACCGGACAGGTGCTGGCCGCCGGGTCGTTCGGCAAGCGCGAGCCCTGACAGCGCTCGTCCACAGCACGCGCGGCGGTCGCTGTCGTCGCGAGCCGGTCTGCCTATGATCGGGCGCATGAGGTATGCCAACCGCACCCTCAGAGCGCCGGCCGTCCACCGTGCCGTCGCCGCCCTGGCGAGCCCGGTGATCGGCTACTTCGTGGCGCGTCTCCTGCTCGAGCTCCTGACCCTTCCCGAGCGTCCGGTCTACGCGGTCTGCCTCGTCGTGGCCGTGCTGCTCGGCTACCGGGCGTGGGCCGCACGCATCGAGCTGGAGGACGAGTCGATGCGGATCCACAACACGCTCGTCTCGTCGACGATCGGACGCTCCGACGTGCGCCGGGTCCCGGAGAGCGGTCGCATCGAGTGGCACCACGGTCGCACCCGTCCTACCCGCTCTCCCGCCGAGTCCCTGCGCGCGCCGTGGTGGACGCTGGGCACGGCCTCGAGGACCTACGCCCGCAACCGCGAGGAGCTGCGCAGCTGGGTGCGCACGGCTCCCCGAGCTCAGCCGGACGACCAGGCGGCGGCGTAGCGCGAGCCGGCCCAGCGGCATACGGCCGCGTCGACCCTCGCCACGACGGAAGGGCCCCCGACCACTGGGTCGGGGGCCCTGCGCGATGTGGCGGGGCTCAGCCCTTGGCGGCCTTGACCGCCTCGGTGGCCTGCGGCAGCACCTGGAAGAGGTCACCCACGACACCGAAGTCGACGAGCTCGAAGATCGGGGCCTCGTTGTCCTTGTTGACCGCGACGATCGTCTTCGAGGTCTGCATGCCGGCGCGGTGCTGGATGGCACCGGAGATCCCGCATGCGACGTAGAGCTGGGGGCTGACCTGCTTGCCGGTCTGGCCGACCTGCGAGGTGTGCGGGTACCAGCCGGCGTCCACGGCCGCACGCGAGGCGCCGACAGCAGCGCCGAGGGAGTCGGCGAACGCCTCGACGGGCGAGAAGTCACCGCCGGTGCCCCGGCCACCGGACACGACGATCGCCGCCTCGGTCAGCTCGGGACGACCCGTCGCCTGCTTCTCCTTGGACTCCGTGATCCGGGCGGCGCGCGCGGCCTCGGACGGCGTGAAGTCCACGACCTCGTCGGCGGCGGCCGCGGGAGCCTCCTCCGGCGCGGCAGAGTTCGGCTTCACGGTGACGACCGGGGTGCCCTTGGTGACGGTCGCCTCGACCGTGTAGGAGCCCGCGAAGACGGACTGCGTCGTCGAGACGCCACCGCCCTCGCCGGGCTTGACGTCGACCGCGTCGGTGATCAGGCCCGAGTCGGTCTTGATCGCGAGGCGCGCTGCGATCTCCTTGCCCTCGGTGTTCGAGGGCAGCAGGACCGCCGCGGGCGAGGCCGACCCGACGAGCTGGGCGAGGACCTCGGCCTGCGGGACGATGAGGTGAGAGAGCACCTCGTCCGACTCGACGCGGTAGACCTTGGCGGCGCCGTACTTCGCCAGCGTCTCCTTCGCGGCGTCGAAACCGGAGCCGATGAACACGGCCGACGGCTCGCCGAGGCGGCGGGCGATCGTCAGCAGCTCGGACGTGGTCTTGCGGACCTTGCCGTCGACGTGGTCGACGAGCACGAGAACTTCAGCCATTGCTATGTCTCCTTCTAACGGCTGCTGCGATCAGATGAACTTGCGCTCGGCGAGGAACGCCGCGAGCTTTTGCCCGCCGTCACCCTCGTCGGTGACGATGGTGCCCTGCTGGCGAGGCGGACGAGCGGCGAAGGAGTCGACGCGGGTCCACGCGGCGTCGAGGCCGACCTGGCCTGCGTCGATCCCGAGGTCCGCGAGGCTCCACTGCTCGACCGGCTTCTTCTTCGCGGCCATGATCCCCTTGAACGACGGGTAGCGCGGCTCGTTGATCTGGTCAGTGACCGAGACGAGGGCCGGGAGGGTGGCCTCGATGGTCTGCGTCGACACGTCGCCGTCGCGGCGGATCGTCGCCTTGCCACCCTCGACCGTGAGCTCCGCGGCGTAGGTCACCGCCGGGAGGCCGAGGCGCTCGGCGAGCATCGCCGGGACGACACCCATGGTGCCGTCCGTGGACGCCATCCCGGTGATGACGAGGTCCGCGGGCGCGTCGGCCGTGAGCTTCTTGATGGCCTCCGCGAGCACGAGCGAGGTGGCCGGCGCGTCGGACCCGTGGATCGCGTCGTCCTTGATGTGCACGCCCTTGTGGGCGCCCATCTGAAGAGCCTTCTTGATCGCGTCGGCGGCCCGGTCCGGACCGACGGTGACGACCGTCACCTCGCCCTCTCCGGCCTCGACGATCTTGAGGGCTTCCTCGACGGCGTACTCGTCGAGCTCAGACAGCAGGCCGTCGACGTTCTCGCGGTCAGTCGTGTTGTCAGATGCGTTGAACGTGCGGTCCGCCTGCGCGTCAGGCACGTATTTGACACAGACGACGATGTTCATGGGTGAACGTCCTCTTCCGTAGCTGGTGGGTGAGCGGGGGTGCTCGGATGATGTCCGGAGGCCCGCCCCGGCATTGCCGTCCATCTTGTCACTGAGCGCTCGCATACCCAGCACCGCCCGGGCGTGACACTCACCACCCGTGGGCTGGCTCACGAAGCCGGCCGCGGTGGGAGGGCTGCGGCCTCAGGGCAGGTCGGGAGCGGCGGCCTCGATGATGTGGAAGGCCGGCTCCTCGTAGGGGTGGGCCCGACGCAGGGCCGCGACGACCTGCCGGCGGGATGCCCGCGGCAGGGTCACCTCGACCCGGTGTTCCGGAAGCCGCTCGAGGGCGCCGACCGACCCGATGGCGGGGGCGGCGCCGGGACCGGGCCGGAACTGACCGGTGCCCACCGTGAACCAGGCGCACTCGGTGTAGTCACCGATCGCTCCCGCGCCCGCCGCGAAAACCGCCGCGAGGACCTGCTCGGTCGACTCGACGGGCGAGTAGAAGACGAGGACGTCGAGCGAGAGGGCAGCCCGCGACACGTCAGCGCCAGGCTCGGCCCGGTCCGGCTGTCGTGAGCTGCTCTCTCGATCCGAGGTCACTTGCCCTCGAAGATCGCCTTGCCCGGTCCCTGCTCCACGAAGGACGCCATCCCGATCTCGCGATCGCGGGTGGCGAAGAGCCCTGCGAAGAGCATCCGCTCGATCTCCAGCCCCGTCTCCAGGTCCACCTCGACGCCCCGGTCGACGGCCTCCTTGGCCGCCCGGACCGCGTACGTGGCCGCACCGACGTACTGACCGGCCCACTCGCGAGCCGCGCTGTAGACGTCGGCGGCGGGGACGACCCGGTCGGCCAGGCCGATGGCGAGCGACTCCTGCGCGTCGAGGAACCGGCCGCTGAAGATGATGTCCTTGGCCTTCGCGGGCCCGACGAGGCGCGAGAGCCGCTGGGTGCCACCGGCGCCCGGGATGATGCCGAGCAGGATCTCTGGCTGGCCGAGCTTGGCGTCGTCGGCCACGATGCGGAAGTCGCAGGCCAGCGCGAGCTCGCACCCGCCGCCGAGGGCGTAGCCGGTGATCGCGGCGATGACCGGCTTGGGGATCCGGGCCACGGCGGTGATCGAGGACTGGAGCGCGCCGGACCGGTCGACCATGTCGGTGTAGGACATGGTCTGCATCTCCTTGATGTCCGCCCCGGCCGCGAAGACCCTCTCGCCGCCGTAGACGATGACCGCCTTGACGTCCTCACGGGTGGTCGCCTCGAGGGCCGCCTCGCGGATCTCCTCCTGCACCCGGACGTTGAGGGCGTTCATCTTCGGCCGGTCGAGCCGGATCGTGCCGATGCCGTCCTCCACCTCGAGCCGGACGAACTCGCCCATCACTGGCCACCCTGCTGCGCGCCGTCCGCACCGGGGAGCGGCTGGTCGTCGGCCGGCAGCCACGACTGGAAGAAGAACTGGACCGCCTGGAGGATGTGGTTGATCGACAGCGGCGTGAGCAGCTTGAGGTCGGCCCACTCGGGGACGACGTGCTCGGCGGAGACGACGAGGCTCTCCTGGACCAGGCACATCTTGACGACGTTGAGCTGCAGGGTCATGTCGTTGCAGCGGGCCAGCCGCTCGTTGCGGTCGGGTGACACCGGCTCCTGCAGCTGCCACTGGCCGAAGAAGCGCACGAGCGGGATCTCACCCTCGGCGACGCGCGCGAAGAGGGTCTGGTCGTTGACGGTGAACTCGAGGTCCCCGTCCTTGTCCACCTTGGCCTCCACCCCGAGCTCAGCCAGCGCGGCGAGGATGCGGTCGCGCACGGGCGTCTCGCTCTTGCCGGCGCCGTTCGGCGGGCCCGCTGGCACGTGCGGCTGGAAGTTGGGCAGCGAAGTCGGATCGGTCATGGGCCCACCGTAACGAGCGACGCAGGTCGAGTCACATGGAGGCAGCCACCAAAGGGTCGTATGCCGCTGGGCTGGGTCGCGCGACCCCGCTCGCCCCCGCTCTAGGCTGATCCCCGTGCCGCCACCTCCCCCCGGAATGCCCGACGTCCCTCCCCTGCCGGGCGCGCGCCTCACCGCCGGCGGCGCAGAGTTCTGCGTCTACGCCGGGCACGCGACCGGCGTGGAGGTGTGCCTCTTCGACCGCGACGCGACGGGCCACGAGACGGAGCGGCGGGTCCCGCTCGGTCATCGGGCGCACGGGATGTGGTTCGACGTCGTGCCGGGTGTCGGGGCGGGCCAGCGCTACGCCTTCCGCGCCACCGGGCCCTGGGACCCGGGCCGGGCCCAGCGCTACAACGACGCGAAGCTCCTCCTGGACCCGTACGCGCGAGCCATCGAGGGGGACGTGACCCTGGACCCGGCGCTCTTCGCCCACCACGTGGGACCCGACCTCACGGGTGACCTGACGGTGCCCGACGGACGCAACTCAGCGGCATACCTGCCTCGCTGCGTCGTCGTCGACGACGCCTTCGACTGGGGCGACGACCACCCGCCCCGACGCTCCCTGACCGACTCGGTGCTCTACGAGGTCCACGTCAAGAATGCGACCGCCCTCCACCCCGGCATCCCGGAGCGGCTGCGGGGCACCTACGCCGGGCTCGCGCACCCCGCCTTCATCGAGCACCTGTCGGGCCTCGGCGTCACTGCCGTCGAGCTGTTGCCGGTCCACGCCTTCACCCACGAGCCCGAGCTCGTCGTCCGCGGGCTGACCAACCACTGGGGCTACAACACCCTCGGCTTCTTCGCGCCGCACGCCGGATACGCCGCCACCGACGACCCGCAGGGAGTCGTCGACGAGTTCAAGGGCATGGTCAAGCTGCTCCACGCCGCCGGCATCGAGGTCATCCTCGACGTCGTCTACAACCACACCGCCGAGCAGTCCCAGGACCGGATGACCCTGTCCTGGCGAGGACTCGACGCCCGCGCGTACTACCGCCTCGACGCGAGAGGGCAGGACATCGACGTCACCGGGTGTGGCAACACCCTCGACCTGACCCACCCCATCGTCGTGGCCATGGTCCTCGACTCGCTTCGCTACTGGGTGGAGGAGTGTCACGTCGACGGGTTCCGGTTCGACCTCGCCGTGGCCCTGGCACGAGGTCGGGACGACGCCTACGACCCCACGCACCCGTTCCTCGTGGCATTGCGGGCCGACCCGGTCCTCTCCCGCGTCAAGCTCATCGCGGAGCCGTGGGACGTGGGACTGCACGGGTGGCGCACCGGCCAGTTCCCGCCACCGTTCTCCGAGTGGAACGACCGTTTCCGTGACAGTGTCCGCACCTTCTGGCTGCGGGACCTGGCTGCGTCCTCGGCCGGCGAGACCGGCCACGGTGTCCGCGACCTCGCCACCCGACTCGCCGGCTCGCAGGACCTCTTCGGCGTGCGCGACCGCGGCACCATCGCCTCGATCAACTTCGTCACGGCTCATGACGGGTTCACCCTGGCCGACCTCACCGCCTACGACGTCAAGCACAACGAGGCCAACGGCCAGGGCGGCGCGGACGGGTCGGGTGACAACCGGTCCTGGAACCACGGCGTCGAGGGGCCCACGGACGACGACACCGTCGGGGCGACCCGGCGCCGGTCGATGCGCAACCTCATGGGCACCCTCCTGCTCTCGAGCGGCGTGCCGATGATCAACGCCGGCGACGAGGTCGGCCGGACCCAGCGCGGCAACAACAACCCCTACTGCCAGGACAACGAGATCTCCTGGACGTCATGGGAGCTGGAGCCGTGGCAGGGCGACCTGCTCGAGACGGTCCGGCACCTGGTCGCGCTGCGGCGACAGCACCCGGTCCTTCGCCAGCGTCGCTTCTTCTCGGGCCGGCAGGTGCACCGGGATGGGTCGACCGACCTGGCCTGGTTCGGCGGGGACGGGCAGGAGATGGGTCGGCGCTGGGACGGCCCTGCCGTCGACACCCTCCAGGCACTGTTCAACGGGAGCGTCGTGGGCCACGAGTCGGTTCTGTTGTCGCTCAACGGCAGCGCGTGGTTGGCCGAGGTGACGCTCCCGACCGCGCCGGGAGCCGCGGCGTACGAGCTGCTCTGGGACAGCGCCGAGGAGCGCCCGGGTCCGAGGGGTCCGCGGCTGGCCGCTGGGTCAGAGGTGACGATGGCCGCGTCGTCGATGCGAGTCTGGCGAGCGGTCGACCCGAGCTAGCCCACGTGCCCATCGAGAGAGCAGTTCGCGACACGGTCCGTCGCGAACTGCTCTCTCGATGGGAGTACGCGGTGTCGCGAACTGCTCTCTCGATCAGGCGGTGCGGGCCAGGCCCAGCTCGGCGGAGGACGCCAGCGCCGGGTGCTTCGGCACGACACGGATGCTGTAGCCGAACGAGCCGGTGCGCGTGAGGTGCTGCGACCCCGCGAACTGGTGGATCCCGTTGTCGTAACCCTCGACGAAGGCCAGCGGTGAGACGGACGTCTCCCGCAGCTGGTCGGTGTCGGTGACGCGTCCGTGCACGAGCTGCACCTCCACGTCCTCGGGCGTCAGACCGCCGAGGTCGACGTAGGCCCGCACGTGCAGGGTGTCGCCGATCTGGGGGCTGTCCGAGACGCCGGAGGGCTCCACGTGGTCGACGCGGACCTTCGGCCAGGCGGCGTGGACCCGGGCCTTGTAGGCGGCGAGCTCCCGCGCCCCCTTGAACTCCGGGCCGTTGAGTGCGCGACCGGCACCGGCGGCGGGGCTGTAGAGCTGCTCGGTGTAGTCCTGCACCATCCGGCTCGCGAGGACCTTGGGCCCCAGCGTCTTCAGGGTGTGCGTCATCATCGAGATCCAGCTGTGCGGCAGGCCGGCCTCGTCGCGGTCGTAGAACGCGGCAGCCACGTTGTTCTCGATGAGGTCGTAGAGCGCGGCCGCCTCGAGGTCGTCGCGGCGGTCGGGGTCGTCGACGCCGTCGGCGGTCGGGATCGCCCAGCCGTTGTGGCCGTCGAACCACTCGTCCCACCAGCCGTCGAGGATCGACAGGTTGAGGCCGCCGTTGAGTGCCGCCTTCATGCCCGAGGTGCCGCACGCCTCGAAGGGGCGCAGCGGGTTGTTGAGCCAGACGTCGCATCCGGGGTAGAGGTGCTGGGCCATCGCGATGTCGTAGTTGGGCAGGAAGACGATGCGGTGGCGGACCTCGGGGTCGTCGGCGAACTGCACCATCTCCTGGATGAGGCGCTTGCCGGTCTCGTCGGCCGGGTGTGACTTGCCGGCGATGACGAGCTGGACGGGACGCACCGGGTCGAGCAGGAGGCTCTTGAGCCGCGCCTTGTCGCTCAGCATCAGGGTGAGGCGCTTGTAGGTCGGCACGCGCCGGGCGAAGCCGATCGTCAGCACCGCGGGGTCGAGCACGTCGTCGACCCAGCCCAGCTCGGCCTCGGTGGCGCCGCGCTTGAGCCACGAGGACCGCACGCGCCGCCGCACGTCGGCGACGAGGCCCTCGCGCATGGCCCGCTTGGTCTCCCAGATGGCCCGGGCGGGCACCTCGTCGATCCGCTCCCAGGCGTTCGCGCCGGCGATGTCGGCGGTGCCGAGATACTGCCGGGCCACGTCGTAGACGGCGCGATCGACCCAGGTCGGCGCGTGCACGCCGTTGGTGATGCTCGAGATCGGGACCTCGTCCTCGTCGAAGCCGGGCCACAGGCCGTCGAACATCTCGCGGCTCACGTGGCCGTGCAGCTGGGAGACGCCGTTGGCGCGCTGGGCGAGACGCAGGCCCATCACGGCCATGTTGAAGATGCCGGGCTGGCCACCCTCGTAGTCCTCGGCGCCGAGCGCCAGCAGCCGGTCGACCGGCACGCCCGGGATGGCGTTGGGACCGCCGAAGAAGAGCTCGATCTTGTGGGCGTCGAAGCGGTCGATGCCCGCAGGGACCGGGGTGTGCGTCGTGAAGACGGTCGCGGAGCGGACCGCCTCGAGCGCCTCGTCGAAGCTGAGCCCGTGGTCCCGCACGAGCTCGGTGATCCGCTCGACGCCGAGGAAGCCGGCGTGGCCCTCGTTGGTGTGGTAGACCTCCGGCGCCGGCGCGCCGGTGAGCCGGGACCAGGTGCGCAGGGCCCGCACCCCGCCGACGCCGAGGAGCAGCTCCTGCTCGAGGCGCGTGTCGCCGCCCCCGCCGTAGAGCGACTGGGTCACCTTGCGGGTCTGCTCGTCGTTGCCGGGGACGTCGGAGTCGAGCAGGAGCAGCGGCACCCGCCCGACCTGGGCCCGCCAGATGTGCGCGTGGAGGATCCGCCCGGCCGGCAGGTCGATCGAGACGACGGCTGGGGTGCCGTCCGCCTCGCGGACGAGGGAGAGGGGCAGCCCGTCGGGGTCGAGGACCGGGTAGGACTCGAGCTGCCAGCCGTCCCAGGACAGCGACTGCTTGAAGTAGCCGGTCTTGTAGAAGAGGCCGACGCCGACGATCGGCACGCCGAGGTCGGAGGCTGACTTGAGGTGGTCGCCGGCGAGGATGCCGAGCCCGCCGGAGTACTGCGGAAGGACGGCGGTGATGCCGAACTCCGGGCTGAAGTAGGCGATCGCCGACGGAGCGGCGCGCCCAGCGGCCTCCTGCTCCCGGCTCCAGCTCTGGTACCAGCGCTCGTTGGTGAGGTACGAGTGGAGGTCGGCATTGGCCGCGACGACCCGCGCGACGAAGTCGTCGTCGGCGGCCAGCGCGTCGAGCTGCTCGGCAGAGAGCCTGGAGAGGAGCCGGACGGGGTCCTCCTTCGTCGCAGCCCACTTCTGCGGGTCGATGCTGGCGAAGAGGTCCCGGGTCGGGGGGTGCCAGGACCACCGGAGGTTGCTCGCCAGGACGCCGAGACCCTCGATGCGGGCCGGCAGGACGGTGCGGACGCTGAAGCGACGGATTGCCTTCACGAGGGGACAGCATACGGGTGCCCGCAGAAAGTTCTTGCAGTGCTTGCAGACGCTTTTCAGAAACGTGATGTCGTATGCCGCTGGGCTCGGTCCTACCCACGCCACCCGTGAGCGGCCGCTCCCTTCCGGTCCTCGGCGGGACCCGGCAGGAACGGTGCGGGTGTCGCTGACCGAGCCCAGCGGCATACGGCCTGCTCGACGCGCCGGAAGAAGTCCACAGGCTGCACGGGGGGTGAGAATCGACCCACATTCGATACGGTCGATGACGTGACTGGCTCCCCTTTGACATCCCGTCCGAACCAGCCCCTCGAACCGCCCGCAACGGCGAGCCCGCAGCCCGTCCCCGACCCCACCGCGATGCCCGTCGCGGAGGCCGGGGTGACCGACGACAACGAGGCAGGAGCCGTCCACCTGGCCCCGGCCCACCAGGTCAGCGCGCCCCCGACGGTCGAGGGGATGCCGGGTGGGGCCACCCCCATCGGGCGCATCCCCGTCATGGACGTCCGACCCCTCGTCGACTGTGGCCAGCGGCCCGCCAAGTCGGTCGTCGGGGAGGACTTCGTCGTTCGGGCCACGGTGTTCCGCGAGGGGCACGACGCCGTCAACGCCTCGGTCGTGCTGACCGACCCCGACGGCGCCGACCACTACTTCGCGATGCACTGCGACAACGTCGGGCTCTCGGAGTGGAGCGCGACGGTCCGGGCCGACCGCCCCGGCTGGTGGACCTACCGGGTCGAGGGCTGGTCCGACCCCTACGCCACCTGGGTCCACGACGCCGAGATCAAGATCGGCGCCGGGGTCGACGAAGAGCTGATGTGCGCAGAGGGAGCCCGCGTGCTCGAGCGTTTCGCCGAGTCGGTCCGCGGCCTCGGCGTCGATGCCAGCGAGATCGACAAGGGCGTCGCGGCCCTGCGCGACGAGA
This sequence comes from Intrasporangium sp. DVR, assembly GCF_040365325.1. Lineage (NCBI taxonomy): Bacteria > Bacillati > Actinomycetota > Actinomycetes > Micrococcales > Intrasporangiaceae > Intrasporangium > Intrasporangium sp. DVR. The sequence goes on along the minus strand of NZ_BAABZW010000001.1, from coordinate 482,451 downwards.
CACGCCCGGCGGCGCACCGGCTCGGCTCGGCGACCTCGCCCGAGATCAAGGGCCTGGCCACGTGGATGCCGCTGCGCGAGTTCGTCTCACCGACCCGGCGCTACTCCCTCCTCGTGGAGCGCGAGCGTGCCCTCTACGGCGCGTGGTACGAGATCTTCCCCCGCTCCGAGGGCGCGCAGCGCGACCCCGAGACCGGCGAGTGGACCTCCGGCACCTTCCGCACCGCTGCGCAGCGCCTCCCGGCGATCGCCGACATGGGGTTCGACGTCGTCTACCTCACGCCGATCCACCCGATCGGCACCACGGCCCGCAAGGGCAGGAACAACACCCTCGCCGCCGAGCCGGGCGACCCCGGGTCGCCCTACGCCATCGGCTCCCCCGACGGCGGCCACGACGCCATCCACCCTGACCTCGGCACCTTCGAGGACTTCGACTTCTTCGTCGCGGAGGCCGAGCGCCACGGCCTCGAGGTCGCGCTGGACCTCGCCCTGCAAGCCTCCCCCGACCACCCCTGGGTCCAGACCCATCCCGAGCTGTTCACCACCCGCGCGGACGGCACCATCGCCTACGCCGAGAACCCACCCAAGAAGTACCAGGACATCTACCCGCTGAACTTCGACAACGACCCCGCCGGCGCCTACGCCGAGGTGCGTCGCGTTATCCAGGTCTGGCTCGACCACGGCGTCCGGATCTTCCGCGTCGACAACCCGCACACCAAGCCGGTCGCCTTCTGGCAGTGGCTGATCGCCGACGTCGCCACCGACCACCCCGAGACGATCTGGCTCTCGGAGGCCTTCACCAAGCCGGCCATGATGCACGCGCTGGCGAAGGCCGGCTTCCAGCAGAGCTACACCTACTACGCGTGGCGCAACGCCGCGTGGGAGCTCGAGGAGTACGGCCGCGAGCTCGCCGGGGATGCGGCGGCCTACATGCGCCCGTCGTTCTGGCCGACGACCCACGACATCCTCACGCCCTACATGCAGTACGGCGGCCCGACCGCGTGGAAGCTGCGGGCCGCACTCGCGGCGACCATGGTGCCCACCTACGGGATCTACGCCGGCTACGAGCTGATGGAGCACGTCGCTCGCCCGGGCGCCGAGGAGCAGCTCGACAACGAGAAGTACGAGTACAAGGACCGGCAGTGGCACCTCTACGAGCCCGGCGGCCCCCTCGACGGACGGTCACTCGCGTGGTATCTCAAGCGGCTCAACGAGATCCGTGACTGGCACCCGGCCCTGCGCTGGTTGCGCAACCTGCACTTCCACCGGGCCGACGACGACAGCTTCCTCGTGTACTCCAAGACCCGCCTCGTCGACGGCCAGCGCGACACCGTTCTCGTCGTGGCCAACCTCGATCCGCACGCGACCCGCGAGACGTGGGTACACCTCGACATGGAGGCCCTGGGCATGGCGACGTGGTCGACCTTCGAGGCCCACGACCACGTCCAGGGCCACAGCTTCGAGTGGCGCCAGGACAACTTCGTGCGCCTGGGCCCCGACTCGGAGCCCGTCCACATCTTCAGCGTGAGGAGCCACTGATCCATGCAGGGACTCAACCTCGCCCAACCCGGCCTGAAGCACGACCCCCAGTGGTTTCGCAAGGCGGTCTTCTACGAGGTGCTCGTCCGAGCCTTCTCCGACTCCAAGGGCTCGGGCGCCGGTGACTTCACCGGCCTGATCGGTCGGCTCGACTACCTCCAGTGGCTGGGCGTCGACTGTCTCTGGCTCCCCCCGTTCTACGCCTCCCCGCTGCGCGACGGTGGCTATGACATCGCCGACTACAAGGCGGTGCTGCCGGAGTTCGGCACGCTCCCCGAGTTCACCGAGCTGGTGTCCCAGGCCCATGCCCGGGGGATCCGGATCATCACCGACTTCGTGATGAACCACACGAGCGACCAGCACCCGTGGTTCCAGGCGAGCCGCGCGGAGCCGGACGGTCCGTACGGCGACTTCTACGTCTGGTCGGACACCGACGACGGGTACCCCGACGCCCGCATCATCTTCGTCGACACCGAGGTCTCGAACTGGACCTTCGACCCCGTGCGGCGTCAGTTCTTCTGGCACCGGTTCTTCTCGCACCAGCCCGACCTCAACTTCGAGAACCCAGCCGTCCAGGAGGCGATGTTCGACATCGTCCGCTTCTGGATGGACCTCGGCATCGACGGCTTCCGGCTCGACGCCGTCCCCTACCTCTTCGAGGAGGAGGGGACCAACTGCGAGAACCTGCCGAGGACCCACGAGTTCCTCGCCCGGCTCCGCGCGATGGTGGACGAGGAGTACCCGGGCCGGATCCTGCTCGCCGAGGCGAACCAGCCGCCCGCGGAGGTCGTCGACTACTACGGCACCGAGGAGGCCCCTGAGTGCCACATGTGCTTCCACTTCCCCGTCATGCCGCGCCTCTACTACTCCCTCCGGGAGGAGAAGGCGCAGCCCATCATCTCGGTGCTCGCCGACACGCCCTCGATCCCGCCGATGACCCAGTGGGGCACCTTCCTGCGCAACCATGACGAGCTGACCCTCGAGATGGTGACCCCGGAGGAGCGGGCGGCGATGTACGGCTGGTACGCCCCTGACCCGCGGATGCGCGCCAACGTCGGCATCCGTCGGCGGCTCGCTCCCCTGCTCGACAACTCGCGGCCGGAGATCGAGCTGATCCACGCCCTGCTGCTGTCCCTGCCCGGCTCTCCGTGCCTCTACTACGGCGACGAGATCGGCATGGGCGACAACATCTGGCTCACCGACCGCGATGCGGTGCGGACGCCGATGCAGTGGACGCCGGACCGCAACTCGGGCTTCTCGAGCGTCGACCCGGGCAAGCTCTACCTGCCGGTGATCTCGAGCCTCGTCTACCACTACAACAACGTCAACGTCGAGGCGCAGATGGCCTCGTCGGCCTCGCTGCTCCACTGGTTGCGCGGGATGCTCCAGGTCCGCAGCCGTCACCCGGTCTTCGGGCTGGGTGACTTCGAGGTCGTCGAGGCCGACAACGAGGCGATCCTCGCCTTCACCCGCGCGATGGACGCTGACGGGAACGACCCCGCCGAGGCCGTGCTCTGCATCAACAACCTCTCCAGCCGACCCCAGGCGGCGACGATCACCCTGCCCGAGCGCCTCTCCGGCCGGCAGCTCGTCGACCTCTTCGGAGGCAGCGGGTTCCCGTGGGTCGCACCTGACGGCAGGGTGACCATCACGCTGGGGTCCAGGGACTTCTTCTGGCTCCAGCTGCGCGGCGGAGAGGAGCTGCCCTGATGGCGATCGTGCACAAGGGCGCGTCGATCGTCCCGAGCAAGCTGGAGCTGCTGACCCGGTGGATGCCGCAGCAACGGTGGTATGCCGGGAAGGGGCAGGTGCCACAGCTCGAGCGGGTCGGGGGCTTCCGCTTCGAGGATCCCGAGGGCGAGGTCGGCGTCGAGGTGCTCCTCGTCGCCGACCGGTCCGCGTCCCCGGTCGTCGTCTACCAGGTGCCGTTGACCTACCGCGGCGCGCCGCTGGAGGGCGCCGAGTCCGCCCTCGTCGGGACGATGGAGCACAGTGTGCTCGGCCCGCGCTGGGTCTACGACGGGCCGCACGACCCGGTCTACGTGGCCGGCCTGGTCGACACCATCCTCAGTGGTGGGCGAAGCGACTCGGCGCAGGCGTCCCACGGGGGCAACGCGGTCGCCGTCGGCGCGCCGACCGGTCTGGCAGCCGGCTCCGTCACCTCGTCGACGGTGCTCTCGGGCGAGCAGTCCAACACGTCGATCATCTGCCGCATGTCCGCGCCCGGCGGCGGCCCGGCCGAGCCGCTCATCGTCAAGGTGTTCCGCATCGTCCAGCACGGTGACAACCCGGACGTGGTCGTCCAGTCCGCCCTGACGAGGGACGGCTCCACCCGAGTCCCGGCTGCCTTCGGGCACCTGTCCGGGGCCTGGGACGACCCCACGGGCTCGGGGGCCGAGCAGCGCGGCCACCTGGCGTTCGCCCAGGAGTTCATCCCCGGGGTCGAGGACGCCTGGCGCGTCGCTCTCGTCGCGGCCGCCGCCGGCACCGACTTCACCGCGCGCGCCGAGGACCTCGGGGTGACGACGGCCGAGATCCATCGCTCCCTGGCCGCGAGCCTGGGCCGTGAGGAGGCCACACCGGAGGCTCAGGACGCCCTGCTGCGCTCGATGCGCGAGAGGTATGCCGCTGCCGTGGCCGCCGTCCCCGACCTCTCCTCCCGCGCGGCCGACGTCGACAACCTGCTCGGCCGGGTGCGGACGGTGAGGTGGCCGCCGCTGCAACGGATCCACGGTGACTACCATCTCGGCCAGGTCCTCGACGTGCCGCAGCGCGGCTGGGTCGCCCTGGACTTCGAGGGAGAGCCGCTCCGGCCGCTGTCGGAGCGAGTCCGTCCGGACCTCGTCCAACGCGACATCGCCGGCATGCTCCGGTCGTTCGACTACGCCGCCGGCTCGGTGCGGCTCACCGACGCCGGGCGTGCCGACGCGGCACCCGAGGCGTGGGCCGCCGACTGCCGGCAGGCGTTCCTCGCCGGCTACGAGTCCGTGGCCGGCGAGTTCGACGCCGACGGCCGCACCCTCGTCCGGGTGCTCGAGCTCGACAAGGCGCTCTACGAGGTGGTCTACGAAGCCCGCAACCGCCCGTCGTGGCTGCAGATCCCGGTCCACGCTGTGGACCGGATCCTCTCCGAGAAAGGCCCTGCACGATGAGCCCAGAACTCCCCGGCGGGCCCCCCACCCCTCGACCGACGCTCGACGACGGTGCCATCGACGCTCTGCTGCACGGCAGGAACGGCCAGCCGCACGACCTGCTGGGCCACCATGTCGGGCCCGGCGGGCTCACCATCACCTGCTACCGGCCGCTGGCCCGCTCGGTGCGGGCCCGACTCGACACCGGGGCCGAGGTCGACCTCCTCCACGTCCGCGACGGCATCTGGTCGATGACCTCACCCGACTTCACGAGCACCCACGACTACCGGCTCCTCGTCACCTACGACGACGGCGTCGAGCACGAGCAGGACGACCCCTACCGCTTCGCCCCGACCCTCGGCGAGATCGACCGGCACCTGATCAATGAGGGACGGCACGAGCAGCTCTGGACGGTCCTCGGTGCGCATCGGCGCCACTACGCAGGTCCCCTCGGCGACGTCTGGGGTGTGTCGTTCGCGCTGTGGGCGCCGCGCGCTCGCACGGTGCACGTCATCGGCGACTTCAACGGGTGGGACCGCCTGTCACACCCGATGCGGGCACTCGGCGAGTCAGGGGTCTGGGAGCTGTTCCTGCCGGGGGCCCAGGCGGGCATGAACTACCAGTTCGCGATCCGCGGCGCCGACGACATCGTCCGGCTCAAGAGCGACCCCATGGCCCGGATGACGGAGGTCGCCCCGAAGCAGGCAGCCATCGTCACCGAGTCCCACTACGCATGGCACGACGACGAGTGGATGGCGCAGCGCCGCAGCTCCGACCCCCACGTCGGGCCGATGAGCGTCTACGAGGTGCACGTCGGCTCCTGGCGCCAGGGTCTGGGCTACCGCGGGCTCGCCGAGCATCTCGTCAACTACGTCCGCGACGCCGGCTTCACCCACGTGGAGTTCCTTCCGGTCATGGAGCACCCGTACGTCCCCTCATGGGGCTACCACGTGACCGGCTACTACGCTCCGAGCTCGCGGTGGGGCACGCCCGACGACTTCCGCCATCTGGTCGACGCGCTCCACCAGGCCGGGATCGGCGTGATCCTCGACTGGGTGCCGGGACACTTCGCCACCGACGAGTGGGCCCTGGCGCGGTTCGACGGGCAGCCGCTCTACGAGCACCCCGACAAACGTCTGGGCTGGCACCCCGAGTGGGGGTCCAACATCTTCGACTACGGCCGACCGGAGGTGCGCAACTTCCTCGTCGCCAACGCGCTCTACTGGCTCGAGGAGTTCCACGTCGACGGCCTGCGCGTCGACGGCGTTGCCTCGATGCTCTACCTGGACTACGCGCGCAACGCCGGCGAGTGGGTGCCCAACCGGCACGGCGGGCGCGAGAACCTCGAGGCCGTGGCGCTGCTGCAGGAGACGAACGCAACCGCCTACAAGCGGGTCCGTGGCATCGTCACCATCGCCGAGGAGTCGACGTCGTGGCCGGGCGTGACCAAGCCGACCGACCAGGACGGGCTCGGCTTCGGCTTCAAGTGGAACATGGGCTGGATGAACGACTCCCTGAGCTATCTCGGCCAGGACCCGATCTACCGGAGCCACCACCACGGCAAGCTGACGTTCTCGCTCATGTACGCCTACACCGAGAACTTCGTCCTGCCGATCAGTCACGACGAGGTCGTCCACGGCAAGGGCTCCCTGCTCCGCAAGTCGCGAGGCTCACGCGAGGACCAGGTGGCGACTCTGCGCGCCTTCCTCGCCTACCTGTGGGGCCACCCCGGCAAGCAGCTGCTCTTCATGGGCTGCGAGTTCGGCCAGGAGTCCGAGTGGTCCGAGGGCCGCAGCCTCGACTGGTGGCTGCTCGACCAGCCGTTGCACTACCGGGTCCACAACCTCGTCAAGGACCTCAACGGGATCTATCGCGCCAACCCCGCGCTGTGGGAGCTGGACTCGCACCCGTCCGGCTTCCAGTGGCTCGATGCCGATGACGCGGCACACAACACGTTCGCCTGGCTGCGTTTCGGCACGGGCGACCGCGCCGACGACGCCGCTGTCGTCGCCTGCGTCGTCAACTTCAGCGGCGAGACCCAGGAGGGCTACCGAGTCGGCCTGCCGCGTGGAGGGTCCTGGCGCGTCGTCCTCGACACCGCCGGCTACCACCCGGGCGCGCCGAGCAGCACGGGGGTCATCGTCGAGTCACACCCGGAGGCCTGGCAGGGCCAGGACCACACGGCGACGATCACCGTGCCGCGACTCTCCGCGGTCTGGCTCATCCCGGAGTCGCCGCCCGCTGCCGCCCAGGCCGCACCCGACAGCAGCCAACCCAGTGCAGTGCGCTCCCCGGAGACCGCGGCCGGACCCACTCCGGACCCCACTGCGGACCCCACTGCGGACCCCACTGCGGACCCCACTGCGGGACCGGCCCCGGAGGCCACCGCGCCGGCATCACTGCCGGACGAAGCCCAACGCGAAGGACAGAACCCATGACCCACCCCCGCGCCGGGCAGCCCGCCCGGGCAGAGGACCTCGTCGACCTCGACGCGCTGACCAGTGCCTACTACGACCGTCACCCCGACGTGGACAACCCTGACGAGCAGGTCTCGTTCGGCACGTCGGGCCACCGAGGGTCCAGCCTCGCCACCGCCTTCAACGAGGACCACATCCTCGCCACCACCCAGGCCATCTGCGACTACCGGAGGAAGCAGGGCTATGACGGCCCGCTCTTCATCGGTCGAGACACCCACGCCCTGTCCGAGCCCGCCTGGCGATCGGCCCTCGAGGTCCTCGTCGCCAACGGCGTGGACGTCCTCGTCGACGACCGTGACGGCTTCACCCCGACTCCGGCCGTCTCCCACGCGATCCTGCGCGCCAACCGGGGCAAGGGCTCCGGCCCCTCCGGCCTGGCCGACGGCATCGTCGTGACCCCGTCCCACAACCCGCCCGCCGACGGCGGGTTCAAGTACAACCCGCCCCACGGGGGGCCGGCGGACACCGACGCCACGTCCGTGATCGCGGCGCGCGCCAACGAGCTGATCCGCGGGGGGTTGAAGGACGTCCATCGGGTGCCCTACGAGCGCGCCCGAGCGAGCTCAGCGGCATACGACTTCATGGGGACCTACATCGACGACCTGCCCACCGTCGTCGACCTCGCCCGCATCAAGGACGCCGGCGTGCGCATCGGCGCCGACCCCCTCGGCGGTGCAGCCGTCGCCTACTGGGGCGAGATCGCCGAGCGCCACGGCCTCGACCTCACCGTCGTCAACCCCGACGTCGACCCGCGGTGGTCGTTCATGACCCTCGACTGGGACGGCAAGATCCGGATGGACTGCTCCTCCCCCTGGGCGATGGCGTCGCTCATCGGCACCAAGGACGCCTACGACATCTCCACCGGCAACGACGCCGACAGCGACCGGCACGGGATCGTCACCCCCGACGGCGGACTGATGAACCCCAACCAGTACCTCGCCGTCGCGATCCACTACCTCTACGGCGGCGCCCGCCCACACTGGGGCGCCGGCACGGCGATCGGCAAGACGCTGGTTTCCTCGTCGATGATCGACCGCGTCGCCACCGACCTCGGACGGACCCTGCTCGAGGTGCCGGTCGGGTTCAAGTGGTTCGTCCCCGGGCTGCTCGACGGGTCCGTCGGCTTCGGAGGGGAGGAGTCCGCGGGGGCGAGCTTCCTCCGCTTCGACGGCACGGTGTGGTCGACCGACAAGGACGGCATCATCCTCGCCCTGCTCGCCTCGGAGATCCTCGCCGCGACCGGCCGGACCCCGAGCCAGCACTACGCCGACCTCGCCGCGCGCCACGGCGCCCCCGCCTACGCGCGGATCGACGCCCCGGCCGACCGGGACCAGAAGGCCAAGCTCGCGGCGCTCGCCGCCACCGATGTCGCCGCCGACTCCCTTGCCGGCGAGTCGATCACGGCCAAGCTGACCGAGGCGCCCGGCAACGGCGCCCGCATCGGTGGGCTCAAGGTGGTCACCGAGAGCGCGTGGTTCGCGGCCCGGCCCTCCGGGACCGAGGACGTCTACAAGATCTATGCGGAGTCGTTCCGCGGCGCCGAGCACCTGGCCCAGGTGCAGGCGGAGGCCAAGGAGGTCGTCGACGCGGCGCTGCGGGGATGAGCGATCAGGAGGAGGCTCGGGGCCGGCTGATCCTGGTCACGTCCGCGTCCACGGCGACCGCGGGTGAGGTCGCGGCAGCGCTCGGGCAGACCTTGCCGAGGTGCGCCGTGGTCGGCGGCGGTGTCGTGGACGCCATGGTGGTGACGGGACGCGCAGCCGAGCCGCTCTCCGATGAGGCGGGCGATGCCCTGCGGGCCGCCACCGACCCGGCGGTCGCCGGGCAGCTGCTGCTGCGCTGGTCCGCCTGCCTCGCCCTCGCCGAGACGTTCCAGCTCGAGGGCTTCGACGTCGTCGTCCACGACGTCGTGCTCGGCGATCACCTCGAGGACTTCCTCGACCTCGCTGCCCCGGAGCCCGTGCACGTCATCGTGATCGGCGACCCCATCGGGTCGACGACACCGAGGTGGGGGCTCTGGCTCGACCCCGCGCCTGCCCCGGACGTCACGGCCGCCGCCGTGCTGGCTCGGCTCGACGAGGCCGTCGTCCTCACGGCCGAGCCAGCAGATCCCCACGACGGCGGCCGCCCAGCGTGACCCTCGCTCAGAACTCCACGCCGCAGCCGGCGAAGGCGCCAAAGATCGCCTCGCCGTAGAGCGCGAAGAAGGAGTCGACGCCGCGACCGTTGGCCATCAGCCCGTCGTTCGGGTTGTTCGCCGCGAGCGTGCCGTCGTTGCCGTTGGCCCCCTTGACGTGGATCGTGAACGACATCGGGGACCCCGTCGCTGCATAGGCCTGGAGGATGCAGGCTCCCTGCTCGGGGGTCAGGAACCCGTCGGCCACGTCACCTTGGATCGCCTCGTCCACGTGGATCGTGAACCAGGCCTGCGAGCGCGAACCGGCCATCTCGCTCCCGCGGTCGGACCGGCTCGAGTTGATGCACTCGTGTGCCCAAGCCCCCGCGCCGGTGCCGAGAACGAGTCCCCCCGCCAGTGCCGCTCCCGCGGCCAGCCGCCGTGTCGTACGTCCGAGCATGTTCTCTCCCCTCTGGTCGACGCCCCGAGACCACCCCGCGTGGTGACCTGCGTCACAACCGATGATCACCGCTCGAGCCCGTCGGCGTCCGCGATATCGCAGAACTCGACGCGACTCCGCTCGCATTTGGTGCGCCGCTAACGCTCCGACGGTCGGGGCGAGGGCTTAGGTTGACCCCGTGGGCACGACGGTGTGCCCACATCCAGACGGAGGAGATTTGGGATGCGACGATCTCGCATGATCGCGGTCACCAGCGCCGTTGCGCTGGCCACGGCCGGTCTGGGAGGCCTGGCAGCCAGCGCAGGGGCCACCACGGCGACAACCCAGGCCACCAGCGCGGCCCGCACGTACTACGTCCTGGCGAAGAGCGGTGTGTCTGCCGCAGAGCTCGCCAGCCAGCTGACCCGGGCCGGAGCCAAGGTCACCAACAAGAATGCCGCCATCGGCCTCGTCACGGTGACGTCGACCGATGCCCGGTTCGCCAGCAAGGCGCGCAGCCTCAAGGGCGTCCAGGGCGCCGCCCTCAACCGCGCCGTGGGTCAGGCACCGACCGCTCTCAAGGCCAAGCCGGACCCGGTGGAGAAGGAGCACGTCTTCGACAAGAGCCGGGCCAACGGCAGCACGAAGGTTCCCGCCGCTCCTGAGGGTGCGGACCCCCTCGACGGCCTGCTGTGGGGCCACGAGATGGTGGACGCCTTCGCGGCGCGCGCGACGGAGACCGGCGACATGGTCCGGGTCGGCATCCTCGACACCGGCGTCGACGGCGAGCACCTGGACATCGCACCCAACTTCGACAACGCGCTCTCCCGCAACTTCACCACCGACATCGAGGCGATCGACGGCCCGTGCGAGACCAGTGACTGCATCGACCCGGCCAATGTGGACGACAACGGCCACGGCACCCATGTCGCGGGCACGATCGGTGCCGCCCTCAACGGAGTGGGCATCAGTGGCATCGCCCCCGACGCCAGCATCGTCAACATCCGCGGTGGCCAGGACAGCGGCTACTTCTTCCTCGGCCCCGTGGTCAACGCCCTCACCTACGCCGGTGACACCGGCATCGACGTCGTCAACATGTCGTTCTACGTCGACCCGTGGCTCTACAACTGCCGCGGTGGCGCGCCCGAGGACCAGCAGTTCCCCGAGGCCGTTGCCGAGCAGAACCTCATCATCGACGCGATGACCCGAGCCCTCGGCTACGCCACTGAGCACGGCGTGGCACTCGTGGGCGCCCTCGGCAACAACCACGAGGACCTGTCGAAGCCCCGCCACGACTTCTCGTCTCCCGACTACGACAACCCCGTCTACGACTGGGACACGACGCCGTGGGAGCGGACGATCGACAACTCCAAGTGTCTCGACCTGCCGACGGAGGGCCCGAGCGTGATCGGCGTCTCCGCCCTCGGCCCGTCCGAGCGCAAGTCGGACTTCTCCAACTACACGACCGACCTCACCTCCGGTGAGATCGAGGTCTCGGCCCCCGGTGGCTGGTACCGCGATGGTCTCGGCACCAGCTCGTACCGGACCAACGGCAACCTCATCCTGTCGGCGGCCCCGCTCCACGTGCTCCAGGCGTCGGGTGAGGTGGACAAGAACGGCAACATCACCCATCTGGGCCGCAGCTTCGGCGTGCTGAAGTCGTGCACCAACGGCAAGTACAACGAGAACACCGCCGAGTGCGGGTACTACCAGTGGCTCCAGGGCACGTCGATGGCGGCCCCCCACGCCTCCGGTGTTGCGGCGCTCGTCGTCGGAGCCCACGGCTCCGGGACGTCGGTCGAGGACTTCGGGCTGGCTGCCGCCATGACCCGCAGCATCCTCATGGACACCGCTCGCGACCACGCCTGCCCCGAGGGCGGGACGCAGTCGTACACCAACGTCGGCCGGTCGGCGGAGTTCGACGCGACCTGCGTCGGCACTGAGGACTTCAACGGCTTCTACGGTGACGGCATCGTCAACGCCGCCAACGCGGTCGAGTAGTCCGACCTGGGGGCGCAGTCGGCGCCCCTGACGATCCACCCGGTGCCGCCCGCTCACCTCGAGCGGGCGGCATCGTCGTCCTCAGAAGAGGGCGCTCATCAGGGCCTTGCGCGCCTTGACCACGCGCTCGTCGGTGGTCCCCACGACGTCGAACAGCTCGACGAGGTGCTCGCGAGCCTTGTTGCGGTCGGCGTCCGCCGTGGCCCGCACCGTGTCGATCAGACGCGCGAAGGCGTCCTCGACGTGCCCGCCGAGCAGGTCGAGGTCGGCCACGAGCACCTGCGCGTCGACGTCGGTCGGGGACGCAGCCGCAGCGGCCCGGGCAGCAGCGAGGTCGACGCCGGCGGTGCGCTGCAGCAGTCCGACCTGGGCCAGGCCGAGCTTGGCATCGGTGTCGGCGGGGTTCTGGGCCAGCGCCTCCCGGTAGGCGTCGGCGGCCTCGTCGAGCTCGCCGGCCTCGATCGCGTCGAAGGCCTTCTGGTGCAGTGGCGGGAGCGCGGCCGCGTCCTCGGCTTCCGCGCCGTCCTCGCCGGCCCCCGCCCCGGTCTCGTCCGTTGGCGCGGCGGTCACGCGCCCCGTCAGGCCGTTCTTGGCCGCCAGCGCGAGGACCTGGTCGATGACGGCCGCGAGCTGCTGCTCGGGCTGCACCCCCTCGAAGAGCGGCACGGGCTGGCCCTGGATCAGCGCGAAGCTGACGGGCACCGCCTGGACCTGGAAGGCCTGCAGAGTGGCCGGGTTGGTGTCGACGTCGACGGTGACGAGCTGGAACCGGCCGGCGTACCGCTGGGCGACCTGCTTGGCCGTCGTGACGAAGGTGCCGGACTCGGGGAGCCGCGACGACCAGAGGACGAGAACGACCGGGTGACGCGTGCTCGCGGCGATGACGTCACGGATCGTTGCGTCAGAACCCTCGACGATGACGCCGGCAGCGACCCCGGAGGTGGTGGGGTCGGCACCCGCGGAGGATGCGGGGCCAGCCGACGGGGCCGGACGCTTGAGTGAGGAGAGGTCGACGGCACCGCGCAAGGCTGCTGCGGTGAAGGGCTGCTGGCTCATGGATCAATCCTGCCTCACCGTCCTGTGCCTGCGACCAGCTGGTCCGTGGCGGCGACGATCCGGGCGGCGCCGGTGGCCGGGATGACGAAGGCGATGATCTGGTTGGACGTCAGGCTGGCCTCGCTGGTGATCCGCTTGATCCCGGTCAGCCGCGTGAAGTCCTTGGAGGGGGTGAGCTTCGACGCTCGGCGCAGGGCGATGTTGTCGGAGCGGACGATGTTGGCGAAGACGATGGCTCCGTCGCCGCCCTTGAGGCGCAGGCCGCCGATGACATCCCCCGGCTCGTGGGACTGCGCGAAGCTGCCGCTCGCCGAGACCGCCTTGGCCTGGGCTCGGGCAGACTGCCGCAGCTGCGCCGTCAGGGGGTCTTCGACGAGGAGGGTCGTCTCCTTGGGGTCCGGGAACGCCACGGAGTCGGCGAACGCCTGCATCACATCTGCGGGCCGGGCAGCGAGCCCTGCACCGTCGCCGATGGCCTCGGACCCGACCGACGTGGGGTCGAGGGCATCGACACGGGACTCGGCGAGCATCGGGGTGAGAGCCGCGACCTTGAAGTCGGAGCCTGGAGCCTCGGCGACGAGGAGAGCGAGGACGGGTGCCTTCGTCTTCTCGAAGGTCGTCTGCGCGAGGATCTGCCGGGGCTCGTCACCCACCCGGGAGACCCCGATGACCTTCGCCCCGCTCGCCGAGAGCCGGGCGTCGGCCTTCTGCTGAGCCGTCTTGGCGGGCAGCGTCGTGGCCCACGCGTGCGCCGACTCGAGGGCCGGGCCGGTGAATGCCGCCTCGCGCGCGGCCTCCCCCGCCGGCGTCGAGTCCTCCAGGGCCGCGACGGCCGCGGCCAGGCTGGTGTCCGCTGTCATCGTCGCGGCGGTGGCCGCGACGACGGGGGTCGGCTGCGTCTCCACGCCTTCGTCGGCGTTCCCGGTGCAGGCGCTCAGCACGACGAGGGTGGCGAGCGCCGCGACGAGAGCGCGTCGGCGGCTGGCGGGGCGGGGCATAGAGGAGCCTTTCGGTGACACGTCGGTCGGGGTGACACGACCGTGCGGCCGGGGACGGCCGCCCTCAACCATACGCAAGGCCCGCAGGGGCTTCGCAAATCGATGTGGTAAGAGGCGTGGTGTTGAGGGCTCGGGCTGAGCCGTGGATCAGGCGTCTTGCGGGGCCGGGACGCCGGTCCGGCGCTCGATCGCAGCCTCGAGCCGGGCGAGCTTCCCGTCGAGCTCGCCGGTGAAGCCGGGCCGGATGTCGGCCTTGAGGACGAGGCCGACGCGGGGGGAGGCCTCGGCGATGACGTCGCAGCAGCGCTTGACGACGGCCATGCACTCGTCCCACTCCCCCTCGATGGTCGTGAACATGGCGTCGGTGCGGTGGGGCAGTCCCGACTCGCGGACGACGGAGATGGCTCTGGCGACGGCGTCGCTCACTGAGCCGGTGTCGTCAGCGGCCACGGCAGGAGCGACGGAGAAGGCGATCAACATGCCCACACCGTATGCCGCTGAGCTCGCTCCCGGACCGCCGGTGCCGTCCCGCTCCTGCCGCAGGTGCCGAGCCCGGCGCGCGCCACTCCCGCGCGTGCGGGAAAGTCGCGCACACCCGCCGGCCCAGCCCGCGCCATTCCCGCGCGTGCGGGAAAGTCGCGCGCACCCCCCGGCCCCCGACCGCGCCACTCCCGCGCGTGCGGGAAAGTCGCGCGCACCGGCCGGCCCAGACCGCGCCACTCCCGCGCGTGCGGGAAAGTCGCGCGCACCCGCCGGTCAGATGTCGAGCTGGGTCAGGAGCGTGTCGGCCGCACTGTAGGGGTCGGTCGCTCCGTCGACGACGCGGGCTGCGAGCGTGCCGAGGCCCTGGTGTCCACCGACGTGCCCGAACCGGGTGCGGAGGGCGGCAAGCGCGATGGACTCGATCTCGTCGGCGGCGCGGCGCTCACGGCGGCGCCGGAGGTCTCCGTTGGCGTCGATGTGGGCCAGGTGCTTGTCGAGCGCCTCCATCACGTCGTCGAGTCCGATCTGCTGCGCCGCCACGGTCTTGACGACCGGTGGCCGCCAGAGACCGGGCTCGGTCCGGTCACCCAGCGAGATCATGTGTCGCAGGTCCCGCACCGTCGCGTCGGCGCCGTCGCGGTCGGCCTTGTTGACGACGAAGACGTCCCCGATCTCGAGGATCCCGGCCTTGGCGGCCTGGATGCCGTCGCCCATGCCCGGGGCGAGGAGCACGACCGAGGTGTCGGCGAGCCCGGCGATCTCGACCTCGGACTGCCCGACCCCGACCGTCTCGACGAGGATCACCTCGCAGCCGGCGGCGTCGAGGACGCGGATCGCCTGGGGCGTGGACCAGGACAGGCCGCCGAGGTGGCCGCGCGAGGCCATCGACCGGATGTAGACCTCCGGGTCGAGGGCGTGGTCCTGCATGCGGATCCGGTCGCCGAGCAGGGCGCCACCGGAGAACGGCGACGAGGGGTCGACGGCCAGGACCCCGATCCTCAGCCCGCGCGCCCGGAAGGCGCCGACCAGCATCGTCGTCGACGTGGACTTGCCGACGCCGGGCGACCCGGTGAGCCCGATGACCCAGGCCCTTCCGGTGTACGGAGCGAGCGCCGCCATGACCTCGCGGAGGGCCGGGTGGCCGTCCTCGACGAGGGAGATGAGGCGCGCGACGGCACGCGGAGAGCCCGCCCTGGCCGACTCGACCAGGGCGGGCACATCAACGGAGCGACGTGAGCTCACCTGTGCGGACGAACGCGCAGCGCCGGTGATCAGGCGGTCTTGGGAACCCGGACGATCAGGGCGTCGCCCTGGCCGCCACCACCACAGAGTGCGGCCGCGCCGACCCCACCGCCGCGCCGCTTGAGCTCCAGCGCGAGGTGGAGGGCGATGCGCGCACCGGACATGCCGATCGGGTGCCCGAGCGCGATGGCGCCGCCGTTGACGTTGATCTTCTCGACGTCGATGCCGAGCTCCTTGGCGGAGGCGAGGCCGACGGCGGCGAACGCCTCGTTGATCTCCACGAGGTCGAGGTCGGCGGGCGTGATGCCCTCCTTCTCGCAGGCCCTCGCGATGGCGCGGGCCGGCTGCTGCTGCAGCGTCGAGTCCGGCCCGGCGACGACGCCGTGGGCGCCGATCTCGGCGACCCAGCTCAGGCCGAGCTCCTCGGCCTTGGCCTTGCTCATGACGACGACCGCGGCGGCCCCGTCGGAGATCTGCGATGCGGATCCGGCGGTGATGGTGCCGTCCTTGGCGAAGGCCGGGCGGAGCGAGGCGAGCGAGGCGGCGGTCGTGTCGGCCCGGATGCCCTCGTCGGACTTGAACTCGATGGGGTCGCCCTTGCGCTGCGGGATGGACACGGCGACGACCTCGTCGTCGAAGAGCCCGTCCTTCCAGGCCTTGGCGGCGAGCTGGTGCGAACGGGCGGAGAACTCGTCCTGCTCCTCGCGGGTGAAGGCCTGCTCGCCGGTGTTGGCCTGCTCGGTGAGCAGGCCCATGGCCTGGTCGGTGAAGGCGTCCCACAGGCCGTCGTAGGCCATGTGGTCGCGCATCGTCACGTCGCCGTACTTGTAGCCCTCGCGGGACTTGGTCATCAGGTGCGGCGCGTTGGTCATCGACTCCTGGCCGCCGGCGACGACGATGTCGAACTCGCCGGCGCGGATGAGCTGGTCGGCCATGGCGATGGCGTTGATGCCCGACAGGCAGACCTTGTTGATGGTGATCGAGGGGACGGTCATCGGGATGCCGGCCTTGGCTGCGGCCTGGCGGGCCGGGATCTGCCCGGCGCCGGCCTGGAGCACCTGGCCCATGATGACGTAGTCGACCTGATCGGGAGCGACCCCAGCCTTCTCGAGGGCGCCCTTGATGGCCATGCCACCGAGGTCCGCGCCGGAGAAGTCCTTGAGCGATCCCAGCAGCCGGCCCATCGGGGTGCGGGCTCCGGCAACGATCACGGACACGGGACGGTCAGTCATGGAAATGCCTCTCCAACGTCTTTGGTGATGTCCGGTCCACTCTAGACGCGGCGCCTGAGAAGGCCCCCCACCGCATGACGAGAGCCACACGCGGGAGCGGGCTCAGCGGCATACGGCATCGTCCGTATGCCGCTGAGCTCGCTCGGGTGCCCACGCCCGGGTCCCAGCCCTCCCGCCGCCGCGTGGCGAAGGGCACGCGGTCCGCGGCTGGTCACCCACGGGCATCCGCCTTAGTTTGGGCCGCATGACGACACTCCCCGGCCCCCTCTTCACCCACATCGACCACGTCGGCATCGCGGTCCCGGATCTCGACGAGGCGATCGCGTTCTACTCGGAGAAGTACGGGATGACGATGCTCCACGAGGAGACCAACGAGGAGCAGGGCGTCCGTGAGGCGATGATGGGCGTCGGGGACTCCGGGTCGTGCATCCAGCTCCTCGCACCCCTCTCGCCCGAGTCGACGATCGCGAAGTTCCTCGACCGCAGCGGGCCGGGGATGCAGCAGCTCGCCTACCGGGTCACCGACATCGACGCCGTGTGCGACACGTTGCGGCAGCGGGGCCTGCGGCTGCTCTACGACGTGCCGAAGCGGGGGACGAGCAACAGCAGGGTCAACTTCATCCACCCGAAGGACGCGGGCGGGGTGCTCGTCGAGCTCGTCGAGCCGGCGGCGGACGCCCACCACTGACGCAACACACCCGCCTAGCGACCGGTCCGGCGCCCTGCAGGCGGCGGGGGCAGTCGACAACCGGGTGTGTTTCAGAGCGCGGCGAGCTCGGCCTCGATGAGGACGAACAGGGCAGCGGTCCACGCGAGCGGCGCCGGTCCGGCGGGGCGACCGTCGGGCAGGACCTTCTCGGGCAGGCTGCCCCAGCCCGTGGCGTGGGCGGCGAGCCAGTCGCGCCACCGCGTGGCGAGGGCACGGTCGCCCGAGACCGCCGCCGTGTAGGCGACGAGCGCCGTCTCGGGTGTCCAGGACACCCCGTCCGACTTCCACGCGACGCCCGGGGCGAGCCCGCCGGCGGGACGCACGGCCTGCTCGGCGTAGCCGCGGACTGCGGCGAGCACCGCTGGGTCCGCCGACGAGGCGAACGGCGGCAGGAGCATCGCCGCGCCCGCGTCGAGGCCGCCGCGGTCACCGTGCCGTTCGTAGGCGGGCCCGAAACGGTCTCGGATCACCGACCGAAGGCCCGCCGCGGCTGTGGCCGACGCGTGCGAGCGGACTGGGTCACCCTCGGCCGCATAGCTTCTCGCCGCCGCCTCGAGGCTCGCCGCGAGTGGCGCGACCGTCCCGAGGGTGACCCGTCGCTCGGGCACCTCCCAGTAGTCGGGGGACGCCGGCGGGAGCTGTCGGCCAGCGGCAGTCAGGGCGAGGACGCGGGCGACGGCCCGGTCCCGCAGCGCGCGGAGGTCGGCCGGCACGGGTTGGCCGGTCTCGCGTCGGACGGCGTCGATCGCCCACAGCAGCCACCCGGCCCCGTCGGTCTGACGCGGCCGGTTGTCGGGCACGCCGGACCCGTCGAGGGTGTAGCGCGCATCGAAGCCGCCGTCGTCGAGCTGCGCCCGGACGAAGAACCGGAGGACGCGCCAGGCGTCGTCGGCATGCCCCGTCACGGCGTAGGCCACGGCGACGAAGGCGTTGTCCCGCGGCCAGGCGTAGGCCCAGGGTCCGGTCGGTCCGGCCGCGACGGCACCGTTGGGGCGGGTCAGCGCGCGGAGGTCGAGGAGGGCCCGCTCGACGACCTCACGCTGCGGGGCCAGGCCCGGCACCGTGCCCGAGTCGAGCCAGGCCCGAGCCGCGTCTCGGCCGGGCGCGTCATCCGTGCGGCCGCTGGCCCACGACCCGCCGTTGGCGAGGAGCGGCAGTGGCTCCGGCTCGCTCGGCACGGCGAACGAGCCCCCGGCGCCCACGACCAGGAGCGCGAGGAGGGACACCCAGGCACGACGACGCCGCACTGCACCCCCTAGACCTGGCAGCAGTGTGTCATGGGAGTGGTATCGCGCGGCCCGGAATCGCCCGTGCGCGGCCCAGGTCACGAACCCCCGGTGCCGGCGGCCGGGACGGCCCATAATCCGGCTATGCACATCTCTCGGCGCCGAGCGCTGGCCCTCGGGGGCGCCGCCGTCGTCGGAGGCGCTGTGACCCGGGCCGGACAGCTGGTCGGTGATGGTCTGGCCGCGGACACCCCGCTGCCCCTCTACGGCGGTCCGGAGAGCGACGTCCACGCGGACCGCTCGCCGACCTCGGCCACCGTGACGAAGGTCGCCTGGGGAGGAACCGGGACCGGCCGGCGGGTCGCGCTCACCTTCGATGACGGCCCGGATCCCGACTGGACGCCCCGGGTGCTGGCGGCACTCCGCAGGGCCGCTGCCCCCGCGACCTTCTTCTGCGTCGGCCGCAAGGTGCGGGACCACGGTCCGATCCACGCGGACAGCCTCGGCGTTCACGAACTCGGCAACCACACCTTCGAGCACCCCGACCTGGCCCGCTTCGCCCTGGAACGCTGCCAGGACGAGATCGGCCGCACCAGTGACCTCATGGAGCGCACCTACGGCCAGCGACCCACGCTCTTCCGCCCGCCCTACGGCCACCTCGGCGGGGCGGCGCTCCTCGCGGCAGCGGAGGCCGAGCTCACGATGGTGTTCTGGTCGGCGCAGGCGCGGGAGGACATGGCGGTGGCGGACCCCAACGGCGCCGTGGACGACCTGGCCCGACAGGTCCGCCCGGGCAGCATCATCCTCGCCCACGACACGGGGTCGCCCGCTCGTCTCCGCACCATCGACCACCTGGACCGGCTCATCGACCGTCTCCGAGCGGACGGCTACGAGCTCGTCACCGTCTCGCAGCTGCTGGCCGCCGTCTGACCGCGTGCTGAGCGCGCAGGCTCGCCCGAGGACGGTCTTGACCCCTCGACATACTCGGTATACGTTGCGGACGTCGGAGTAGATACTCGGTATACAGGGGGAGACGATGTCCGTCAGGCAGGGGCTGATGGCCCTCCTCGCGCAGGAGCCGATGTACGGGGCGCGGCTGCGCGCCGAGTTCGAGGCCCGGACGGGCGGCACGTGGCCGCTCAACGTCGGGCAGGTCTACACGACGCTCGCCCGGCTCGAGCGGGATGGCCTCGTCGTCGCTTCAGGGGGCGACGACGAGGGACGCATCGAGTACGCCCTCACCGACTCGGGCCGGGCCGAGACCTCCCGCTGGTGGCTGACACCGGTGACCCGCGACGCCTCCCCCCGCGACGAGCTCGTCATCAAGCTCGCGCTCGCGGTGACGCTGCCGGGGGTCGACGTCGCTGCCGTCGTCCAGGCCCAGCGCACCGCGACCCTGAGGCACCTGCGTGACCTCACCCGCCTCAAGGCGCGGGCCGACGAGCCGGCCGACGGCCGTGACCTCGCCTGGTCCCTCGTCCTGGAGAACCATCTCTTCGCCGCTGAGGCGGAGGCCCGCTGGCTCGACCACATCGAGTCCGCGCTGGCCCGCCACCGAGGCCGTATGCCGCGGGGCCCGGCGACGCTGTGCGGTGAGCTTGACGACGGGGCGGGGTCCGAAACTGTTGGTGCGCAAGGCGCCTCGAAGGGGAAGAAGTGATGGGGACGCCGATGCTGGTCATCGAGGACGTGACCCGCGTGCACGGGTCAGGGGAGACCGAGGTCCGCGCCCTGGACGGCGTGAGTCTCACCGTGTCGACGGGTGAGCTCGTCGCCGTGATGGGGCCGTCCGGCTCGGGGAAGTCGACGCTGCTCAACCTCGCCGGCGGACTCGACCGGGCGACGTCCGGGTCGGTGACCGTGGCCGGGACCGAGCTCGGGACGCTCGGCGCCCACGACCTGGCCAAGCTGCGCCGACGCAAGGTCGGCTTCGTCTTCCAGGACCTCAACCTCATCCCCTCCCTCACCGCGGCCGAGAACATCGGCCTGCCCTTGGAGCTCGACGGCGACTCGGTGCGGCGTTCCCGGCGCAACGCGCTGGACGCGCTCGACCAGCTCGGGCTGCGGGAGCTGGCCGACCGCTACCCCGACCAGATGTCCGGAGGTCAGCAGCAGCGCGTTGCGATCGCCCGGGCGCTCGTGGGTTCGCGTCGGCTCGTGCTGGCGGACGAGCCGACCGGGGCTCTTGACTCCACGACCGGCGAGGGCGTGCTGCGCGTGCTGCGGTCGCGCGTCGACGCCGGCGCGGCAGGGCTGCTCGTGACCCACGAGGCACGACACGCCGCGTGGGCCGACCGCGTCGTCTTCCTTCGTGATGGACGCATCGTCGACTCGACCGGCTCACCCGACGAGCCCGAGCTCCTGCTCGGCACCGCGAACTGAGGCGACCATGGTGATGACAGAGGCGCTGAGCGAGGCGTCCACCACGGACCGCACGGATTCGGACCACCCCGAAGGCAGCCGCTGGGCCCAGTGGCGGTCGTCGTGGCGCGTCGCCCTCCGGATGGCGCGCCGCGACGTGCGGCGCCACAAGGGGCGCAGTGTCCTGATCGCGCTCATGGTGGCCCTGCCCGTGGTCGCGCTCGTCGGAGGCGCGGTCCTCTACGCGACGAGCGACCTCGACGCGAAGGAGCGGCTGCCCTTCGCCCTCGGAGGAGCTCAGGCGTCCCTGTACTACGTTCCGGGGGCCTCCGTCGCCGTCCAGGATGCGAATCTCGAGGGCATGGGCAACGAGCAGGCGCCCGCGAAACCGATCCCCGGCTTCGGGCCCGGCTCGGAGGCGGCCGCATTGTCGGCGCTGACCGGTGGCCGCGTCACTGCCGTGACCAACGCGAGCGCCATTGTCTCGCTCGAGTCCAGGGTGCACCGGGTCGACTACCTCGGTATCGACGGCGCGAACTGGACAGCCGGCGGGGAGCGGGTCCGCCTGCTGACCGGCCGCTGGCCCGCCTCCCCGGACGAGGTGATCGTCACCAAGACCGGAATCGACCAAGGACTCCCCTCGTCCGGGACGATGCGACTGCGCATCGAGGGAGCCGACCACGAGGTCCGCGACCTGACCGTCGTCGGGACGGGATCGGGATTCGTCCAGCGGTACGGCCACGTCGCCCGGGCCGAGATCATCGGCCTGCCGACAACGGTGGAGGTCTTCGACAACATTGGACCTGAGTACCTCCTCGATCGCCCGGAGCCGGTCCTGGCCGACGAGGTCAAGCGGCTCAACCAGCACGGCATCCTCGTTCTCAGCCGCGCGGTGGTGACGGACCCGAGCAGCCTGTCCCCAGTCATCGGGCTCGAGGACGCGGACTTCAGGCAGCGCAAGGACGTCCAGTTCGCCGGGGTCGCCGCGCTCGCCGGGGTCGGGCTGCTCCTGCTGACGAGCCTGCTCGCCGGGCCGGCCTTCGCGGTCAGCGCGGCCCGGCAGCGGCGCACCCTTGCCCTCGCCGCCAGCAACGGTGCCGAACGGAGGCAGCTCAGGCGGACCGTCCTCGGCCAGGCGCTCGTGCTCGGGGTCGGCGCGACGTTCGCGTCGCTGGCCCTGGGCGTCGCCGGCGCCTGGGCCGTCGTCACCTGGTTGCGCGGAGCCCGTCCCGCGGAGTTCTTCGGCCCGTTCGACATCCCATGGCTCGCCGTCATCGTCGTCGTGGTGGCCGCGGTGGTCAGCAGCGTCGTCTCGGCGCTGCTTCCCGCCAAGGGCTTGGCGCGGCTCGACATCGTGGCGGTCCTGCGCGGACAGAACGTGTCACCGCGGCTGCGCCGGCGGGTCCCGGCGGCCGGCCTGTTCGTCGCTGCCGTCGGAGCGGCCGCCACCCTGTGGGGTGCGACAGGGGACAGCCCCAACACCGTGGCGGCCGGCTCGGTTGCCCTGGTCCTCGGAACGCTTCTCATCGTCCCGCTGCTGCTGCTCTGGCTCGCCCGCCTGACGGGCCGCGCGCCGGTCGCGGTGCGCATGGCGACCCGCGAAGCAGCACGTCAACGAGGACGGGCCACCCCGACCGTCGCGGCGATCCTCGCTGGCGCCGCCGCCCTGTGCACCATCCTCGTCGGTTTCGCCAGCAGCACCGCCCTCGACGCACGGTTCTACGTTCCGAGCACCGCTGCGGGGGCTGGCGTGGTCACCACCCAGCACTCGACGGACCACGTCCTGCGGTTGGTCCGCGACGCCGCGCCGGGCGTCAGTGCGACCCCGATGTGGCGGGCCGCGGCGCCCTTCGACCCCATGACCGCCGTTGGTGGCCAGAACGAGGTCCACATCGACGCCGCCCGGCGCGGCTGCAAACCAGGCGCCGGCAGCATGGACCCAGAAGTCACCACGGGCGCCGACGGCAAGCCGCTCCCGCCCACGACGACGTGTGCGACGCTCGGAACGATGCCGTACGGACAGTTCTCCGCCATCGCCGTCGCGGACGCCGCGCTCCTCGCACAGCGGCTCGCCCTGACTCCCGAGCAGGTCCAGGTGCTCGAGTCCGGGGGCCTCGTTGCGGCCGACGGCAAGGGCATTCCCGAAGAGGTCGTCCCGATGAGCGATGGCTGGACGACGAACCCACCCCACGCTCAGGTGGACATCGTCGACGGCACCGTGTCGTTCGAGCGCTACGTCGTCACCTGGGCCGACCGAGGCCCCGAGGTCAGTGAGGTGTCGCCCTTCGCGTCCGTGCCGGCCGCATACGCCCCGCGCACCGCCTTCGCCACCGCCTTCCCCAACCGGGATGTCGGCGCCGTCATGACCCCCGAGACCGCCAAGAAGACCGGTTTCCCGCTCAACTTCTCCAGCATCGCACTGGACTCACCGGGCGGGGTGACGGCCGCCGACGAGGACGCCATCCGAGCCGCTCTGGGGGAGGGCGCCCCCGACAGTGACGTCTACGTCGAGCGTGGCTTCCGTCCCGAGACGGCGCTCGTCTTCACGATCGCCGTGGGCGTGGTCGGCTTCATCATCCTCGTCGCGACGCTGATCGCCACTGCCCTGTCGCAGGCCGAGGGCCAGGCCATGTCCGGCACGCTCGCGGCGGTCGGAGCCACCCGCCTGACCCGGCGCAGCCTTGCAGCAGCACAGGCCGGTCTCTTCGCCCTGCTCGGGATGGTCCTCGGGGTCCTCGTGGGCCTCGTCCCCGGCGTCGCGGTCGCCTGGTCGAGCACGGTGACCAGCTGGCAGGCCCGGCAGAACGGCCTCACCGACCCGATCATCGTCATCCCGTGGGCCCAGCTGCTGGCTCCGGTCGTCGTCGTGCCGCTGCTGGCTGCTGCCGTCGCCTGGGTCTCGATCCGCCGCCACCCCACGGTCACCCGCCGCCTCACCTGACCCACCCCTCCGCTGACCTCCATCCAAACTCGAGTGGCCCCGGTGTCCACAGGTTCGTGCTGTGGACACCGGGGCCACTCGAGTTGGGACGAGTCCGCATGGCCGTGCCGGTGTGGAAGGCGGGCCACTCGAGGTGGTGGGGACCTGGGTCGGGAGGGTCGGGAGCGCGCGGACCTGTGGGAGCGAGCTCAGCGGCATACGGCAGCGTTGTCGATCGGCTCGCCGAGCACCTCCAAACCTGCCTGCGTGACTCCGCCAAATCCGTGACCCAGGTCACCTGTGGTGGGAATCTCAGGGGGTTCCCCCTCACATGAGACATGACTACGTTCGGGTAATCCCATGACGCCAGCGACCAAAGGACCTCAGATGCAGGCCATCCGCGACGCCATCCTCTCCGGAGACCGGAGCGAAGAGACCTACAGCAACATCCAGATCCCCGAGAGCTACCGGGGAGCGACCGTCCACAAGGACGAGATCGGGATGTTCGAGGATCTCCCCACCAAGGACAAGGACCCCCGCAAGTCCCTTCACATCGACGACGTACCCGTCCCCGAGCTCGCGCCGGGCGAGGCCCTCGTGGCCGTCATGGCGAGCGCCATCAACTACAACACCGTGTGGACCTCGATCTTCGAGCCCGTGCCGACCTTCGGCTTCCTCGAGCGCTACGGCCGCACGTCCCCGTACGCCAAGCGCCACGACCTGCCCTACCACGTCGTCGGTTCGGACCTCGCCGGCGTCGTCCTCCGCGTCGCCCCCGGTGTCGCCAAGTGGAAGCCCGGACAGGAGGTCGTCGCGCACTGCCTGTCCGTCGAGCTCGAGGACGCCGACGGCCACAACGACACGATGCTCGACCCGCAGCAGCGGATCTGGGGCTTCGAGACGAACTTCGGCGGCCTCGCCGAGCTGGCCATCGTCAAGGCCAACCAGCTGATGCCGAAGCCCGACCACCTCACCTGGGAGGAGGCCGCCTCCCCCGGCCTCGTCAACTCCACCGCCTACCGCCAGCTCATCTCCAAGAACGGCGCGGCCATGAAGCTCGGCGACCGCGTCCTCATCTGGGGCGCGTCGGGCGGGCTCGGCTCCTACGCGACGCAGATGGCGCTCGCCGGCGGGGCGACCCCGGTCTGCGTGGTGTCCTCGCCGGAGAAGGCCGAGATCTGCCGTGCGATGGGCGCCGACCTCATCATCGACCGCAACGCCGAGGACTACCGGTTCTGGAAGGACGAGCAGACCCAGGACCCCAAGGAGTGGCAGCGCCTCGGCAAGCGGATCCGCGAGCTGACCGGCGGCTACGACGTCGACATCGTCTTCGAGCACCCCGGCCGTGAGACGTTCGGCGCCAGCGTCTACGTGGCGCGAAAGGGCGGCACGATCGTCACCTGCGCCTCGACGTCCGGCTACATGCACGAGTACGACAACCGGTACCTGTGGATGAACCTCAAGCGGATCGTCTCGTCACACTTCGCCAACTACCGCGAGGCGTGGGAGGCCAACGAGCTGATCAACCGCGGGCTGATCCACCCCACCCTCTCGCAGACGTACCGCCTCGAGGAGGTCGGACAGGCCGCCCTCGACGTCCACCGCAATGCCCACCAGGGCAAGGTGGGCGTGCTGACCCTCTCGCCGGAGGAGGGCCTCGGGGTGACGAACGCGGGCAAGCGGGCCCAGTTCGCCGCGGAGATCAACCGCTTCCGCGGGGAGTGACGGAGCCGTGACCGGGATGGTGGTGAGTCGGCACCGGACGACACACCACCATCTCCCCTCCCCCGTCAGGACGCTCGCGTAGGCTCCGGGCGTGACCTTCTGGCGACGGTGGACGCAGTACCGGCGTGCGCAGCGCGAGCGGATCGCACTGCTGCGCGCCCAGCCGCACGGGGCCGAGCCGGACGCGCCACCGGAGGGCCCCGACGGGCCAGCAGCGAGCGACACCCCTCAGGAGGACGTGTTCGACACCCTGCCGCTCGGTGGCGGCCAGGGGCCGGACGCGGCGAGGGGCGGTCGCGCGCGGCGAGGCCGGGACTACGGCAGCGCGGGCACGCCGTTCAACCGGCAGTCCCCCTTCTACGTCGGGTTCGTCGGAGCGATCGGAGTGCTCACGGCCTACGCGGTCGTGCAGGCGGTCGGACGCCTCGACACGACGATCACCCTCCTGGTCGTCTCGCTCTTCCTGACCCTGGCGCTCAACCCCCTCGTCGAGGGGCTCACCCGACAGAACATGCGTCGCGGGCTCGCGGTGACGATCGTCTTCCTCGGTCTGCTCGGCGTGTTCACGCTGCTCGGCATGGTCGTCGTCCCGCCGGTGGCCACGCAGGGGACCGACCTCGCCGAGAACGCTCCCCGGATGCTCGACGACCTGATGCGCAACCCCTGGGTCCAGGACGTCGACCACCGCTACCAGATCGTCCAGCGCATCCAGGAGGAGATCAACCACCGGATCGCCGACGGCAACCTCTGGGCGGGGGTCTTCGGCGGGGTGCTGGACGCCGGGCGGATCATCGCGTCGGGCGTGTTCAGCATCCTCACCGTGCTCGTGCTGACGCTCTACTTCCTCGCGTCGCTGCCGTCGGTCAAGCAGGCGGGCTATGCGCTCGTGCCGGCGAGCCGCCGGCCGCGGTTCATCTCCCTCGCCGAGGAGATCATGCGCCGGGTCGGCTCGTACGCCATCGGTCAGGTCGCGGTCGCAGCGACCAACGCGTTCTTCGCCTGGATCATGATGAGCCTGCTCGACCTGCGGTTCGCTGCGGTCCTCGCCGTCGCCGTCGGCCTCCTCGGCCTGATCCCGATGGTCGGTGCGACGCTGGGAGCATCGGTGGTCACGCTCGTCGCGTTCTTCGACGAGCCGAAGAAGGCGCTCATCGTCATCATCTACTTCGTCATCTACCAGCAGCTCGAGAACTACGCCGTCATGCCGCGGATCATGCAGCAGACCGTCGCGGTGCCGGGTGCACTCACCGTGGTGGCGGCGCTGGCGGGCGGGACGCTCCTCGGGATCCTCGGCGCTCTCCTCGCCATCCCGTTCGCCGCGGGCGCCTTGCTCATCTACGAGGAAGTGCTCGTCCCCCGACAGCTGCGCCACTAGCGCCGGAGGGCTGAGGTCGGGGCGACCGCAGCCATCGGCGAGAATGCGGCATGGCCGATCTGCGCAGCCGCTTCCCCTGGACGACCACGATCCCGCTCGTCGCGCTGCTCGCGCTCGTCGCGACGTGGGGTCGGGACCTCAACGTCGTGGCGTTGGTCCTCGTCGCCCTGCTCCTCGGCGCCGCGGTGCTCGCCGCCGTCCATCACGCCGAGGTCGTGGCCCACCGGGTGGGCGAGCCGTACGGCTCGATCGTCCTCGCCGTGGCGGTCACGGTCATCGAGGTCGGTCTCATCGTCTCGCTGATGTCATCCGGGGGCGACAAGTCCGCGTCCCTCGCGCGCGACACGGTCTTCGCGGCCGTCATGATCACGACGAACGGCATCCTCGGCCTCTCCCTCTTCGTCGCGGCGCGGCGGCACGGATTCTCGAGGTTCAACTCAGAGGGCACCGGCGGAGCTCTCGCCACCATCGCGACCCTCGCCGCACTCTCGCTCGTCCTGCCGAGCTTCACGCTCGGTGAGCCGGGGCCGGTCTTCACCGGGCCGCAGCTCGCTTTCGCGGCCGTGGCCTCGCTCGCGCTCTACGCGGTGTTCATCTTCACCCAGACCGTCCGGCACCGGGACTTCTTCCTGCCGGTCACGCACGAAGGCGAGCTGGTCGACGAGGACGAGCATGCGGCGCCACCGACGTCACGGCAGACCCTGACGAGCCTCGGGTTGCTGCTCGTCTCGCTCGGCGCCGTCGTGGGCCTGGCCAAGGTCGAGTCACCGGCCATCGAGTCGGCCGTCCGGGCGGCTGGCTTCCCTCCGTCCTTCGTCGGCGTCGTCATCGCCCTGCTCGTCCTCGCCCCGGAGACCCTCGCTGCCCTCCGAGCCGCCCGGCGCGAGCGGGTCCAGACCAGCCTCAACCTCGCCCTCGGGTCGGCGATCGCGAGCATCGGCCTGACGATTCCCGCCATCGCGGTCGCGTCGATCTGGCTCGAGGGGCCGCTGGAGCTCGGCCTGGGGGCCACCCAGATGGTCGTGCTCGCGCTGACCGTCGTCGTCGGTGTCCTCACCGTCGTGCCGGGACGCGCCACCCGGCTCCAGGCGAGCGTGCACCTGGTCCTCTTCGCCGGTTTCCTCTTCCTCGCCATCAACCCCTGAGCCGTATGCCGCTGGGCTCGCCCCCGCTCCGCGCCCGGTTCCGTGGGCGGCCGGGTCCGCGAGGATCGGCACGACGGGTCCCTGCGCCCGCTGGGGCGTCAGCGGTAGGCACTGCCGGACGGCCGGGCGTCTCGGCGCTGCCAGCATCCGGTGTGCCAGTGCCGGCGGTCGCCGAGCCCGCCGACCCCTTCCGCCGGCCAGACGACGACGTGCGGAACCCCGGGCGGAATGTCCTGCTGGCACCCCGGACAGAGGTAGGCGCGGGTCGCGGCGGCCCCGCTCACCGCACGGACGGTCCACCGCAGGCCGCGGTAGCTGTCCTCCCGGGTGGCGCCGCCCTGCATCCGCACGACGTCGAGCGGCACGTGCGGGCGCGCGTGCTTGCTCGGTCGTCGTCGCGAGGGCATGCCCCCATTGTCGCAACACACCCGCTTGCCGTCTGCTCTGCCCTGCTGCAGGCGGGCCCAGCAGACGGCAAGCGGGTGTGTTGCGGAGGGGATGTGCCCCGGCTACGGGGTCAGGCGTGCGTACGGAAGCCGCGGCCCGTCTTGCGCCCGAGGTAGCCCGCCGTGACGAGGTGCTCGAGGAGCGGCGCCGGTGCGTAGCCCCGCTCACGGAACTCGAGGTAGAGCTCACGCTCGATGGCCAGGGACACGTCGAGGCCCACGACGTCGAGCAGCTCGAAGGGACCCATCGGCAGCGAGCAGCCCGTCTTCATCGCGGTGTCGATGTCGTCGGCCGTCGAGTAGTTGGCCTCGAGCATCTTCACCGCGTCGTTGAGGTAGGGGAAGAGGAGCGCGTTGACGATGAACCCGGCCCGGTCGCCACACGTCACCGGGTGCTTGCCCACCTTGCGGCACAAGTCCTGGAGCGTCGCGACGACGTCGTCGGCGGTCGAGACGGTGTGCACCACCTCGACGAGCTTCATCACCTGGGCGGGATTGAAGAAGTGCATCCCGATGACGTCCTGCGGGCGTGTCGTCGCCGAGGCGCAGTCGATGACCGGCAGCGACGACGTCGTCGTGGCGAGGATCGCGCCGGGCTTGCAGATCTCGTCGAGGTTCTCGAAGAGGACCTTCTTGACACCGAGGTCCTCGACGACGGCTTCGACGACGATGTCGACGTCGGAGAGGTCGTCGAGCCGCGTGGTGCCGCTGATCCTCCCGAGGGCCGCGTCCCGCTCCTCCTCGGTGGCCTTCCCGCGCTGCACCGCCTTCTCGAGGCTCCTGGTGACGGCGGAGCGCACGCCCTCCACCTTGGAGTCGGCGCGGGCGACGTAGACGACGTCGTAGCCGGCCTTGGCGAAGACCTCGATGATGCCGGTCGCCATGGTGCCGGAGCCGACGACCCCGACGCGCGAGATGGGCCGCAGGGGCAGGCCGTGCTCACCCTCGGGCTTGGGCGTCTGGGCGTCGTCGACGACCTGGGAGCTGCCGGGTGCCGCGTACGTGTAGAAGCCCCGGCCCGTCTTGCGGCCCTTGAGGCCGGCGCTGACCATCTGCTTGATGATCGGGCTCGGCGCGTGCAGGCGGTCGCGGCCCTGCTTGTACATCGTGTCGAGGATCTCGTAGGCCGTG
Organism: Intrasporangium sp. DVR; assembly: GCF_040365325.1. NCBI lineage: Bacteria > Bacillati > Actinomycetota > Actinomycetes > Micrococcales > Intrasporangiaceae > Intrasporangium > Intrasporangium sp. DVR. The sequence continues at coordinate 452,700 of NZ_BAABZW010000001.1, read as the reverse complement.
TCGAGGCCGATGAGGTCCATCAGGGCGAGCGGCCCCATGGGGTAGCCGCAGCCCAGCTTCATCGCCGCGTCGATGTCCTCCCGGGTGGCGTACTTGCTCTCGTACATCGACACCGCGTGGTTGAGGTAGCCGAACAGCAGGGCGTTGGCGATGAACCCCGCCTTGTCGCCCACGACGACCGGCTTCTTCCCGAGCCGCTCGGCGAGGCCCTTGACCCGCTCGAAGATGTCGTCGGCCGTGACGACGGTCTTGATGACCTCGACGAACTGCATGACCGGGGCCGGGTTGAAGAAGTGCATGCCGACGACCCGCTTGGGGTTGCTCGTGGCGACGGCGATCTCGGTGACGGGCAGGGATGAGGTGTTCGTGGCGAGGATCGCGTCCTCGGCGACGATCTGGTCGAGCTTGGCGAAGATCTCCTTCTTCAGTGCGAGCTGCTCCGGGACCGCCTCGATGACGAGCTGGCAGTCCTCGAGGTTGCCCATGTCGGAGGTGAACTGCACGCGCGCGATGAGCGCGCTCTGGTCCTCATCCGAGAGCTTGCCGCGGGCGACGGCGCGGCCCGTTGAGTTCTCCAGGTGCTCCCGTCCCCGTTCGACGGCCTCGTCGTTGACCTCGACCGCAACGACATCGATGCCGTTGCGTGCGAAGACCTCGACGATGCCGGCACCCATGGTGCCGAGTCCGATCACGCCAACCTTGGTGAAGTCACGAGCCATGGGGTGGAGTCTTCCAGAGGCCGTATGCCGCTCAAACCCGTCCCCGGGGTGACGCTCCCCACGCGGGTGGCGCGGATCACCGACCCGCGCGCGTTAGGGTGTGCCGGTGCGCCTCGTCATCGCCCGCTGCAGCGTCGACTATGACGGTCGGCTCACCGCACACCTGCCCCTCGCCACCCGCCTGCTCGTGGTCAAGGCCGACGGGTCCGTCCTCGTCCACAGCGACGGGGGTTCCTACAAGCCGCTCAACTGGATGTCGCCGCCGTGCAGCATGGTCGAGCTGTCGCCGGCCGACCTGCCGGCCGACGATGGGGTCGTGGCAGTGTGGCGCGTCCAGCACGCCAAGTCCGAGGACCGGCTCACCGTGCACATCCATGAGGTGCTCCACGACTCGGCGCACGAGCTCGGCGTGGACCCGGGGCTCGTCAAGGACGGTGTCGAGGCCCACCTGCAGAAGCTCCTCGCGGAGCACATCCACACCCTCGGGCACGGCTGGTCCCTGGTCCGCCGCGAGTACATGACGGCGATCGGACCCGTCGACATCCTCGCCAAGGACCACAGCGGGGCGAGCGTCGCCGTGGAGATCAAGCGGCGCGGAGAGATCGACGGGGTCGAGCAGCTGACGCGCTATCTCGAGCTGATGAACCGCGACCCGCTCCTCGCGCCGGTGACCGGCGTGTTCGCCGCCCAGGTGATCAAGCCGCAGGCCCGCACGCTTGCCGAGGACCGCGGTATCCGCTGCGTCGTGCTCGACTACGACGCCCTCCGGGGGATCGACGACGCAGAGTCCCGCCTCTTCTGACCGCCCGTCGAGAGAGCCGGACTCACCCATCAGAGCCGGACTCGCCCATCGAGAGAGCACTTCGCGACACCTTCCCGCCGGGTGAGGCCCGCGGGACGTGTCGCGAAGTGCTCTCTCGACTGAAGGGGAGGTCAGCGGAACTGAGCCACCAGGCTGACGAGCAGGGGCGCGACCAAGAGGGCGGGCAGCAGGTCGCCGACGGGGATGTGCCGGACGCCGAGCAGCCGGAAGGCGATGCCGACGAGGAGCAGGCCACCGGTGGCCGTGAGCGCCGCGATGTGGGCCTCGGGCACCACGGCCCCGAGGGTCACCCCGAGCAACGTCAGGCCGCCCTGGACCACGGCGACCGACACCGCCGACAGCAGCACCCCGACGCCGAACGTGGACGCGAAGGCGATCGCGGCGAAGAAGTCGAGCGCGGACTTGAGCACGAGCTGGTCGATGCCGAGCCCCAGTCCGTCGGACAGGGAGCCGAGGATGGTGAGCGGACCGACGCAGAAGAGCAGGGAGGCCGTCAGCCAGCCCTCGATGAACCGCTCCCGCTCGGCGTGGTCGTGCTCACCCTTGGCGCCGCGGTGCTGGACCCAGCGCTGCACGACTCCGGCGAGCGCTTCGAGCCGTTCCTCGATCCGCAGGAGGGCCCCCGCGATCCCGCCGATGAGCAGCCCGCCGAGCACGATGAGCACCGGCACGCCGGAGCCCACTGTCTCCTCCAGGGCCGGCGACGTGACATCGAGCGCTGAGAGGACCGCCACGAGCAGGGTGACGAGGCCGAGGCAGTCCGTGACGACGCGGCGGACCCGCTCCGGCAACCGGTTCCCGGCCACCATCCCCAAGGTGGCGCCGAGCAGCACGGCGATGACGTTGACCACGGTGCCGAGCCCGGCGAAGCCACCATCCATGCCGGTCAGCGTAGGGTGCGGCCCGCTGCCCCCGACGAGGCGTCCCGCTCGCTAGACGTTCTCGTCGAGGCTGTGCACGCTGGTGCCATCGGCGTCGACGAGCATCAGCACCGGCTCGGTCGCCGCTCCCCCACGGACGACGACGACCGTCTCCCCCCGATGCCGGTCGACGATCTCCTCGAAGGTGTCCGTCCCGTCGTCGAGGTCACCGTGCCCGCTGTGGCACGGCACGCCGAGGTCCTCAGCCAACGTCTCGACCGGGCCGGTGTCGGGAACGTCGTCAGCGGCATACACCGCTTGGACCCGCTCGCGGTAGAGCTGGGAGGCGAGCCATTTCACGTCACCCATCCCGACGGGGGTGACGACGATGACGCGGGCCGCGCACTGGAGGTCGCTCATGCTCCTGACTGTATGCCGACGGAGGCGCGCCGAGTCCCGGACCCCGGAAAGCCCGCCCGACGGCCGCTGGCCTCAGGTCTGAGCGGGCTCCAACGGGGCCAGGCCTCGGGAGGCCCGGATGACGCCGACGATCTCGCCCATGATGTCGTTGAGCCCGAAGTCCTTCGGGGTGAAGACCATCGCGACGCCGGCGGCACGAAGCTGCTCGGCATCCGACTCGGGGATGATCCCACCGACGATGACCGGGATCTCGCCGGCTCCGGCATCACGCAGGCCGCGGATCACCTCGGGGACGAGCTCCATGTGCGACCCGGAGAGGATGGACAGGCCGACGACGTGGACGTCCTCGGCCACCGCAGCGGCGACGATCTGCTCCGGGGTGAGGCGGATGCCCTGGTAGATCACCTCGAAGCCGGCGTCGCGAGCGCGCACCGCCACCTGCTCGGCGCCGTTGCTGTGGCCGTCGAGACCGGGCTTGCCGACCAGGATCCGCAGCTTCTCGCCGAGCTCCTCGCTCGTCCGAGCGACCGCCGCCCTGACCTGGGCCAGGGGCCCGCCACCCGCGCCGGTCTCGGCGGTCCCGACTCCCACGGAGCCACTCACTCCGGTCGGCGCCCGGTACTCGCCGAACTCCGCACGCAGGGCCCCCGCCCACTCCCCGGTCGTGACCCCGGCCCGCGCGCACTCGAGCGAGGCCGCCATGAGGTTCACGCCCGAAGCCGCGTCGGCCCTGAGGTGCTCCAGGGAAGCCACGGCACGCTCACGGCGGACGGGGTCGGCGTCCCGGCGCTCCCGCCAGGCCCGGACGGCATCGACGGCGGACTTCTCGACGGTCGGGTCGACGCTCTGGATCGCCGTCTCGAGGTCGGCGGTGAGGGGGTTGGGCTCGGTCGTCTCGAAGCGGTTGAGGCCGACGATGACCTCCTCGCCGGACTCGATGCGGCGGCGCCGCTCGGCGTGCGACGCGACGAGCGCGGACTTCATGTAACCCGACTCGACGGCGGCGACCGCGCCGCCCATCTCCTCGATCCGAGCCATCTCTGCACTGGCGCCCTCGACGAGCTCGGCCACCTTGCGCTCCACGACGAGGGATCCGGTGAAGAGGTCGTCGTACTCGAGCAGGTCCGACTCGAAGGCGAGAACCTGCTGCATGCGCAGGCTCCACTGCTGGTCCCACGGTCGGGGCAGGCCGAGCGCCTCGTTCCAGGCCGGCAGCTGGATGGCTCGGGCCCGGGCGTCCTTCGACAGCGTCACGGCGAGCATCTCGAGGATGATCCGCTGGACGTTGTTCTCCGGCTGGGCCTCCGTCAGACCCAGGCTGTTGACCTGGACGCCGTAGCGGAACCGACGTGCCTTGGCGTCGGTGACGCCGTAGCGGTCGCGCGTGACCCGGTCCCACAGCTCGACGAAGGCGCGCATCTTGCACATCTCCTCGACGAACCTGACGCCGGCGTTGACGAAGAAGGAGATACGGGCGACGACGTCGGAGAACTCGTCCTCGGGGACCTGGCCGGAGTCGCGGACAGCATCGAGGACGGCGACTGCCGTCGACATCGAGTAGGCGATCTCCTGGATCGGCGTCGCGCCCGCTTCCTGCAGGTGGTAGCTGCAGATGTTGATCGGGTTCCACTTCGGGATCTCGCGGACCGTGTAGGCGATCATGTCGGTGATCAGGCGCAGCGACGGCCCGGGCGGGAACACATAGGTCCCCCGCGAGAGGTACTCCTTGATGATGTCGTTCTGGGTCGTCCCGGACAGCGCGTGCACCCACTCGGCCGGTGACTCGCCAGCGGCCTGGGCCTGGTCCTCCGCGGCGACCTGGTAGAGCGCGAGGAGCCACATCGCCGTCGCGTTGATCGTCATCGACGTGTTCATCTCGCGCAGCGGGATCTGGTCGAAGAGCGCCTCCATGTCGCCGATGTGGCTGATCGGGACGCCGACCTTGCCCACCTCACCACGGGCCAGGACGTGGTCCGGGTCGTAGCCGGTCTGCGTGGGCAGGTCGAAGGCGACCGAGAGGCCGGTCTGGCCCTTGGCCAGGTTGCGACGGTAGAGCGCGTTGCTCGCCGAGGCGCTGGAGTGCCCGGCGTAGGTCCGCATGACCCAGGGCCGTTCACGGGTCGGTCGGGCCGCGGTGGGCGGAACACTCTCGTCAGACATGGACCCGAAGGTACCTGCGGGTTTCGCCGACCGGGACCCGCTCAGGCGGTGAGAGGCGCCACAGTCGGCGACACCGCCCTCGTCGAGCCGGAGCGGGACGCGAGGATGCGGTCGAGCCGACACCCGCGCAGCAGGCGGGTCGTCCGCTCACTCGGGTCGATGAGGAGGAGTCGGCGCTGGGCCCGCGTCGCGCGGCGGTGGAGGTGCAGGATGATGCCGAGGCCGGTCGCGTCGCCGATCTCGGCGTCGCGCAGGTGCAGGCGCAGCTCGCCCTCGCCGGTGGCGATGACGGCATGGATCGCGTCACGGATGTCGGGGACGGTGTGGACGTCCAGTCGGCCCTCGATGATGACGTCATGCCCATCGGGCGCATCGAGCACCTGAATCGGAAGACGCGCCCTCTTCCTCGCGTGGGCATTCAGCGTCATCGTGACCCCTCTCAACTGCTGCTGCCGTCATTCATCATGACGCCGCAGCCGGGCGAAACGTTGCCCGCCCAGGTCAACAAAGAGTCAAGAAATCCTGCGGGAGACCAAGAGACCGTCAAGCGCTCGTCAAGACATCCGGAGTATCTCGGGATGTGGACTACTCGTACCAGTCCTCGTCGGGCTCACGCTTGACGTCCGCCCCGAGGGATCGCAGCGACGCCTCGAACCGCGGGTAGCCCCGGTCGATGTGGTGCACGCCGCTGACGAGGGTGTAGCCGTCCGCGACGAGGCCGGCCACGACGAGCGCCGCTCCGGACCGGATGTCACTGCTCTCGACCGGCGCGCCGGACAGGAGGGGCACGCCGTGTGTCATCACGTGGTGACCGTCGACCTGCATGTCGGCTCCGAGCCGGGCCAGCTCCTGGACCGTCCGGAACCGTGCCTCGAAGAGGTTCTCGGTCACCATCGCGCTGCCCTCCGCGACCGAGTTGTAGGCCAGGGCGAACGGCTGCAGATCGGTCGGGAAACCAGGGTAGGGCAAGGTGGCCACGTCGAAGGCGGCCGGTCGCGCGGCCTCGTCCGGCACCGCGACCCGAAAGCCACGGGCCGTCCTCTCGACGTGGCAGCCGGCGTCGGCGAGGCACCGCAGGGGCACGCCCAGGTGCTCGGCCACGCCACCGACGACCTCGATGTCACCGCGCGTCGTCGCGGCCGCGAACGCCCAGGTGCCTGCGGCGATGCGGTCCGGGAGGACGCGGTGCTCGGTCGGGCGGAGCGCGTCGACTCCCTCGACGACGATCCGCCCGCTGCCGGCCCCGTCGATCCGCGCGCCCATCGAGACGAGCATCCCGGCGATGTCGACGATCTCCGGCTCGCGGGCGACGTTGTCGATGATGGTGCGACCTCGGGCCAGCACCGCGGCCATCAGGATGTTCTCCGTCGCGCCCACGCTCGGGAACTCCAGCCGGATCTCCGCTCCCCTGAGCCCGTGCGGGGCGGTGGCGACGAGGTAGCCGTGCGCGACGTGGACCTCCGCGCCCAGAGCCTCGAGGCCGGCCGCGTGCAGGTCCAGCCCCCGCGAGCCGATGGCGTCACCACCGGGCACGGCCACGTCGGCCTCTCCCATCCGGGCGACGAGCGGGCCGAGCACCGAGATCGACGCGCGCAGGGCACGGACGAGCTCGTAGTCGGCCCGGTGGCCGAGCGACGCAGGGACGTCCATGACGACGACCCCGGCCTCGGCGTCATAGTCGACCACGACGCCCAGTCGGCGGAGCAGCTCGGCCATGATGCGCACGTCGACGATGGCAGGCATGTTCGTCAGGGTGGTGCGTCCCTGCGCCAGCAGGGCGACCGCCATCAGCTTGAGGGCGCTGTTCTTCGCGCCGACGACGGCGACCTCCCCCACCAGACGTGCACCGCCGACGACCCGGAACCGCTCTCTCACGCTGCGACCCTACCCATACGGCCCCTGTGGACCCCGGCCACGGGTCAGTGCCGGTCAGTGAGAGAGTGCTCCCATGGTCAACCTGACGAAGATCTACACCCGCACCGGCGACGACGGGACGACGAGTCTGGGCGACTTCTCGCGGACCAGCAAGAACGACGCCCGCCTGCACGCCTACGCCGACAGCAACGAGGCCAACGCGGCGATCGGCATCGCCATCGCGTGCGGTGACCTCGACGACGACGTCAAGGCCACCCTCCTGCGGATCCAGAACGAGATGTTCGACGTCGGAGCCGATCTCGCCACGCCGCTCCAGGAGAGCTACGAGTACCCGCCCCTGCGTGTCGACCAGCCGTGGATCGACGACCTCGAGCGCGACTGCGACCACTACCTGGCCCGACTGGAGAAGCTCCGTTCGTTCATCCTCCCGGGCGGGACACCCGGCTCCGCGCACCTGCACCTCGCCACGACGATCGTGCGGCGGGCCGAGCGCGCCGCGTGGGCCGCGATCGAGACGCACGGCGAGCAGCCCGGCACCGAGCGTGGCCACGGCGGGGTCAACATCCTCACGGCCACGTACCTCAACCGACTCTCTGACCTGCTCTTCATCCTCGCCCGGGTGGCCAACCTGCCCATCGGCGGCGACATCCTGTGGCAGCCCGGCGGCGGGCGGGTCGAGAAGCCCTCCAAGCGTCGGGGCTGACCGTCGGCGAACCCCGTCGTGGGTCAGCGACGTGACGTCGTGGGTCAGGCGACGTTGACGTTGTAGCCCGGCGGCGCGGCCTCCTGCCACGACCGCACGGCCGTGTAGTCCGGACCCTGCAGCGCGAGCTCGAAGCTGTCGACCCGGTCCGTGCACGCGACGCCGTAGGCGTCGGGGAGCAGGGCGAGCGCATCATCGGGCGCCAGCACGCGAGGAGCCTCGAGCAGCAGGGTCTGCCGCTGCCAGCGACGCTTGGGACGCAGCGAAACGCCCCCGAGCGTGTACCACTCGAGGGCGTTGTCGGCCAGGCGCATGAGGCCGAGGTGCCAGCGCTGGGCCCCGCCGGAGCGGAAGCCGCAGAGCGTCAGCGGCTGGCCCTTGGCGATGTAGCGACGCCGGAGATAGGTCGCCCCGAGGACGAACAGCGCGATGACGAGGAGCGTGCCGATCACGATCTCGGTGGAAACGAGAACGGACGGCACGGGCGGACCTCAGTTCGTGGTGGTGGTCTGCATCGACGAGGCGTCGACGTGCTCGGCGACGATGGTGACGACGTCGGAGTCGACCGACAGGAACCCACCGTCGACCGTCACCGTTGACCGGCTGCCGTCCGAGGCCTCGATGGTGACGTCGCCCTCGACGAGAACGCCGAGCAGGGGTGTGTGGCCGGGCAGGATGCCGAGCTCTCCCGCAATCGAGCGAGCGCGCACGAAGTTGGCCTCGCCCTCCCAGACCTTGCGGTCGGCAGCAACCATCTCAACCTTGAGTGAACTCACGTGTTCCTCCGGATCGTGGGGTGTGCTGAGAAGTTTAGTGCCTCTGGAAGGATGCTCCGTACGCGACGTCAGGCGTCCGGGATCACACCCGAGACGGGCCGGACCCCGTCCCGGGGCCGGTCCTGCCGACGACGTCGCGAGTTCCCTCCATCACCTCCACCACTCCAAGGAGCCTTTCAGTGAGCACTGCTGTGTCCGATGCCCTCCTCGACGAGACCCGCCGCCCGGCGGCCGTGTCCGCCCTGACCCAGGTGATCGACGCCGAGGTCGCCGACAAGTCGGGCATCGGCGGGACGGCCGTCAAGGCCGGCTACGCCGCCGCGAAGAAGCTGGGGGGCGACTTCGTCCCCAGCGCGACCGACCGTCTCCTTCCGCAGTTCGCCGCGGCCCTCGATCCCCTGTGGGCCAGCAAGGGCGCCGCGCCGTTCGCGGCGTACCTCCAGGCTCGGTCCGAGGAGGCTGCGAACGCGCTCCTCGCCGTCACCGACGCCAAGGCCGAGGCGACGTCGCACACCGCCGCCAAGAAGGTCTACGGCGCGATGCGGAGCAAGGCCAAGGAGCAGGTCGTGGCGGCCCTCCCGCGCCTCGGCGCCACGGTGGAGCGCCTCGTCCAGAGCTGACCGCGCGGCTCAGTGGCCGTATGCCGCTGACCTCACCCAGGCGCAACACACCCGCGTACCGTGCGACACACCCGGATCCAGGCCGGTGTGTCACGCGGTACGCGGGTGTGTTGCGGTGGTTGTGGACTCGGCCCCTGCGACCGGTCACCGCCGAGCGGGAGCGAGCCCAGCGGCATACGGGGTCGTCAGTCGGCCGGCGGCCGGGACCGGTCCTGCGGGCGGTCCCCCGGCACGCGCGGAAGCTCCGGGCGGAACCGGTCGCCGAGGTCCTCGATCGCCGTCCGGGCGAAGACCTGCTGCTGCGTGACGACGCGCTCGGCGCGACCGCGACCGACGAAGCTGATCGCCCAGTGGAGCAGCGTCGTGATGCGGTGCTTGAACCCGATGATGTAGAGCAGGTGCACACCCAGCCACAGCAGCCAGGCGAGGAACCCGCTGAACCGCGCCTTGCCGATCGACGCGACCGCCGAGAACCGCGAGATCGTCGCCATCGACCCCTTGTCGACGTAGCGGAACGGCTCCTTCGGCGGCTCCCCCGCGAGGCGTCGAACGATCTGGTCGGCCGCGTAGCGTCCACCCTGGATCGCGACCTGCGCCACGCCGGGAAGGCTGTCGAGCGCCATCATGTCGCCGACGACGAACACCTCCGGATGGCCCGGTAGGGTCAGGTCCGGTAGCACCTCGATCCGACCTGCGCGGTCGACGCCGGCGCCGGTCTGCTCCGCGAGGTGCGCGGCGAGCGGTGACGCGCTGACGCCCGCTGCCCAGACCTTGCACACCGACTCGATCCGATCGCGACTCCCGTCGGTGTGCTCGACCTCGATGCCGGTGAGGTCAACATCGACGACCTTCGCCCCGAGGCGCACCTCGACGCCCATCTGCTCGAGCCGGCGCCGCGCCCTGCCGCCGAGCTTCTCGCCGAACGAACCGAGGATCTGCGGTGCCGCGTCGAGCAGGATGATCCGGGCGTCGCGCGGGTTGATCCGACGGAAGTCACGGCTGAGGGTGCGGTGCGCCAGCTCGGCGATCTGGCCCGCCATCTCCACGCCGGTGGGGCCGGCCCCGACGACGACGAACGTCATGAGCCGCTCGATCTCGGCGGGGGTCGAGGCGAGCTCCGCCAGCTCGAAGGAGCCGAAGATACGACCGCGCAGCTCGAGGGCGTCGTCGATCGACTTCATGCCCGGGGCGTGGCGGGCGAACTGGTCGTTGCCGAAGTACGACTGCCCGGCTCCAGCGGCCACGACGAGCGAGTCGTACGGCGTCACCGTGGCCCGCCCGACGTACTCGTGGGTCACGGTGCGGGCGGCGAGGTCGATCGCGGTGACCTCGCCGAGCAGCACCTCGGCGTTGCGCTGCCGGGCGAGCACCTCGCGCGTCGACGGGGCGATCTCGCCCTCGGAGAGGATGCCGGTCGCCACCTGGTAGAGCAGCGGCTGGAAGAGGTGGTGGGTGGTCCGGGCGATCAGGCTGACCGCGACATCCGCCCGCTTGAGCCGCTGGGTCGCGAAGAGCCCCCCGAAACCCGACCCCACGACGACCACCCGATGACGGCCGGAAGAGTTGCTCGCCCTCATCCGGTCACTCTACGGCGTCAGGCCGGCACCACGAGGTGCCGGCCTGACGGTCCGAACCGGTGCTCACCGCCCGAGGGCGGGGCGAGGGCTCAGAGGTTCTTCTGGATCTCCGCCCACTGGCGCTCGACGTCGTCGAGGCCACCACACATGAAGAAGGCCTGCTCGGCGACGTGGTCGTACTCGCCGTCGGCGATCTTCGTGAAGGCCTCGATCGTGTCCGCCAGCGGGACGGTCGAACCCTCGATGCCGGTGAACTGCTTGGCGACGTAGGTGTTCTGCGACAGGAAGCGCTGGATCCGGCGAGCCCGGTTGACGAGGATCTTGTCCTCCTCCGAGAGCTCGTCGATGCCGAGGATCGCGATGATGTCCTGCAGCTCCTTGTTGCGCTGGAGGATCGAGCGGATCCGCACCGCGGTGCTGTAGTGCTCGGCGGAGACGTAGCGCGGGTCGAGGATCCGCGACGTCGAGGTCAGCGGGTCCACGGCCGGGTAGATACCCATCGACGCGATGTCACGCGAGAGCTCGGTCGTCGCGTCGAGGTGCGCGAACGTCGTCGCCGGAGCCGGGTCGGTGTAGTCGTCCGCCGGCACGTAGATCGCCTGCATCGAGGTGATCGAGTGGCCACGCGTCGAGGTGATCCGCTCCTGCAGCACGCCCATCTCGTCGGCGAGCGTGGGCTGGTAGCCCACGGCGGAGGGCATCCGGCCGAGCAGGGTGGAGACCTCCGAGCCCGCTTGGGTGAAGCGGAAGATGTTGTCGATGAAGAGGAGCACGTCCTGCTTCTGGACGTCGCGGAAGTACTCCGCCATGGTCAGTGCCGACAGCGCGACGCGCAGGCGCGTGCCCGGCGGCTCGTCCATCTGGCCGAAGACGAGGGCGGTCTGGCCGAGGACGCCGGCCTCCTCCATCTCGACCATGAGGTCGTTGCCCTCACGGGTGCGCTCGCCGACACCGGCGAACACCGAGACACCACCGTGGTCGCGCGCGACCCGGGCGATCATCTCTTGGATGAGGACGGTCTTGCCGACACCGGCGCCACCGAAGAGGCCGATCTTGCCACCCTGGACGTACGGGGTGAGCAGGTCGATGACCTTGATGCCCGTCTCGAACATCTGGGTCTTGGACTCGAGCTGGTCGAAGGCGGGGGCCTTGCGGTGGATCCCCCAGCGCTCGGTGACCTCGAGGGTCTCGCCCTCGGCGAGGTTCATGCACTCGCCGGTGGTGTTGAACACGTGGCCGAGGGTGACGTCGCCGACGGGGACGGTGATCGGACCGCCCGTGTCCTGCACGGCCGTGCCGCGGACGAGGCCGTCGGTCGGCTGGAGCGAGATGGCCCGCACCATGTTGTCGCCGATGTGCTGGGCGACCTCGAGGTTGATGTTCTTCGTGTCGCCGCCCAGCGCGACCTGGGTGGTGAGCAGGTTGTACTGCTCGGGCATCGCGTCGCTCGGGAACTCGACGTCGACGACCGGGCCGATGATGCGAGAGATGCGTCCGATGCCGCCCGCACTGGGCCCCTGACCGGCCGCCCCCACGTTGTCACTGACAGTTGCAGTCATGGTGGATCTTCCTTATTACCTAGTACGGGTTACTTCTTCTTCGAGTCGGCGAGGGCGTTGGCGCCGCCCACGATCTCGCTGATTTCCTGGGTGATGCCGGCCTGGCGGGCCTGGTTGGCGAGGCGCTCGTACTTCTTGATGAGCTCGCCGGCGTTGTCCGTCGCGGACTTCATCGCGCGCTGGCGGGCGGCGAGCTCCGAGGCCGCCGAGCTGAGCAGGCAGGTGAAGATCCGGTTGCGGACGTACTTCGGCAGGAGCAGGTCGAGCACCTGGTCGGCGCTGGGCTCGAACTCGTACTGCGGGACGAGCTGTCCCTCCTCGTAGGTCTGGACCGAGAAGTCCAGGCCCGTGTCGCTCTCGGCGGCGTCGGCCTCGACGACCTCGAGGGGCAGGAGTCGCAGCACGTGCGGGTCCTGCCGCACCATCGAGCGGAACCGGGTGTAGACGACGTGGATCTCGTCGTTGCCGCCGTCCTCGGTCTCCTTGAGGAAGTCGGCCGTGATCCGGTCGGCGATCTCGCTCGCGTGCTCGAAGCGCGGGGCGTCGGTGAAGCCGCTCCACTCCGCGGCGAACGGCCGCTTGCGGAACTTGTAGTAGGCCACGGCCTTGCGACCGACGAGGTAGGGCACGACCTCCTTGCCCTCGCTCTGCAGCCGGGCGACGAGCTCGGCCGCCTCCTTGAGCGCCGACGCGGAGTAGGACCCGGCGAGGCCCCGGTCCGAGGTGATGATGACGACGCCGGCCCGCTGGACGGTCTCCTTCGCCGTCGTCAGCGGGTGGTCCTCGTTGGTGTGGCTCGCCACGGCGGAGACGGCACGCGTCAGTGCGGTCGTGTACGGCATCGCCTCGACGGCCCGCTGCCGGGCCTTGACGACGCGCGCGGCCGCGATCAGCTCCATCGCGTTGGTGATCTTCTTGATGGACTGGACGGACTTGATGCGCTGGCGGTAGATCCGCATCTGCGCTCCCATGTGCTCCGCCTCTCTTGGTCGTGAAAGCTGTGGACGTTCAGTTCGTGGGGCCGGCAGGCCCAGGTTTCCGTATGCCGCTGGGCTGGCTCGTGTGTCAGAGGTGACCCCGGCACCCTCCCCCCGAGGAGCCCGGCGACGCGGGCTCCCGGGGGATCACGGGGGCACCGGCCCGTCAGGGCCGTGAGCCCCCGTGGAGTTACTTGCTCTTGACGATCTGGGCCTGGGTGATCTCGTCGGACTCGAGCTCGTCGAACTCCTCGTGACCTGCCTCGAGGCCCTCACGCCCGGTGCCCTTGAAGGTGAACTTCACGTCGTCGACGACCTTCTCGAGCGCGTTCACGGTGTCGGCGTCGAGCTTCTTCGTCTCGCGGATCGTCTGGAGGATCGACCCGTCGCGCCGCAGCGTCTCGAGCAGCTCGGCCTCGAAGCCGCGCACGTCCTCGACGGCGATGTCGTCGAGCCGGCCGGTGGTTCCGGACCAGATCGAGACGACCTGCTCCTCGACCGGGTACGGGCTGCTCTGGGGCTGCTTGAGCAGCTCGACGAGGCGGGCACCGCGGGCGAGCTGGGCTCGCGAGGCGGGGTCGAGGTCGGAGGCGAACATGGCGAAGGCCTCCATGGCCCGGAACTGCGCGAGGTCGAGCTTGAGACGGCCGGCGACATCCTTCATCGCCTTGATCTGCGCGGCGCCACCGACTCGGGACACCGACACACCCACGTCGATGGCGGGACGGACGTTGGCGTTGAAGAGGTCGGCCTGCAGGTAGATCTGGCCGTCGGTGATCGAGATGACGTTGGTCGGGATGTAGGCCGACACGTCGCCTGCCTTGGTCTCGATGATCGGCAGGCCGGTCATCGAGCCGTGACCGAGGTCGTCGGACAGCTTCGCGCAGCGCTCGAGGAGCCGCGAGTGCAGGTAGAAGACGTCGCCGGGGTAGGCCTCGCGGCCCGGCGGCCGGCGGAGCAGCAGCGACACGGCGCGGTAGGCCTCGGCCTGCTTGGAGAGGTCGTCGAAGACGATGAGGACGTGCTTGCCCTGGTACATCCAGTGCTGGCCGATGGCCGAGCCGGTGTAGGGCGCGAGGTACTTGAAGCCGGCCGCGTCGGAGGCGGGGGCGGCGACGATCGTCGTGTACTCGAGCGCGCCGGCCTCCTCGAGGGTGGCCCGGACCGCTGCGATGGTCGAGCCCTTCTGGCCGATGCCGACGTAGATGCAGCGGACCTGCTGGTCGGGGTCGCCGGACTCCCAGTTGCGCTTCTGGTTGATGATCGTGTCGACGGCGACGGTCGTCTTGCCGGTCTGGCGGTCGCCGATGATGAGCTGTCGCTGGCCACGGCCGATCGGGGTCATCGAGTCGATGGCCTTGATCCCGGTCTGGAGCGGCTCGTGCACCGACTTGCGCTGGACGACGGTCGGGGCCTGGAGCTCGAGCGCACGGCGCTCTTCGGAGGCGATCTCGCCGAGCCCGTCGATGGGGTTGCCGAGCGGGTCGATGACGCGGCCGAGGAAGTCGTCGCCGACCGGCACCGAGAGGACCTCGCCGGTCCGCTTGACCGTCTGGCCCTCCTCGATCCCGGCGAAGTCACCGAGGATGACGACGCCGATGTCGTGGACGTCCAGGTTGAGGGCGAGCCCGCGCGTGCCGTCCTCGAACAGCAGCAGCTCGTTGGTCATGGCCGAGGGCAGACCCTCGACGTGAGCAATACCGTCACCGGCGTCGGTGACGCGGCCGACCTCTTCGCGGGAGGCCGCGCCGGGCTCGTAGGACTGGACGAACGAGTCCAGCGCTTCCCGGATCTCCTCCGGACGGATCGAAAGCTCCGTCATGTCAGATCTTCTCCTCGTTTCGACCCGCAGTCAGCGAGTCGGTGGTGTTCCAAAGCTGGGTGGTTTCTGTGGCTGTCACGCTCGGTTGGCCGGCGCGGCTCCGCAGGTCGTGGGTCACGCGCCCATCGCGCGGCGAGCCGCGTCGAGCTTGCGCATGATCGTTCCGTCGATGACCTCGTCGCCGATCTCGACCTTGACGCCGCCGAGGACCCTGGGGTCGACGACGGTGTTGAGGTGGACCTTGCCACCGTAGATCTCCGAGAGGCCCGCGGCCAGACGGGCGCGGTCGTCCTCGGTGAGCGGCACGGCGGAGGTGACCGTCGCGGTCTGCTGCTCGCGACGGGCCGAGGCCGTGTCGAGGAAGCGGCTGATGGTGCGGTCGAACCGGCGGCCCCGGGGAGCGACGACGGCCTGGCGGGCCAGGGTGAGTGTCTCGTCGGACACCTTGCCCGTGAGCAGGGAGTCGACGAGTGTGGCGCGCCGCTCGGCTGATGCCGTCTGGTCGCCCAGCGCGCCTCGCAGCTGCTCGTCGGCAGCGACGATCCGCTCGAAGTGGAAGAGCTCGTCCTCGACCCGGTCGGCGTGGTCGGCGGCCTCTGCCGACGCGATGACCGTCTCGACGGCGTAGCCCTCGAGGGTGTCGGACAGGTCGCGCTCCGTGCTCCAGCGCTGCCCGACGACACCCTTGACGACGACGAGCGTCTCGGCGCTCACCTTGCCGGCGAAGAGCTTCTCGGCCAGGGCGGCCTTGTCCGCCCCCTCACGCGACGGGTCGGCGAGGGCCCGGCGCAGGGTGGCATTGCCATCCAGGGCACCGATGACGGCGAAGAGCTCCTCGGCCAACCGCGAACGGTCCGCAGTCGCCGCGAGGGCGCCGGTGAACGCCTCCCGGCTCCCGGCCGCAGCTACGCGTGAGGATCCCTGCATCAGGCGTCCTCACCCTTGCTGCCGACCTTCTCACGGACGACGTCGCCCGCCTCGAGCTCGGCCAGGAAGCGCTCCACGATCCCCTTCTGCCGGGTCTCGTCGTGCAGCGACTCGCCGACGATGCGGCTCGCCAGCTCGGTGGACATGCGGCCCACGTCGTTGCGGAGCGAGACGACCGCCTGCTGGCGCTCGGCCTCGATCTGCTTGTGGGCGATGTCCGTGAGGCGCGCAGCCTCCGCGGCGGCCTGCTGACGCATCTCGGCGATGATCTGCGAGCCCTGCGCCTTGGCGTCCTCACGGATGCGCGACGCCTCGGCTCTGGCCTCGGTCAGCTGGGCCTGGTACTGCTCGAGGGCGGCCTGGGCCTGGGCCTGGGCCTCCTCGGCCTTGAGGATGCCGCCCTGGATGGCCTCGGTGCGCTCGGCATAGGCCTTCTCGAGGTTCGGGACGACCTTCGTCTGCACCACCCAATAGATGATGGCGAAGGCGATGAGGCCGAAGACCAGCTCGGGAAGGTACGGGAGGATCGGCAGGCTTGCCGAGGGCTCCTCTTCTTGACCCGGCATCAGAGCCGGGAGGATGGCATTGAGCTGCACGGATACTCCTTGTGCCTAGTGCTGCGAACGGTGCGTGACGAGCCGGAGCGGGACCGTCAGAGGAAGAAGAGCACCAGGCCGAAGATCGCGAGCGCCTCGGCGAGGGCGAAGCCGAGAATGGCGATCGGCTGGAGGAGCTTGCCGGACTCCGGCTGGCGCGCGACACCGTTGATGTAAGCGGCGAAGATCAGGCCGACGGCGATGGCCGGGCCGATGGTCGCGAGTCCGTAGCCGACGAGCGAGAGGTTGCCTTCCACGATGTTTCCTCTTTCGTGTGTTTTGGTGATCTGCCGGCACCGTGCCGTCCAGATGTCTGTGGGGTTTTCAGCTGGGCCGGACGAGCCGGCCCGGGGGTCCGACGATCAGTGCTCGTCGGCGAGCGCGCCACCGATGTAGGAGGCGGCGAGCAGGGTGAAGACGTAGGCCTGCAGGAACTGCACCAGGCCCTCGAACAGGGTGAAGGCGAAGGCGAGCACCCAGGACGGCAGGGCGGCGAGCTTGAGGAAGAAGCTGTCCGCCAGGAACAGCTCCCACCCGCCGACGATGAAGACGACGAGGAGCATGTGCCCGGCGAACATGTTGCCGAAGAGTCGCAGGGCGAGCGTCAGCGGGCGCGTGATGAAGAAGGTGATGAACTCCAGCACGAAGATGAACGGCGCGATCCAGCCCGGCAGGCCGCCCGGGACGAGGAACTTGAAGTAGCCGACGAGGCCGCGCTTCTGGATGCCGATGGCGTGGTAGACGACGTAGACGATGAGGACGAGCGCGATCGGGAAGCCGATGCGGGACATCGTCGGCATCTGGATGAACGGCGTGATGCCGAAGAGGTTGTTGACGAGGATGAAGATGAAGAGGGCGAAGAGCAGCGGGACGAACCGCAGGAAGTCCTTGCTGCCGATCATGTCCTTGGCGATGCCGTTGCGGACGAACCCGTAGATGCCCTCGGTGAGGAACTGCCCCTTGGACGGGACGACCGCGGCGCGCTGGGTCGTCGCGATGAGCCACCACGCGATGCCGACCACGGAGATCGCGGCGACGATCATGGCCCGGGTGACCGTGACCGGGCCGAGGGAGAACATCGGCTGCCAGAAGATCTCGGGCGTGGGCGGGAAGTGGCTCACTTCCTCCGCGGGGGCCATGGTGCCCAGCGGAGACGCCAGCACGTTGAAGCTCACAAGCTCTCCTTGGTCATGAATGTCGAACACCTACGGGCCGAACGGTTCGGGGTGGGGCGGTCACGAGTCGCGACCCGGGCGCGTGGGAAGTGTGCCGTCGAACCGGCCCCGCCCGGCGCACCGCTCAGGTTGCGTTCAGCCGAGAATGCTACGGCGTACCGTACCGGAGCCAGATCACGTACAACGACAGGGCCATCCCACCGAGCAGGCCGAGGAGCACGAAGAAGCCGGTCCCCAGCCAGCGGTCGAGCAGCAGGCCGAGCCCGCCGAAGACGGCCGGGCCGGTGATCAGATACGCGATCACACTGGCCGAGGTCTGGTCGGAGGCGAACTTCCCCGCGGTGATCACTACGTTCTCCGGCTGCTGCTCGTCCGCGGACGAGGCCGGCGGCGGCTGCTGCCGGGACTGGTCGGGCTGGTCGGGCCGGGCTGGACGGTCGTCCGACGGTGGCTGGGGAACGGTCATGGCGACCTCCGGGTGAGATGGACATCACGATCCCGAGGGCAGGGTGACGTCGGGGTAGATCTCGTGCCGGCCCCGCCGGAACCCGACGACCTGGCCGACCTGCCAGACGAGGGTCTGGATGATCGCGGCGGCGGCGAAGGCGCGTCCGTCGAGCCAGTCGGCCCCACGGAGGACGAGGAAGACCGCAACCAGGGCGATGAGCTGGCCGATGTAGACGACGAGCGCGCCGGCCATCGACAGCGCGGCCTCGCCGGCGATGACGGCACGCATGCCGAGCCCGCCGACGACGAAGAAGGCGACGGCCACACCGGCTCCGATGAGGGCCGAGGCCATGCCGTCCGCCCCGCGCAGCAGCCAGGCGCCGAGGGTGATCACCGGCACGCTGACCGCGGAGAGCAGCAGGGAGGTCCGGAGCATCGAGCGGACCGGCGACGACGCACGGGCGCGGCTCTGGCTGGTCCTCACGACTGAGCTACCTCACGGGGTGGGGATCGGGTGGGGATCGGGTGGCGAAAGGGGGCGATCAGGCCGGAGGGCGAGCAGCATCGATGACGCCTCCCGGTGCTTGTGAAAGGTATCACAAGCGCTGGTGCGGCCTCCACTTCGGCAGCCACACCGTGAGAAGCACCCCGATCACGGTGGCCACCGAGATGACCCCCAGGGGCCGCCACCCCTCCCACACGACGAACGAGACGGAGCCGAGCGCGACGATGGCCGCCCAGAGGTACATGATGAGCACGGCCCGCCGGTGGCTGTGCCCGATCCGCAGCATCCGGTGGTGCAGGTGCAG
This sequence comes from Intrasporangium sp. DVR, assembly GCF_040365325.1. Lineage (NCBI taxonomy): Bacteria > Bacillati > Actinomycetota > Actinomycetes > Micrococcales > Intrasporangiaceae > Intrasporangium > Intrasporangium sp. DVR. The sequence continues at coordinate 433,855 of NZ_BAABZW010000001.1, read as the reverse complement.
GGCGTCGGGATGCCAGGGCCGCTTGCCGGCCCGGGTCCGGCGGATGACCGCCAGCAGCATGTCGAGGAACGGCAGGAGCAGGACCGCGATCGGCACGAGCAGTGGCAGGAAGACGGCGGTCACCTGGTTGGCCGTCACCTCGCTCGGGTCGACGTTGCCGGTGAGGGTGATCGTCGCCGCGGACAGGAGCAGTCCGAGCGTCAGGGCGCCGGAGTCGCCCATGAAGAGCCGGGCCGGGTTGAAGTTGTGCGGCAGGAAGCCGGCGCAGCACCCGACCAGCGCCGCCGAGATGAGGGTGGCGACGGAGAAGACGTTGGCCGGGACGAAGTCGCGGGAGACGATGTAGCTGTAGATGAAGAAGGCGAGCGCGGCGATCCCGACGACGCCGGCCGCGAGACCGTCGAGCCCGTCGATGAAGTTGACGGCGTTCGTGGACGCGATGACGACGAGCACGGTGAAGAGGACGAGGACCGGGGTCGGCAGGATCGTCGTCCCCGAGATCGGCAGCGACAGCAGCTGCACCCCGGCGTAGGCCATCAGGCCGGCGGCGAGGATCTGCCCGGCGAGCTTGGTGAGCCAGTCGAGCTCGCGGATGTCGTCGAACGCCCCGAGCAGACAGACGATGCCCCCGGCTGCGAGCACCCCGAGGATCTGCCGGTCGCCGAACAGGGTGCCGAGGTAGGGCAGGTTGCGGGCGACGAGCGCCGCCGCCACGAAGCCGAGGTAGATCCCGACACCGCCGAGGCGCGGGATCGGGGTCGTGTGGACGTCGCGATCCCGCACGGCGGTGAAGGCCCCGGTCGCGACGGCGAGGCTGCGCACGAAGGGGGTGGCGATGTACGTCACGCCGGCCGCGACGATGAGGATCAGGACGTATTCGTGCACTCAGCCACCCAACGACGAGGGCGTATGCCGCTGAGCTGGCCCAGCGGCATACGCCGGCTTGGTCTGTGGCACCGGCTCTCAGCGCGGGTAGGCAGGGAACCGCGTGACGAGGTCGGTGACCTCGGCCCGGACCTCCTGGCTGACCACCGAGGCGGGGTCACCGTCGCCCTTGGTGACGGCGGTGTGGATCAGGCGCGCGATGGTCTTCATCTCCTCGAGGCCCATCCCCTGGGTCGTCACCGACGGGGTGCCGACCCGGATGCCGGACGCGATGTTCGGCTTCTGGGGGTCGAACGGGATGGCGTTCTTGTTGAGCACGATCCCGGCCGCGTCGGAGCGAGCCTCGGCGTCCTTGCCGGTGACGCCGATCCCCTGCAGGTCGAGCAGGGCCAGGTGCGTGTCCGTGCCGCCGGTGGTCGGCCGGATGCCGACCTCCTTGAGGGACTGGGCCAGCTGCCTGCTGTTGGCGATGACGTCCTTGGCGTACTGGGCGTACTCGGGGGTGGCGCACTCCTTGAAGTTGACCGCCTTCGCCGCGATGGTGTGCATCTGCGGGCCGCCCTGCATCATCGGGAAGATCGCCTTGTCGAGGGCCGCGGCGTGCTCGGCCTTGCAGACCAGTGCGCCGGACCGCGGGCCGCGGAGGACCTTGTGGGTCGTGAAGGTCACGACGTCGGCGTACGGCACGGGCGACGGGATCGCCCGCCCCGCGACGAGGCCGATGAAGTGCGCCGCGTCGACCCAGAGGATCGCCCCGACCTCGTCGGCGATGGCGCGGAACCGCTCGAAGTCGATGAGGCGCGGGATCGCCGAGCCGCCCGCACAGATCACCTTGGGGCGGTGCTCCTTGGCGAGCGCCTCGACCTGGGCGTAGTCGATGTCCTCGGTCTCGCGGTCGACGCCGTAGCCGACGGCGTTGAACCACTTGCCGGAGAAGGACACCTTGGACCCGTGGGTCAGGTGGCCACCCATGGGCAGGCTCATCGCCAGGAGCGTGTCGCCCGGCTGCATGAAGGCGCCGTAGACGGCCTGGTTGGCCGAGGCACCGGAGTGGGCCTGGACGTTGGCGTGCTCGGCCCCGAAGAGCTCCTTGGCCCGGTCGATGGCGATCTGCTCGGCCTTGTCGACCTCGGAGCAGCCGCCGTAGTAGCGCCGGCCCGGGTAGCCCTCGGCGTACTTGTTGGACAGCACGGAGCCGAGCGCGGTCAGCACGGCCGGGGAGCTGATGTTCTCGCTCGCGATGAGCTGAAGTCCCCCGCGGATGCGGTCGAGCTCCGAGAGGAGCACTCCTGCGATCTCCGGGTCGAAGGACTGGAGGGCCCCGAAGTCGGAGCCGTAGAACGTCGGGTCGTCAGGCATGGGAGATCTCCGTAGCTGATGCTGGGTGCGTTCGAGGTGGCGCTGTGCAGGCCAACTCTAGGCCGTGGGCCCGGTGCCGTGCTCAGGGCTCTCCGTCGATGGGGCGTCCTGCGGGTCGGGCTCCCCCACGGGCGCGTCCTCCCCCACGGGCGCATCCTCCGTCCCGGGCTCCGACACGGGCTCCGACACGGGTTCCGACACGGGCTCCGACACGGGCTCTGGCTCCGTCTCGGGCTCGGGGGCGAGCACGGCGTCGATCTGCGCCTGCGACAGCGCACCGAGTCGAAGCGTGCGCGGCTCGGCTCCGGTGCAGTCGATGATCGTCGACGGGGCCGCGTCGGTGCTCGTGCCGCCGTCGAGGTAGACGGCGACCGACTCGCCCAGCATCTCCTGCGCCTCGGCGGCGGTCCGGGCCGCCGGCGCGCCGGTGGTGTTGGCGCTCGTGACGGCCATCGGCCCGATGTCCCGGAGCAGCTCGAGGGCGATCTCGTTGTCGGGGACGCGGAGGGCGACGGTGCCGTTGGTGTCGCCGAGGTCCCAGTGCAGCGACGTCTGCGCCTTGAGGACGAGCGTGAGCGGGCCGGGCCAGAAATGCTCCATCAGCCTCTGCGCGTAGTCCGGGAGCTGCGTCGCCAGGCCGTGCGCGGTGCGCGCGGTCGGGATGAGGACCGGCGGCGGCATGTCACGGCCGCGCCCCTTGGCAGCGAGGACCGCAGCGACCGCGTCGGCGTCGAACGCGTCGCACCCGACGCCATAGACGGTGTCCGTGGGCAGGACGACGAGCCGGCCGGTGCGGATCGCGGCTCCCGCCGCAGCCATGCCGTCCGCTCGGCCCGTCGGGTCGGTGCAGTCGTAGCGCTCACTCACGCGGCAGAGCCTACTGCGACGGGGCCCGCGTCCCGTGCCGGCGTCAGGCTCGCCGGGCTGCGGTCACCCTGGGACGACCGGAGAGGTCGTCGTGGTCGACGACGCCGCTCCAGTGGCCGGTGCGGGCCAGCCGGTCGGGCAGCGACTCTCCCTGGGTGTCGGCATGCTCCATGAGGAGCAGGCCCCCCGGCCCGAGCAGCTGCGCCGCCGCCGCCGCGACCAGCACGGGGATCGCCAGCCCGTCCTCGCTGCCGCCGTAGAGCGCCACCTCCGGGTCGTGGTCGCGCACCTCGGGGTCGATGGGGACGGAGGTCGTGGGGATGTAGGGCGGGTTCACCGTGACGAGGTCGACGCTCCCCGTCCAGTCCTCGAAGGCCGGCTCCGTCGCATCGCCCTCGACGATCTCGACGTCGAGGCCGAGCCGGTCCCGGTTCGCCGTGGCCCACGCCACCGCGTCCCCGGAGAGCTCGAGGGCGCGCACCTCGACGTGCGGGCGCTCCGCCTTGACGGCGAAGGGGATCGCTCCCGAGCCGGAGCACAGGTCGACCAGCCGTATGCCGCTGGGCCGGGTCCCCCGGATGCGGTCGACCTCCGCGAGGGCGAGCTCCACGAGGACCTCCGTCTCCGGGCGAGGCACGAAGACCCCGGGCCCCACGTGCAGGGTCAGGGTGCGGAAGTGGGCGCGTCCGGTGAGGTGCTGGAGCGGGACCCGCCGGGCGCGCTCAGCGAGCACAGCGGCGTACGACTGCTCGAAGAGGTCGGTCAGCGATCCCCCCACGATCATGAGCCGCCGCACCTCGGCCGCGTCGACGCCGAGGACATGGGCCGCCAGCTCGACCGCATCGACGTCGGGAGACGCGACGCCGGCCTCCCGCAGCGTCGAGGTGGCCGCGCGGACAACATCGCGCAGCTCGGTCATGACTCGACCAGGGCGGCGAGCTGGGCCGCCTCGTCCGCCTCGAGCGCGGACTGGACGACCGGGTCGAGGTCCCCGTCGAGGACCGCGTCGAGGTTGTAGGACTTGTAGCCCGTGCGGTGGTCGGCGATCCGGTTCTCCGGGTAGTTGTAGGTGCGGATCCGCTCCGACCGGTCGACGGTGCGCACCTGGCTGCGGCGGGCCGCGGAGGCCTCGGCGTCCGCCTCGTCCTTCGCGAGCTGGTGCAGGCGCGCGCGCAGCACACGGAGAGCGGCCTCCTTGTTCTGCAGCTGGCTCTTCTCGTTCTGGCAGGAGACGACGAGACCCGTCGGCAGGTGGGTGATCCGGACCGCGGAGTCGGTCGTGTTGACGCTCTGCCCACCGGGCCCAGAGCTGCGGTAGACGTCGATGCGCAGGTCGTGGGGGTCGATGGTGACCTCGACATCCTCCGCCTCCGGCATGACGAGCACACCGGCAGCACTCGTGTGGATCCGGCCCTGCGACTCGGTGACCGGCACCCGCTGGACCCGGTGGACCCCTCCCTCGTACTTGAGCCGGGCCCACGGAGCCTCCCCCGGGCCCGGCGTGCCCTTGGCCCTGATCGAGACGCGGACGTCCTTGTAGCCGCCCAGGTCGGACTCGGTCGCGTCCTCCACCTCGACCTTCCAGCCCCGTCGCTCCGCGTAACGGAGGTACATGCGCAGCAGGTCGCCGGCGAAGAGGGCCGACTCGTCACCGCCCTCCCCCGCCTTGACCTCGAGGATGACGTCGCGGTCGTCGTCGGGGTCGCGCGGGATGAGCTGGCGCCGGAGGTGCTCCTCCGCCTCGGCGAGGGTCTCCTCCAGTGCGGGGACCTCCTCGGCGAAGGCGCTGTCCTCGGTCGCCAGCTCGCGGGCGGCCTCGAGGTCGTCGCGGGCCGCCTGCCAGGCCCGTGCACTCGCGACCGTCGGCCCGAGGGCGGCGTAGCGCTTGTTCAGCGTGCGGACGAGGCTCTGGTCGCCGTGGACCGCCGGGTCGGCGAGGCGGGCCTCGAGGTCGGCGTACTCATCGAGAATCGCCTGGACTGACTCGAGCATGGTGTCCACCTCTGGTCTGGCCGGTGCCGCTGGAAAAGACGAACGCCGGCCCCCGACGACCGTAGTCGTGGGAGCCGGCGAGCGGGAGACCTACTTGGCGGCCTTCTTGCCGTAACGGGCCTCGAACCGGGCCACGCGGCCACCGGTGTCGAGGATCTTCTGCTTGCCCGTGTAGAACGGGTGGCACTGCGAGCAGACGTCAGCGTGGATGGCGCCGTTCTTCGCGGTGCTGCGGGTCGTGAAGGTGTTGCCGCAGGTACAGGTGACCTGGGTCTCCACGTATTCGGGGTGAAGGTCCTTCTTCAAGACAGTCTCCTTGGTTTGAGTGGCCGGGTCGGCGCGCATGCCGTGAACCGGTCCAAAGGAAGAGTGTGCCAGAGATGGCGCACCTTGCCCAAAACGCCTGGACGGCGGCCGGCATTCCCCAGCCCTCTCGGCCCGGCAGTGCTCTTCCCCGTGCTGCCAAGCGAACATCAGGTTGTTCGCTTGGCAGCACAGAGCGTCGCCGTCCACAGGGGCCCCGCGCGGGAGGTGACTGGTCACCCACAATCGTGGACATGCCTGCCGAGCGAGAATCCGCGCAGCGGACCTGGCGCACGAGTCGGGCGGTCCGGCACGAGAAGGCGCAGGCGATCGCCGAGATGCATGGTGGAGTCGCGCACCGCCGTGCCCTGCGCGCCGTGGGTCTGACGAGGTTCGACGTCGCCTCGGAGGTGGCGGCGGGTCGGTGGCGCCTGGCCGGCCGACAGACGGTCGTCATCGGCACCGAGGCACCGCGTGGGGAGGGCGTCCTGTGGCAGGCGCTCTGGGAGAGCGGGAGCGGTGCGGTGCTGGACGGCGTGTCAGCCCTGATCGCAGCCGGCCTCAAGGGCTTCAGCGCCGACTGCGTCGACGTCACGATGCCGGCCAACAACCGGCATCACCAGGTCCAGGGCGTGCGGCTTCATCGGCGCCGTGTGGTCGGCCAGACCATCACGGCAGGCCTGCCGAGGGTAAGGCCCGAGGTCGCAACGCTGCGGGCGGCGGGCTGGGCGAAGTCGGACCGCCAGGCAGCCCTCATCGTGTGCCTGGTCCTCCAGCAACGGCTCGTCCCACCGGAGCGAATCCTGGCCGCCTGGACCGCCCTGGCGAGGCGTCCACGCGAGTCCATTCTGGGGCGGGTGATCCGAGACGTGTGCGACGGCGCCCAGTCGTTGGGCGAGCTGGACTTCGCGCGCCTGTGCCGCGAGTACGGCCTCCCGGAGCCGAGCCGACAGGTCGTCCGCACGCTGCCGGGTGGGAGGGTCTATCTCGATGTGGCGTGGGAGGACATCGGCCTCGTTATCGAGATCGACGGCGGCCACCACGCCCTCGCCCTGTCTCCGGTCGACGATGCGCTCCGCCAGAACGCGGTGGTCCTGGCCGGAGCTGCGGTGCTGCGGATTCCCGTGCTGGGGCTGCGCCTCGCCCCGGACCGGTTCATGGCCCAAGTCGTCCAGGGGCATCGGGCGCTGCGAGCGGCATGACCCCATGAAAGTGGTGCCAGGCGAACAACTGGCTGTTCGCCTGGCACCACGGACCCACGGACCCACGGACCCACGGACCCACGGACCCACGGAGTCGGGTCAGGCCTCGTCGTCGAGCTTGCTGCTGCTCGTCGCCTGGACCTGGGTCAGGAACTCGTAGTTCGTCTTCGTCTTCTTGAGTCGGTCGAGGAGCAGCTCGATCGCCTGCTGGCTGTCGAGCCCGCCCAGGACGCGGCGGAGCTTCCACATGATCTTCAGCTCCTCGCTGGCGAGCAGGATCTCCTCGCGACGCGTGCCCGACGCGTTGATGTCGACCGAGGGGAAGATGCGCCGGTTGGCCAGCTGCCGGTCGAGCTTGAGCTCCATGTTGCCGGTGCCCTTGAACTCCTCGAAGATCACCTCGTCCATCTTCGACCCGGTCTCGACGAGAGCCGTGGCGAGGATCGTCAGGGAACCGCCGTTCTCGATGTTGCGCGCCGCCCCGAAGAACTTCTTCGGGGGGTAGAGCGCGGCCGAGTCCACGCCGCCCGAGAGGATCCGGCCGCTTGCCGGTGCCGACAGGTTGTAGGCGCGGCCCAGCTTGGTGATCGAGTCGAGGAGGACGACGACGTCGTGGCCGAGCTCGACGAGACGCTTGGCCCGCTCGATGGCGAGCTCGGCGACCGTCGTGTGGTCGTCGGCCGGACGGTCGAAGGTCGAGGCGATGACCTCGCCCTTCACGGCGCGCTGCATCTCGGTGACCTCTTCGGGTCGCTCGTCGACGAGGACGACCATCAGGTGGCACTCGGGGTTGTTCGTCGTGATGGCGTTGGCGAGGGCCTGCATGACCATCGTCTTGCCGGCCTTCGCCGGGGCGACGATGAGGCCCCGCTGGCCCTTGCCGATCGGCGCGACGAGGTCGATGATCCGGGTCGTCAGCTGGCCAGGCTCGGTCTCGAGCCGCAGCCGCTGCTGCGGGTAGAGCGGGGTGAGCTTGCCGAACTCCACCCGCTTGAGCGCGTCGTCGGCGCTCTGCCCGTTGACGCTGTCGAGGCGGACGAGCGCGTTGAACTTCTGGCGCCCGACGTTGCCGGTCGGCTGCTCACCCTCACGCAGCGCCTTGACCGCGCCCGTGACGGCGTCACCCTTGCGCAGGCCGTGCTTCTTGACCATGCCGAGCGGGACGTAGACGTCGCTCGGGCCGGGCAGGTACCCGGAGGTGCGGACGAAGGCGTAGTTCTCGAGCACGTCGAGAATTCCGGCCACCGGGACGAGGACGTCGTCGTCACCGATCTGGGGCTCCGCCTCGGTCCACTCCTGACCGGGGACCCCGCGGCCGCGCTTGCGGTCCCGGCTGCGCTGACGGTTGCGGCTGCGACGGTTGCCGCCGCGGTCGTCGTCGTCGTATCTGCCGCCCACCTGCTGGCCGTCCCGGACGTCCCGGCTGTCCCGGGCCTCCTGACCGTCGCGGTCGCCACGGTCCTGGGCTTCGCGGCCCTGCCGGTCGTCCTGACGGGAGTCCTGGCGGTTCTCCTGCCGGTTCTCCTGCCGGTTGTCCGGCCGGTTCTCCTGCCGGTTCTCCTGACGGTTCTCCGGCCGGTTCTCCTGACGGGCGTCCTGCCGGTTGTCCTGCCGGATGTCGCGGTCCTGCTGCCGGTCACGGCGGTCACGGCGCTCGCGCTGGCGTCGGCCCTCGTGCTCCTGGCGGTCGGCCTCCTGGCGGTCCCCCTCAGGTCGCTCGCGGCCCGGCCGTTCGGACCCGCGGACGTCCGCTTCCGGAGACGCCTCGGGACGGGACCCGGTGCGGTCCTGCCGGACGCCGGCCTCGACGGAGACGGCTGCCACGGCCTCGGCCGCGCGCTCCGCCCGGTCCGGCTGGCCGGCACGACGACCGGTCGCTCGGTCCGGCCGGCCGGCGCCCCGCTCGTTGTCCTGCCGGGGTGCCTGCTGGGGTGCCTGCTGGGGTGCCTGCTGGGGTGCCTGCTGGGGTGCCGGCTCGACGCTCGGCGGAGCGCTCTCCCGCGACACCTGGTCTGCCGGCGCGCTGGCCGAACCGGCTTCGCGGCTCGCTCGCCGCGGAGCCCGCGCTGGGGCGGAGGCGTCGGACGGAGCCGTTTCGGGAGCCGGCGAGCCGCCGGACTGCCGAGCCTTGATGGCCTCGACGAGATCGCTCTTGCGCATCCTCGCGGTGCCCTTGATTCCCATCGACGTGGCCACGGTCTTGAGCTCGTCCAGCTTCATTGCGGAAAGACCTGACACGGGACGGGTGGTGGTTTCTGACACGAAGGATCCTTCCCCCTCGTTTGCGGCCCGGGAGATCCCACGGGGCCGGACTGGGGCCAGTGACTCTGGCCTATCGAGATCCACGTCGGCGCACAGCGCCGAGAGACAATCGCCTCAGTGTGGGGGTGAATGCACCAGCCTGCGTCGTGCGGCCTTGGTGCGCCCTCACTCTAGCACCGCCGTCCCAGCCTCGCGCGTCCGCCCGGTCACACCGTATGCCGCTGGGCTCGTTCCCAGGTCCCCGCCCCTCCCGCTCCTCCCGCTCCTCCCGCCCGCCCACGGCACCACAGCGGCTGCCGTGCCACGCACGACGCCGGATCCCGGGGCGTGGCAGGGTGCCCGGTGTGGTGCAGGGCCCTGCGGCTCAGGTGGCGACGACTGCGGTGACGCCGGTCGTCGGGATGCCGGGGGTCAACCTGGCCCACTGGTGCAGCCCGGCTGGCGCCACGACGAGGGACGCCCGGTCGCGGGTCGTCAGGACGAGCACGGTCGGGCCGGCTCCGGAGATGACGGCGGCGTGCCCCTGGGCGCGCAGGGCGTCGACGAGCCGCATCGACTCGGGGTAGGACGCGCGGCGGGGCTCCTGGTGCAACCAGTCCCGGGTGGCGGCGTGCAGGTGCACCGGCTCGGTCGTCAGGGCGTGGACGAGGAGCGCAGCCCGCCCGCTGTTGGCGGCGGCGTGCTGCAACGGCACCGACGACGGGAGGACGGCCCGGGCGTGTCGAGTGGCCAGCTGCTGGTCCGGGACGAAGGCGACGACGTCGACATCAGGATGCAGGACCGGGCGGGCGGTCACCGTCGTCTCACCGAGGTCGGCGCCGGTGCCGTCCGGCATCCAGCTCACGGTGAGACCGCCGTAGACACTGGCGGACGCGTTGTCCGGATGGCCCTCGAGCAGACTCGCGAGGTGGGACGCCACCACGAGGTCAAGGGGCACGGGCGCGCCGGGAGCGAGCTCAGCGGCATACGACAATGCTTGTGCCGCAACGACGCCCGCGACGATCGCGGTGGCGGACGAGCCCAGGCCGCGGCCGTGGGGGACGCCATTGCACGCTGCCAGCCGGAGCCCCGCCGGGGCGGTGACGCCCAGCACCTCCCACGTGTGGCGCATGGTGCGCACGACGAGGTGCGACTCGTCCGTCGGCACCTCAGTGGACCCCTCCCCCGTCACCTGGACCTCGAGGGTCGGGGTGTCGAGGGCCGTGGCGACGTACTCGTCCCACAGTCCGAGCGCCAGGCCGATGGAGTCGAAACCTGGACCGAGGTTGGCCGTGCTCGCCGGGACGCGGATCCGCACCGAGCGTGCCGCGGTGGTCACGTCAGTCCTCGAGCCCGAGGGCGTGCGCTGCGGTATAGGCGTCGAGGGGGATGCGGGTCGGGGTCACGTCTGAGCCGTCGGCCGTCCGCAGCGCCCACTGCGGGTCCTTGAGCCCGTGACCGGTGACCGTGCAGACGATCCGCGCACCGGCCGGGACGAGGCCCGCGGCATGGCTCGCGAGCAGGCCCGCCACCGAGGCCGCGGAGCCGGGCTCGACGAAGACGCCCTCCTCGGCAGAGAGGTAGCGGTGCGCCTCGAGGATCTGCTCGTCGGTGACCGCGTCGATGCGGCCGCCCGACTCGTCGCGGGCAGCGATGGCCTGGCCCCACGACGCGGGGTTGCCGATGCGGATCGCCGTGGCGATGGTCTCGGGGTGGTCGACGGGGTGGCCGAGCACGAGGGGAGCTGCGCCTGCAGCCTGGAAGCCCCACATCCGCGGCAGCTGCCTCGCGGGACCCGGCTGCTCGCTGACCGCGGGATCCGCGGAGTACTCGCGGTAGCCCTTCCAGTAGGCGGTGATGTTGCCGGCGTTGCCCACGGGCAGGCAGTGGATGTCCGGCGCGTCACCGAGGGCGTCGACGATCTCGAAGGCGGCCGTCTTCTGCCCCTCGATCCGGGCCGGGTTGACCGAGTTGACGAGCTCCACGGGGTAGGCCTCGGCAAGCTTGCGGGCCAGGGTCAGGCAGTCGTCGAAGTTGCCCTCGACCTGCAGCAGCGTCGCACCGTGTGCGATCGCCTGGCTCAGCTTGCCCATGGCGATCTTGCCGTCGGGGACGAGCACGCCGCAGGCCATGCCTGCCTTGGTGGCGTAGGCGGCGGCCGAGGCACTCGTGTTGCCGGTGCTGGCCGCGATGACGGCCCGGGCACCGTGCTTGGCGGCGACGCTGATCGCCGTGGTCATGCCGCGGTCCTTGAACGAGCCGGTCGGGTTCAGTCCTTCGTACTTGAGGTGGACCTCGGCGCCGACGCGCTCGGACAACTTCGCCGCGTGGATCAGCGGCGTGCCACCCTCGTGGAGCGTGACCACGGGGGCACCCTCGAGGAGGGGCAGCCGGTCGGCGTACTCGCGGATCACTCCGCGCCACTGGTGAGCCATCAGGAGCCTTCCACGCGCATGACGGAGTTGACGCCACGGACCACGTCGAGAGTCCGGAGGCTCGCGACGGTCGCGGACAGCGCTGCGTCCGTGGCGGTGTGCGTGACGATGATGAGGTTGGCCCGGCCAGTACCCGCGCCGGTGCCGTTGCGAGCGCCGCTGGCGTCGGGACCGCCGCCGGTCGCGCCACCCGCTGGGTCGGCGTCGTCGTCAGCGGGGACGAGCTGCTGGCGCACGGTCTCGATCGAGACGTCGTGTGCGGCGAACGCAGCCGCGACCTTCGCCAGGACACCGGAGCGGTCGGCCACGTCGAGGCTGACGTGGTAGCGCGTCTGGGCGTCGCCCATCGACAGGATCGGCAGGTCGGCGTAGCTCGACTCTCCCGGCCCGAGCCCGCCGCCGACCCGGTGCCGGGCCACGGCGACGAGGTCCCCGAGGACGGCCGAGGCGGTCGGCTCGCCGCCCGCCCCGCGTCCGTAGAACATCAGCTGTCCGGCGGCATCGGCCTCGACGAAGACGGCGTTGAAGGCCTCCCGGACCCCTGCGAGCGGGTGCGACCGGGGAATCATCGCCGGGTGCACCCGGACCGAGACCCCGCCGTCGGTGCGCTCGCAGATGGCGAGCAGCTTGACGACGCAGTCCATCTCACGGGCGGCGGCGACGTCCGCGGCCGAGACCTCGGTGATGCCCTCGCGGTAGACGTCGCTGCCCGACACCCTGGTGTGGAAGGCGAGGGAAGCGAGGATGGCGGCCTTGGCGGCGGCGTCGAAGCCCTCCACGTCGGCGGTCGGGTCGGCCTCCGCGTAGCCGAGCGCCTGGGCCTGCTCGACCGCGTCCTGGAAACCCGCGCCCGTCGTGTCCATCTTGTCGAGGACGTAGTTGGTGGTGCCGTTGACGATGCCCAGCACCTTGCGGACCTCGTCGCCCGCGAGCGACTCGCGCAGCGGCCGGAGCAGGGGAATCGCCCCGGCGACCGCGGCCTCGTAGTACAGGTCGACGCCGTGCTTGGCCGCGGCCGCGTAGAGTCGCGGGCCGTCCTCGGCGAGGAGGGCCTTGTTGGCGGTGACGACGGAGGCGCCGTGCTCCATCGCCCGGAGGATGAGCGAGCGGGCCGGCTCGATGCCACCGATGACCTCGACGACGAGGTCGGCGCGGGTCACGAGCTCCTCTGCGTCGGTGGTGAAGAGCGAGGCGTCGACGCCGAGCTCGGAGCGGTCCCGGCCGGCCCGGCGCACCGCGATGCCGACGACCTCGAGCGGCACACCGACTCGCGCTGCCATGTCGTCGGCGCGTTGCGTGAGGTGTCGGGCCACGGCACCGCCGACGACGCCGGCACCGAGGAGGGCGACGCGGAGGGGCTGGCGGGCGCTCACAGCACGGTCCTCACATCAGTGTCCACGTGCGAATCCTGCCGTTCGGGGGGCTCCTGGGCGTTGTTCGTATCGGGATCCGGACATCTTCGCGCAGGATCTGCGCAGGTCAGACATCGAGCGCGAGCAGATCGTCGATCGTCTCACGACGCACGATGACCCGGGCCCGGCCGTCCCGCACGGCGATGACCGGCGGGCGGGGCGTGTGGTTGTACTGGCTCGACAGGGCCCGGCAATAGGCGCCGGTCCCGGGGACGGCGATGAGGTCGCCGGGCCCGACGTCCCCGGGAAGGAACTCGTCCTTGACGACGATGTCCCCGCTCTCGCAGTGCCGTCCGACGACGCGACCGAGCGAGGGCGTCGCCTCCGACCGGCGGTTGGCGACCGTGCAGGAGTAGTCGGCGTCGTAGAGCGCGGTGCGGATGTTGTCGCTCATCCCCCCGTCGACGGAGACGTACAGGCGGCTCGATCCTCCGTCGAGCTCGACCGGCTTGACGGTGCCCACCTCGTAGAGGGTGAAGGTGCTGGGGCCCGCGATGGCGCGGCCGGGCTCGATCGAGATCCGCGGGACGGCCACCCCGTCCGCGCGGCACTCGCGCTCGACGATCTCTGCCATCCCGACGGCGAGCGCCTTCGGCGGCTGCGGGTCGTGCTCGGTCGTGTAGGCGATGCCGAAGCCGCCGCCGAGGTCGAGCTCGGGCAGCTCGACGCCGAGCTCGCGGGCGACCTGGGTGTGCAGGCCGAGGACGCGCCGGGCGGACACCTCGAAGCCGGCCGTGTCGAAGATCTGCGAGCCGATGTGGCTGTGCAGGCCGAGCAGGCGCAGGGTGTCGGGCCGGTCGAGGATGCGTCGGACCGCTTCGATGGCGTGGCCCCCCGTGAGCGAGAACCCGAACTTCTGGTCCTCGTGGGCCGTCGCGATGAACTCGTGCGTGTGGGCCTCGACCCCGACCGTGACACGGACGAGGACCGGGGCGACGACGCCGAGCTCGGCGGCGATGGCGGAGACCCTCTCGATCTCCTCGAACGAGTCGACGATGATGCGCGAGACGCCGTAGTCGAGCGCGGCTCGGATCTCACTGACGCTCTTGTTGTTGCCGTGCATCCCGATGCTGGAGCCGGGCACACCGGCGCGCATGGCGACGGCGAGCTCCCCACCGGTGCACACGTCGAGGAAGAGGCCTTCGTCGCGGATCCACCGCGCGACCTCGGTGCACAGGAAGGCCTTCCCGGCGTAGTAGACGTCTGCGCCGCCGCACAGGTCGTCGAAGACCTCCGCATAGGTCTGCTTGAACTCACGCGCCCGCGTCCTGAAGTCGTCCTCGTCGAGGACGTAGGCGGGCGTGCCGAACTCGCGGGCCAGGTCGAGGACGCTGACCCCACCGACAGTGAGGATGCCATCGGCTGCCCGCCCGACGGACGAGGCCCAGAGGGACGGCACGAGCGCGTTGACGTCGCCGGGGGGCTCGAGCCAGGTCGGCCCACGGTATCCCTCGGCGTGCAGGGCGCCGGCTTCGTGTGCGCGCATGCTCACATCCTCTCGGGGGCTGCGGCACCGAGCCGCGTCAGTCCATTGCGCAAGACGATGGCGGTGGCGGTCGCGAGGGCCAGCCGCGCTCCGTGGATTCCGCGGGTGTGCTCCCCCATGGTGCGCGGCCGGATCGGCTGCGTCCAGCCGTCCGCGAGCGCGCCGAGCTCGGTGACGGCCCGGACCTGTTGGACGGGGTCGCCCTCGTGGCGGTCCATGCGTTGCGGGAAGTCGGCGAGCGCGACGAGCAGGAGTCGCTCGGCGACGTGGCCGAGCTCCTCTCGGCGGTCGGTCGGCCGGATCTGGACACCGGCGGCCCGGGCCGTGCGGATGAGGCGGTGCAGGCGGGCGTGGGCCAGCTGAGCGGGGCGCAGGGAGGGGTCGTCGCCGAGCCAGGCGGGCAGGTCGTCGGGCCGGTCGCGTTCGAGCGCCGGGTCGGGGTCGAGCTGAGGGTCGGGGACGCGTTGGCCGGGGAGCAGGCCATAGGTCTCCTCGCGCTCGAGGACCTCGTCGATGATGGCCGATCGCTCGGGGTCGGCCAGGGTGATTGAGAGCAGCCCGGTGGGTGCGACCTCGACGGCAGTGATCGCGGGGTCGTCGGCGAGACGGTGGGCCAGCACCCGCCCGAGCTCGACCGGCTCGAGGTCGAGCTCGGGTGCCCACCGCTGGGCGACCGGCGTCACCCAGTCGGCGACGACCCCGGAGGACCGCGCGTCGACTGGCCGGAAGATCGGTCCGGCCGGCGGCCCGGCCTCCGCCTCGTCGGGCAGCTCCCCCACCCGCGCGGCCGCGGCGGCGACCTGCTCGAGCAGCCGACGCAGCGCCTCGGGAGTCATGCGTGGAGTCTATTGACGGCGTTCGCCCCCACCCACCCGCCTGCCGTATGCCGCTGAGCTCCGTCCCCGGTCAGGCGCGGTGTCGCTCCTCCCGGTGCTCCCACAGCCGCATCGGCCGGGGTGATTCCGCGTTCCGGGCCCAGTGCTGCTAACCTCACGGGGCGCACGAAGAGTGCACGACCGCCCCCGTAGCTCAGGGGATAGAGCACCGCCCTCCGGAGGCGGGAGCGCAGGTTCGAATCCTGCCGGGGGCACCCTTGAAAGACAGGCGCGAACAGGCCCCTGACCTGCGGGAACACCGCAAGTCAGGGGCCTGTTGCATGTCCGGCCAGGTACGGCCGAAACCGCCCGAATCCGGCTGTCTGTGTCAAGGGCGTGCGCAGACCATCGTCAGGGTCTCGCCTGGTTTGCTGGCGGCGGAGCCTGTGACGAGAGATCGAGACCATTTGGATGGTGAACCACCGGCGTGATCCCACAGTCGAGGCGGGCCACCTAGACCAGCTCCTCTCCCTATGGAGCGGCGCCGAGCTCGGCCTCCGCCGGTCTCGAGCTAAACAGCGCTGTCGGCTCAGCTGCGACGGACCTCGCCTGGGTGGCCGCCGGGTACCTCGATGCCGTTGTGATCCACTCCAACAACCCGTGGGATGTCGTCGCGGGCGTTGCCATCGCTCGTGAAGCAGGAGTCACCGTCACTGACCTCAATGGCTCTCCGCACACGCTGGGTTCTACAGGGCTCGTAGCCGCTCCGCAGGCGCTGTCGGGGCAGCTGGTGAGCCTCTTGAGAGGGGCCATCGGGCCTGGCTGAAACGTCCGTCTACCAAGACTAGGTGCGGCCGCTGCTGATGCCGTCGTGAACAGCATGCACGTCCGGACCCGGACGGCCACCATCACCATTCTTCAGTCCCGGCCCTACCCCGCCAAGCCGGACTAGGCAACACGCCAAGGCGAAGGCCCCAAAGAGCGTGCCCAGCACATTGGCGAACACATCGCGAGGGGCGCACACGCGATCCGTTACCACGGCTTGAGCCAACTCAACCATTGCCGCCGTAAGCCCAGACAGCAAAGTAAGTTTACGCGCTCCTAAACCGAGTGCCGCGAGACCGAAGCCGAGGGGCGCATAGAGCGCAACATTCGGCAACACATCGAGGATCATTTCTCGGAATGAGACCGGAATGAAGCGCTCGGCGGCTTCGAAGCAACTACCAACTCCCTTCCGCGCCCGCCTCGAGCGTTCGTGAGGGTGAATGTCGCGACAAAGGCAGCGCTTAGTGAAATCCATGCCGCAACGATCTTCGGCACTTTCTGCAGAAACAAGATGAGGCCCAGCAGTAGGCTCGCGAAAGCGATCGTTGCCAGAGGCCAACTCCACGCCGGTGAGAGCCAGCGCACGAAGTTGTCAATCATTCCCTCACGCACCATGCCTGCCCAGCCCAGTAGAACCAGCGGCAAGGTGATCAGGGCCTTTGGCCAGGAACGGCGATTCCCAAGTCGGGATATCAGCGCTCCCGCAAGTGCAGCAACGAGGAGGATTGGCAAAGCGATGAGATCGCTAGCTGTGGGCATAGCTCCTTCCGGGGCCGGCACCAGTAGTCATCGCTGGCTCAGCTGGCGGGACTGTCGTAGTACGCGGACGTGGTGCACCCCACGCCATCAGTGCAGACGACGAACTGCACGCCATGGATCGGGGCAGACACCGCGTCGATGGAGAGTGCCGAGACGAGGAACACCAGCACCGGGGTCCCCTCCATGTTCATCGTCTCCCGCACCCGGGCCCGGAGGAAGCGGGACCTTGGTCCCTTGGCAGCCTTCTGCACCCGTCCGAGGATGACGCTGCGGGCCGGGTCCGACGGATCCGCAGCGAGGAGGGTGGTGGTGATGACGAGCATCGCAACGAGGCCGACGCACCCGTTCGCCGAGGTGCTCGACTGGTTCGAGAACGGTCTGAACCTCCGCGGCATGGGGCTCTCGCCGTACCTCCATGTGGAGGACTTCGTCGAGGACGACGCCTATGTCGTCCGGGCGGAGATGCCGGGTGTCGACCCCGACCGGGACGTCAGGGTGGCGATCGAGGGGGACGTCCTGACGATCACCGGGGAGCGACGGGAGGAGAAGCGGGAGAAGAACCGCAGCGAGATGCACTACGGCTCCTTCACCCGCAGCATCCGGCTGCCGCACGAGGTGTCTGCCGAGGACGTCAACGCGACCTACGTCGACGGTGTCCTCGAGATCCGGGTGCCCGTCGGGGCGCCGGAGCGGCCGACGAGGAGGATCCCGGTCACTCGCAAGGAGTGACGGACCGACCAGGGGGACGAGTGTGGCTCGCCGGGCGGCAGGCACCCGGCGAGCCCTTCGCGTGCCGTTGGCGTGCGTGGCCGTGGGAGGGAGCAGCCGCGACCGACCGGTCGGGCCTCACGTGAAGCTGAGCAGCGCGAGGGCGTAGGCGTCCTCGACGTCGGCGGCGTCGAAGTCCCGGTCCCCCGGGGCTGCCGCGACGGTGACCCGCCAGCCGCCGTCGACCCGGCTCAGCGCGACGAACCGGTGGCCGAGCAGCTCCCGGAGCTGGTCCTCCCGCGGTAGCCAGACGGCCTTGTCCAGGGTCACGGAGTCGAGGGCCCACTCCGTCGTGCCGTTGAAACCGAGCAGCGGTTGACCGTGGTAGGTGTGCACGTCGATGGTCAGCTCGCTGATCCAGAACACGTCGTCGACGAGGGTCGGCTGGTCGATCATGAACCGGTCGCCAGGCCGTGGCTCCCAGAGCACGCCCTCTGCGACGAGCCGGCGAGCGAGGTCGACACTGATCATCCACCCACGGTACGTGGAACGCGCCGGCTGCGTCGTTGACCGGCGCGCGTCGAGCGGCGACCCTGATCCCATGGCGCCCCCACCCCTGAGCGACCTCAGCATGGTCGATGACGTCCACGTCGCGGTCACCTTCGAGGGCACGGAGGGGCCGGAGGACGTCTACCTCCTCGACCTGCATCTGGACAAGCGGGTTCGCGCCCTGTCGGAGGACGCCTACCTCGCGGCGCTCTCCCCCGTCGTGGCGCTGGTGGACTCGACGGAGGGATGCCTGGTGCGGATCGGCCGAGAGCACCGCCTCGGCGACCGACCGATGAGCGCCGTGGACGTGTCGGTCTCCCTCCCGACGCCCAGCGTCCGCGCGGACGAGACCGACCCCGGAGAGCGGTCCGAGCAGCAGGAGGCCATCGCGGCCGCGGTCGCCTCCGCCTTTCGCACCCTCATCGCGCAGTGCCCGGCCCCGCGTCCCGGGGACCTCGCCCACGACGCCGCGCTCGCCCTGGCCCGCCGCCGGGTGGCCGAGGTCGCCCCGGAGTCAGGCGCCCTCGGCCTTTCGGTCGCGGCAGAGGAGCACGTCGACGGCCAGTGGTCCGTCCGCCTCGTCGGCCCGGCCTCCGGGGGCTTCGAGGTGAACGTCGGCTTCGTCGACGGCCACCCCGGGACGACCCATCTGCGCCGGCTGCCCTCGGGAGAGATCGTCGACTCGGTCGGCGACTAGCGGTGCCGCGACGGGCCCCACGGGACCGCGGACGAGGTGAGCGGCCCCGCGACCGGCGCTCTGGCAGCATGGTGCCGTGCTGATCTCCAGACCGGTGGCCGAGGCCATCCGCGACGGTCGGGTGACGACCCAGTACCGCCGCTGGGACGCTCCCCGGGTCAAGGTCGGCGGCACGCAGCTGACGGCGGCCGGCCTGGTCAGGTTCACCCGCGTGACGCGGGTCCCCGACGTCGGCCGGATCTCGGACCGGGCGGCGCGAGCCGCCGGGATGAAGGACGCTGCCGCCCTGCGCAAGGCGCTCGCCCCGAAGGACCGCAAGCCCGGTCCACGCGGCAGCCGGGGCGGCGCCACCGTCTACCGCGTCCACCTCGAGTGGGTGGGCGCGGACCCGCGGGTGCAGCTGCGCGACACCATCCCCGACGCTGCGGAGCTCGCGGACCTACGTCGCCGCCTCGGCCGGCTCGACGCCCGCCCCTCCGGCCCCTGGACCCGGCAGACCCTGGAGTGGATCCGCGACCACCCGCGCGTCGTCTCGAAGGAGCTCGCGGCGCTGCGCGGGGTCGAGCTGCTCCCGATGAAGGCCGACATCCGCAGGCTCAAGGCGCTCGGCCTGACGATCAGCCACGAGGTCGGCTACGAGCTGGCGCCGCGCGGGGTGGCCTACCTGGCCGCACTGGACGCCGGCTGACCGGCGAAGCGAGCCCAGCGGCATACGGAATGATCCGGATGCCGCTGGGCTCGGTCAGCAGTCCGACGTCACCCACCGGAGCAGTCGGCGTGGGCGAACCAGCCCCCGATGACGTTGCCGAAGCTCTCCCCCTCCGCCAGCTCGTTGGCCTTGATGTAGGCGATGCGGTCGGCGATCGTTCGCGGCTCCCCCACCGCCTGGGGCCGGAAGACCAGCCCGATGCACGAGGCATGCGAGTCGGGACCTGGCGCGGGGTCGGCGGCAGCCGGCCCGGCCAGGGCGAGCGACGCCACCGCAGCGACACCGACGATGGACACCGTGGACCTGATCAGGCGCATGGGTTTCCCTTCCGTCTGCCTCCCCCACGGGGAAGGGCCTGAACTCCGTTGACCCCGAGTGCTCACGAGGCTCCCATGCGCTGCGGCGCCCGGCAGTGGAATCGCAGAACTCGCGGGAGGAGGACAATGGGTTGCCACGCTGTTGCCGTGGTTGCCGGCCCGGGCGGCCCCACGCGTGAGAGAGGTGTCCGGCGACGCTCCGCACGGAGGCAATTGATGGCAACTCGTTCTCCGTGGAGCGGCGCGCGTGGCTCACTGATCCCGGAGCGATGGCCCCCGCCGGGAGCACAGCCACCCATGATGCCCCACCTGCGTGGCCAAGGACGTCGCGCAGGACTGGAAAGGAAGTTGCCCACATGTCACCGAAGACCTTGGCCGCGAGCGTTGTCGCGGGCCTCTCCGCCCTCGCCCTCGCCGCGTGCAGCGCCGGGACCGGCCCCGCCACCGGCGCCGGCAACGGCGGCGGCTCGACCCAGGCCGCCGCTGCAGAGAAGACGCTGCGACTCTCGCTCAACCAGACCGAGCAGCACCCCTCCTACGTCGCGCTGAAGCACTTCGGTGAGCGGCTCGCGAAGGCGACCAACGGCCGCCTCGGAATCCAGGTCTACCCGAACGAGACGCTCGGTGCGCAGGCCGAGGCGCTGCAGCTGGTCGGCGACGGCTCGGTCGACCTCGCGATCGTCTCGGGCTCGCAGCTCGAGAAGCTCAACCAGGACTTCTCCGTCTTCAATCTCCCCCTCGTCTTCGACTCCGTGGAGTCGCAGATGAAGGTCGTCAACAACCTCGACGTCGTCGGCGACCTCTACACGTCGCTCGAGTCGTCCAACCAGATCACCGTCGTCGGTGGCTTCACCCAGGGCACCCGCAGCGTCTACACGAGCAAGGGACCGGTCAACACGCCGGCCGACCTCAAGGGCCAGAAGATCCGCGTCCAGGACAGCCCGCTCGCGATCGCCATGGTCGAGGCCATGGGCGCCTCCGCCACCCCGATGGCGTTCGGCGAGGTCTACACGGCGCTCCAGTCGGGCGTCATCGACGGCGCCGAGAACAACGAGGTGTCCTACGTGACGCAGAAGCACCTCGAGGTGGCCAAGTTCTACTCCCGGACCAACCACCTCGTGGGCCTGGACTACCTGATCATCAACAGCCCCCTGCTCAACGGCCTCTCCGCCGAGGACCGCGCCGCGTTCGACAAGGAGTGGGCCGCCACCTTCGCGGAGCACACCCAGCTCTGGGCGGCGGAGACCGACAAGGCCGTCAAGACGGCCGAGGCCGCCGGCGCAAAGTTCAACGAGGTCGACGCCGACGCGTTCCGCAAGGCTCTCGAGCCCCTCACCGCGCAGTACCTCAAGACCGAGGGCCAGAAGGCGCTCTACGACGCCGCGCAGAGCGCCTCCAAGTGAGAGACCATCGGTTCACGCTGACCACCGACGACCCGAGAGTGACCAGCTGAACCCAGAGGTCGTCCGCGCCCCTCCGTCGCGGACCGCCACCCGCCGGCTCCGTGCCCTGACCCCCGCTAGGGCACGGAGCCGGCACCACAAACCACGACCGCCGAAGGAAGTGCAACGATGCGCCTGATCAAACGCTGGCTCGACAGGGTCCTGGCCACCGCCTCGGTCGCCCTCTTCACCCTGCTGGTCGTGATCGTCGTGTGGCAGGTGTTCACCCGTCAGGTGACCCAGGACCCGGCGACGTGGACCGAGGAGGCGGCCCGCCTGACGTTCGTCTGGCTCGGCCTGTTCGCCACGGCACTCGTGTTCAGCGAGCGCGGGCACATCGCCGTCGACTTCGTCGTCCGCCGGTTCCCCGAGTCGGTGCAACGGCTCATCTCGATCCTCGTCCAGGTGGTCATCATCGCCTTCGCGGCCCTCATCCTCATCTGGGGTGGCTGGCGCGCCGCCGGCCGCGCGTGGACGCAGGAGCTCTCCGCCCTGCCCTTCTCGGTCGGCCAGATGTACCTGGTGCTGCCCCTGACGGGCGTCATCATCACCTTCTACGCCCTCTACCACGTCACCGCCATCATCCGTCGGACCGAAGAGGCCTTCGAGATCAACGACGCCGCCGAGCCGGTCTGAGGAGCAGACACCATGGATCCCGCAACCCTCGCCGCCCTGATCCTCGCCCTGGGGATCGCCGTCAGCATCCTCGTCAGCGTGCCCATCGCGGTCGGCATCGGCCTGTCGTCGCTCGGCGCCGCCGCCGTCCTCATCGGACCCGAGGGTGCGGCGCTCGCCATCTCGCAGCGGATGTTCGCCGGCATCAACTCGTTCCCCCTGCTGGCCATCCCCTTCTTCGTCCTCGCCGGGGTGCTGATGAACAACGGCGGCATCGCGAGTCGCCTCATCGACGCGGCGATGGTGCTCGTCGGGCGCCTGCCGGCCTCGATGGCCCAGACCAACATCGTCGCGAACGCGATGTTCGGGGCCGTGAGCGGCGCAGCCGTCGCCGCAGCAGCCGCCGTCGGGACCGTGATGACCCCGCGCATGGAGAAGGAGGGCTACAACAAGGCCTTCTCCGCGGCCGTCAACGTCGCGTCGGCCCCTGCGGGCATGCTCATCCCGCCCAGCAACACCTTCATCGTCTACTCCCTCGTCAGCAGCACCTCGATCGCCGCGCTCTTCATGGCCGGAGTCGGTCCCGGCCTCATCTGGGCCCTGGCCTGCATGGCGGTCGCGCTGATCTGGTCACGCCGCAACTCCAACCCGGAGACCCCGGTGCGCCCGACGGCCGGGCAGGCGGCGCTGGTCCTCTGGCGTGCCGTCCCCTCGCTGCTCATGATGGTCATCGTCATCGGCGGCATCATCGCGGGGGTGTTCACGGCCACCGAGTCGTCGGCGATCGCGGTCGTCTACTGCCTCGTCCTGGGCTTCGCCTACCGGGCCATCAAGGTGGCCGACCTGCCCCGGATCGTCCTCGACGCGTCCCGGACGACAGCGATCGTGATGCTCCTCGTCGGCGTGTCGTCCGCCCTGTCCTTCGTCATGTCGTTCGCCCGGATCCCGGAGCTCGTGTCGGAGGCCCTGCTGGGGCTGACGACGAGCCCGGTCGCGATCCTCGTCATCATGATGGCGATCCTGCTCGTCGTCGGCACCCTTCATGGACCCGACGCCGGCCATCCTCATCTTCGTGCCGATCTTCCTGCCGATCGTCACGTCCTTCGGCATCCACCCCGTGCACTTCGGCACGATGATCGTCTACAACCTCTGTGTCGGCGTCATCACGCCGCCCGTCGGCAACGTCCTCTTCGTCGGGGCGCGGGTGGCCGGGCTGCGGATCGAGCCGGTCGTCGCCAAGCTGGTCCCCTTCCTCGTCGCGCTCGTCATCGGGCTGTTCGTCGTCGTGTTCACCCCGGCCATCTCGACGTGGCTGCCGATCCAGATGGGTCTGATGAGCCCGTGACCGTCCGTGGCTGACTCCCGCCCACCCGGCCCCGGCAGCAAGGGACGGAGGAACGGCAACGGCCGGGTCCTCTTCGGCCCGCTGACCCGTGGTGGCGAGCGGAACTTCCTCGACACCCTGCGCGCCGAGAACGTCGGCGCCCTCCTCCTGCTCGTCGTCAGCGTCCTCGCCCTCGGTTGGGCGAGCAGCCCGTGGGAGTCGACCTACCGAGCCATCTCCGACGTCCGGATCGGTCCCGAGCAGCTCGGGCTCGACCTCAGCATCGCCACCTGGGCCACCGACGGCCTGCTCGCGTTCTTCTTCTTCGTCGTGGGCCTCGAGCTCAAGCGCGAGTTCACCGTGGGCGAGCTGAGCAGCCCGCGCCGTGCTGCGCTTCCCGTCATCGCCGCCCTCGGCGGGATGGCGGCGCCGGCAGCGATCTACCTCGCCGTCAACGTGCTCGCCGCCGGGGAGCCGCGGGGCTGGGCGATCCCGACGGCGACCGACATCGCCTTCGCCGTCGCTGTCATCTCGGCCTTCGGGCGCCGGCTGCCCACGGCGCTGCGCGCCTTCCTGCTCACCCTGGCCGTCGCCGACGACTTCGGCGGGATCATCATCATCGCGACCGTCTTCGCCCACGGGTTCAACCTCCCCGCGCTCCTTGCGGGCGTCGGGGGGATCGCCGCCTTCGCCTGGCTGGTGCGGCGCCGGGCGCACCCCGGGGTGCTCCTCCTCGTCGGCGTGCTGGCGTGGTGGGCCGTCCACTCGTCGGGCATCCACGCGACCATCACGGGTGCCGCCCTCGCCTTCACCGTCCCGGCGACCCCCCGCGGCGGCGACGAGGAGTCCCGCGCCGAGCGCTTCGAGCACGTCTGGCGTCCGTTCACGGCCGGTTTCGCCGTGCCGCTGTTCGCGTTCTTCGCCGTCGGGATGCGCATCGACCCGGCCACGATCGGCGAGTCGCTGAGCAACCCGGTTGCGATCGGCATCATGCTCGGCCTCGTCGTCGGCAAACCCATCGGCATCGTCACCGCGACCCTCCTCGGGGCGCGCGCGCTCCGCCTGCACCCGGAGGCGAGGGGTGCGTGGCTCGACCTGCTCGCCGTCTCCTGCACCGCCGGGATCGGCTTCACCGTCTCGCTCCTGGTCAACTCCCTGACGTTCCAGGACGGAGCGGGTGAGGTGGGCAAGGCCGGCATCCTCGTCGCCTCCGTGACCTCCGCGATCCTCGGCTCTGCGCTGCTCGTGTGGCGCTCCCGGGTGCACGAGCGCCGCGGGGACCCCGTGCCGGCAAGCTGAGGAGACGGCTCGCGCCGCTGGACTCAGGCGAGCAGCTCGGCTGCCGTGGCCAGCTCGCGCAGCCGCGTCACCGTTGAGGCGCGGGCGATTCGGTATGCCGCTGAGCTCGCTTCGGAGGCAACCACCGTCGCGTCGTGGTGGCCTTCGAGCAGGCCGGGCGACAGTCGTTCGACGGCGGACTCGAGCCCCTCGCTGGCGCCGATCCCGATGAGGCCCAGGGCCGCTGCGCCGAGCGCCGAGCCCTCCGCTCCCCCGGTGACGACGAGCGGTCGCGCGAGGGCTCCGGCGAGGACGTCACGCCACAGGGCGCTGCGAAAGACCCCGCCAGTGGCGCGGATGGTGCCGACCGGGGTGACGGCGTCCAACCCGTCGAGCACCGTGGCCAGCTGGAAGGCCACGCCTTCGACGGCCGCCCGGACGAAGTGCCCCCGGTGGTGGTGCTGCCGGATGCCGAGGAACGCGCCACGCAGGTCGGCGTCCCAGAGCGGCCCGCGCTCGGCGAGGAGGAAGGGCAGCATGACCAGGCCCTCGCTCCCGGGAGCGACCTGCTCCGCGAGGGCCAGGACCGCAGCATCACCAACCGGTTGCGCCGCGGGATCCTCGGGGGAGCCCGGCCGCTCAGCGGCAAAGACCGATCCGGCCCAGCGCACCACGGCGCCGCCGTTGCTGATCGGAGTGCCGACGACCCAGGCGTCATCGGTGAGCGCGTAGCAGAAGAGCCTGCCCGAGGAGTCGGCGCGTGGGCCGTCGACGACGAGCCGCAGCGCTCCACTCGTGCCCAGGGACAGGCCGGCCACGCCGGGGCGGATGGCACCCGTGCCCAGGTTGCCCAAGGGGCCGTCACCCGCGCCGAGCACGACCGGCGTCCCGGCGGGCAGGCCGACTCGGGCCGCCGCCTCCCGGGAGAGCGGAAGACTCGCCGTCGTCGAGAGCACCTCCGGCAGCTGGTCGCGGCGCACGCCGGCCAGGTCGAGCGCCTCCGGGTCCCACGTTCGAGTCGCGAGGGACAGCAGCCCGGTCCCGCTCGCCGAGGACAGCTCGGTGACCAGCTGCCCCGTGAGAGCGAGGATGACGACGTCCTTGAGCCCGACCCAGGAGCGCGCTGAGGCGGTCAGCTCCGGCTCGTGCCTGGAGAACCAACGCAGCTTGGTCAGGGGTGACATCGAGTGGACGGGGGTCCCGCTGCGCTGGTGGAGGGTGGACGCCAGCGCCGTGGCCCGCAGCTCACGAGCGACCTCCCGAGCACGTGCGTCGGCCCACGTGACGAGCGGGGTGAGCGGCCGCTGTCCGGCGTCCAGGCCGATCAGGCCGTGCATGGCAGAGCTGACCGCCACCGTGAGGACCGCTGCACCGTCGAGCTGCTCGACGACCTCGGCCACGGAGCGGAGCGTGGCCTCGAGCACGACGTCGACGTCCTGAACCCGCCACCCCGACTGGGGCCGGACCAACGGGTACTCGTGCTGAGCCGTCCACCGTTGCGGTTCTGCGCCCCGGTCGTCGGGGCCGAGGACCTGGAAGCCGACGACCTTCGCGGCCGTGGTGCCGACGTCGATCCCGATGACGACCCCGGGCGTCATGAGCGAGCTCGTGCCTCGAGGCCCTCCACGAGACGCACGACCTCGGACACGACCGCCTCGGCCCGGTCGCCGGCGTCGAGGCCGAGCCGTGCGAGGGTCCGCCGAGTGGCTTGGTCGACCGTTCCTGCGCCGAGGGCGAGGACCTCCTCGGCGTGCGCATCGCTGACCGGAGCTCCGACCCCGCGCAGGTGGGCGATCCAGGCGGCCACGAGGCGCAGCGCACCCCGGCTCACCCGACCTGCCTCCAGCTCCGCCCGGACCACGGGAACCGCCCGGATCGGGATCTTCTGCGACCCGTCCGCCGCGATCTGGGCGAGGAGGTGGCGGATCGACGGGTTGGTGTACCGGTCGAGCAGGGCGCTCCGGTAGGCGTCGACCTCGTCGGCGGGCAGCGGCAGGTGGGGGGAGGCTGCGTCCCACCACTCCTCCACCCACGACCTGACCTCGGGATCGGCGATCGCGTCGGCGACGGTCCGGTGACCGAGGGCCGACGCGGCGTAGGCCATCAGGGAGTGCGAGCCGTTGAGCAGCCAGAGCTTGCGCTGCTCGAAGGGCGCCACGTCCTCGACGAACCGAGCCCCGGCGGCCTCCCAGTCGGGTCGGTCGCCCGGGAAGGAGCCGGAGAGGACCCATTCCGAGAAGGGCTCCGTGGGCACCGTTGCGGGGTCGTCGATCCCGAGCCGACGCACCGCCTCGGCACGGTCGTCGTCGGTGGTGCGGGGCGTGATCCGGTCGACCATGGTCGTGACGAAGGAGACGTTCGCGGAGATCCACTCCCCCAGCCCCGGGTCGACGGCGCCGGCGAGGTCACCGACGACGCGGGCGACCATGTCACCGTTGTCGGGGACGTTGTCGTTGGGCACGACGGCCAGCGGACCGGCACCGGCGGCGCGGCGGGCCAGCAGGCCCGCGACGAGCCGACCGGGGGTCGTCGTGACGCGCCCGGACGCAGGATCGGACTGCAGGGCCGCGATGTCGGCGGCGACGTCGTCGGCTGTCGCGTCGAGGCCGCCCGTCGCACTCCTCCGGTAGCCGGCCTCGGTCACCGTCGTCGTGACGACCGTGACGTGCGGGTCGGCGACGTAGCTGCGCAAGGCGTCCAGGTCGCCCGCCGGGTGGACGGCGCTGATGCTCGAGATCACCTCGGGGCGGGCACCGCCGGGGCCGCGGACGAGGAGGGTGTAGAGCCCGTCCTGGGCCGCCAGGGCCTCGGCCGTGGCCGCGGACCGGCCGGTGAAGGCGGCGATCCCCCACTCGCCGGAGTCCGTGGCGTGCTCCGTGTACCAGGCTGCGTGGGCGCGGAAGAAGTTGCCGACACCGAGGTGGACGATCCGCACGGGCGCGGCGGGGCGCCCGTCCGTCCGTCGACTCAACCGGCGCGGCGGGGAGCCAGCTGCGGGACCGGGCCCAGCGGCATACGACGAAGGGCTCACAGCTTGAAGGTCTTCCGTGGGATCGTCGTCACGATGTCGACCGCCGTCTCCAGGGCCTCCTCCTCGTCGAGCCGGTGCTCGGCGACCAGCTGGGCGAGGTAGGCGCTGTCGAGTCGACGGGACATGTCGTGCCGCGCGGGGATGGACATGAAGGCGCGCGTGTCGTCGATGAAGCCCGACGTGCGGTAGAAGCCGGCGGTCTCCGTCGCCGCGCCACGGAAGCGTCGGATCGCCTCAGGGGCGTCGAGGAACCACCACGGGGCGCCGACGTAGACACTGGGGTAGAAGCCCGCGAGCGGGGCGATCTCGCGCGAGTACACCGTCTCGTCCACCGTGAACAGGACGAAGTGGAACCCGGCGGCGGTGCCGAACCGGTTGAGCAGCGGCTGCAGGCCCTTGGTGAACTCGGTGGCGTATGGGATGTCGTGGCCGCTGTCGGGTCCGAAGCGCTCGAGCGTGGCCGTGTGATGGTTGCGGTGGACGGCGGGGTGGAGCGTCATGACGAGCCCGTCCTCGGTCGCCATCCGCGCCATCTCGACGAGCATGTGCCGCCGGAACGCGGTGCACTCGGCCTCCGTGGCTTCACCACGCAGCGCCGCCGCGTAGATGCGGGCGGCGTCGGCCTCGTCGAGGGACAGGGTGACGACGTCGGCGTGGCTGTGGTCGGACGAGACGGCCCCGAGCGCCTTGAAGGCCCGCCGGCGCTCCCCGAGCGCTGCGATGTAGCCGGCGTAGGTGCTCGTGTCGACATCGGCGGCGCGACCGAGGGCGCTTGTCAGCTCGGCGAAGTCGGCCCGTGCCGGCTCGAGGTAGCGGTCCGGTCGGAAGGTCGGGATCACCCGGCGCGTGAACGAAGGATCGTCCCGGAGCGCTGCGTGGTGACGCAGGTCGTCGGCGGGGTCGTCGGTCGTCGCGAGGACCTCGATGTCGAACCGGTCCATCAGCGCACGCGGCCGGTAGTCCGGCGAGGCGAGACGAGCAGCGATCTCGTCGTAGATCGCGTCAGCGGTGTCGACGTGCAGCCGCTGGTCGATGCCGAAGACGTCACCCAGCTCGCTCTCCAGCCAGAACCGGCTGGGCGTGCCCCGGAACGCGGGCCAGTGCTCCGCCAGGAGACGGAAGGCCCGGCGCGACTGCGCCTCGTCCAACACCCGGCCGCCGACCCCGAGGTCCTCGAGGGCCACCCCCTGCGCGTGCAGCAGCCGGTAGATGTAGTGGTCCGGTGAGATGAGCAGCGACGTCGGGTCGCCGAACGGGACGTCGTCGGCGATCCACTGCGGCGGCACGTGCCCGTGCGGGGAGATGATGGGCAGGTCGCGGACGGCCTCGTGGAGACGGCGGGCAACCGACCGCACCGCCGGCTCTGCGGGGAAGAGACGGTCCGGGTCGAGGACGAGCGGTCGGGCTGCGGTCGCGGTCATGCCCCCATCGTGGGTGACCCGGCGACGGGGGGACCACGTGTTGCCACGAGTTGCCAGCCGGGGTTGTCACGTGCGCGCCGCGAGGCGACAGTGGGGCCATGACGACCGCGCCCCCGACCCACGAGCCCCCCGAGCTGGCTGCGAGGCGGGCCGCCCGCCTCGGCGGTGCGGACGGAGTGCTCGACCCTCAGGCCGTGCAGCGGTTCATCGTCGAGCAGCTCGACAGCGTCGACCTCGACGGCAAGAGCGTGTGCATCATCGTCCCCGACGCCACCCGCACCTGCCCGATGCCCCTGCTGCTCGGGGCCGTGCACCGTGCGCTCCACGGCCGGGCCTCGAGGATGACGACGCTCATCGCGCTGGGCACGCACCAGCCGATGAGTGAGGCCGCCCTCGCGCGGCACCTCGGCTACGCGGCCGGTCGCCTCGAGGAGACCTATCCCGGGATGACCGTCCTCAACCACGCCTGGTGGGACCCGGAGACCTTCGCCGACCTCGGCACGATCCCCGCGGCGCGGCTCGCGGAGCTGTCCGAGGGACGCCTGGCGATGGACGTGCCCGTCCTGCTCAACCGCGCCGTCGTCGAGCACGACGTGGCGCTCGTCGTCGGACCGGTCCTGCCCCACGAGGTGGTCGGGATCTCCGGAGGCAACAAGTACTTCTTCCCCGGCGTCGCCGGGCAGCAGATCATCGACGTGTCCCACTGGATCGGCGCACTCATCACGTCCGCGGAGATCATCGGCACGACGGCCATCACCCCCGTCCGTGCCCTCATCAACGAGGGCGCCTCCCTCGTGCCTGCCGACAAGCTCGCCTTCTGCGTCGTCGGCGAGAGCGGCTCGCTCGACCTGCACTCGGTCTCGTTCGGCGACACCGACTCGGCCTGGGCCAACGCCGCCGAGGTGTGCGCCGCCACCCACGTCACCTACCTCCACGAGCCGGTCCGGCGGGTCATCTCCGTCATCCCGACGATGTACGAGGACATCTGGACCGGGGCCAAGGGCTTCTACAAGCTCGAGCCGGCCGTGGCCGACGGCGGCGAGGTGATCCTCTACGCACCGCACATCACCGAGATCTCGACGAGCCACCCGGAGATCAACGAGATCGGCTACCACTGTCGCGACTACTTCGTGAAGCAGTGGGACCGCTTCAAGCACATCCACTGGGGCACGCTGGCGCACTCGACCCACCTCCGGGGGGCGGGCACGTACGACGCCGAGACCGGCGAGGAGCGGCTGCGCGTCAAGGTCACGCTCGCGACCCGGATCCCCGAGGAGGTGTGCCGCGCCGCCAACCTGGGCTACCTCGACCCCGACTCCGTCGACCTGGCCGCGGCCGAGGCCGACGACGAGACGTTCGTCGTGCCCAACGCCGGCGAGACCCTGTTCCGGCTGCGCTGACCCGTCGACCGGCGCACGACGAGGCGGACCGGCATGACGATGGGCTCCCGGCTCGGCACGGCACCGCCGATCATCGCCACGAGGTTCTTCACCGCGGTCGCCCCCATGGCCTGCAGCGGGGCGGCCACGGTCGTCAGCTCCGGCTCGATGATCTCGGAGAGCAACGTGTTGTCGAAGCCGACGACGCTGACGGCCTCGGGCACCGGAACCCCGAGGCGGGTCAGTCCCTTGACGACACCGATCGCCACCGCGTCGTTGTAGGCGATGACAGCCGTCGACGACACCCCGACGACCTCGCGCGCCCGACCGAAGCCGGCGTGGACGGTCGGCGTGTTGCACGGACCGATGCGTCGGACGCGGATGTCGAGCTCCATGGCTGCCTCCCTGAGGGCCAGCCACCGGGCACCGTCGGTCCAGCTCGACTCGGGACCGGCGACATAGGTCACCGCGTCGTGGCCGAGCTCGGTCAGGTGCTCGACCGCGCGGCGCATCCCGCGGCCGTTGTCGACGAGGATCGAGGGCACCTCCGGCAACCGCCGGTTGAGCACGACGACCGGCTTCTGCTTGGCCATCATCCGGATCGCACTGTCCGACATGCGTGAGCTCGCGAGCAGGACGCCCTCGACCGCGGTCAGCTCGCGTTCGGTCCACTCCCGCTCCAGCTGCGCGTCCTCCTGGGTGTGGGAGAGCAGGAGGGTGTAGCCGAGGTCGTGGGCCGCCTCGTGCGCGCCGCGGATGATGTCGCCGTAGAACGGGTTGGTGATGTCCGTGACGACGAGCGCGAGTGTCCTCGTCCTGCTCGAGACGAGTCCGGGCAGCATCGTCGAGCGGTAGCCCAGCTGCTCGGCGGCCTCGAAGATCCGTCGCGCCGTCTCGGCCTTGACCCGGCCAGGTCGCGCGAACGCCCGCGACACGGTCGAGGCAGCGACGCCTGCGGCCTGGGCCACGTCGTAGATCGTCGGTCGGCGATCCATGCGGTCAATCTAGGGGCGCCGACAGGCCCCGGCAATTGCCACCGCACACCGGCGCGGCGGACGGCAACACGTGGCAACCCGTGTGCTGGCATCCACCCCCCTGCCTACGTTGGCTCGCATGGAGAAGGCCGTGACGATCTACGACGTGGCCAGGGCTGCCGGCGTCGCGCCGTCGACGGTCTCCCGAGCCTTCTCCCGCCCGGGGCGCCTCAACGCCGCCACGGCCGAGCGCATCCTCAGGGTGGGCGCCTCGCTCGGGTACGAACGGTCCCGCCAGGGCGCCGGCTCGGCCGGACCCGCGGGAACCGGCCTGGGCCGCGGCGGCGCGACCCACGGCGACACCGATCGCCCGGCGGCTCGCATGATCGCCCTCATCGTCCCCGACATCACCAACCCGTTCTACTTCGAGATCATCCGCGGCGCGGAGCGAGCGGCGTCCGAGGCGGGCCACACGCTCGTCCTCTCCGACACCCAGGAGTCCCGGCGCCTCGAGCGGGACGCGCTCGAGCGGACGAGCGCGATCGTCGCGGGTCTGCTGCTGACGAGCACCCGCATGGATGACGCCGACATCGTCGAGGTCTCCCGACGAACCCCCCTGGTCGTGCTCAACCGGGAGGTCGCGGGCGTTCCGAGCGTCGTCACCGACAACCGGGCAGGCGCGCGCCGGGCCGTGGAGCACCTCGTCGAGCTCGGACACACCTCGCTCACCTACGTGGCCGGTCCGGAGGCGTCGTGGGCCGACGGTCAGCGGTGGATAGCCGCGCGTGAGGCCGCCGACGACCTGGGGATGAGGGTGCAGCGGATCGGTCCGTTCGCACCCACCGTGGACGCGGGCGTCTACGCCGCCCAGTCGTTCACCGAGCTCTCCGGCCTCCCGAGCACCGCGGTGCTCTGCTACAACGACCAGCTGGCCATCGGGCTCATCCGGGGCCTGGGGCTGCTCGGCGCGCGCGTTCCCGAGGACGTCAGCGTCATCGGCTTCGACAACACCCTGGTGGCCGACCTCGTCACGCCGGGCATCACCACGGTGGCGGCGCCGCTCGACTCCCTCGGAGCCACCGGCGTGAGCGGGCTCATCGGGATGCTCACCGGACACCGACGACCGGACCCGCTGGTAGTGCTGCCCTCCCTGCTCGTCGTGCGGGGCTCGACGAGCCAGGCCGCCGCACGACCCTGAGCGTCCGAGCAGGCTGCTGGCAGGACGGCTGAGGGACCCCGCCCGGCGGGGTCCCTCAGTCGTGGATCCGATGCGGACCGCGGTCAGCCCCGGTCAGCCCCGGTCAGCCCCGGTCCTCGTAGGTCAGGCCGAACCCGTAGGGATAGAGCGGCCCGTCCGCGGTGTCGTTGTAGCCGGGCAGGTCGCTTCGCTGCTCCTCGATCGCTGCCCGGGTCCCGGCCAGCGCGAACGGCAGCCGGCCCTGCGGCGCGAAGTCGCCCGACAGCACGTCCATGAGCGCGGTGTCGCTCATCCCGAAGCCCGCGACGATGGCACCCGCGTCCCTGAGGCCGCTGGCCTCGTCGAGCACGAAGGGCTGGCGGAAGTAGACGTGCAGGACGACCTTGTCCGGGCCGCCGATCTCGGCCATCACCTGCTGGATCGTGTCGAGCGAGGGCACCACCTGCCACGACTCGGAGGTCTCCATGCCGCTGAAGTCGAGGATGCTCGACTCCCACGGGTAGGAGCCACCGAACCGCAGCCCGCTGTCCGTGCAGGCCGTCGCACCGTAGGAGACGCAGGCGTCGGACGTCCCGTACGGGCTCTGGCCGTCGAGGCCGGCGGTGCCCGGCATGACGACCGGGTTGAGGTGCTCCGGGTTGAGTCCGGTCGCGGGGTCGTTGCTGCGGTAGGCGGCGCCGTTCTTGTTCTTGGCCGTCATCGAGATGATGACGTAGTCCGCGCCAGCCGCGCTCGGGCGGGGCGTCCCCGCCGGGACGTTCCCGTTGACGACCTCGTAGCCGTGCCCGGCGACGGTCTCCTCCTTGAAGTCACCGAGGACGTACACCTTCGATCCCGGCGTCAGCGGGAGCACCTTGCCTCCGTCGGCGGCGTCCTTGTTCTGCAGCAGCACCGCAGACGTGCGCTGCAGGTCGAGGCCGACCGCTCGGTTCGCCTCGTTGCCGACGGTCGCCGTCGCGACGGCCTCGTCGACGTAGGGGTCCTCGAAGAGACCCATCCGGAACATCGGGTCGAGCAGCCGGGTCGCGGCCAGGTCGACCCGCTCCTCCGAGACCAGACCCGCGCCGACGAGGTCGGTGATCGTCTTGACGTCGTGGAACCCGGAGAGGGTGTCGGTGCCACCGTTGATCGCCGCCGCCACCCGCTGGGGAACCGTCGCGGTCTCGAGGCCCCAGGCCCGGTCGGTGATGATGCCGGTGTCGGAGTTGACGTAGCCCTGGAAGCCGAGCCGGTCACGGAGCAGGTCGTTGACGATCTGCGACGAGAAGGCCATCCCCGTCTGGTCGTACGTGACGCCGTCGTGGGTGACGTCCATCGGCACGCCGTAGTACGGCATGATCGCCGCGACGCCGGCGTTGATCGCCGCCTCGAACGGCTTGAGGTGGTAGCCGAAGCCGTCACCGGGGTAGACCTGCGTCTTGCCGAAGGCGTAGTGCGGATCGAGGCCGAGCTCCTGAGGCCCGCCGCCCGGGAAGTGCTTGAGCGTCAGCGCGACGTCGGTCTCGGGGCTCAACGAGGTGCCGTCGGCGCCCACCGGCCCCTGGAGCGTCCGGACCAGGGTCTCCATGATGCCGGAGGCGAGGTCCGCATCCTCGGTGAACGTCTCGTGGGTGCGGTACCAGCGCGGCTCGGTCGACAGGTCGGCCATGTAGCCGTACATGCCACGCAGCCCGATCGAGGCCCACTCCTGCCCCATGACCTCGGCGAAGTCCCTGACGACGGACATCTCGCCCGTCGTCGGATCGGCGCCCGTGCGCTTCGCCTCCTCACCGAGGGCGGCCGCGGCGATCCCGGCCTCCTTCGGGAAGGCCGAGAAGGCGCCTGCCGACTCGTTGATGCCCGCCCGCGCGTCCGGGTCGATGTGGTTGCGGGCGTTGGACTTGAACAGCGACGGGATGCCGAGCCGGGTGGCCTCGCTCAGCCGCTGGACCCTGTTGGTGAACGTCGCCGCCTCGGCCGGGGTGACGGAGATGCGCGTCCCGAAGCCGCCGGTCTCCGCCGTGCACAGGGCCCGGTCGGGGCTGGTCACCGTGTTGCGGAAGACGAAGCGGTGCATCTTCTGGTTGCCGATGTAGTCGTTCGCAACCGCGGGGACCGTCCCGCGCTCCCCCGTCGCGACGTCGCACGAGGCGTTGAGGGTGTCGATGAGCATGAGGCCGGCCTTCTCCTCGAGCGTCATCCGGTCGACGAGGTCGGCGACCCGGTCCGCGGCCGGCTTGCGCCAGTCCTCGTACGGGTCGAGCCGGCCGTTGTCGTTGAGGTCCTTGAAGGTGCGGCCCTTGATGGTGATGAGGTCCTTGACCCGCGCGTCGAGGACCGGCGGGCGCCCGTGGTTGCCCTCGTCGGCGGCGGCCGCGTCGGGGGCGGCCGTGGCCCCCAGGCCCACCGCCAGGACGAGGGGCAGGGCCGCGGCGACCCCGAGGATGCCGCCACGGCGGGCGTGGCGAGTTCGTGTCTTCATCAGTCTGGTTCCTCTGTGAGCTCGAAGGGATACCGGTGTGCGAGACGTGTCGGAGGGATGGTTGGCACACGCTCGCGTCCGCAGGCCCGGCACCCCAACGAGTTGCCATGAGTTGCAGCGGTCCTCCGGACGGCAACGGTCGGCAACTCGTGGCAAGCCCTTTCCACCGTCGACGCGCTCTGCCTGAATGGGAGGAACCCACGTGGCGCGTCGGGCGCGCCCAGCCAGCCCAGCGGCATACGACCGCTGGTTGGTCCTCCTCGAAACCCCTTCAGCGCAAAGGAACACCGTGAGCACTTCGGCGACAGCCAACATCGGCGTCATCGGCCTGGCCGTCATGGGCAGCAACCTCGCCCGCAACCTCGCCCGCCACGGGCACACGGTCGCCGTCTTCAACCGGACCCACGCGAGGACCCTCGCGCACCTCGAGTCGCACCGTGCCGAGGGGGCCTTCGTCGGTGCTGAGACCCTCGAGGAGTTCGTCGCGTCGCTCATCCGCCCGCGACGGGTCATCATCATGGTCCAGGCGGGCCCGGGCACCGACGCGGTGATCGACCAGCTCGCGCCCCTCCTCGAGGAGGGCGACATCATCGTCGACGGCGGCAACGCCCACTTCGAGGACACCCGCCGCCGCGAGGCCCGCCTCCGCGAGGTGGGCCTGCACTTCGTCGGGACGGGGATCTCCGGCGGCGAGGTCGGGGCGCTCGAGGGACCGTCGATCATGCCGGGCGGCTCGACGGAGTCCTACGCGGCCCTCGGCCCGATCCTCGAGTCGATCGCCGCCCAGGTCGACGGCGAGCCGTGCTGCGCCCACCTCGGCCCGGACGGGGCGGGGCATTTCGTCAAGATGGTCCACAACGGCATCGAGTACGCCGACATGCAGTTCATCGCCGAGGCGTACGACGTGCTGACCGCGGCCGGCCTGACGGCCCCGGAGGTGGCGGGGGTCTTCCGCGAGTGGAACACCGGCGAGCTGGACTCGTTCCTCGTCGAGATCACGGCCGAGGTCCTCGACCAGGTCGACGCAGCGACCGGCCGGCCCCTCGTCGAGGTCATCGTCGACGCCGCCGAGCAGAAGGGCACGGGCCGGTGGACGGTCCAGACCGCGCTCGAGCTCGGCGTGCCCGTCTCGACCATCGCCGAGT
Organism: Intrasporangium sp. DVR; assembly: GCF_040365325.1. Lineage (NCBI taxonomy): Bacteria > Bacillati > Actinomycetota > Actinomycetes > Micrococcales > Intrasporangiaceae > Intrasporangium > Intrasporangium sp. DVR. The sequence continues at coordinate 398,026 of NZ_BAABZW010000001.1, read as the reverse complement.
CGGTGTTCGCCCGCTCCGCGTCCGGCGACCGGGCCGTCCGCGACGCCACCCGGGGAGTGCTCTCCGGCCCCGACCGAGTCCTTCCGCCCGTCGAGCGGCGCCAGCTCGTCGACGACGTCCGGGACGCGCTGTGGTCGTCCAAGGTCGTCGCGTACGCGCAGGGACTGGAGCAGATCCGCAAGGCGAGCGACGAGTTCCACTGGGGCGTCGACATCGCCACGGTGGCGCGGCTGTGGCGTGGCGGCTGCATCATCCGGGCCCGGCTGCTCAAGCAGATCAGCGAGGAGTACGCCGTCGGCGGGCTCGCCACGCTTCTCGTCGCTCCCAGCATCCAGGCGGGCCTGGCCGAGCGGCAGGGAGCCTGGCGCCGTGTCGTCGCGGCCGCCGCGACCGCCGGGGTCCCCGTCCCCGGCTTCTCCAGCGCCCTCGCCTACTACGACACGGTCCGGGCCGAGCGCCTGCCCGCCGCGCTCGTCCAGGGGTTGCGCGACAACTTCGGAGCGCACACCTACGGCCGCGTCGACCGCGAGGGAGCCTTCCACACGGTCTGGTCGACCGACCGCACCGAGGTCCAGCTCTGAGGGCCGCCATGAGCGAGACTGTCCCCATGGACGTCCACGCGCCGCTTCCTCCCGCGCTCGCGGCGCCGGCCGACGCCGTCGCCCGACACCTCGTGGGCCGTATGCCGCTGGGCTCGGTCGGGCGCCTCGGCGTCGCCTTCTCGGGGGGCGTGGACTCAGGCCTCCTCCTCGCGCTCGCCGTCCGCACGTTGGGAGCCGAGCGGGTGCTCGCCGTGATCGGCATCTCCCCCAGCCTCGCCCGCGACGAGCTGCACGGAGCGAGGGACGTCGCGGCCGCCATCGGGGCCCCGGTCGTCGAGGTGGCCACCCACGAGGGCGACCACCCGATGTACCGCGCCAACGGCCCGGACCGCTGCTTCTTCTGCAAGGACGAGCTGTTCACCCGGATCTCCGACGAGGTCGCCGGGGCGCACGGGCTCGTCGCCGTGGCCTACGGCGAGAACGCCGACGACGCGAGGCGGCCCGACCGGCCCGGGGCCCGAGCGGCGACCAACCACGACGTCCTGCGGCCGCTGGCCGACGCCGGGCTGACGAAGGTGGAGGTGCGCCGCCTCGCGAGGGCACTGCGCCTCCCCAACGCCGACAAGCCCGCGGCCCCCTGCCTCGCCTCCCGGATCCCGCACTTCTCGGAGGTCGACCCCGAGAAGCTCGCCCAGGTCGAAGCGGCCGAGCGCGGGCTGCGCGCCCTCGGCTTCGCCGACTGCCGGGTGCGGCACCACGGCGAGGTGGCCCGCGTGGAGCTGCCCGAGGGGGACCTGCTCCGCGCGATGGAGCCGGGCCTACGGGTGGCGATCCGGGACGCCGGGCTGTCGGCCGGTTTCGCGTTCGTCGCCGTCGACGTCGCCGGGATCCAGTCCGGGGCGTTCACGCTGCCGCTCGTCGAGGTGCGTCGTGGCTGAGCCCGAGGCGCAGGGCCTCCCTGACCAGCGCGGGGTCGTCGGCGGCGGGGTCGTCGGCGGCGGGGTCGTCGGGGGCGGCGGGGTCGGCGGCCTCTCCGGCGTCGCCGAGCTCGATCTGGGCCGCGCGGCCCGTCGTGGCTACCCGGAGGCGATCTTCTGCGAGGGCAAGGCGCCGGAGCACGTCGCGGCCATTGCCGGCGCGGTTCGGGACGCGGTCGAGTCGGGCACGACGTCCGGCTCGGTGCTGTTCACCCGCGCCTCGGCAGCCCATGCCGAAGCCGTCCTCGCGGTGCTTCCCGACGCGGTGCACGACCCGACGGCGCGGATCCTCGCCTGGCCCCCGCGAGCGCCCGAGCCGACCGGCGGTCTCGTCGCCGTCCTGTGCGCCGGGACCTCGGACCTGCCCGTCGCCCGCGAGGCCCTCCTGACCCTGACCTACCTCGGCCGCCCGACGCAGCTCGTCGTCGACATCGGCGTGGCGGGTCTCCATCGGGTCCTGGCCCGCCAGGACCTCATCGACGAGGCCCGCGCGATCGTCGTCGTCGCCGGCATGGACGGCGCGCTGGCCTCGGTCGTCGCCGGCCTCGCCCGCGCGCCCGTGGTCGCGGTGCCGACCTCGGTCGGCTACGGCGCCGCCTTCGAGGGGCTCGCCCCGCTGCTGTCCATGCTCAACGCGTGTGCGCCGGGGGTGGGCGTCGTCAACATCGACAACGGCTACGGCGCGGGGCACCTCGCCGCCCAGATCGCGGCACCCCCACCACGGTCTGCCTGACCCGAGTCAGGTCTTCGCGCCCGGGACGAGGCCAGCCGCCACCGCGGCGGCCACTGCAGCCTGGAGGACGGCCCCGACCGGGCGCCCGAGCCCCCGGGCCGCGGCCTCGACGTCTGCGAACTCCGGCGTCGCCCGGACGATCCTGCCGTCCCGGTGCGCCACCTTGACGCCGATGCGCTGGCCGTCCACGTCGACGTCGACCCAGTGCCGCGGCAGGGCCCAGCGGTCGACAATGGTGCGGCGCACCCCGATGGTGCTCGTCAAGGTCAGGACGAGGTCGCGGAGGCGCATCTCCACCTCCGGGCTGCACAGGACCGACAAGGTGTGTGCCGGGCGCCCCTTCTTCATCAGGATCGGCGCGAGCCAGGCGTCGGCGGCGCCACCGTCCAGGAGGGCGGTGAGCACCGTCGGCCAGACGCGGGGGTCAAGGTCGTCGACGTTGGCCTCGAGCACGACCATCGTCGACCGCTCCACCCCGTCGCCCGGCTCTCCTTCACCTGCAGGCGAACCGGTCGCCAACCGACTCCCTCCGGTGGCGAGCTCCCCACCGGGGACGCGCCCTCCGTCGCCTGCCGGCACCGGACGCCCGAGCACCACCCGGACGACGTTGGCGCGACCCCGTGTGTCCTTGGTCCCGGCTCCGACGCCGATGGCGGTGACCTCCATCCGAGGCAACGGGCCCTGTCGGCCGGCCAGCGTCGTGACGAGTGCGGCACCGGTCGGGGTGGTCAGCTCCCCCTCACCGACCGAGTCGACCACCCAGCCGGCACACAGGCCGAGGACGGCGGGAACCGGCACCGGAAGGCGGCCGTGCGCGCCCTGCACGAACCCCGACCCGACGGCGATGACACCGACCGCGACGTCGTCGACGCGGAGGTCGTCGAGGGCGGCGCAGACGCCGACGACGTCAGCGATGGAGTCCCAGGCCCCGACCTCGTGGAAGTGGACGTCGCCGACGTCGACACCGTGGACCTCGGCCTCGACCCGGGCCAGCGCCGCGAAGGCCGCGTGGGCTCGTTCCGCGACCGTTGCGGGCAGGGCCGCCTCCCCGATGAGGCGCTCCACCTCGGCCCACGGTCGGTGCGGCTGGTCCGCGGTGACGGGCTCGACATCGACCTTCAGCGCCCGCATGCCCGCACGCATGGTGTCCGACGCAGCGATCCGAACGGCTCCGGGAGCCACGGCCTCGACCGAGGCGCGGACGTGGTCGAGGGAGGCGCCCGCGTCGACGAGAGCCGCGAGCAACATGTCCCCGGCCACCCCGGCGGACGCATCGATCCAGAGGCTCGAGCCCGGAGTCTCGGGTGAGCTCGGTGGGGTCGCAGGCATGCGCCTCAGGCTAGGCCCTCGCCCGGCCTCAACGCTGGGTCGTGTCGGTGACCTCGCCGACGAGCTCCTCGAGGACGTCCTCGAGAAACACGACGCCGGTCACCTCACCCTCGACGTCGATGACCCGCGCGAGGTGCGCTCCCGTGAGCTGCATCGTCGCGAGGACGTCCTCGACCTCGTCATCCCTGCGCACCGTGGCGAGGCGGCGCACCCGCTTGGGAGGGATCGGCAGGTCGTGGCGCTCGTCGTCGGCGTAGAGGACGTCCTTGAGGTGGAGGTAGCCGGCCAGGTCGCCGGCTGCGTCGATGACCGGGTATCGCGAGAACCCCTGCCGCGCAACCAGTCGCTCGATGTCAGCGGGCGTCACCCCGAGCTGCACCGTCGTCAGGGCGTCGAGGCCGACGGCGACGTCACTCGCGAGCTTGTCGGAGAACTCCAGCGTCTTGGCGACGAGTCCGTGCCGCTCCTTGGGTATGAGTCCCTCGCGGTGTGACTCACCGACGATGTGCGCCACCTCCTCGGCCGTGTAGGCAGAGGCGATCTCGTCCTTCGGCTCGATACCGAAGGCGCGGACGAGACCCTTCGCCGCAGCCTCCATCGCGAAGACGACCGGACGCAGGGTGCGGGTCACGAGATAGAGCGGCGGCACGAGGACGAGCGCGGCCCGCTCGGGACCGGCGATGGCGAGGTTCTTCGGGATCATCTCGCCGACGACGACGTGGAGGTAGGACACGATGAGCAGGGCCACCGCGAGCGCCACCCCGCCGGCCCACACCTCCGGGAGGCCCCAGGCGACGAACACCGGCTCGAGCAGGTGGTGCAGAGCGGCCTCCGCCAGCGCCCCGAGGCCGACGGAGCACACGGTGATGCCCAGCTGGGCGGTGGCGAGCATCGAGCCGAGCCGTTCGAGCGCCTCGAGGCTGGTTGCCGCACGCTTGCTGCCGGCATCCGCGAGGGGCTCGAGGCTCGAGCGCCGCACCGCCATCGCCGCGAACTCAGCACCGACGAAGAAGGCGTTGGCGAGGAGGAGGAAGAGGGAGACGAGGTAGACCCACACGTCACTCATGGCGGTGCTCCCGGCCCAGGTCCGGCTCGAGCGTCCCGGCGACCGGTGAATCCGGGACGAAACGGAGCCGGTCGACCCGGCGACGCGCCATACCGGTCACGTGGATCTGCCAACCGGGGACGTCGACGACATCGCCCACGACGGGGACCCGCCCCAGCCGCTCCATGACGAAGCCACCCATCGTCTCGTAGCTCGCGCCGTCCGGCACGTCGACGTCGAACGCGTCGCGGACCTCGTCGGGCCGCCAGAGTCCGGGCACCGTCCAGGACCCGTCGGTCAGCTCGCGTCCGCTCTGGCGGCGGTGGTCGTGCTCGTCCGCGACCTCGCCGACGATCTCCTCGACCACGTCCTCGAGAGTCACGATGCCGGACGTGCCGCCGTACTCGTCGACGACGACGGCCATCTGGAACCCGCCCTCCCGCAGCTGCCGCAGCAGCGGCTGCAGCTGGATCGTCTCGGGCACGACGAGGCGGTCGGACATGAGCGCGGAGACGGGGACGTCCTTGCGACGGTCGTGCGGCACGGCCATGGCGCGCTTGACGTGAACGACCCCGTCGATGTCGTCCCAGTCGTTCCCGAGGACGGGGAAGCGGGAGTGTCCCGTGCGTCTCGACAAGCGGAGGACGTCATCCGCCGACTCGTCCCGGTGGATCCCGGCGCACCGGACCCGCGGCGTCATGACGTCGTCGGCGGTGCGCTCACCGAAGCCCAGGGTCTTGGTGAGCAGCCGCGCGGTCGTCAGCTCCAGGGTGCCGGCCTCTGCGGAACGCTGGACGAGACTCGCCAGCTCCTGCGGGGTGCGCGCGCCGGACAGCTCCTCCTGCGGCTCGATCCCGACCGCGTGCAGGAACGCGTTGGCCGACCCATTGAGGACGAGGATCAGCGGCTTGGCCGCCGTCGCGAACACCCGAACCGGATGCGCGACGACCTTCGCCGTCGCCAGTGGCGCGGAGATGCCGAGGAACTGCGGTAGCAGCTCCCCGAACACCATCGACAGCGCGGTGGCGAGCACGAGCGCGGTGGCGCTGGAAACGGCTTCGACGGCCGAGGGCGAGAGACCCAGGCCGCCCAGCGGCCCCGCGAGAAGACGCCCGATCGACGGCTGTGCGAGGTAGCCGACGACGAGGGTCGTGATCGTGATGCCGACCTGTGCCGCGGACAGCTGCGTGGACAGCTGCTTGAGCGACTGCAGGACGACCCGTGCGCGGCTGTCTCCCGCGTCGATGGCTCGTTGGACGGTCGGTCGGTCGAGAGCGACGAGTGAGAACTCGGCGGCGACGAACACCGCAGTGCCAGCGGTCAGCAGGACGGCGGCGGCGAGCAGCAGCCACTCGGTCACCGCAGCCTCCGATCCGCGACCCATCCGGCCCTCATGGGCGCCCACTATATGGACCCCGGTGGCGGGTCGGTGCGGTGTGGTTGAGTTAGGGCGCACAGCACGAGTCCGCCCTCGAGGGCCTTGAAGGAGGCGTCACGTGACAGCCGCGTCGGCCGGGAGACCCGCCCAGCCCCCCACCGGCGGCCCCAGTCTGCTGGTGGACCCGGTGAGAGGTCGGATCGAGGTGCGCGGGCTCACCAAGCGGTTCGGCCGCTTCACCGCCGTCGACCACCTCGACCTCGACGTCGTCCCCGGTCGCATCACCGGCTTCCTCGGTCCCAACGGCGCCGGCAAGACGACGACGCTCCGGATGCTGCTCGGCCTGATCCGACCCACCGCGGGGACAGCCACCATCGAGGGGCGTCGCTACCACGACATCCGCAACCCCCTCACCGTCGTGGGGTCGGCCCTCGAGGCGACCAACTTCCACCCGGGACGAAGTGGTCGCAACCACCTGCGGGCCCTCGCCGACGCAGCCGACATCCCCAAGCCGCGGGTCGACGAGCTGCTCGAGCTCGTCGGCATTCCCGCCGCCGCGAGCAAGCGAGCGGGCGGCTACTCGATGGGAATGCGCCAGCGGCTGGGCCTCGCCGGCGCACTTCTCGGGGACCCCCGCGTCATCATCCTCGACGAGCCGGCCAACGGTCTCGACCCGGACGGGATCCGCTGGCTGCGCGGCTTCCTGCGCCACCTCTCTGGTGAGGGGCGCACCCTGCTCATCTCGAGCCACCTGTTGTCGGAGGTCGAGCAGACGGTCGACGACGTCGTGATCATCGCCAACGGCAGACGGGTGGCACAGGGCACTGTCGAGGAGCTCCGCGGAGCCCCGACCGCCTTCGTCCGCACCTCCGACCCCGACCGGCTGGCCAGCACCCTCGCGGGCCGGGGGCTGAGCGTCACACGAAGGGACGGAGGCCTCCACGTGACGACGAGCGACCTCGCCATGCTCGGCGACCTCGCCCACGCTGCCGACATCGCGATGCACGAGCTGCGCGCCGAGAAGACCCACCTCGAGGAGCTGTACTTCAACCTCACCGACCAGGACCAGTACCGCAACCGCAACCTCGGTGCGCGGGGCGGCCCCGACCTGGACCTGGACCGGCTGCCGCCGCCGGTCGGCCCCCCGGTCGAGACCACACCGGCGACGGAGACCACCGTGCCGGTCGCAGCCACCGAGGGCTCGGCCCGCACGACGAGGGAGGAGCGGTCGTGAAGAAGGCCATCAAGGCGGAGTTCCGCAAGTTCTTCACGACCCGACTGTGGTGGGGCATGCTCATCGCGGTCGTCGTCGCCGGGGCTGGTTTCGCGGGCCTGTTCGCCTTCCTCTTCACCAGTGACACCGTGATGGGGGACGGAGGTGTCGGCGTCCCCACCACCGACGCGGAGCTCGCCAGGACGACGTTCACGAGTGGGATCAGCGTCGGCTACCTGCTCACCCTCGCCATCGGCGTCATGACCGTCGGGTCCGAGTACCGACACAAGACGATCACCGCCACCTTCCTCGCCGAGCCGAAGCGCAGCGTCGTCATGGGCGCCAAGGTGGTCCTGCTGCTCGTCGTCGGGGCCATGTACGGCGTCGCGTCGCTGGCGGCCTCCGTCGCCACCGGTGCGGCGATCCTGTCCTCGCGCGGGCACCAGCCGTTCACCGACCCGACGATCTGGCGCACTCTCGCTCTCTCGCTGCTCGTGCTCGGCCTCTGGGGTCTGATCGGCCTCGGTGCCGGCATCCTCATCCCCAACCAGGTGGCTGCCCTGCTCATCGCGGTGGGGGTCGCCTGGATCGTCGAGCCGATCGTCGGTGCGGTCCTGCCGCTGCTCGACGTCGGCGCCACCATCGCCCGATACCTGCCCTCCCAGGCGACGAACGCGACCCTGGACGTCCAGAACGTCGGCTTCAGTGGCCCGGTCGCCGACCAGCTGACGTGGTGGGGCGGCGCTCTCGTGCTGACCGGATACGCCGTCGTCATGGCCCTCATCGGGACGGTCCGGACCGTCCGCGCCGACATCTCCTGACGACCCCAGCGACGCGGCCGCAGCCCCCTCGTCGGGCCAGCAGCGGCCGGCTTTCGCCATTCAGACGTCTGTCGGGTGCCCGATGGTTGAGGGCTAGGCTGACCCTGTACTCCGCATTGACGCATCCCAGGCAACGAAAGAGGCGCATTCGCCGTGTCTGAACAGTCCACGTCCGGTGACCCGATGGCATCCTTCGGACCGAACGATTGGCTCGTAGACGAGCTCTACCAGCAGTACTTGACTGACAAGAACTCGGTGGACCGCGCCTGGTGGGAGTTCTTCGAGGACTACAGTCCGCACGACGCAGACGCACGCAGGGACGCAGCCCGCGGCAACGGCGCGCCGCCGGCCAAGGCAGCGGCAGCCGCGCCCGCGACCGGGAGCGCCACCCCGGCCGCGTCCGCGGCGAGCCAGGGTGCCCCGGTCCAGCCGGCTCAGAGCGCCCCACCCGCCGCTGCGTCCCAGGCCCAGCCGTCGCAGACCGCGGCCAAGGCGCCGACGGCCTCGAAGCCCAGCCCCACCGCGTCCACTCCCACCGCCCCCAGCCCCACCGCCCCCAGCCCCACCGCAGCCAAGGCCGCCCCGACCGCTCCCACTGCTCCGGCAGCGCCGGCAGCGCCTGCAGCTCCCGCCGCCACGGGCGACGGCGCCTCCCCGAAGCCGCGTGACATCCCCGCCGTCAAGGAGACCGGTCCGGTCAACGAGGACGTCCTCAGCCCGTTGCGCGGCGCCCCGGCCCGCGTGGTCGCCAACATGGAGACGTCGCTCGAAATCCCCACCGCCACGAGCGTCCGGGCCGTGCCGGCCAAGCTGCTCATCGACAACCGGGTCGTCATCAACAACCACCTCGCCCGCTCGCGTGGCGGCAAGGTGAGCTTCACGCACATCATCGGCTACGCCATGGTCAAGGCCCTCGCCGTCATGCCGGAGATGAACTACAGCTACGCGGAGAGGGACGGCAAGCCCGCCGTCCTCCAGCCCGCCCACGTCAACTTCGGCCTGGCCATCGACCTGCAGAAGCCCGACGGCTCCCGCACCCTCGTCGTGCCCTCCATCAAGTCGGCGGAGGAGATGGACTTCGTCCACTTCTGGACCGCCTACGAGGACATGGTCAAGAAGGCCCGCAACAACAAGCTGACGGTCGAGGACTTCCAGGGCACGTCCATCTCGCTGACGAACCCCGGCGGGATCGGCACGGTCCACTCGGTCCCCCGTCTCATGAAGGGGCAGGGCACGATCATCGGCGTCGGGGCCCTCGACTACCCCGCCGAGTGGCAGGGCGCGAGCAACGAGACGCTGAACCGCAATGCGGTGAGCAAGATCCTGACGCTCACCTCGACCTATGACCACCGGATCATCCAGGGCGCGGTGAGCGGCGACTTCCTCCGTGTGATCCACGAGCTGCTGCTGGGCGGCAACCGGTTCTACGACGAGATCTTCGAGTCCCTGCGCATCCCGTACGAGCCGGTCCGTTGGGTCCAGGACATCGACTCGTCGCACGACGACGACATCAACAAGGTGGCCCGGGTCCAGGAGCTGATCCACGCCTACCGGGTGCGGGGCCACCTCATGGCCGACACCGACCCCCTCGAGTACAAGCAGCGTCGGCACCACGACCTCGACGTCACCACCCACGGCCTGACGCTGTGGGACCTCGACCGCACCTTCGCCACCGGAGGGTTCGGCGGGGCACCCTTCCTCAAGCTGCGCAAGATCCTCGGAATCCTGCGCGACTCCTACTGCCGCACCGTCGGTATCGAGTACATGCACATCCAGGACCCGGATCAGCGCAAGTGGATCCAGGACAAGATGGAGGTGCCCTACAAGAAGATCTCGCGCGAGGAGCAGCTGCGGATCATGCGGCGGCTCAACGCCGCCGAGGCGTTCGAGACCTTCCTGCAGACGAAGTTCGTCGGCCAGAAGCGCTTCTCCCTCGAGGGTGGCGAGTCGGTGATCGCGCTGCTCGACCGGATCCTCTGGCGCGCTGCCGGCGACGACCTCGACGAGGTCTGCATCGGCATGCCGCACCGGGGGCGCCTCAACGTCCTGGCGAACATCGCCGGCAAGTCCTACGGCCAGATCTTCCGCGAGTTCGAGGGCAAGCAGGACCCCCAGTCGGTCCAGGGCTCGGGAGACGTGAAGTACCACCTCGGCACGGAGGGCGAGTTCCACACCGAGGACGGCAAGAACACCAAGGTGTACCTCGCCGCCAACCCGTCCCACCTCGAAGCGGTCAACCCGGTGCTCGAGGGAATTGTCCGGGCCAAGCAGGACCGGCTCAACCTCGCAGGTGAGTCCTTCACCGTGCTGCCGGTCCTGCTCCATGGCGACGCCGCCTTCGCGGGGCAGGGAGTCGTCGCCGAGACGCTCAACCTCTCGCAGCTGCGCGGCTACCGCACCGGCGGCACCATCCACATCGTCATCAACAACCAGGTCGGCTTCACCACCTCCCCGAGCTCGTCCCGGTCCTCGGTGTACTCCACCGACGTGGCGCGGATGATCCAGGCACCGATCTTCCACGTCAACGGCGACGACCCCGAGGCGTGCGTGCGGGTCGCGGAGCTGGCCTACGAGTTCCGTCAGGAGTTCAACAAGGACGTCGTCGTCGACATGGTGTGCTACCGCCGGCGCGGGCACAACGAGGGTGACGACCCGTCGATGACCCAGCCGTTGATGTACAACCTCATCGAGGCCAAGCGATCCGTCCGCAAGCTCTACACCGAGTCCCTCATCGGCCGCGGCGACATCAGCGTCGAGGATGCCGAGGCGGCGCTGCGCGACTACCAGCAGCAGCTCGAGCGCGTGTTCATCGAGACCCGTGAGGCGGCCAAGGAGTCGGCCCAGCAGGCCGCCCCGGCCGACCCCGACACCGAGGTGCCCGACAACGCCGGCCTCGAGAAGCCCACGGCGCAGGTCCTCGACGACCGTGCCCCGCACCGCTCGTCGAACAACACCGGCGTGCCCGCCGAGACGATCGCCCAGATCGGAGACGTCTTCGGCAACCCGCCGGCCGGCTTCACGGTCCACCCGAAGCTGAAGCAGCTGATGGACCGTCGGGTCCAGATGGTCCACGAGGGCGGTATCGACTGGCCGATGGCCGAGCTGCTCGCCTTCGGGACCCTCCTCAAGGAGGGCACGCCGATCCGGCTCGCCGGGCAGGACAGCCGGCGAGGCACCTTCGTCCAGCGCCACGCCGTGCTCATCGACAAGAACACGGCGGAGGAGTGGACCCCGCTGCTCTACCTCGGCGAGGGGCAGGCCCGGTTCTGGGTCTATGACTCCCTCCTGTCGGAGTACGCCGCGATGGGCTTCGAGTACGGCTACTCCGTCGAGCGGCCCGACGCGCTCGTCCTCTGGGAGGCCCAGTTCGGCGACTTCGCCAACGGCGGCCAGACCATCGTCGACGAGTTCATCAGCAGCTCGGAGCAGAAGTGGGGCCAGCGCAGCTCCGTCGTCCTGCTCCTGCCGCACGGCTATGAGGGCCAGGGCCCGGACCACAGCTCAGCCCGGATCGAGCGCTATCTCCAGCTGTGCGCCGAGAACAACATGACCGTGGCCTACCCCTCCACCGCAGCGAGCTACTTCCACCTCCTGCGGCGCCAGGCCTACGCCCGCCCGCGCACCCCGCTCGTCGTGTTCACGCCGAAGTCGATGCTCCGCAGCAAGGCCGCGGCGAGCGACGTCGCGGCCTTCACGCAGGGTGGCTTCCAGCCGGTCCTGGCCGACCACGACGGCGTGACCGACAACGTCGACCGTGTCCTGTTCGCGTCGGGCAAGGTCGTCCACGAGCTCGACGCCGAGCGGGCCAAGCGGGAGGACCGCGCCACGGCCATCGTCCGGGTCGAGCAGCTCTACCCGATCCCGCTCGAGGAGATCCGTCAGGCCGCCGCCCGCTACCCCGGCGCCGAGCTGTTCTGGGTGCAGGACGAGCCCCGCAACCAGGGCGCATGGCCGCTCATGGCGCAGTGGCTGCACGAGGAGCTGTCCGAGCTGGGCGAGGCGCGCCCCTGGCGCGTCGTGGCGCGCCGGGCCTCTGCCTCACCGGCGACCGGCTCGACGAAGAAGCACGCCGCCGAGCAGGCCGAGCTGATGGACCAGGCCTTCACCCGGTCGCGCTGACCGCCCACGCCGACCCGACCACCGGTGGCCGGCATCCCGCGACGCGCGGGGTGCCGGCCACCGGCCGTTCCGGGCCCCACCGGCGGCCACGCTCACCTCCGACGCGGAGCGCGCCCAGCGGCATACGGCTCGGGTCCTGCCGGCCTGCGCGCGCCGAGCCTCCGCTGCTGCGCCCACCCCACGCGATAATCTCCGAGGGTGTATTTCACCGACCGCGGCATCGAGGAGCTCGCCAGTCGACGCGGCGAGGAGGAGGTGAGCCTGGACTGGCTCGCCGACCACCTGAGGACCTTCGTTGACCTCAACCCCGAGTTCGAGGTCCCCATCGACCGGCTGGCGACGTGGCTTGCCCGACTCGACGACGAGGACTGAGACGTGACCAACTCTGCCAACGGCCCTGACCGACCGCCATTCGGCGTGGGACCGGCATATCCGTCCGCACACCCGCGGTTCGACAGCGGCCCCACCGCCGCGCGCACCACCGCGCCGGACACCCCGCCGCCCGCCAGCCCCGAGGAGCCGCCTCCTCCGGCACAGTCCAGCGTTGCGTCCGCCGAGAGCACCCCGGAGCCCTACTTCGCGCCGACCACGGAGTTCAGCGTCTCGGAGGGAGTCCGCGACGTCGGGATGGTCTTCGTCGGCGCGTCGACGACCGCCGGGTATGGCGATCCCAAGGGCCTCGGCTGGGTCGGCCGCGTCGTGGCCCGGACCCAGCATCCGGACATCGACCTCACGGCCTACAACCTCGGCATCCGCGGGAGCACGTCCGGCGACGTCGTCGCGCGGTGGGCGACCGAGACCCAGCCGCGGTGGAAGGGCCGGTCGGAGCGGCGCCTGGTGCTGTCCTTCGGCACCGACGACATCCTCAGCGGCATGACGATGGCGCGGTCCCGGCTCAATCTGGCCAACGTGATCGACGAGGCGACGAGCGCCGGCATCGGCGTCTTCGTCGTGGGCCTCACCCCATCGCTCGACGGTGAGCTCAACCGGCGCATCGAGGCGCTCGCGGAGGCCCAGGCCGACGTGTGCGCCCGGCGGGGGATCACCTATGTCGACTGCTTCCGGCCGCTGGCGAGCCACGACCAGTGGATGGCCGACCTGGCTGCGAGCCCGGACCGAGCCCATCCGGGCCAGGCCGGCTATGGCCTCATCGCGTGGCTGGTCCTGCACAACGGCTGGAACGACTGGCTGTCCCTGCGCTGACGCGACCCGACTGTGAACCAGCGGGGAGACGGTCGGCGAGCGCCCGGGTGTCGGAGCGTGGTCCTGCTCACACCGGCACCGAGCCGGTGGCCCTCACCGGGACGGCGCGGGGCCCGGCCCTTCCGGGTGGCGAGCCGGAGTGGCGAGCGCTGCCACCAGGCTCGCGAGGGCGAGCGCCGCCAGACCGATCGCGAGGGCAGTCTGCTCCGACTCGCGCAGCGACCAGGCGACCGGGAGGAGCAGGGCGTTCCACACCAGGGTGGGCGTCCGCGGCCAGCTCTCCCCGCGGGCCCACCCGCGCGCCACGAGGAGCAGGCCGACGGCGAACACGAGGATGAGGGCGCCCGACGTGACAGCCGTCGTCAGCGAGTCTGCCGCGCCGATGCCGATCTCGTAGCCGTAGAAGCCGGCGAGGAGGAGCAGGAGCAGGGCTTCGACGAGCGTGAGCAGGGCCGCCGCCACCGCCGCCCGGGGGCGTCGAGCGGCTGAGGCCGGGGCCGCGCCGGGCTCGAGGGGGTCGCTCGAACGGGTCGAATCGGTCACCGTTCGAGCCTAGTGGCCCCTGCAGGTGACGATTGGAGAGACCGCTCACCTGCCAACCCGACGGGAGGTGGGTCTGGATCTGAACGCAAACTGCAGATAGGATCAACTCTTGGTGTGATCTGCGCCCAAAGCCTTGCTGCACCTCCTGGGCTCTCGGCACACTGGTTGACGACCAGAGACGCGTACGGAACCTCTTCGTGCGCGTTTCCGTTGGTCAGGGGAAGAGTGATCCCGGGTCACACCGAAACGCCCACCCAACACCCCCGAGTAATGGCTCCGACAACGACGCTGGCGCCGAGAACCGCACCACCACTCACCCCTGCGTGGTGCCGAACGACATGATGAAGGAGCACGAGCCACATGGATTGGCGCGACCGCGCTGCCTGTCTGGATGCCGACCCCGAGCTGTTCTTCCCCATCGGCAACACTGGTCCGGCCATCCTGCAGATCGAAGAGGCCAAGGCCGTGTGCCGAACCTGTCCGGTCATCGACACCTGCCTCAAGTGGGCCCTCGAGACGGGACAGGACGCCGGTGTCTGGGGTGGCCTCAGCGAAGATGAGCGCCGAGCCCTGAAGCGCCGCAACGCGAGGGCCCGCCGCGCCGGCTGACCCTCCCACGACAGACGTTGAGCCCGGTGACCCGCGGTCACCGGGCCTTCGTGTGCCCGGGCCGAGCCCTTCCCTGGCCTCGAGGGCTGGCTACCCCAACCGGGAGACGGCTAGCTGGGAGCCCGCAGGCTCGCCGTGAACCGCGCCCGGGTCCCCCTCGGGGTCGCCGGCTCCCAGGAGATCCGGCCCTGCAGGTCGGCGACGAGGGACTGGACGATCTGGGTGCCGAGCCCTGACCCGGGCGGGCGAGCAGGGTCGATCCCTCTTCCGTCGTCGACGACCGACACGATGAGCATGGCCCTGCCGCGCTCGTCGCTGAGCCGCTCGATGGTCACGGCAACGTCCCCGCCGCGTTCGCCCAGGCCGTGCTCGATGGCGTTCTGGACCAGCTCGCTCATGATCATGGCCAGCGCCGTCGCGTCCTCGGCGCGGAGCCGTCCGAAGGACCCCTCGACCCTCGTCTGGACCGGCGCGCCGTTGGCGGACACCTCGACGATGGCCTTCAGGCCGCGCATGGCGATGGCGTCGAAGTCGACCGTCTCGTCGAAGCCCTGGCTCAGCTGGTCGTGCACCATGGCAATGGTCCCGACCCGCCGCTCGGCCTCCTCGAGGGCCGCCCGAGCCTCGCCGTCGGGCACGCGCCGGGCCTGGAGCCGGAGCAGGGCCGCCACCGACTGGAGGTTGTTCTTGACCCGGTGGTGGATCTCCCTGATCGTCGCCTCCTTGGTCATCAGCTCGCGCTCGCGACGCCGCAGCTCGCCCACGTCGCGCAGGAGCACGAGGGCGCCGAATCGTTGGCCAGCCTCGGTCAGGGGGATCGCCCGCATCGAGACGGTGGTGCCTCCTCCGACGACCTCGGTCCGCCAGGGTTGGCGCCCCGTGACGACCAGCGGCAGGCCCTCGTCGACCGGGTAGGACTCGCGGATGTTGTCGGTGACGATCTGGGCGAGGCTGGCCCCGACGACCTCGCCGAGATGCCCGAGTCGGTGCAGCGCTGACACGGCGTTGGGGCTCGCGTAGGTCACCACGCCGTCGATGTCGAGGCGAATGACCCCGTCGCCGACCCGCGGCGCGCCGCGACGCAGGCCGGTGGGTGCAGCGAGGTGGGGAAACTCCCCCGCGGACACCATCCGGCAGAGCGCGTCGGCAGTCGCGAGGTAGGTGATCTCGAGCCGGCTGGGGGTCCGGGTCGTCCACAGGTTGGTGTGGCGGGTGACGACGGCGACGACCCGACCGTCGCGGACGACCGGGATGTACTCCTCACGCACGGACTGGTGTCCGGAGTCGCTCGGCACCTCGACCTGCCGCACGCGCAGGATGCGCTGCTCGTCCGCGGCCTCGTCGAGCAACGGGCCCGTGTGGTCGTCGTCGGCGTGCCGCCCGACCTGGTCGTCGACGAACACGAGATGACCCGTGGTCGGCCTGACGTGGGCGACCGCTTCCCAGGTGCCCTCGGTCGAGCGGATCCACAGGACCAGGTCGGCGAACGAGAGGTCGGCGATCAGCTGCCAGTCCCCGACGAGCAGGTGGAGCCACTCCACGTCATGGTCGCCGAGCACGGTCCGGCGGCGAAGGAGGTCGCTCAGGGTTGCCACAGGGTGAGCCTATGCGCACACGCCCTCGAGTCCTTGGCCGTATGCCGCTGGGCTCGCTCCCGCCTCCCTCTGGCCCGGCTGGTGGGCTGGGGCCGAGAGGGAGGTCTCGGGACCGATCCGGGGCCGTCCCACGGAGGTCACCTGGCCGGCGGTCGGCTGGCCTTCCGGGCCGGGGTGCCCTTCCTGGCCGCTGGCTTGGCCGCGGACCTCGCGGCGGCCTTGGGCGCGGACGTGGCCCCGGGCCGCTTCGACGCAGGGGCGGTCCTGGGCGCGGTGGCCTTCCCGGTGCCGGTGCCCGACGACGCCGGCTTGGTGACGGTGCGCAGGGTGCGCAGGGCGACCGAGAGAGCGGCGATCCCTGCGTAGGACATCCGCTCGATGCCACCGAGAGCTGCCCTCGCCCTCGTCAGCGCGTCCGCGTTGAGCTCGGACCACTGGGCGAGGCGCTGTGCAGCCGGGGTCCCCGGTCGGCTCACCTCGAGCACGGAACGCGTGAGGACCTCGAGGACGGCGTAGAGATCGTCCCGCAGCGCCCCACGGGCCATGGCATCCCAGCGGTTCTCACGCGGCAGCGACGTCACCCGGTTGAGCATGGCGTCGATCGAGAAGGTGTCCGAGGTGAGGAAGTAGACGGCGGCGACGTCGTCGAGGCTCTCTCCTGTGTCTGTGGCGATCTCGATGCAGTCGAGCAGCGAGTACGAGTCGAGCAGCGCGGCCGCGGAGAGGGCGAGCTCCTCGGGCACGCCCTTGCTCTCGAACTCCCGGGCCCGCGTGAGCAGGCGCGCCTGCTCACGTCCCTGGAGCAGCTCGGACATGCGGCCGCCGAGGGCAGCGATCCCCGGCCGGAACCGGGCGACCTCCGCGGCGATGTCGAGCGTGGCGGGCCGGGTCGTGAGGAACCAGCGGACCGATCGGTCGAGCAGGCGCCGGAACTCGAGGTAGAGGCTCGTCTGGGCCGAGGTGGTCACGACGTTGTCGGTCGCCTCGACCCGCGCGACGTAGCCGGCGAGGTCGAAGATCTCGCGGCACACGACGTAGGCCCTCGCGACCTGCTCCGGCGAGGCTCCGGTCTCCTCCACCGCCCGGTAGGTGAACGTGATCCCACCCCGGTTGACCATGCTGTTGGCCACGGCGTTGGTGACGATCTCGCGGCGCAGCGGATGCACCGCGATCTGCTCGGCGAAGGTGCGGCGCAGCGGCGTGGGGAAGTACTCCGCCAGCGTGGTGGTGAACCACGGGTCGTCCGGCAGCGCCGAGTCGATCAGCTGGTTCTTCACGTGCAGCTTCGCGTAGGCGACGAGGACGGAGAACTCCGGCGACGTCAGCCCCTTGCCGTCCTTCTGGCGCCGGGCGATCTCGGCGTCGCTCGGCAGGAACTCGAGGGCTCGGTCGAGCCCGCCGTGCTCCTCGAGGAACTGGATGAGCCGCTCGTGGACCGGCAGCATGGCGTGCTGCTGGGCCCGGGCGTTGCCGAGGAGGACGTTCTGCTCGTAGTTGTCACGCAGGACCTGCTGGGCCACCTCGTCGGTCATCGATGCGAGCAGCGTGTTGCGGCGCTTCATCGTCATCTTGCCGGAGCGGGTCAGCTCGGTGAGCAGGATCTTGATGTTGACCTCGTGGTCGGAGGTGTCGACCCCCGCGCTGTTGTCGATGGCGTCGGTGTTGATCCGGACGCCGGCCAGGGCCGCCTCGATCCGGCCGAGCTGGCTGGCGCCGAGGTTGCCGCCCTCGCCCACCACCTTGCACCGCAGGTCTGCGCCGTTGACGCGGATCGCGTCGTTGGCGCGGTCGCCGATCTCGGAGTTGGTCTCCCCACTGGCCTTGACGTAGGTGCCGATGCCGCCGTTCCAGAGCAGGTCCACGGGGGCCAGGAGGATGGCCTTCATCAGCTCGGCGGGCGTCAGGCTCTTGGTCTGCGGTCGCAGGCCGAGCGCCTGGGTCATCTGCGGCGTGAGGGGAACTGACTTGAGGGACCGGTCGAACACACCGCCGCCCTTCGAGATCAGGCCGCGGTCGTAGTCGGCCCACGAGGAACCCGGCAGGTCGAACAGGCGACGTCGCTCGGCGAACGAGCTGCTCGGGTCCGGATCGGGGTCGACGAAGATGTGGCGGTGGTCGAAGGCAGCGACGAGCCGGATGTGCTCGGAGAGCAGCATGCCGTTGCCGAAGACGTCTCCGCTCATGTCACCGACGCCGACGACCGTGAAGGGCTGGGTCTGGGTGTCGACACCCATCTCCCGGAAGTGACGCTTGACCGACTCCCAGGCCCCCCGGGCGGTGATGCCCATCCCCTTGTGGTCGTATCCGGCCGAGCCCCCGGAGGCGAACGCATCGTCCAGCCAGAAGCCGTAGTCCGCCGAGATGCCGTTGGCGATGTCGGAGAACTTCGCGGTGCCCTTGTCCGCGGCGACGACGAGGTAGGTGTCGTCGTCGTCGTGCCGCACGACCCGCTCGGGTGGGACGACCGCACCGGACACGAGGTTGTCCGTCACGTCCAGCAGCCCGGAGATGAACATCCGGTACGACGCGATCCCTTCCTCGAGCCAGGCCCCGCGGTCGACCGACGGGTTGGGCAGCTGCTTCGGATAGAACCCGCCCTTGGAGCCGGTCGGGACGATGACGGCGTTCTTGACCATCTGGGCCTTGACGAGCCCGAGCACCTCGGTGCGGAAGTCCTCGCGGCGGTCGGACCAGCGCAGTCCTCCACGCGCCACCTTGCCGAAACGCAGGTGCACCCCTTCGACGCGCGGGCTGTAGACCCAGATCTCGAACATCGGGCGCGGGGCCGGCAGGTCCGGAACACGCTTGGGGTCCAGCTTGATCGCCACGTAGGGCTTCGCGGCGCCGGACTCGTCGACCTGGTAGAAGTTCGTGCGCAGACTGGCCCGGATCACGCCGAGCAGGGCCCGGATGATCCGGTCGTGGTCGAGGCTCGCCACGTCGTCGAGTGCCTCCCGGATCTTGGCGACGTGGGCCTTGGCTCGGGACTCCCGCTTGGCACGGCCTGCCTCGCTGTCCGGGAAACGGTCGGGGTCGAACCTGGTCTCGAAGAGCTCCACCAGGCGCCGGGAGATCATCGGATGGGCGACGAGAGCGGACTCGACGTACTCCTGAGAGAACGTCGAGCCGGACTGGCGCAGGTACTTCGCGACGGCCCGCAGGATGACGACCTGTCGGGCGGTGAGCCCGGCCACGAGAACGAGGGCGTTGAAGCCGTCGGACTCCGTCTCGCCCGACCAGACAGCCCGGAAGGCCTCCTCGAAACGGGCCCTGACGTCCGTCGCCGCAGCGCCGTCGGACCACTGGCCGGAGTCGACACGGAGCCCGAAGTCGTAGATGTGCAGCTCCGCGCCGTCCGGGCCCTGGAACCCATAGGGACGCTCGTCGGTCACCTCGACCCCGAGGTGGGTGAACAACGGCAGCACCTGCGTCAGGGAGAGACGCCCCCGGCGGTAGAGCTTGAACCGGCGCTCCTGCGGGTCGGTGGAGTTCGGGTCCCGGTAGAGGTGCAGGGAGGTGGCGGACGGGCCGTCGCCCAGCGCCTCGACCCGGTCCAGGTCCTCGGCGGCGATGTCGACACCGAAGTCCTCCTTGTAGGCCTCCGGCAGCGCCTTGGCGTACTCCGCCATGGCTCGGGCCGCGCCCTCGGCATCACGCCGGCGGCTGAGCTCCTCGACAAGATCCTCGTCCCAGGTGCGCGTGGCGTCGATGACCCGCTGCTCCAGCGCGGCCTCGTCCACCTCGGGGATCTCGATGCCGGAGGGCATGCGCACCACGAAGTGCAGCCGGGCCAGGGTCGACTCGCTCACGCGGGTGGTGAAGTCGATCGTCTCGCCACCGAAGGTCTCGAGCAGGAGGGCCTGGATCTTGAGCCGGACCGTGGTGTTGTAACGGTCCCGGGGCAGGTAGACCAGGCAGGACATGAACCGTCCGAACTCGTCCCGCCGGAGGAACAGCTTGGTCTTGCGGCGCTCCTGGATGTGCAGCACCGCCGTGGCGACCTCGGCGAGCTGGGCCGCGCTGGTCTGGAAGAGCTCGTCGCGAGGGTAGGTCTCCAGGATCTGGAGGATGTCCTTGCCGGAGTGGCTCTCCGCCGTCAGCCCGGTGAGGCGCAGGACCTCCTGGGCGCGGACGTCGAGGAGCGGGATGTCGTGGATCGTGTCGTTGTAGGCCGGTGAGGCGTAGAGCCCGAGGAACCGCTGCTCGCCCACGCACTCGCCTCTCGCATCGAACTTCTTGACCGAGATGTAGTCCAGGTAGACGTTGCGGTGGACCGTTGCCCTGGAGTTGGCCTTGGTGATGATGAGGATGTTCGCGTCGCGCGCGGCGCGGCTCGCAGCCGGGGTCAGGACGATGCCCGTGCCGGCCTGCGGACGGTCGTAGCGCAGCAGCCCCAGCCCGGTCCCGGGGACCTGGCGCGAGACGTCCCGGCCGTCCTCTCGGCTGAGGGAGTACTCGCGGTAGCCGAGGAACGTGAAGTTGTTGTGCGCGAGCCACTCGAGGAACCGACTGGCCTCGCGGGCGTCGTGCGGGCTCGTGCCGGGGGGCGCCGCGGCCTTGAGCTCGCTGGCGATGGTCAGGGCATGGGCCCGCATCTTGGGCCAGTCCTCGACGGCGTCGCGAACGTTCTGGAGCACGTGTCGCAGGCGGTCCTCGACGTCGGGGATCGCGGAGGCGGGAAGTCGGTCGATCTCGAGGTGCATCCACGACTCACGGACCTGTGCGACGTCGTCGGGGATCTGCGTGGTGGGGTCCGTCACGACGTCGACGAGCTCGCCGGTCACGGTGCGGGTGACGTTCATCTGGGGGTGGACGATGATGTGCACGCCGCGGTCGAAGCCGCCCAACGCGGCCACGACGGAGTCGACGAGGAAGGGCATGTCGTCCACGACGATGTCGACGTCGGTGTACTTGACGTCGTGGCCGCTCGCGTCGACGTCGTGGTTGACCACGCGGACGTTGAAGGTGCCGACGGGCCGGTGCTGGGCGAACTCCTTGTGCCCCACGGCGATTGCGGCCAGCTCAGCCGGGTCGCGGGCGATCAGGTCCTCGGTCGCGACGAGGCGGTAGTAGGCCTTGAGGAAGGCGTCCGAGCCGTCCTTCGGGCCGGTTCTGCCCCGGCCCCTCCCCCGCGCGGCCAGCTTGGTCGTGGCCTTGGCGCTGGTGGCGGTCAGGGCCGCGGCAGCGGCTTGGAGAACGTCGATCCGGGACTGCTCGAGTGGCGCAGACATGCGATGCTCTTGTTCCTCATCATGGGCCCGTGCGCGTCACTCCGTCGTGCGCGCATCTCATGATGTGAGCCTATATCCGCTGGACTTCGCCCCCGTACCGGCCCGCCGATCGCGCCGCCAACGAGCGGCGCTCGGTGCCGGGGCGTGGCGGCGGGTGGTGGCGGCGGCGGGTGGTGGCGGCGGCGGGTGGTGGCGGCGGCGGGTGGTGGCGGCGGCGGGTGGCGGCTGGCGACGGTGGAGAACCGCGGCGCCATCCGGCGGCAAGTCCCTACAGTGGAGCCATGACCGGCAGGCCCGGGTTCGGGACCGATGCGGCTGCCGCTGGTGCGGTGGCCGACCCAGCGACCCTGCGCGCCCTCGACCGCGGGCGGCGGGTCAGCGACGACCTGGCCGACCAGCTGCTCACTCACCTGCCCGATCTGGGCGACATCGGCACTCAGCGGGCCCTGGACACCTGGGTCGAGCAGGCCGCAGACACCCTCCGGGCCGTGTCAGAGGCACTCGAGGAGCGGCTGATCGACGTCGGCCGGGCCGCTCCGGGACCGACGGTGTGGTCCGGCCCGGCCGCCCGGACCACACCGACGACGCCCCACCCCTCGGCGGCGCGCGGCAGCGACGCGACATGAGCTCACTCGGTGACCCCGGCTCGACGTCGGCCCTGGGCGGTGCACTGCGCCAGCAGGCCATCACCCTCGCCGACCTCGTCGTCGACCTGACCGAGGCTGCCGAGCGGGCGGGGCGAGCCGGACGACCGGATGTCACCGCCCGCGAGCGGGACCTGCTCAGCCGGGTCGCCCACGAGCTCGATTCGGTCGGAGCTGCCCTCCAGTCCTTCACGGCCACGGTGCTGGCCGGGTCCGCGCGGGTCCGAGAGCTGTCCACCGAGGCCGCCCGGGCGGACCTCGTGGTCGACGGCAGCCTCGTCGTGGAGCCACCCGGGCCGAGCCGGGTCGACCCGGTGGCCCGCCTCCGGGCCCGAGAGCGGCTGCAGGAGCTGCTCAACCGCGTGACCGCCGCCGAGGGCAAGGAGCTGGGGCGGATCGCGCGTGAGCTGGCCCGCTCCGGCCCCGCCCTCGCCGCAGTGAGCGAGCGCTGCCGCCTCGGGTCGTGAGGGTCTTCGGCCGGCTCTGGGCGGCTCGCTCGGGCACCGTGCCTTAGCGTTGGGGCATGCGGATCACCGAGACGATCATCTACCACGCCCCGGTGGACGTGGTGTATGCGATGAAGACCAGCCCCGAGTTCCAGGAGCGCAAGTGCGCCGACTCGGGCGCGCTGCAGCACGATGTCGCCGTGCGCGACAACGGTGATGGCGCGGTGGTCGTGACCCGCCGGGACCTGTCGACCGACGGCCTGCCGGACTTCGTGCGGTCCATCGTCGGCGCTCGGCTCTCGGTGACCGAGACCTACCGGTGGGGCCCCGCCGGCCCCGACGGGTCACGCGACGGCACGCTGACGGTCGAGGCGGCCGGCGCGCCGGTCGCGATGCGGGGCACGGTCCGGATGGATCCGGAGGATGGAGCGACGCACCTGACCATCGACGGGGACCTCAAGGCGCATGTCCCGCTCATCGGCAGCAGGATCGAGAAGGCCGCCGCGCCTGCCTTCATCAAGGCGCTGCGCAGCGAGCACGAGTCGGGTCGGCGCTGGCTCGACGAGCGCGCCTGACCGAGGCGTCAGGGTCACGTGGCCGGGTGACCCAGCCCAGCGGCATACGACATGCCGTATGCCGCTGGGCTCGCTTCCCGGCGGGGGCTGGCCGGCAACGTGGCTCGCTCGGGTCAGCCCGGGCCTCGGGCTAGCCCATGTGCGGGTAGCGGTGGTCGGTCGGGGGCACGAAGGTCTCCTTGATCGAGCGCACGCTCGTCCAGCGGAGCAGGTTCTGGGCCGCGCCGGCCTTGTCGTTCGTGCCCGAGGCCCGGCCCCCGCCGAACGGCTGCTGGCCGACGACCGCGCCGGTGGGCTTGTCGTTGATGTAGAAGTTGCCGGCGGCGAAGCGCAGCCGGCGGGTCGCGTCCGCGATCACGGCCCGGTCCTGGGCGATGATCGACCCGGTCAGCGCGTACGGTGCGATCCCCTCCATCTGGTCGAGCACTCGGTCGTAGTCCCCGTCCCGGAACACGTGCACTGAGAGGATCGGCCCGAAGTACTCAGTGGTGTAGCACTCGTCCTCGGGGTCGCTCGCCTCCCAGATCGTGGGCCTGATGAAGTAGCCCTCGGAGTCGTCGTAGGTGCCCCCGGCGATGATGTCGACGCCGTCCGTCGCCCGGGCCCGGTCGATGGCGTCNNGTACTCGAACGCCCCGCGGATCATCGCGGTCCGCAGCACGGCCGGGTCCGCCGAGGGGTGCGCGAGGATGAAGTCCTTGCCGCCCGTCTCGCCGACCAGGCGCGGGTAGGTGCGGTAGCGGTGGAGGTTGGTCGCGACGTCCTTCCACAGGCGCTGGAACGTCGGCGTCGACCCCGTGAAGTGGATCCCGGCGAGGTCAGGATCGGTCAAGGTCACCTTGGAGACAGCGGCGCCGTGGCCGGTGAGCATGTTGATGACGCCCGGCGGCAGCCCGGCCGCTTCGAGGACCTCCATGATGAGCGTGGCCGACCGCTGCTGCGTCGGCGCCGGCTTCCAGACGACGGTGTTGCCCATCAACGCGGGCGCGGTCGGCAGGTTGCCCGCGATGGACGTGAAGTTGAAGGGGGTGATCGCGTAGACGAAGCCCTCGAGTGAGCGGTAGTCCGAGCGGTTCCACACACCTTTGGAGTTGAGCGGCGGCTGCTGCTCGAGAATCTGGCGGGCGAAGTGCACGTTGATCCGCCAGAAGTCGATCAGCTCGCACGCGGCGTCGATCTCGGCCTGGTAGGCCGTCTTGCTCTGGCCGAGCATCGTCGCGGCGTTGAGCCGGGCGCGCCACGGGCCGGCGAGCAGCTCGGCGGCCTTGAGCAGGATCGCGGCCCGGTCGTCGAAGGACAGCTCGCGCCACATCGGCGCGGCCTCCTTCGCCGCGGCGACTGCTCCGCCCGCGTCGTCCGCGGTGGCACCACGCATGGTGCCGAGGACCTTGGCGTGGGCGTGCGGCTGCCGGACGACGATCTCCTCGCCGCCGCCCATGACCCGGCTGCCCCCGATGATGTGCGGCAGCTCCACCTGCGTGGAGCCCAGCTCCGCCAGGGCGGCCTCCAACGCCGAACGCTCCGGGGATCCGGGGGCGTAGTCGAGCACCGGCTCGTTGACCGGTGCAGGCACGTGGGTCACTGCATCCATCGAGACTCCTGCTGTGTGCGTCGGCGCCGTGGAACGCCGATGGGGTGGTCACCTCGTGGGCGACCACCCCATCGTTCCACGGCGACCCCGACGGAGTGCGAGCGGAGCAGCGGTGCGCGTCAGCGCAGGACGGTGATGCCCCACGGGTATCGGTAGAGCTCTCCGCGGCTGGCGAGCACGGCACCACGAACGTGGCAGTAGACGCTCGCGGCGAAGGCCACGATCCAGAGGATGATGGCGATCGGGATGCCGATGAGCGTGATGAAGAAGATCCAGCCGACGATCGTCACCGCCCAGATCAGGACGTTGAAGTTGAAGGCGCCGGCGGCCGACTGCCGGACGAAGGCGCTCCGGTCCTTGTAGAGCGCCCAGACGACGAGCGGACCGACGAAGGAGAGCCAGCCGACGGAGAGGACCGCGGCGACGATGGTGGAGATGTGGCCGAGAACGGCCCACGTGCGCTCGTCATCAGTCACGGCGACGGCGTCGCGGGTCGGGTCCGGCTGGTAGGGGTACGTCATGTCTCCAGTCTGCAACCCCGACTGCTCCCCTGCCATGGAGGTTTTCCCTGAGACCACCCTGAGACCACCCTGGGACTCGAGGTTGCGGCCGTGGGAGCAACCCCCTCAGACCTGTGCGGCCACCTCTGAGCGGTCGGCGAGGCGGTACACCGGGCTGCCGGGGTCGTCGATGTCGAGCGTCTCGAGGAGGGTGCGGACCAGCGCCTGGTGCCCGCGCGGACTCGGATGGAAGGCGTCGTCGAGCCAGCCGGAGGGGGCGACCTCGGCTCCCACCCGGCGGGCCGATCGCTCCCATGCCGCCGCGTGGTCGACGAGAACCACGCCCAGCGCCTCGGCCACCTCTCGGACGGCCGCTGCGTAGCGAGCCATCAGCTCCGGAGTGCGTGGGCCGTCGGCGAGGACGGGAGGTGGCGTCTGGAGGACGACGGTGGCACCCACGTCCCTCCCCTGCTGGACGATCTGGTCGAGCCGGTACCGGAACCCGCGCACGCCCTCCTCCGAGTCGAGCATGTCATTGGTGCCAAACATCACGAAGAGCACATCGGGAGCGAACCGCCCCGCCCGCCAGTGGAACTCACCGAGCAGATCCTGAGCGGTCGCTCCTGACACGCCAGAGTTGACCACTGCATCGCCCAGCCGGCCGAGCTCGCCACGGACTCGCTCGGCGAAGAGCTCGACGTAGTTGCGCCAGCCATGGGTGTGCACGACGCCCTGGGTGATGCTGTCGCCGATGAACGTCCACGTCACCGGCGGCCCGGCGAGAACCTGACGCAGGCGCTCAGCATCACGGCGGGCGTACTCGTCGGCGGTGAAGTCCATTGACGCACGGTAACAAGGCGCCCTCGAGCGTGGCCCATCGCCTCTCACGGGCTGGACAGCCGGCGTCCCCTTCATGCGGCCTGCGGTCAGGCCACGCTGCTCTCCTGCGCACCGAGCCGGGCGATGGGCTGCGGCACCTCCCCGCCGTGCAGCGACGGCTCCACCGGGAGCCGGGCCGCGAAGCGGGCGACCGCTCCCCCGACGGCCGCATCGGCGATGATCCGCCGGTGCCCCTGCCCGACGCTCGAGTAGAGCTGGGCGCCCGGCCACCCGGCGACGAGTCGCGCCGACGGTCCGTGAGGGGTTTCGCGGTCGTCGAGGTCATGGACGACGAGCAGGTCAGGTCGCGGATGGAGCTGCCGGGCCAGCCCGCCGACGTCGAGCGCCGAGATGCGGTAGCCGGTGCGGCGCTCCGCGCGAGCGACGAGGCGGCGTTCGGTCCGGGGGCCGAAGCGCAGCAGGGCCCGGAACCTCTCGAGGAAGTCGGGGACCCCCTCGACGGGGGCGATGAGGACGAGCCGCTCGGTGGCCAGCCAGCCGTCACGCAGCGCCAGCAGCGTGGACAGCGCCCCCATGGAGTGGGCGACGACGGCTCGAGCCGGACCGAAGCGGGCGGCCACGGCGTCCAGCGAACGGCCCAGCTCCACCGCGTCGCTCGATGTGGGCCCGTGCTCGCCGGCGTCCGAGTGGCCGTGGCTCAGTCCGTCGAAGGCGATGACCTTCAGCCCGTGCTCGAGCAGGTGCCGGACCAGGGGCCGCAGCTGCTCGGCGTGCCCGCTCCAGCCGTGGACCAGGTAGACCACCGGTCCCTCTCCCCAGACCCAGCCGCGGATCCGCCGGCCCCGCAGACCCACCTCGAACGGCTCGCCCAACAGCTCCCGAATCCCCTCGTCCACGGCAGGGGCCACCCGCGCGGGCGGCGGGAGCCGGAACCACAGGCGGTAGGCCCACGCAGCGGCGAGAGGGGGTGCGACTGCGTCGACGGCGCGGAACGCGGCAGGGACCGCGCGACGGACAATAGAACGACCGATCGTGCTTATTTTTGGTGATGACTCAGTCATGTCGATCTCCCTGTGGTGGTGACGCGCGCTCAGGCGCGCCGGTGGAGGTGGAACCGCCGTCAGGCGGGTGCTGCGCGGCAGCCCTCGAGCAACCGCTCGAAGGCCTGCCGGGCGTGGCCCTCAGCGCGGGGGTCGCGCATCAGGCGGCGCGCGTGGTGGTGCGCCAGGAGGATGCCCTCCAGCTCATAGGCAACCTGCGCGGCATCCACGTCAGGCCGGAAGTGGCCCTCCACGACTGCCGTGCGGATGACGAGGGCGATGGAGTCCTGCTTGTCGCGCTCGGCCCGGACGAGCTCATCCCGGACCGGACCCTCTTGGTCGTCGAACTCACTCGCCGCATTGACGAAGATGCAGCCACCCACGAACCGGCTCGACTGCCACGTGAGCCAGTGCTCGAAGAAGGCCCGGAGCCGAGGCTCGCCACGCGGCGCCCGCACGGCGGGTCGCAGGACGTTGTCGGTGAAGAGGTCGCGGGCGAACTGCAGCACCTCGACCTGGAGGGACTCCTTGGACGCGAAGTGCGCGTAGAGGCCACTCTTGGACAGCCGGGTGGCGGTGGCGAGGGTGCCGATGGTGAGCCCGCCGAGGCCGACTCGGGAGGCCAGCTCGCTCGCCTCCCCGAGGATCGCCGTCTTGGTCTGCTCGCCTTTGGTCACTCCCCAATAAAAGCACGATCGTTCGGCCGGTCGCAATGGGTTTTACGGTCAACCCGAGGTCTCCTCCCGGGTGCGCCAGATGCGCAGGAGCGCCAGCCACACGTCGACGCTGTCGGGCACGAAGGCAGCGGGCTGCGCCTCGACCCTCCCGACGAGGTCCGTCACGCTGACCCACTCCCCCCACGCCACCTCCTCTGCCTGCCATCGCACCGGGCCGGACCACGCCACGACGAAGCGATGGGCGTGGTAGCGCGTGTGGTCGTCGGCGTACCGGACGACACCGAGTGGGGTGAGCGCGACCCCCCGGATCCCGAGCTCCTCGTCGAGCTCACGGACGGCGCCGGCTGCCGGCTCCTCGCCGGCCAGGACGACTCCCCCCGCCGCGAAGTCGAGGAGGCCGGGAAAGACGTCCTTGGTCTCGGTGCGCCGGTGGACGTAGACCCGACCGGCGTCGCCGCGCACGACGACGGAGGAGGCACAGTGCCAAAGGTTGTGCCGACGCATGAGCGACCGCGGCACAGCACCGACGACGTGACCGTCCGGGTCACAGTGGGCGATGAGCTCGTCGTCCACGACGCCCCTCCGGTGACCACCTGCCTGCACCGCACTGGTGAGACCGTGTCGCCACCGCGGAGCGTCCACGAGTCACGCGAGCATCCTGCGGACCTCGTCCAGCTCGGTCACGTCATACCAGAGCAGCTCCCCGGCCTCGGTCGCTGCACTGTCGCCGGCGACGCCGGCCTGCTCGTCCACGTGGAACGAGGCGATTCGCGCGCCCGGCACAGGGGCGACCACGCTCAGAGAGCTCACGGCTCCGCCGGCACGGTCCACCACCCAGGCCGGATCGGCATCGGCTGCGGCCACGACACGACGCGCGCCCGGCGCCGACCGTGCGGCCGCCGAGGCAGCCACCGCGTCGGCGAACGCGGCGTACTCCAGCTCCTCCACGTCGAGGCCGGTGGCCCGTGACCGGAGCCCCTCGGTGACACCGAAGGCCTCGCGCGGGCTCGCGGCAGACGCATCGAGCAGACCCGTCTCGACGAGGTCATCGAGGTCACGCCGGCCGATCGGCAGATAGATCCGGACCACAGGCATCAGGACTCCCTCCCACTCCTCAGCTCGGTCAAGGCCTCGACGATCGAGGCGGCAAGCTCGTCCACGTCAGGCATGGCGTCGCGGTCGGCATTCAGGCCGTAGTAGACGCCACCGTTGTAGGACGTGATCCCGATGGACAGAGCCTGCCCCCGAGCCAGTGGAGTCACCGGGTAGGTCGACAACATCTCCGCGTCGCCCGCGTAGAGCGGGGCCTGCGGTCCCGGCACGTTGGTGATCATGACGTTGTAGAGGCGGCGTGACACCGCGGAACCCAGCCTGGCGCCGAGGGCGTGCAGCGTCGGCGGCGCGAAGCCGGCCAGGTTGGCGAGGGACGTGGCGCCCACCGCCTGCCCGCCCTCCATCTGCTGGCGCATCGCGAAGGCGATCTGGTGCAGCCGCATCGAGGCGCCCGGCTCGCCGACGGGCAGGTTGACCACGCACGCCATCACCTGGTTCGCGTACATCCCGGCCGGGTCGTCGCCGTAGACACTGACCGGCACCATCGCCCGCACCACGCTGCCGCGGTGGACTGGCTCCCCCCGACCGAGGAGCCAGCTGCGGAAGCCGCCCGTGATGGTCGCGAGCACGACGTCGTTGATGGTGACGTCCTCTGCGTATGCGCCCTTCGCGAGCCGCCTGCGGACCGTCCGGTAGTCCTCGAGGTCCGTCGAGACCATGACCCAGCGGCGAGCCGACCCGACCTCGGCGTTCAACGGTGATGGCGGCGCCGGGCGGGCCGCCGTGCGCGCCACCGTGGACACCACGGCGCCGACCGACTCCACGGCCCGCACGCCGACCTGCAGGGCATCGTTGAGGCCACCCCTGACGAGGTCGAGGACCTGTGTGGGGCGACGCACCGCGTCGACGACGGCCCCGGCCACGAGCTCGATCGAGGACGGCGACGCTTCCGGCTCCCACGGCACCTGCCCGTCAGCCAGCCCCTCACCTCGGGTGGCGTCGACGATGACGTGAGCGATGTCGAGCGCGTTGACCCCGTCGATGAGCGCATGATGCGTCTTCGTGACGATGGCGAAGCGACCGCCCTCGAGCCCCTCGACGTAGTACACCTCCCAGAGCGGCCGCGTCCGGTCCAGCTTGCGCGGCTGGACGCGGGCCACGAAGTCCTGGAGCTGACGGTCCGTCCCGGGACGGGGCAGTCCGGTGCGGCGGACGTGGTAGCTCATGTCGAAGGCCTCGTCGTCGACCCAGACGGGGTTGGCGATCCGGCCGGGGACGTCGCGGACCTTCTGGCGGAACCGCGGGATCGCCCCGATCCGGTTCTCGATGATCCGGACCAGCTTGTCGTGGTCGAAGCCCTCGCCCGGCGGCTGGAAGATCATGACCGACCCCACGTGCATCGCCGTCGTCGACTGCTCGAGATAGAGGAAGGACGCGTCGAGAGAGGTCAGCCGGTCCGACATGCTCACACTCTGCCAGACCGCTGCCCGTAGGATCCGCCCCATGCGTGTGAATCGTGTCCTGCCGTATGCCGCTTGCCTCCTCGCGCTGTCCGGAGCCGTCGGGTGCGGGTCCCCCGACTCCCTGTCTCCGGAGGCAGTCGCCAGCGCACCGGTCGCGGAGCGGATCGACATCACGGTCACCGGCACGACGATCACACCGCCGCCCACCCAGGTCGACCTCGGCATCGGGCAGGCCCTCGAGCTCACCGTGACCGTCGACCACGGGGACGAGCTGCACGCCCACGGGTTCAACGGGACGGAGGCCGACCTGAAGGCAGGCGTGCCCACGACGGTCAAGCTCGTCGGCACCGAATCGGGGGTGTTCGAGGTCGAGACGCACGACCCCGCCCTGACCATCCTCACCGTCGCGGTTCGGTAGGCACGAGCGGTGGCCAGCCCAGCGGCATACGGCAGCATCTCCACCCTCCTCGGCGCGCTCCCGACGCACGGGGTCGGAAGTCGGAGCGACCTGCCGCTGCCCTTCGTCGCCCTCCTCGTGAGCGCCCTCGTGGCGCTCGTGATCTCCTTCCTCGCGATCGGCGTGCTGTGGCGCGAGCCACGCCTGAGCGGCTCACAGGGCGTCCTCCTCCCCAGCGGCATCGCAGTCGTCCTCGACTCCCGCTGGGTGCGTCGCGTCGCCCAGGTGGTGTCCGTCGCCCTGACGCTGTGGACCCTCGTGGCCCTGCTCGCCGGGCCCGACAGCGCCCGCAACCCCGTTCCGCACGTTGTCTACGTATGGCTCTGGGTCGGCCTCGCCCTCGTGTCGATGGTGCTCGGACCCGTCTGGCGCATCATCAACCCGCTGCGCCTGCTGCACAGCGGGTTGCTGCGCCTCGCCCGCGTCTCCCCCGACCTCGCCGTCCTGCCCTACCGGGCCGGCTGGTGGCCGGCAGCCGTGGGACTGGGCCTGTTCACCTGGGTCGAGCTCGTCGCGACCGAGAACACCAGCATCCCGTTCCTGCGGCTGCTCATCCTTGCCTTCCTCCTCGTCTCGGTCCTGGGTGCCGGCCTCTTCGGCCGCTCCTGGTTCGACCGCGCGGACCCCTTCGAGGCCTGGTCTCGGCTGCTCGGCGCCCTGTCCCCCCTCGGTCGGCGCACGGACGGTCGGTGGGTGCTGCGCACGCCGCTCCACGGGATCAACGAGCTTCGCGGTGAGCGAGGTCTCGTCGCCACCGTCGCGGTGATGCTCGGCAGCACCGCCTACGACGGCTTCTCCGCCAACCTCGCCTGGGCGACGTTCGTGCAGACGTCGAGCATCTCCGCCTCGCTCCTCAAGACGGCGACCCTCCTCGCCTTCTTCGCGGCCGTGGCGCTCACTCTCTGGGTCGCCTCCGCGGTCTCGATGGCGCTGGCCCGACGCCCGATCCGGGAGTCGTTCCACTTCGTGTCCGACATCGCCCCCTCCCTCATCCCGATCGCAGGCGGGTACGTCGTCGCGCACTACTGGTCGCTCTTCGTCTACCAGACTCCGGTGGGCCTCGCCCTGCTCAGCGACCCGCTCGGCACCGGAGCGGACCTGCTCGGGACCGCCGGGATCCGGCCCGACGACACCCTCGTCCAAGCGACCCTGGTGGCCACCATCCAGGCCGTGAGCATCGTCGCCGGGCACCTCCTCGGCGTGCTCGCCGCCCACGAGCGGGCAGTGTCAGTCCTCGACCGGCGGTCGGCCATCGTGGGCCAGGTGCCCCTCATGGTCACCATGCTCTTCTACACCTTCGCCGGTCTGACGATCCTCTTCGCCCCCTGACCCCATCGCCGGCCGGCACGTCCCCCTGCGCGCGTCCGCGTCCACGGCGCCACCGCCGCAGCGAGCTCCCCGAACGCTCCACGCAGGGGCGAGTCCGGAGCGTGCTCGACCACCGAGCGACCAGCGAGCAGGGCCGCATCGACGGTGTCCGGGTCGTCGGGCACGAAATGGAGCCCGTCGAGCCCCGCGAAGCGCAGCAGCGACTCCGCGATCCGCTCCTCCGGGCGGGAACCGACGGCACTGCTCCGGACGCGGTTGACCACCGGGACCGGCGGCGGCGAGGGCACCGAACCGAGCTCCTGCAGGGCCCGCACGAACCGCTGGAGCGCCACGGGGTCGGCGCCGCCCACGGCGAGCATCGTGTCGGCTCGGGCCAGCGCCGTGAGCGTGGCCTCGTTGCGACGCGGGGCCGCGGTGTCGTAGCTCAGCTCCTCGTCGTCCTCCAGGCAGAAGCCGCAGTCGACGACGACGATCTGGGTGAGCTCGCGCGCAAGGTCGAAGACCCGCTCGAGAGCAGCGGCCCTCAGCTCCGGCCATCGTTCCGCCCTGGGCAGCCCCGTGAGCACGCGCAGCCCCGGTGTCACGACGGGCGCGAGGCGAGCCAGCGCGGGAAGGTCCAAGGTGCCCTGGTCGGCGGCTCGGCACACCGCCGCCAGGCCCGGCGCCTCGTCGAGCAGTCCGAGGGCCTGGGCGATGCAGCCGCCATACGTGTCCGCGTCGACGAGGAGGACCTCCTGCCCCCTCGATGCCAGCTCGACGGCCACGTTGACCGCGACGGTGGTGCGCCCCGGCGCACCTGTCGGACCCCAGACAGCCAGGATGGTCGACCTGACTGCGCGGCCCGGGTCGCCCGTGTCCCACTCGCCCGTGGACCCGCCGGCGTGGACGTCGGTCTCGGCGCCCCGCGGCTGCCAGCCCTCAGCTGCCGGGGCTCCGGCCGGGAGCTCCGGCATCGAGGCGGGAGACACCAGCCCACCGACCTGCGGGACGCTGACCGGGCCGGAGCGCCGCGCCGGAGCGTCGAGGAGATCGTCGGGGACATGGTCGGGAATGGTGACGGCCCCGGCGGAGCCGGGACCGCCCGACCCGTGGCCGTCGGTCGGGAGGCCGGCCGGGGTCGGACCGCCGGCACGCCGCTGGACCGAGGCGGCGAAGGAGGCCGGGTCGGCGTCGACGGGCAGGACCGTCGCCACTCCCAGCTGGCGCAGCCGGCGTTCCGCACCCTCGTCCCCCGGCGGGCAGAGGCCGATGACCGAGAGTCCCGCCTGCGAGAGGCGCCGCAGGGTCGTCAGGTCCAGGCCACGCAGGTCCGCGCTCACCACGGCACATTCGCCGAGCCCTGCCTCGGCCACCGAGAGCATCTCGGGGACATCGGCGCACCGTCGGGTCACGGTGACACCGGCTGCCGACTCCAGGGCGGTGGCGACGACGGCCTCCCACTCCGGGCTGAGTCCGGTGATGACGTCGGTCATGCGTCTCTCGCCCCGCCGCCGGCTCCGGACACCGGCACCAGCGTGATCTTGGCGTCGTGGTCCACTGCCTCGACCACCGCCATCACCTGATCCGCAGGCACGTACAGCTGGACGGAGGTCTGGGCCGCGGCGCCCAGCCCGCCCTCATTCGCGAGGACGTTGACGACCGCGACCGCTCGGAGCAGCCGGGCGGTGCCGGGGACATCCTCCTTCTCCCCATCGCCGACGCGCACGGCGGAGTCGGGGGTGACATAGACGTCCACCCGCTGACCGCGGTCGAGGCCGGCCGCGGAGACGGCGTCCGCGCGCACGGTGACCCGCTGCAGGTCGAGCTCGCCGGGCGAGCCGAGGGCCGAGGTCGGGACGAGCTCGCCGGCCCGCAGGTCCCGGGTCAGCAGCTGGCCCTCAGGCGCCGGAGCGTCCGCTCGGACGTACTGCCCCATCCCGTCGGACAGGGCGACCTCGACGCGCCTGAAGGATGCCGCCGTCACCTCGTCACCGGCCACGAGGTCGTCCGCAGCGACGAAGTACGGAGCCCGGTCGTCGGCGCTTGCGACGAGCCGTGCGCCGAGAGCCGCGGACACGAGCACGAGGACCACGCCCACCACGAGGCGACTGTCCCGCCACGTGGGTCTCTCGAGACGTTTGGCGGTCGGTGCGGCATGTTCGCTCATTGGTCGGACAACCCCCTGGTGACACGTCGGGCCGACCCGCGCCCCGGAGAGGCGGCGAGCCGTCGGACATCGGCTGCGGCATCGTCGTCCGGTGCAGTCACCGGACCAGCCGGGAAACATAGTGCCGTATCCGCGGTCAAACCGCCTCTGGAGGAAGAAAACTGTGGAAAACTAAATCATCGTGCCGAAATGGCACCTAGCATGGTCCCGGGCGGGACGGGTCGTGTGCACCGGACCCAGCCCGGGGTATGAGTTGCTCAACGACGCACGTGCCGTCGTTCTGCGGCAACGGAGTGAAGGAGCGATCGTGGCCCAAAGGTTCCTCCAGCTGGCCGAGGTGTCGGAGATCCTCAACATCTCCTCAGCGCAGGCCTACGCCTTGGTGCGCTCGGGCGAGCTGCCCGCCATCAAGATCGGCGGTCGCGGCCAGTGGCGGGTCGAGGTCACCGAGCTCGAGAACTACATCCAGCGCATGTACGCCGAGACCCGCTCCTTCGTGCAGGCTCACCCGTTCGGGGGCGCCGGGGAGGAGTGACCAGCGCGCCGGCAGGAGCAGGTCTCAGGGGTGGCGAATCCAGCTGAGCGCGACGAAGGGCAGGACGTGGCAGCGGACGACGTGCTCCCGTCGACGCGGTTCGTCGAGGGGGTGTTCGGCCAGGTCGAGGTGATCCGCGCCGACGGCGTCGACCGTCCCGGTCAGGGTGCGCCCATCCAGGTCACTCACCTCCACGGGGACCCGTCCCCGACTCAGGCCGCGGAGGACCGCTCCGAGGGTGAACCGCCGGGCGACGATCGTCGGCTCGTGAGCGCCGGCCCGCAGCCCCACGACTCCCCTGACCGCGGCCAGCGGCACGAGGAGTGACTGTCTCCCACCCTCCGACAGCTGGAGCCAGTCCGGACCCACGTCGCCGAGTGTTCCGGTGACCAGCCCCTCAGCGGTGTGCGAGGGCCGCGCCAGCCGGATGGACAGCTCGGGCCCGCCCACGTTGGCGAGCAGGCGCGCGTGCAGACCGACGAGGGCGCGCTCGCGCCGGGTCCGGTCGGCCACCTCGGCGTCGCGTTCGACGCCCAGGTCGGCATCCGCAAGCGCCTCGAGGTCCTCGAAGAGTCGATCCCAGCGCATCTCACGCTCCTTGCAGTCGTGCGGCGGCGATCCGTGAGCTGCGAGGCAGCCTAGCCCCTGTCCAGAGCAGTGGCGCGCAACTGTTGCCAAACGACATCAAACGAAATTAAATGCACGCATGACACGTTCAGGGGTGCATCCGTCCGCTGGGCCGCCACAGGCGTCCCTCCTCAGAGCCGTTGGCTGGCCCGTGACCAGCGCCGCCCTCGCGTGGGCGCTGGCCCAGCTGGCCGTGCGGGGTTGGCCGGCCCGGTCCTCGAGCGGGCCAGCCACTGTGGAGGAGGTGCTCAGTGGCGGGTTGCTCTGGGGTGCCGTGGCCCTCACCGGCTGGCTCGCGGTCACCTTCTCGATCGTGGCCTTGGGCACCGCGCCGGGAGCGCTCGGAGCTGTGTTCCGACGGCTCGCCGATCGACTGGCTCCCCACTTCGCGCGCCGAATGCTCGCCCTCTCGCTCGGCGTCTCCGTCGGCACCGTGGTGCTGCCTGCACCCATGGCCATCGCAGCGGCCGACACCCCGAGCCCCCACGCAGCGACGGAGGTGCCCGTCCCCCTCCCGGGCTTTGCGCCCAGCGGGTCCGCCACGGCCGCCGACCAGCACCGCGGGTCCCGGTCGGTCTCGCAGCCGGGCACGCCGAACGCCCCCCGAACGCCGGGGCTCCTGCTCGATGAGTCCCGCGGTGATGTCGCCCCGGCGCCTGCCGTCCCTCGTCCCGGGTGGGTTCCGGACCGGCCCTTCTCGGTCACCCGTCCGGAGACGACCAGGCTGCTCGGCAGCCCGTTGCGGCCCTCCGGCACCGTCGTCGACACCGTCACGGTGCGCCGGGGCGACTCGCTCTGGACGATTGCAGAGCGCCATCTGGGTCCCGGTGCGAGCACCGCGGACGTTGCGGCGGAGTGGCCACGCTGGTTCGAGGCCAACCGGGACGTCATCGGCGACGACCCCGACGTCATCCTTCCGGGTCAGCTGCTGCGGGCCCCGGTCGCGGAGGTGACCAGGTGACCGAGGCACCGCCGTCGCGAGGGCTCACGCTCCACTCCACCGGACCCGCAGCCGCCTTCACGGTGAGACACATACCGGACGTGTCGCCGCGTCGGATCAGCGCAGACGATGCCTGGACCTTCGAGGCGGCGCCATACACCCAGCAGGCCCTCGCACTCGACTTCTTCCCGGCAGGCGAGGACGACTTCGAGAGACGGCCCACTCGCTCGAGCGAGCTGCCGGAGCCGGAGCCGTTCGTCGCCAAGATGGCCCAAGCGGTCGTCGAGGTCATCTCAGGGCAGCGGCCGGCCACCCAGCTCATCCGGCACACGAGCCCGACGGTCTACTCCCTGCTCGCCCGGCGCGCCCTGGTCTCGAGCCGACGCCTGTCCGCGGGCCCCAGACGCCGTGCCCGCGTCCGTCGCGTCCGTGTCTGCGAGCCCACCGACGGCGTGGTGGAGGCCTGTGCGGTCGTCGTCTCGCACGGTCGGGTGCGCGCGTTGGCGTTTCGCCTCGAGGGCCTCGACGGGCGCTGGCTGATGACCCAGGTGGCACTGGGCTGAGCCATGTCAGGCATGCCGAGGGCCCGACCACGTCCGGTCGGGCCCTCGGCGTTGCACACCCGCTGGCTACTGTCGCCGTCCGGCCTCAGCGCCGGCGCCGCTTGACCTTCTTGCCGCGCCGGTCCGCCTTGCGCTCGACCGGCTGCTGCCCTGTCTCGACCGCCCTGCCGTCCTCCCCGGGAGCGGTGTAACGCAGCGCGGACGGCCGCTGGGAGGCCGGCGCGAGGTCGACTCCCGACACCTTGACTGCGCCGTCGGCCTCGCGCGCCGACACTGCCTCGTCGGCCACCGCGGTCCGAGCCCCGCCCGAGCGCGAGGTGGACGGCGCCGCGGCGACCGGGCCGGCTCCCTGGAGGCCCCCGACGAGGTCACCGACCGCAACCGGTGCGACGCCGACCTGTGGGGCCGGGGGGCTCACCTCGACCTGGACGGAGAAGATGTGGGAGACCGACTCCTCCTTGATGGCGTCCATCATCGCCTCGAAGAGCTGGAAGCCCTCGCGCTGGTACTCGATGAGGGGGTCGCGTTGGGCCATGGCCCGCAGCCCGATGCCCTCCTGCAGGTAGTCCATCTCGTAGAGGTGCTCGCGCCACTTACGGTCCAGGACGGAGAGAACGACCCGCCGTTCGACCTCCCGCATGGTGTCCGGGCCGAGGGACTCCTCGCGCTCGTCGTAGGCGTGGTGGGCGTCGGACATGAGCTGCTCGCGGAGGAACTCGGCGCTGATGGCGTTGCGACCACCGGCCTGCTCCTCGACCTCGTCGATCGTGAGCGAGACGGGGTAGACCTGACGGAGCGCCTCCCACAAGCGCTCGAGGTCCCAGTCGCCGGCGAACCCATCCCCGGTCGCGGCATCGACGTAGCCACCGACGACATCGTTGACGAACATGCGCAGCTGCTCGTGGAGGTCCTGCCCCTGGAGCACGGCGCGCCGCTCCTCGTAGATGACCTGGCGCTGTCGGTTCATCACGTCGTCGTACTTGAGGACGTTCTTGCGGATCTCGTAGTTCTGGGCCTCGACGGCGCCCTGCGCCTTCTGGATCGAGTTGGTGACCATCTTGGACTCGATCGGCTGGTCGTCCTCCATGCCGGCGGACACCATGAAGCGGTCGACGAGGGCTGCGTTGAACAGCCGCATCAGGTCGTCCTGCAGGGAGAGGTAGAAGCGGGACTCGCCGGGGTCCCCCTGGCGACCGGACCGACCACGCAGCTGGTTGTCGATCCGGCGTGATTCGTGTCGCTCCGTGCCGAGCACGTAGAGGCCGCCCAGGGAGGTGACGTCGTCGTGCTCCGCAGCAACGGCGGCCTCAGCCGCGGTGAGCGCCGCGTCCCACGCCGCCTCGTACTCCTCGGGGGTCTGCTCGGGGTCGAGTCCTCGACGCTTGAGCTCGGCCACCGCCCGGAACTCGGAGTTGCCGCCGAGCATGATGTCGGTGCCTCGACCGGCCATGTTCGTCGCCACGGTGACGGCGCCCTTGCGGCCCGCCTCGGCGACGATGGCCGCCTCCCGCTCATGCTGCTTGGCGTTGAGCACCTCGTGCTTGATGCCGCGCTTCTTCAGCTGCTGCGAGAGGTACTCACTCTTCTCGACCGAGGTGGTCCCCACGAGGACGGGTTGGCCGACGGTGTGCCGCTCGACGATGTCGTCGACGACCGCGTTGAACTTCGCGACCTCGGTGCGGTAGACGAGGTCTGCCTGGTCCTTGCGGATCATCGGCTTGTTCGTCGGGATCGGGATGACGCCGAGCTTGTAGATGGAGTTGAGCTCCGCCGCCTCGGTCTGCGCGGTTCCCGTCATGCCCGAGAGCTTGTCGTACATGCGGAAGTAGTTCTGGAGGGTGATCGTCGCCA
Organism: Intrasporangium sp. DVR; assembly: GCF_040365325.1. Classification (NCBI taxonomy): domain Bacteria; kingdom Bacillati; phylum Actinomycetota; class Actinomycetes; order Micrococcales; family Intrasporangiaceae; genus Intrasporangium; species Intrasporangium sp. DVR. The sequence goes on along the minus strand of NZ_BAABZW010000001.1, from coordinate 359,412 downwards.
GGGTCTGGTTCTCGTTCTTGATCTCGACGCCCTCCTTCGCCTCGATCGCCTGGTGCATGCCCTCGTTGTAGCGGCGGCCGGGCAGCATGCGGCCCGTGTGCTCGTCGACGATGAGGACCTCGCCGTTGAGGATCACGTAGTCCTTGTCCCGCTTGAAGAGCTCCTTGGCCTTGATGGAGTTGTTCAGGTAGCCGATGAGCGGGGTGTTGACCGTGTCGTAGAGGTTCTCGATCCCGAGGAGGTCCTCGACGCGGGCGATTCCGGCCTCGAGGACGCCCACGGTCCGCTTCTTCTCGTCGACCTCGTAGTCGCCCCGCCCGTCCTCACCGCGGGTGAGGCGGGCGGCGATCCGCGCGAACTCGACGTACCACTTGGTGGCGATGTCGGCGGGTCCGGAGATGATCAGCGGCGTGCGGGCCTCGTCGATGAGGATGGAGTCCACCTCGTCGACGATCGCGAAGTGGTGACCGCGCTGGACGAGCTCGGACGGCTCCCACGCCATGTTGTCGCGCAGGTAGTCGAAGCCGAACTCGTTGTTGGTCCCGTAGGTGATGTCCTTGGCGTACTCAGCCCGACGCTGCTCCGGGGTCATCGACGCGAGGATGCAGCCGGTCTCGATGCCGAGGGCGCGGTGGATGCGGCCCATGAGCTCGGACTGGTACTCGGCGAGGTAGTCGTTGACGGTGATGACGTGCACACCCTTGCCCGTCAGGGCATTGAGGTAGGAGGGCAGCGTCGCGACGAGGGTCTTGCCCTCACCGGTCTTCATCTCGGCGACGTTGCCCTGGTGGAGCGCGGCGCCGCCCATGAGCTGGACGTCGAAGTGCCGCTTGCCCAGGGTGCGCTTGCTCGCCTCGCGGACCGCCGCGAACGCCTCCGGCAGCAGGTCGTCGAGGCTCTCACCGGCCTCGAGGCGCTTGCGGAAGTTGGGCGTCTCCTCGCGCAGCTCGTCATCGGTGAGCTTCTCGAAGTCGGCCTCCAGTGCGTTGACCTGCTCGGCGATGCCCTGGAGCTTCTTCAGGGTCCTGCCCTCGCCCGCGCGGAGCAGCTTGTCGATGCCCAAGACCATGGTGCGTACTCACTCCCGACTCAACGTCATGCCACCCGCCGGTGCGCGGGCACGATCGCCCGTGTGCGTCACGGGACCTGCCTAGGCTAGTCGTAGCCCAGCCTTCCCCACCAACGGACCGCGCGCGCGTCGGAGTTCCCACGGTGGCGACGGTCGGACAGGACCATCCCGTATGCCGCTGGGCTCGCTTCACGGGCGCGTGCCCACGGCGACGTGGTCGAGTCCCAGCCACTCGGCCATCGCGCCGAGCTGACGCTCGAGGGCCGGCCGAGCCTCCGGCGGAGTGTGCGGCTCCCACGTCACCGCGTGGCATCGGAGGACGCCAGCCGCCCGATCCGCCTTGAGGTCGCACCGGGCGACGAGGGCGTCGCCGTGCAGGAACGGCAGGACGTAGTAGCCGTGGACCCGCTTGTGGGCCGGGGTGTAGATCTCCAGCCGGTAGTGGAAGTCCCAGAGGTCGTGGACCCTGTCGCGCTGCCAGACGAGCGAGTCAAAGGGGCTCAGCAGGGCCTCGGCGTGGACCCGGCGGGGAATGCGGGCGTCGGCATGGAGCCAGGCTGGTCGCCAGCCGGGCACGTGCACGGGGATGAGCTCGCCCGCTGCCTCGAGCCGCTGGATCGCGGGACGGGCGTCGACGCGTTTGAGCCGGAAGTAGTCGGCCAGGCAGAGCTCGGTCCCGATGCCGTGTGCGCGGGCGGCGATCCGGACCAGCTCGACGAAGCGCTGCGGGTCCGCCCCGGGCCCCGCTCGCTCGAGCCAGGCTCGGCGCAGGTGCGGCGGCGCCGTCGCCGCGAGCGCGGCGTACCTGCGCTCGAACTGCGTCGTCCTGCCGACCGAGCTGATCCGGCCGGCCCAGAAGAGGTACTCCAGAGCCTGCTTCACCTCGGACCAGTTCCACCCCCAGTTGTCGCGCACCCTGGGCCGGTCGTGCTCCAGCGCCGCCTCGACCTCCCGAGCGGTCATCGGCCCGCGTGCCTCGACCTCGGCCTGGACGAGGTCGACGAAATCGGGCCGCTCGGCAAGGACCCGACGCATCGAACCCCAGGCCGTCTCCGCGGCGACCCGCATCCGGTGGTCCAGCAGGGGCCACGTCTCGGGCGGGATCAGGCTCGCCTCGTGCGCCCAGTACTCGACGAGACGTCGTGGAGCACGGTCACGGGCGCGGTCGACGAGAGCCCGGTCGTAGGGACCGAGACGGGAGAAGAACGGGAGGTAGTGGCTCCGCGTCAGCACGTTGACGCTGTCGATCTGGACGACACCCACCCGGTCGACGACCCGCTGGACGTGGCGCATCGTTGCGGCGAACGGCGCAGGACGTGGATCGAGAAACCCCTGCGCGGCGATGGCGACGCGCCGTGCCTGGGCGCGGGTGAGTCGTCGGGCTGACCCCGCGTGCACGATCTCTCGTCACTCCCCCGGCTCGATGAGCCGCTGCCGCACGGCATACATCGCCGCCTCCATCCGTGAATGCATCTGGAGCTTGTCGAGGATGTTGCGGATGTGGTTGCGGACCGTGTTCTCGGAGATGTACAGCTCCTTGGCGATCTCGCGGTTGAGCCTGCCCCGGGCCACCAGGCGCAGGATCCCGAGCTCACGGTCGGTGAGCCGGGGCAGCTCGAGCTCCGGCGTGGGCGCCGGACCGGAGCTGCCGACGCGGCTCATGTGGGCGAACTCCTGAAGCAGCTTGGAGGCCATCATCGGGGAGATGAGCGACTGGCCGTGGAACACCCCCCGGATGCCAGCCGCTACCTCCTCCGGCGGAACATCCTTGAGCAGGTAGCCGTTGGCGCCGGCCCGGACCGCCTCGAAGAGGTTCGCCTCGTCATCAGAGCTCGTCAACATGATGATCCGCGCGGACGGGACGCGTTGCTTGATCATTCGACAGGCCTCGATACCACCACGCTTCGGCATGCCGACATCCATGACGATGACGTCGGGCAGCCTCTCCTCGGCCAGGTGAACCGCCTCGTTGCCGTCGGCAGCCTCGCCGACGATCTCGATGCCGTCCTCGGTCGCGAGCACCGTCTGGAGGCCCCGCCGGTAGAGGGCATGGTCATCGACGATGAGGACTCTGATCAGGTCCGGGGGCGTCACGTCGGCGGTGGCGGAGTTCACCAGCCCATCTTGGCAGGGGGCGCCGACATCCCGGACGTCCGTGGGCACGAACGAGGACACCCACCAGCACGGGTGGGCGTCCTCGTTCGTGCCCCCGGGCGTGCTCGCTCAGCCGGTCGCGGCGACCGCCGGCTCCGTCTCGAGGTGCAGCACCCCGTAGCTCCAGCCGCGTCGCCGGTAGACCACGCTTGGCTGGTCGGTGTCGATGTCGTGGAAGAGGAAGAAGTCGTGGCCGACGAGCTCCATCTGGTTGACGGCGTCCTCGAGGGACATCGGCGCGGCCGTGTGCACCTTCTCGCGAACCTCGATCGGTGAGTTGCCGACGGCACCGAAACGGTCGGTCTCCTCGGTGCGGACATCCTCGGTGCGGGGCGGCTGCGCCCCGTCGCTCGAGTCGATCCGGGCGGTCGCCTGTGCGACGGACTCGGGCACCCGTCGCCCGCGGCTCACGCGGCGCTTGTCGTTGACCCTGCGCAGCCGTTCCATGAGCTTGTCCACCGCCGCATCCAGGGAGGCGTACTTGTCATCGAGCGCAGCCTCGGCGCGAATGACGGGCCCCTTTGCGCGACAAGTGATCTCGACTCGTTCGGATCCGCGACCTCGAGCGACTCGCTCGTGCGTCACGACGACGTCGACCCGGTGCACCTTCGGCGCCAGCGATGGCACCTTGGCCAGGCGCTCGTTCAACAGCTCACGGAATCGGTCAGGGACCTGGACGTGGCGTCCAGTCACGACAATCTCCACGGTTCCTCCTAGATCGCGCTCAGCGGCGCTCGGTGCTCGTGCTCTGGGGGGGCCGGGACAGGCCCACGCGTCACCTCGGCACCACCCCTTCCCTCGATCAGGCCCCCGGGGTCACGCCCGTCCGGATGACGGCGTCCCCGGGACTGGGGCTCTTTCGACGACAGTACTTCGCCGCGTCGGCTCTGGGAAGCGGGGGGTCGCCGCGATGACCGCCGCCCGAACGTGGGCCGCTCCGGCGTCCCGCAGGACCCTGGCGCCCTCCGCGAGGGTGCTTCCGGTGGTCATGACGTCGTCGACCAGGAGGCAGGTGCGATCACGAACCAGGGTGGCCGCACGCGGCCGCACCTCCATCGACCCGTGCAGGTTCGTGAGACGAGCGACGGCACCGAGTCCCGCCTGATCCGCAACGGACCTCCGGTGCCGCAAGGCGAGCACCGGGCCCTCCAACCAGAGGGCATCGCTGGGTGGGAAGGAGGAGCCGGGCCCCGGGGCGCCACCGCAGCGAGCGACCGCCAGGGTGGTCACTCGAACGAGAGGGCGGTCCCCGCGGAGCCGGTCGGCCCTGCGTGACGACGGGATCGGGACGACGAGGACCCCACCCGACGGCCACCCGGGCGCCTGGCGCGCCTCGTCCATCGCCCCGGCGAGCAGGCCGGCCAGTCCGCGGTCGAGATCCCGGCGGTCCCCATCCTTCCAGGCCCGGATCCCGGCGCGGAGCGGGCCGGAGTAGCTGCCCCACGCGTAGCAGTCCGGCAGACCTCGGGGAACGGGGTCTGGGCGGACCCGGCGGGCCCCGGTCGGCAGCCGAGACCGGGCGAGCGCCCGTGAGCACCTCCGGCACCAGGCGGCGCCCGGGCGGCCGCAGGCCGCGCAGTGGAGCGGCAGGACGAGGTCGAGCAGGGACGAGACGAGTCGGCGCACGAGCACCATCCGATCGGCACGGAGCCGCGACTCGCCAAGGTGCCGGGCTGCCTGTGGACGGACCTGCCGTCCCTCAGTGGCTGTGGATGACGCTCATCGCCCGGGAACGAGCAGGTCCGAACCGCTCCCGATGGCCCGCCAGTTGAGGCCGGCCTTGGCCAGCACCTGCCCTTGGTCGGTCAGGCAGATGAGGCCGCGCAGGCTGCCGGCGGTCGTGATCGTGCGCGCCCCGGGGATCGGCTGGAGACGCTCCCGGGACGGGTCGGCCTGGCCGTAGCGCACTCGCAGGCCGTCGAGGCCGGCGCCCACCTGGCCGACCCACGGCCTCCGTTTGTCCCGATCCGTGAGCTGACCGAGGACCGCGAACGCCTCGCTGTCGAGCCAGACGACGTCTTTCATCGCCATCAGCGGCTGCGCCTGCGGCAGCGGCTCGGCGAGCGCCTCGGGTTGACCGTTGGGCGCGCGGACCACGCCTGTGAGGAGCAGGCGTTCGGCACCCGACGCCTGGTCTCGCGTGATGAGGAGAACGCGCGTGCCGTCCGCCGACACCGTCAGGGCGACCACGTCATCGTCACCGAGCCATGGCGCGTCGACGGGGTTCGGCTCCGGTGGCGGAACGAGGGATGCGGTGTTCACCGTCCAGATGCGGGGCCCGCCCTGTCCCTGCCCCGCGACCCAGAGGTACTGGTTCCGGTCGTACGCCGGCCGGATCAGGCCGCTCCAGCCGGTCTTGAGGCGGACCGGCTCATCCTGCGCCGGCCAGATGGACAGCTCCTTGAGGTCGCCGCCCACGGCCGCGATCTGGTCCTCGTCGCGGGACATCGCCAGGCGGATCCAGACGGTCGGGAGCTCCGTCCGGTCGTTCGGCCTGAGGGACTCGGTGCCGCGCCGGCCTTGCGCCTTCGCGTCGTCGGGGATGAAGAACGGGTTGATCCGCTTGAAGGTCCCGGCACTGCGCAACAGGGCGGAGTCAGACAGCAGCGGAGGAGTGAAGCCGTAGCCGACCTCCTGTGGGCTGTTCAGGGTCGTTCCCAGGCCGGGAAGCTCGAGCTCGGTGCCCTCCACCGAGACCGAGATCGAGGTCACGAAAGCCCTCGTCAGCGTGGCCGACAGCTGGGCCCACATCGCGCGCCGGTCCTCCGCCCCCGCCGACAGGGCCGCCGCGCTGAGGTCCACCTGGGCATGGCCGGCCTCGACCGGCACGGAGTTGACCGCCAGACGCGTGGTGGCGGGAAACCCGGTGGTCACCGCACCGGCGAGGTGCGGTGGAACCGGCTCGAGCTGCGCGCGGGCGAGGCTCGTGGCCAGGCGCGGGCCCTTGGGGAACCACCGGGTGTCCGGGATGAGCTCGCGGCCCGACGGCGTGACGAAGTGCAGCGGTGCCGCCACGTAGAGGTTGTCGAAGGCGCTGGCCTCGAGCCACAGGCCGAACCCCTCCCGGGGGAGCTCGAGCCGCCACTCGCCCGAGACTCGGGTCAGCCCGAAGGTCGCCCGCACCACGGTGCCGGCTGCGACGTCGCGATAGCGGCCATCCGTGGAGAGCACGCCTACCGGGGAGACGCTCACCTCGACCGAGGTGTCGCCGGTGCGCTTGACCGTCAGGTCACTGGCCCGGTTGTAGATGACGGTCTCCTCGGACGCCCAGCGCCACAGGTCCACGGACGAGTGGCTGAGGTAGCCCTTGGCCGTGGCATGGGTCTCGCCCTGGTCCTCACCGGCCCGGATGAAGCCCCGGGCGATCTGCTCAGGTGACGCCCCCGGCACCGGCGCCTGCGCCGCCACCCGGATCTGCTCGTTGATGGGCTCGTCGAGCCGGCGTCCGTCGGAGATCGAGCTGCTCTCGGGAAGTCCGCCGCACGCGGTCGTCGTGGCGGCCAGCACGAGGACCACGGCGACGCTCCGCGCTCGTCCACGCGCCCGATCAGCCGGTCGACCACTCGATCGAGTCGCCCGCTGCCCGAGTCGGGGCATTCCCCACCTCATGTCGGACGCCCGGGCTCGGTGGACGTGGCCGTCGACCTGCCCGTCGACGTGCCCAGCGACGCCTCGGAACGGGTGATCCGGCGCAGCTTGACGGTGTCCTCGCTCGCGCGCCGGCGGCGACCGCTCGGACCACCAGGGCCATCGAGGTCGTCGGTCCCGTCGGAGTCCCGCGCGGCCTCGGCCGCGACGGGGCTGAGCGGCAGCGGTGAGCTCGTGATCGTCGCGTCGGCGTGCCTGGGCAGGGTCAGGCGGAAGCACGAGCCCTCCCCCGGAGCCCCCCATGCCTCCAGGCGGCCGGAATGGAGCCGGGCGTCCTCGAGCGAGATGGCCAGCCCGAGGCCCGTTCCGCCGGTCGTCCGGGTGCGGGCCGGGTCAGCGCGCCAGAAGCGGGTGAACACCAGGGCGGCCTCCCCGGGCCGCAGGCCGACGCCGTGGTCCCGGACGGTCACGGCCACGGCTGAGTCGTTGGCGCCGAGGGTCACCTCGACGGGGCGGCCCTCCCCGTGCTCGATCGCGTTGGCGATGAGGTTGCGCAGCACTCGCTCGATCCGGCGTGAGTCGGTCTCGGCGACGACCGGCGCGCTGGGCTCGTGGACGACCAGCTGGGTGCCCTTGCGCTGGGCCAGGGTGCGATGGGCGTCGACCGCGCGCTCGACACACCGCCGCAGGTCGTTGGCCTCGAGGTCGAGAACCGCGGCTCCGGCATCGAACCTGGAGATCTCCAGCAGGTCCGTCAGGAGCGACTCGAACCGGTCCAGCTCACCCATGAGCAGCTCGGCGGACCGCGCGACGGTCGGGTCGAACGACGCCTTGGAACCGTGGATGAGGTCGGCCGCCATCCGGATCGTCGTCAGCGGTGTGCGCAGCTCGTGCGAGACGTCGGAGACGAATCGCTGCTGGACCCGGGAGAGGTTCTCGAGCTGCGCGATCTGCTGCTGCAGGGAGGCCGCCATGGCGTTGAAGGAGTTGCCGAGCCGAGCGAGGTCGTCCTCACCCCGGGCCCTCATCCGCTCGTTGAGCTTGCCCTCGGCGAACCGCTCGGCGACGATCGCGGCGCGACGCACCGGGTCCGCGACGAGCCGGGTGACGACGAACGCGACCGCGCCGACGAGGAGGATGAGCGCGATCCCGCCGAAGAGGAAGGTCCGCCCGACGAGGTTGATGATGTCGCGTTCACGCTGCATCGGATAGATGAAGTAGAGCCCGTACTGCCCGACCACGGGCAGGGCAACCTGCTGCCCGACGATCAGGGCCGAGACGGTGCCGTCGCCCTGCTCGATGGTCGCGATCTGGATCTGCTGCCGGTCGGGGTTCTCGGCGACCGCCCTGGACAGCTCTGCCGGGATGAACCGGGCGCCGATGACGCCGCTCTCGATCGGGCCGATGATGTTGGGGTTGTCGTTGGTCTCGAGACGCGCCAGCACGACGTAGCGGATCTCGGTCCCGCTGTCCCGCTGCAGCGACCGGATCTGGTCGGTCGCCCCCTGGCTCACCTCGGCGGTCGAGCCGACCTTGTCGGTGTACTGGAAGTAGTCCTGGGTGTCCTTCGCGTCGCGCTGGGAGTCGAGGGCGGCGATTCGCTGTCTGCCGTCGACGAGACCTTGGGCGATCGATCCGTAGAGGTAGGTCCCGACAGCGGTGAGCACGAGGATCCCGAGCAGCATCGTCGCAACCACCACGCGGAAGCCCAGCGAGGCGCGCCAGAGCCGGAGCGGTCGACGCCACAGCCCGCCGAGCAGGTGGACCAGTCGGCTCGGCAGGGTCCGGGGCCGCGGGGCCCCGGCCATCTCGGCCATCTCGGCCATCTCAGTCACTCATGCCCACCCCTCGAGCCCGCTGACGTCGTCAGGACGGACCGGCCTTGTAGCCCACACCCCGCACCGTCACGACGATCTCCGGATGCTCCGGGTCGTGCTCGATCTTGGACCGGAGCCGTTGGACATGGACGTTGACCAGGCGGGTGTCGCCCGCGTGGCGGTATCCCCAGACCTGCTCGAGCAGGACCTCGCGCGTGAAGACCTGCCACGGCTTGCGGGCGAGGGCGACGAGCAGGTCGAACTCGAGCGGGGTCAGGGACAGTGGCTTGCCGTCCCGCTTCACCGAGTGCCCCGCGACGTCGATGTCCAGGTCTCCGATGGAGAGCTTCTCGGGAGCAGGCTCGTCGCCGCGGCGCAGGCGTGCGCGGATCCGGGCGATCAGCTCCTGGGGCTTGAACGGCTTGACCACGTAGTCGTCCGCCCCGGACTCGAGCCCGACGACGACGTCGACGGTGTCGGTCCGTGCCGTCAACATGACGATCGGGACGCCGCTCTCGGCCCTGATCCGACGGCAGACCTCCATGCCGTCGAGCCCCGGGAGCATGACGTCGAGGAGGACGAGGTCAGGCCGAGCCTCGCGGAAGGCCGCGATCGCATCCGTGCCATCGGCCACGTGCGTGACCTCGAGACCTTCGTTGCGCAGCACGATGCTGAGCATCTCGGCGAGTGCGAGATCATCGTCGACGATCAGAACCCGACCCTTCACGTCCTTCTCCCTTCGCGGTCCCCGGTGGGCCCGCAGCTCATGGCGACATCATCACACAGCCCGGCGGTCGCCAGAGCGGCCCGAGGGGCGAGCCGCGACCCACCCCGGCTGCCCCACGAGCCGCGGCGAAACAGAGCGACCGTCATTCCGTCACGAACCACTTCTCCTTGATCTTGACGGCCTTGAACCGGTGGATCACTTGGGCCGCCAGAGCAGGCTTGGTGGTGGCCGCCTCGAACGTGGCGAGGTCCTCGACGACGGTCGCACCGGCGATCTCCACGTCCTCGAACATGCCGTTGAGCTCCTGCAAGGAGCTGAGGAGCGGCGTGAGGGCCTCGCCGCAGGCCGCGGCGGCCCCCTTGATGCTCTCCACGGCCCGTCCGTCGCTCGCCATGAGACTGCAGACGTCCTCACCCTGGCCTGCAACGAGGGCGGCGAGCCACGACTCCATGGCTGCCTCCGGAGTGGTCTGGTCGACGGGCCGGACGGTCGGTGTCGTCGTCCTCGTGGCCGACTCGGTCGAGCCGTCCGAGGTCGTCCCCGCGGTGGTCGTCCCCGCGGTGGTCGTCCCCGCTGTGGCCGTGGGGGTCGGCCCGGCCGACGGCTCCTGCACCGACGCCATGGGGCCCGGGCTCAGGAGAGCCTCCTCGAGTGTCGAGCACCCGCCGAGGCTCAGGGAAAGGCCGAGGGCGAGTGAGCCGGTCACCAGCTTCCTCATCGTTGCGTTCATCTCCTGTGCGCCGGGGCACCGGGCCCGGCGGTCGTTCGCTCGGTTGCGGTCACGGGTCTGTGGACGACACCACAGCATGACGTATGCCGCTGGGCTCGGCGAGCTCAGCGGCATACGTCATCGGGGTGGCTGGCCGGCGACGCCGGTCAGTACCGGTAGTGCTCGGGCTTGAACGGTCCGGCGACGTCGACGCCGAGGTACTCGGCCTGGCCCTTGGTCAGCTCGGTGAGGCGGACCCCCAGTGCGTCGAGGTGGAGGCGGGCCACCTTCTCGTCGAGCACCTTGGGCAGGGTGTAGACCTGCTTGGCGTAGTCGTCGTTCTTGGTGAACAGCTCGATCTGGGCGATCGTCTGGTTCGAGAAGCTGTTGCTCATGACGAAGCTCGGGTGCCCCGTCGCGTTCCCGAGGTTCATCAGGCGACCCTCGGAGAGAACGATGATGGATGTTGCCGGGCGGCCGTCCGTCGGAGCGAAGCTCCACTCGTGGACCTGCGGCTTGATCTCGGTCTTCGTGACACCCGGAACCCGGGCGAGCCCCGCCATGTCGATCTCGTTGTCGAAGTGACCGATGTTGGCCACGACGGCCTTGTCCTTCATCTGGGTCATGTGCTCGGCCGTGATGACGTCGTAGCAGCCGGTGGTCGTGATGAAGATGTCGGCCTGACCCACGACGTCCTCGAGCCGCTGCACCTGGTAGCCCTCCATCGCGGCCTGGAGCGCGCAGATCGGGTCCACCTCGGTGATGACGACACGGGCGCCCTGACCGGCGAGCGACTGCGCACAGCCCTTGCCCACGTCCCCGTAGCCGCACACGACCGCCATCTTGCCGCCGATGAGCACGTCGGTCGCGCGGTTGAGGCCGTCGATGAGGGAGTGGCGGCAGCCGTACTTGTTGTCGAACTTGCTCTTGGTGACGGAGTCGTTGACGTTGATCGCGGGGAAGAGCAGGGCGCCGGCCTCCGCGAGCTGGTAGAGCCGGTGGACGCCGGTGGTCGTCTCCTCCGTCACTCCCTTGATGCCCGCGGCCACTCGCGTCCACTTCTGCGGGTCGGCTCCGAGGCTGCGCCGCAGCAGCTCCTTGAAGACACCGAACTCCTCGGAGTCCTCCTCGGTCGTCAGCGGCACCTGACCGGCCTTCTCCCACTCGACGCCCTTGTGGACCAGCATGGTGGCGTCGCCGCCGTCGTCGAGGATCATGTTCGGGCCGGCCTCACCCGGCCAGGTGAGGATCTGGTCGGTGCACCACCAGTACTCCTCGAGCGTCTCGCCCTTCCAGGCGAAGACCGGCACGCCCTTCGGGTCGTCGGGCGTCCCGTCCGGGCCGACGACGACGGCCGCGGCCGCCTCGTCCTGGGTGGAGAAGATGTTGCACGAGGCCCACCGGACCTCAGCGCCCAGCGCGGTCAGCGTCTCGATGAGAACCGCGGTCTGGACGGTCATGTGCAGGGAGCCGGCGATGCGCGCCCCCTTCAGGGGCTGGCTGTCGGCATACTCGGCGCGGAGCGCCATGAGTCCGGGCATCTCGTGCTCGGCGAGCCGGAGCTGGTGGCGCCCGGCCGTCGCGAGGCTCAGGTCGGCCACCTTGTGGTCGAAGGACATGGAAGATCTCCTCGGATTGGTGTGCTGACCCGGCGCGCCCCTCTGGGTCTCGCGGGTCCTCACCCACGCCGGAGTGGACGATTCTACCGTCAGTGCGCTGCAGCTCCACCTCGGCGCGGAAGCAGGTGCATGATCGCGACGACCACCGCCCCCACGAAGAGGCCGAGCAGGGCCGAGGCGACGGTGTTGACCAACCAGGCGAGAACGCCGCCCAGACCGGCCACGCCCCGGACCGCCTCCTCGAGGTGGTGGACCACGTCGTACAGCGCGTGCCAACCCAGCTCGTCGACGCCGACGAGCAGGATGTGGCCGCCCACCCACAGCATCGCGGCGATGCCGACCGTGGAGAGGATGCTGAGCAGGGCGGGCATCCCCTTGACGAGCGCCCGGCCGATGGCCTGTGAGGCGGACGAGTCGCGCTCGGAGAGCCGCAGGCCCAGGTCGTCCATCTTCACGATGAGCGCGACGACGCCGTAGACGAGGCCGGTGATGAGCAGGGCCACGACGACGAGGATGACGAACCGTGAGACGAACGCCTCGTCGGCGACCTCGTTCAAGGCGATGACCATGATCTCTGCGGACAGGATGAAGTCGGTGCGGATCGCCCCGGAGACGACGGTGTCCTCCTGAGCTTCGTCGAGCGAGGCGGGGACCTCGTCCTCGTGGTGGCCGGTCACGGCCTCCCAGACCTTCTCGGCACCCTCGTAGGCCAGGTAGGCCCCGCCGACCATGAGGATCGGGGTCAGGAGCCAGGGCACGAACTGGCTGAGCACCATGATGACGGGCAGGATGATGAGCAGCTTGTTGCGGAGCGACCCCATGGCGATCCGCTTGATGATCGGCAGCTCGCGCTCCGGGTGGAGGCCCTGGACGTAGCGCGGCGTCACGGCCGTGTCGTCGACCACGACCCCCGTGGCCTTGGCGCTCGCCCTGGCGGCCGCTGCGCCCACGTCGTCCACCGAGGCTGCCGCCAGCTTCACGAGCGCCGCGATGTCATCGAGGAGCGCGACGAGTCCACCTGCCATGGGCTACATCGTAGGGGCGGCTCCTCAGTCCTCCGGGATGTCCCTCAGGAGGCGGACGTGTGGCGAGGTCGCCGGGTCGAATCCCTGTCCGAGCGCCAGGTAGGTCGCGGCGAAGTCGGTGAGTGCGACGTGGGAGGCCACGCGCAGCAACGGGTCGTCGGACTCGGCGTCGAGGAGGGACACGCGGACTCCGGCGTCCTCTGCTGCCGCCACGACGCGGTCGGCCAGCAGCTGCAGGTCGGTCCCCGCCTCGGATGCGTGCCGGAGCATGACGAGGCGGAGCGGGGGACGCTTCGGGCCGTCGAGATACGGGTCGGCGAAGATGTCGGCGTCGCCGTTCGACTCACCGCCGGCCAAGGGGCCGTCGAAACAGGCGACGATCTGGCTCGCGGAGTCCGGGAGGACCCCGAACGCGACGGGAACGCGGCCCGTCCGCCCGAGCATGGCCACAGCCCGGCGGGCCGAGACGGCGCCGAGATGGCCGGACCCCAGGATGATCGTCGCGGACTCGGCGACGTCGACGGCGAGGGTCTTCGCCTGGTTCTCGAAGGACTCCGCAGACGGGCCCACCTCCTGCGCCCGCCGGTCCAGCTCATCGGCCAGAGCCGTCACCGTCGCGGCGGAGATGGACGAGAGACCGAGGGTGTCGGCCGCCAGCAGCAGTGGGGTCGCGTGCGCCCACATCGCGGTGCGCGACGAGGAGCCGGGGACGGCGAGCGGCACGTGGATGCCGCGGGCGCGGGCGCTGATCTCCGCCAGGGGAGAGCTCGGCGCACCCACGGTGAGCAGCATCGCTCCTCGACGGGCCGCTTCGGCCGCGAGCGCCAAGGGGCCGGCTGCCCGCCCCGACTGCGAGACCGCGACGACGAGATCCAGTGCGCCGACCCATCCGGGCAGAGGGGCGCTCGTGCAGCTCTGCACCGGGATGGCCCCTCCCCCGCGCGCGACCGCTTCGAAGAGCTCGGCGACACACGCCGACCCGCCCGCTGCCGCGACCACGACCGCTCGCGGCTCAAGGTCGCCGAGTCGCTCCAGTCCCGCTTCCTGGGACAGCTGGAGCGCGCGACGCACACTCGCGCCGGCTCCCGCCAGCGCACGCAGGGTCCCGCGTGAGTCGAGGCGCTCGAGCGCCTCGACATCATCGAGCCGGGCCTCGTCCAACACGTGTCAGTCGCTGGTGGGGCGAGCGAGGTCGACGAGCAGGACGGGCACGCCGTCCTCGACCGGGTAGGCCAGTCTGCACGAGGGGCACAACAGCTCGGGGCCGCTCGGCCCCTGCGCGTCGGTCAGCACTCCCTTGCAGCGCGGGCAGCGCAGAATCTCGCGCAGCCACGGCTCGATGGTCTCGTTGGTCATTCGGGACGCTCCTGCTGCTCTCCGGCTGAGATGGATTCGGCCCTGATGAGCTCGAGGAGCTCGTCACGGATCTGCGTCATCGTCTCACGGTCTCCGGCCTCGACGTTGAGTCGGAGCAGGGGTTCGGTGTTCGAGGCACGGACGTTGAACCACCACATCGGCCTCGAGGCCTCGGGGGCGGTGACGGTGACCCCGTCGAGCTCGTCGACGCCGGCACCTCGGACGACGGCCCACGCCCGGATGCGCTCCAGCACCTCGGCCTGGTCGGCGACCGTCGAGTTCAGCTCCCCGGACGAGACGTACCGCTCATAGCCGTGGGCGAGCTCGGCAAGGGGGCGGTCCTGCTCCCCGAGCGCGGCCAGGACATGCATCGCGGCGAGCATCCCGGTGTCGGCGAACCAGAAGTCCCGGAAGTAGTAGTGCGCCGAGTGCTCACCCCCGAAGACGGCTCCTGCGCGAGCCATCTCGGCCTTGATGAAGGAGTGCCCCACCCTGGTGCGGATCGGGACCGCACCGTGCTCTCGGACCACCTCCGGGACGGCTGCGCTGGAGATGACGTTGTGGACGACGGAGACGTCCCGATCCCCCGCGGCCCGGGCTCGCGCGATCTCCCGGTCGGCCACGAGCCCGGTGATCGCGCTGGGAGAGACCGGCTCGCCGGCGGCGTCGACGACGAAGCACCGGTCGGCGTCGCCGTCGAAGGCCAGCCCGACGTCGGCCGCGTGCGCCCGGACGGCTTGCTGGAGGTCGACGAGGTTGGCGGGGTCAAGGGGGTTGGCCTCGTGGTTCGGGAAGGTCCCGTCGAGCTCGAAGTACAGGGGGATGATCTCGAGGGGCAGGGCAGGCAGCCCGGCGGCGGTGCCGAGCACCGCCGGGACCGTGAGCCCGCCCATCCCGTTGCCGGCGTCGACGACGACCTTGAGCGGTCTCGAGCCGCTGAGGTCGACCAGACCGCGCAGGAAGGAGCTGTAGTCAGCGAGGAGATCCCGCGCCTCCACCGTGCCACGGCCGCTCGGGGTGGTCGGCAGCCCCGATCTGCCGTCGAGCAGCCACTGGGCGAGGTCACGGACCTCGGTCAGGCCCGTGTCCTGTCCGACCGGCTGGGCCGCAGCGCGACAGAGCTTGATGCCGTTGTAGCTGGCGGGGTTGTGGCTCGCCGTGAACATCGCGCCCGGGACGTCGAGGGCGCCACTGGCGTAGTAGAGGCCGTCGGTGGAACAGAGCCCGATGAGCGTCACGTCGACACCTCGCTCGGCCACGCCGGCGGCGAAGGCGGCCGACAAGGTCGGTGAGCTCGGACGCATGTCGTGCCCGATGACCACACGGTGCTTTCCGTCCGGGAGCGCGATCACCTCGGCGAAGGCCGTCCCGAGGGCGTGGGCGACGTCCTCGGAGAGCTGCTCCGGGACGAGACCGCGAACGTCGTAGGCCTTGACGAAGTCAGTGAGTCGGGGCACGGGACGACCTTAGTGGTCAGCTGGGGTGGCGACGTCGGCAGACCTCGGCCGCGCAGCGGGCGGGGTCAGGAGTCCTTCAGGACCCGCAGATGCCCGCGACGGCGCCCCTCCACGACCCCGGACCGGGCCTCCGCGCTGGCCTGGCCACGGGGTGTGGGCAGCTCCTGCGGCTGGGGGCCTGCGGTGCCGGTGCCCGCCCCGGCGCTCGGCGGGCGTCGCGACCCGGGTCGGCCCGCTTCGCGGACCGCGTCGGCGAGTGCCAGAAGGTCGTCCGCCGCCAGGACCGGCTCGGCGAACTCGCTCCCGACCCGAACCACGTCCCATCCTCGCGGCGCGGTGAGCCGCTCCGCGTGGTCGCGGCAGAGGTCGTAGGTGTGCGGCTCGGCGAATGTGGCGAGTGGTCCCAGGACGATGGCCCGGTCGGCGTAGGCGTAGGTCAGGGTCGCGACCGCGGGGCGAGCGCAACCGGTCTTGGAGCAACCACGTGTGAGACCCACGATTGGGGACTCTAGTCGCGCCCGGGCGGCAGTGACGACACACCACGCCGACCCGGCGGATCTAGAGTGTGGATGTGAGCACGAGTCATCGGCAGGTCCCGGGCCGGACGGCGCAGTCCCGCCGGCGGGACCGGCACGGGCGTGGTCCGCGCGGGCCGATGGCGTGGCCGCCGGTGCCGGCGATGACGACGCGGCGCGACCAGTTCGACGACTTCGTCCTCGATGCCGCCGCCCGCCTGGAGGCGACGTGTGGACGGGCCTTCCCGGTGGTGGAGTTCGCCGTGGAGGACGTGCCGCGCGGCCCGGCACCGTGGGAGCACCGCGAGGTACCCCTCGGCCGCCTGTTCCCCGCCACCGGCAGCCGCCCCGCCCGCATCGTGGTCTACCGTCGGCCGGTGGAGACACGGGTCTCCGATCCGAGAGACGTGGCGGCCCTCGTCTCCGACATCGTGACCGAGCAGGTCGCCGGGCTGATGGGGGTCAGCCCGGAGGAGCTCGACCCCGGGTTCGGCGAGTGACGCAGGCCAGCGGCCGGATCGCACCGCTGGTGGTCGGGACCACCGTCCGCGACGGTGCCGGGCCGGCGCGCCCGGTCGGTCGCGCTGCTGGTCAGCTGGTCACCTGACGGACCGGCACCGCCGTCTCGGTCGTCGGAGCGCTCCGGATCGGCACGACGGCGAAGTACGGAACTCCTCGGTCGACCACCGTGACGGTCACGGCAGCCCGGACCTGGCGTGACTGCGTGGAGACCCAGACCCGGTCGGCGTCGCCCAGGGCCACGATGACGGAGGTGAGTGGCGCCAGCTCGGAGGTGACCTGCCGCTCGTCGGCTCCGGCGCCGATGGTCGTGGTCACCGTGCCGCCGGCAACGCCTGCGGCCAGGTGGAGGGTCCGCGTCGCTCCCGGGCGGACCAGTGCGGGGATGACGACCCCACCGGTCCCCTGGATCGCGGGCAACCCTGGGGCCCAGCCGAAGTCGCCCTCTCGGTCGATGTCGGGGCCGGCCCGGGGTGGCCGGCGGCGATCGAGGAAGACCGCTGCGGAGACCGGCTGGTCGGCGGTCAGGCGCACGGCGTTCTCGCCCCCTGCCAAGGCGAGCGGAACGTCGAGGGTCGAGCCGGCCCCGACGCGCACGGCACGCAGCTCGGCCGGCTGACGCGGCCCCTTCGCGGTGAGCACGGTCGCCCGAA
Organism: Intrasporangium sp. DVR; assembly: GCF_040365325.1. NCBI lineage: Bacteria > Bacillati > Actinomycetota > Actinomycetes > Micrococcales > Intrasporangiaceae > Intrasporangium > Intrasporangium sp. DVR. The sequence continues at coordinate 342,204 of NZ_BAABZW010000001.1, read as the reverse complement.
CGAGCGCCTCGCTGGCCCCAGGGTTGACGATCCTCAGGATCGTCTCACCCTGACCGGCGGCCGCCGCTTCGACTCCCGGCACCAGCACGTCCCGAGCCGGGGCCGCCGCCGCCGTGGCGTCGTCGACGCCACGAGCTGTCGCGCCGTCGATCCACGCATCGCTGAGCACCGCTGACACCACGCCTCCCGTGGCAACCACGTGCACTGCCGGCCGCAGCTCATCGGGCGCGAGAGCATCGAGGGACAGCGAGATCCGGGACTGCGGCGGCACCGAGACGGCCGCCCGGTCGGAGGCCGCGACCGGGCCCTCGGCGCCGAAGACCTCGACACGGACGCTCACGGGGTTGGCCCCGGGGTTGATGATGACGACGCGCTCGGTGCGTGAAGGGCCACCGCCGCCCCCCACCAGCCACACGTCCGCGGTCGGCTCGGCGCAGGGGGTGAGCGCCAGGCCGCGATCGTCGTCCCCCACGTGCCACCAGCCCTGCGTGGCCGCGATCCCGGGCGCCAGCCCGCGCTCTCCCCTGGCGATCACATGGGACTGCCCGGTGGTCGGGGCGGTCACCGGCTCGAACCGCTGCTCCGTCGAGGCGAGCAGCTGCCCTCCCGGCCCGGCCAGTGAGACGAGCCCGGGTCCGGTGCCGGCAGGTCCCACCGTGCCCACGCTGCCCACCCTGCCCACGGAGGGGATGCCGGCCAGCGCCGCAGCCGGCGCTCCTGCGGTGGACACCTGCACGGTGCCTGACACGTCACGCATCCCCTGCGTGCCGACCCGTTGCTGTCCCGGGCAGACCAATGAGGCCGAGTCCACGAGCCCGGCAGACGACTGCGGCAACCCGGCGAGCTCGCTCGGACGAGCGAGCCGCACCGTCCCGTCGACCGTGCTCCCCGCGACCGTCAACCCGGTCGCCGTCGCGGCGATGACGGCGGCGCGCACGAGACCGGCGCGGCTCCAGGAGCGGGGCAGACGGGGCCGTCGGGAGAGGATGGTTGGGACTGGGCTCACGACTGCGGCCTCCTCGACCGACGGTTGCCGAACGGCAAGGCCATGAAGACGACGAACGCCAGGACGAGTCCCTGGCCCAGGCGCACCCAGGGGTGCGAGGGCGACAGGTCGACGCGCAGCAGACCACCGGCCTCTGGAAGCTCGTAGGTCGGCAGTGGCTCTCCGGCGTCGGGCACCAGGCGGCCGCCGTCCACCGTGACCACGGCATGCTCGGACCACTCGACGGTCTCGGCGACCACCAGATGCCGGCCCCCGGATCCCGCCGGGACCGACGACTCTGCGGCACCGTGGGGACCATTGGTGGGGACCATGGTGAGGTCGAGCCCCTCTGGGTCGACGATGCGCAGCCTCGAGGGTGCGGTCGCCGTCGCTGCACCGGGGGCGGCCGGCGGCGGTAGCACCTTCCACAGGATCCCCTGCTCGCTGGTGCCGAGGCGGCTGAGTCGACGGGTGGCATCGAGCCGGCGGGTGAGCGGGGCTCCGCCGGCAGCCTTGGCCTGGACGAAGGCGACGCCCCAGTCGGCGAGCTCCGACGCGTCGAGCGCGTCCGCTGAGCGACCTCCGACCAGACGGGCCACGGCATCGACGAGCGGCCGGCCATCGGCGTTCGCCGGTCGGTCCAGGTCACGCAGGAGGTCGCCCGGCTCCCGGCCGACCAGCACGAAGTCCACCACGTCCTCGGACGGGCGCAGGAGCAGCAGCCGGTTGCTCGAGGGGTCCTTGGACTGCTCGACGGCAACAGCCGGAAGGGTGGCCTCGCCCACCGTCAGGGTGCGACCGACGCCGGAGACACCCCACGCACCGAGCATGACGAGGACGGGCACGATGACCGTGGCTCCGAGGGTGACCGAGCGCGCCGCCCTCCACCGGTCAGGACGTGCTGTGCCCGAAGCGTTCGCCCGGTCCGCCACAGCCTCGCGGCCGGCGAGCAGGAGGCCGACGAGGATGGCTGCGGTCCAGAGCTCGAGCCCGACTCCGGCCCACAGGTGAGCCGGGGCCGAGATCCCGACGGCGGTCTCGGCCGAGCCGAGCGCGACCCGCCCGGAGGTCAGCGCTGCGGCGAGGCCGACCAGTCCGAGCAGGCCCGTGACGAGGACACCGATCATCTCGGCCCGCCCGCGGGTCCGCACGGCGAAGCCCAGCACGCCGACGACGACGAGGGGCACGGTGGCCCAGACCACGACTTCTGGTTGCGTGAGCCCGCTGACCAGCTCCTGCCCCGCTCGGGCCAGTGAGAGCACGTCCGACTCACCCGGGTGCCCAAGCAGCAGCCACCACGGCTCGGTGGCGCCGGCCGTGGACAGCAGCCCGGGACCGGAGAGGAGCAGCCGCCAGTCGTCGACGATCGCTGCGACCCACGTGCCCAGGAGCGCTGGTGGGACGAGGAGCAGCACCAGTGCCCGGACCCGTCGAGTGCCCGGGCCGAAGAGCAACAGCCCGAGGGCAAGCACGGAGGAGACCGCGAGGAAGGGCGGCACGACGGCAGCGAGCACGGCGGCCGCCAGCGCGGTGGCAAAGGTCGCCGTGTATGTCGCGTCCCGGCGGGCGGCGAGCGCGAAGCCGGCCATGACGAGGGGCAGGAGAACGTGCCCCAGTGCGGCGGTGAGCCGGCCCTCGGAGATCGCCGTCGTGACGACGGACGAGGCCGCCCACGCGAGCGCCACGACGGCGCGCAGGACCCGGGAGGGTGTCACGACGCGGGCCGCAAGGTAGGCGGACCACGCGGACAGGGTCGGTGCGAGGAAGAGGAGCCAGGCGAGGGTCACCCCGGCACTCGAGCGGCTCTCCGACATGCCCGGCAGGAGCTCGGCAACCCACGTGATCCCGGACAGGACGGCGAGGTGAGGACCCGACTCCGCGCTCGTGCCGAGCCCGGCACCGTGCCAGGAGTCCCGGAACGCACTCCACAGCCCGGACGCGTCGGTGGCGACGGGCCGCAGCTCGCCCCCCGCAACACCCGTCCGCGTCGGGGAGAGCGCCGCGGCGCGAATGGCGTCACGCCAGGCCACTGCGCTGATGAGGAGCGTGGTCGCCACGGCGAGGAATCCCGGATGCGAGGCAAGGCGCTGCGGCAGCGCCGGAGGGAGCACCCCGAAAGCTTCCGTCTCCTCGGACGCGGGTCCGGTCTCGGTGGTCGGGGACGCTTCACGGGGGGTCCGTGAGCGCTCCGGCGTGATGGCGTCGTGGATGTGGTCGACGGTGGAGCGGGCGGCCGCAAGGGGCGAGACGAAGAGCGTGCCGAGGTCGCCGCCTCGCAGACGTCTCGTGCGTCGTGCGCGCCAGCGGGCCCCGAGAACCCTCGCGGGACGGAAGAGTGCTGCGACGTCGCCGAGCTCGCGCCAGGCGGCGCGCGGACGTTTGGCCAGGATGAGGACCAGCGCCGCTGCCAGCGACGACAGGACGATCCATGCCGCCATGAACGGCATGGCACCGAGCGAGCACCGAGCCAGAGCCACGCGACGGGCCGCCCGCCGCCTGCGCGGATCCACCCTGCGCCGGTCGAGCGGCTCTCGCGCCGGATGCGTGGCCGCGCTCCCCTGAGGGGCTGGCCGCTGGAGCCCGGACGAGGCCTCGAGCGCCGCGGAGCCGGGCACGACGACCACCCGGTGCCCCGCGAGCTGGGCTCGCCAGCCGAGGTCCAGGTCGGCGCCCGCGTCGTCGAAGGCGGGATCGAACCCGCCCAGGTCGGTGTGGACGTCGCGACGGATGAGCATGCCGGTCGTGCTCACGGCCAGCACGTCGGTGCGCTTGTCGTGCTGACCCTGGTCGGCTTCCCCCGGCTCCGGCGAGGCGATGAGCCGGCCGGTCCGCGTCACCTGCACACCCAACGAGACGAGCCGGCGGGGATCGTCAGCGTCGACGATCTTGGGTCCGGCCAGGCCCACGGAGGGGGATCGGCCGACCGCGTCGAGCAGTCGTTGCAGTGCGGTCGGGCGCGGCGCCGTGCTGTGCTCCAACACCCAGATCCACTCGTGCGGGCCGGAGGACGCAGCGCCCGCTGTGCCCTGGCTGCGGCCACCGTCCCGTCCGTCCGGGGAGCTGCCGCTCCCGCGCTCGTCGGACCGGGCGGGGTCGGGCAGCTCGTCCAACACGCTGACCGCCGCATCGATGACGCGTCCGGTCGGCGTCGGCCGCTCCAGCCGGTGGACACGCACGTCGGGGATGGCTTGCCGCACCCGCGAGTGCGCCTGGGCAATGGCAACCGAGGTGTCAGTGCTGGCGACGTCGACGATGACCAGCCGCGCGGGCGGAGCGGTCTGGGAGGCGAGGGCATCGAGGCACCTCGTCAGCCAGGGAGCACCGTTGCGCACGATGACCACCGCGGTCACCACGGGCCGCACGCTCGGACCGGGGGCCGCTCGTCCCGTGGAGGGGGGGACGGACGAGGCGGCTGCCCCAGCGCCGGCGGGTGGTGTGTGACCGTGGCTCAGGTCGGGCACAGCGTGCTCCTCCGCCCGGGTGCCGACGTGGCCCCGGGCAAGGCCCGCATGCTCAGACCGCGCGTTTCTTCAGCTTGCGGCGCTCTCGCTCGGAGAGTCCACCCCAGATCCCGAACCTCTCGTCGTTCGCCAAGGCGTACTCCAAGCACTCAGAGCGCACCTCGCAGCCAACGCAGACCTTCTTGGCCTCGCGTGTGGAGCCGCCCTTCTCAGGGAAGAACGCCTCCGGGTCGGTCTGTGCGCACAGCGAACGCTCCTGCCAGGAGAGCTCACCACCTTCTCCGCCCACATCCGACATCACCAAAATAAGCTCGTGCATGACCCCTCCTCGACCCTGACTTCCTCATGTCAGCACTGCGTGTCCTCCTGCCAGCTGCTCCACCCGAGCTGCTGGCGCTGCCCGGACCGATCGACGGGGACCGCCTCACGGAACGGGGCAACTGGCAAGTACAACAATGAAATTACAAGCGTGTCATGCACGTCCCGTCAAGCCGTATGATGATATTTGCCTGCCGGGTGCGGGGTCTGGTAGGGCTGCGCCTCGACCCTCCTCCACAGCTCGTCAGACCCGCTCACGACAGGCTCCGTACCCCACATCCGGCCACCGCTCACTCCCGAACTGCCAGCGCATCGGACCGCTCTCCACGCCTCAGCGGCTGCCCTGAGAGGATCGTCGCCATGCGCATCACAGCCCTGGCCGGCGGAGTCGGCGGTGCCCGGTTCATCCGCGGACTCCTCCACCACCTTCGCAGGACCCGAGCCGACGAGCAGGCGCAGGTCACCGTCATCGGCAACACCGGCGACGACATCACGCTCTTCGGACTGCGCGTCTGCCCGGACCTCGACACGATCCTCTACACCCTGGGCGGCGGTGTGCACGAGGGGCAGGGCTGGGGCCGGGCCGACGAGTCCCACCACGTGGCGACCGAGCTCGCCGCGCTCGGGGCCGTGCCGCAGTGGTTCTCCCTCGGGGACAAGGACTTCGCGACGCACATCTACCGCTCCCAGCTGCTGGGACAAGGTATGCCGCTCAGCGCGGTCACCGCCCGGCTGGCGGCTCGGTGGGGGTTGCCTGAGCAGGGCGTGACGCTGCTGCCGATGACCGACACCCCGGTGGAGACCCACGTCGTGGTGAGCGACGGGGAGGAGCAGCGCGCCATCCACTTCCAGGAGTGGTGGGTGAAGCACCGGGCCGCCGTCAAGGCGGATCGCTTCATCGTCGCCGGCCTCGACGAGGCCGCCCCGGCGCCCGGCGTCCTCGAGGCGATCCGTGCCGCTGACGTCGTCCTGCTCCCTCCCAGCAACCCGGTCGTGTCCATCGGGATCATCCTCGGAGTTCCGGGCGTGCGCGATGCTCTGCGCGGGACCAGGGCCCCCGTCGTCGGCGTGTCCCCGCTGGTCGGGGGACGGCCCGTCCGTGGGCACGCCGACGTGTGTCTCACGACGATCGGGGTGGACTCGACGAGCGCCGCCGTCGCCGGCCTCTACGCGGACTTCCTCGACGGCTGGTTGGTGGACAGCGACGACGTCATGAAGCAGTCCGCCGGTCCGTCCGGTCCGGTCCTCGTCCGGCGCCCCCTGCTCATGAGCTCCCTCGACGCCGCGGCGGACATCGCCGGCTCCGCCCTCGACCTGGCCCAGCGGCTGGCGGCCTCGCGCGGACCCCGGGGCCCCCGATGACGGTCGACACCGGGCGGTCCGGCGCCCCCGCGGTCTCGATCACCCCGCTCCTCGGCATTCCCGAGGTCCGCGAGGGGGACTCGCTGGGCGAGCTCGTGGAGAGCGGGCTGCTCGCCTCCGGAGAGCGACTCCGGGATGGCGACATCGTCGTCGTCTCCAGCAAGGTCGCCAGCAAGGCGCTCGGCCTCGTCACGCACGATCCTGACAAGGACCGCGTCGTGGCCGCCGAGACGGTCCAGGTCGTCGCTGAGCGCGCCCTACCGGGCCACGTCACGAGGATCGTCCGGTCCAAGGCAGGCCCGATCATGGCCGCTGCGGGGGTCGACGGATCCAACACCGGCGACCGGGGCGGCTGGCTGCTGCTCCCCCACGACCCGGACGCCGTGTGTGAACAGCTACGCGACGAGCTCGCCCGACGCCACGGCGTCCGGATCGGAGTGATCCTCAGCGACACCTCCGGTCGGCCCTGGCGGATCGGCCAGGTGGACTTCGCCCTCGGGCTCCATGGAGTCCGCGCGACGGACGACCTCCGGGGCGGCACGGATGCCGACGGCCGGCCGCTCGAGGTGACCACTCGAGCCGTCGCGGACGAGATCGCCTCCGCCGCCGACCTGGCCAAGGGAAAGGTTCACGGGGTGCCGGCGGCGCTGGTCCGTGGCCTCGCGCGGTTCGTGCCGGAGATGGACGATCCGGCGGCCCCGCGGGGGCGCGACCTGGTCCGGACCGGTCCGGAGGACTGGTTCGGCTACGGCCGTGTCGAAGCCGTGCGGGCCGCGCTCGGCGTGGAGCCGGGCACCTCCGACGCCGAGGCGGTGGGGATCCCACCGGTCTCGCGGTCCGACTCGACGCGGCTCGACGCGGTCGGGCGCGCCGTGCGGACGGCGCTCCACTCCGTCGACTCCGGAACGGCCGACATCGGCCACCTGTCGGTCACGTTGGGCGCCGACACACCGTTCGAGCTCGGGCGACTCGCTGCCCGCCTCGAGACGGCCCTCTGGGCGGAGTGGCTCCGGGCCACGGTCGCGGAGCCGAGCGCCGACGGCCTGACCGTCATTGTCGCGGTGGCCGGTGTCCCGAGCGGACAACCGCGCCACTGGCCGGGCTGATCGGGCCCGACTGGGGCGGTGTAGCCGCCGCCGTCAGGAGACGGCGAAGACCACCTTGCCGAAGACGTCACCGTCGACCATTCTCGCGAAGCCGTCCTTGGCGTCGGCCAACGGCAGGACGGTGTCGATGACCGGCTCGATCCGCTGCTGCACGATGAAGCGAGACAGGTGGGCGAGCTCGTCCCGCGTCCCCATCGTCGAACCGACGACTCGCAGCTGCTTGAAGAAGATCTTGGTCAGCTCCGCCTTGCTCGGCGCGTCGCCTGAGGTCGCACCGGAGATGACGATGGAGCCACCCGGGCGGAGCGAGTTGACCGAGTGAGACCAGGTCGCGGCCCCGACGGTCTCCATGACCGCATCGACCCGCTCGGGCAGCCGCTCCCCCGACCCGAAGACCCGGTCGGCGCCGATGCTGAGGGCCTTCTCCGCCTTGCCCGTGTCGCGGGAGGTGGCCCACATCCGGTAGCCGGCCGCCGCGCCCAGCTGGATCAGCGCGGTGGCCACGCCACCGCCGGCGCCCTGGACGAGGACGGTTCCCCCGGGCTTGACGCCGGAGTTGGTGAAGAGCATCCGGTAGGCGGTCAGCCACGCCGTGGACAGGCAGGCTGCGGCTTCCCACGTGAGGTCCGCCGGCTTGGGCACGAGGTTGCCGCGCGGGACCGTGACGTACTCCGCCAGCGTGCCGTCGTGCAGCTCGGACAGCAGCGTGCGCTTCGGGTCCAGCGTCTCGTCCCCCTGCCACCCCTCCGATGGGACGACCGCATGGATGATGACCTCGTTGCCGGCCTCGTCGACCCCCGCACCGTCACAGCCGAGGATCATCGGCAACCGGTCGGCGGGAAGCCCGACCCCTCGCAGGGACCAGACGTCGTGGTGGTTCAGGCCGGCGGTGCGCAGCCGCACCCTGGCCCAGCCCTCTCTGGGCTCCGGATCGGGGCGGTCACCGACCACGAGGCCGGAGAGTGGGTCGGCGGGGGACTGGCTGGCGGCGTAGACAGCGAGCATGTGAGCACCCTAGCCATCCCTCGTGCAGGCGAGGCCACTCAGAGACGTGACCCACGCCGCAACCGGAGCGTCCGGGGTTCCGCAGGAGTCCCCGGCCCGCTGGAACGCCGCTGGACCCGGTGACCGGGCCCAGCGGCATACGGCTCGATCGAGCGGCTCAGCCGCCGCGGCGGGCCAGCAGCGAGACCGCGTCAGCCACGCGCGAAGCCACCCGCTCGTCGAAGACGCTCGGCACGATGTGGTCCGCACTCGGCTCGTCCACGAGGTCGGCGATGGCGCGGGCAGCCGCCAGCTTCATCTCCTCCGTGATGGCCCGCGCGCCGGAGTCAAGCGCCCCCCGGAAGATGCCCGGGAAGGCGAGGACGTTGTTGATCTGGTTGGGGAAGTCCGAACGTCCCGTTGCCACGACCTCCGCGAACTTGTGAGCCACGCGCGGATGCACCTCCGGGTCCGGGTTCGCCAGAGCGAAGATGATCGCCCGGGGCGCCATGCGCATCAGGTCGCGCTCCGGCACCGTGCCTCCGGAGACCCCGATGTAGACGTCCGACCCCTCGAGCGCATCGCCGAGGTCGCCGACGCGGCCGGTGAGGTTGGTCAGCGCACGGAGGGAGTCCTTGTGCTCCGGCAGATCGGTCCGGTCCGGACCGAGGATGCCCCGGGAGTCCGTGACGATGACGTCGCCGACTCCGGCGGACACGAGGATCGAGGAGACCGCCACCCCAGCGGCACCGGCACCGGACACGACCACGGTGAGATCTCCGAGGCGCTTCTCGACGACCTGTGCGGCGTTGAGCAGGGCCGCGAGCGCCACGATCGCCGTCCCGTGCTGGTCGTCGTGGAACACCGGGATGTCGAGGCGCTCCTTGAGCCGGCGCTCGATCTCGAAGCACCGAGGAGCCGAGATGTCCTCGAGGTTGATCCCGCCGTAGGTCGGGGCGAAGCGCGCCACCGCCTCGACGATCTCCTCGACGGTCCCGGTCTCGAGGCACACGGGCACGGCATCGACGTCGGCGAAGTGCTTGAACAGGACGGCCTTGCCCTCCATGACCGGCATGGCCGCGAGGGGACCGATGTCTCCCAGCCCGAGGACGGCGGTGCCGTCGCTGACCACGGCCACGGTGTTGCGTCGGGTCGTGTAACGGGTCGCGAGAGCAGGGTCGGCGGCGATCGCGCGGGACACCTCGGCGACGCCAGGGGTGTAGAGCAGCGACAGGTCGGCCGCATTGCGCAGGGGGGACGTCGCGTGTACCCCGAGCTTGCCGCCCTCGTGGGCCCGGAACACCGGGTCGTTCGCGTCGAAGGGTTGGCTGACGGGTAACGCACTCATGAGAGGAACCTCGTTCGCATCAACAGGGCATCGCGCCCTGGCGGAAATGGCAAGGGCCGCGGGTCTGGCCTCAGTACGACAATGCGAAACGGGGGTTGCCCGAACGCGGACAGTCTGCCATGAACCCCCGCCCGAGCGGCAGGGGGGCGACGGTTTTCCTGTGTGGGACAGGTCACCGGCACCGCTTTTCCGGCGTCAGCGCGACGAGCCGGACGTCTTGAGGTGCCGCAGGAGGGCGTCGACGACGTGCGGGTCGTACTCGTAGCCGAGCCCGAGGTAGATCCGCTCCACTGCGGCCTCCCGCGCGCGCGGCTTGGGTGAACCCGCGGTCAGGTCCTCGTACGCGTTGACGACCTTGAGGATGCGGCTCGTGAGCGGGATCTCCTCGCCGAACTCGCGCAGCTGCCGATAGGGGGTCGCCTGGTGCTCCAGGATCGTCGCCGCGTCCTCGAGGACGCCGGTCTCGCGGACGATGGCGAGCGTGTCGGCCCCGATGCGGCGCTGGTCCGCCGGTGCGGCAAGCACCGTCGCCCCGCCCGGGATGGGGTCGACGAGCGCCACCTGGCCGATGTCGTGGAGCAGCGCGGCGTACTCGAGGTCGGCGAGGTCGCGTTCGGGCAGTCCCAGCTCGCGCCCCACTGCGATGCAGGTCGCGGCAACCCGCTCCGAGTGACCTGGGGGGGTGTAGCCGGCCACGTCAGTGAGGCGCGCCAGCGTCCGAATGCTCTGCAGGTAGGTGGCCCGGATGCTGACGTAGCGACGGAACGCGAAGAGGGTCAGCACGAGCGGCGAGAGGAAGAGCGGCACGGCCGGCGCGCCGAGCGGCGGGACGGCCAGCGCGATCAGGACCCCGGTCACGGCCAAGGCGGTGGACAGCGCGAAGCTCGACCGCAGCTCGTCCTTGAACGTCTGCCACCACGCTGCCCTGAGCAGCGCCCGCGCGGTGGACGTGACGAAGGCGTCAGCCAGAAGGGCGACGACAGCGATGGCGAGCATCAGGACCGCTCGCTGCCAAGGCTCCAGCCCGTCGTCGAGGACCGGTCGTCCACGAACCTGGCCGAGGTGGAGCACGCGGTAGAGCACGGCCGCCACGGCCACGCTGACGAATCGCCCCACGGTCTCGAGCGGGCTCACCTCACGGCCGGTCAGGTGCCGGAGCAGGGCCACGACAGTCATCGCCGAGGCGGTCACCGCGAGGATGAACACGGAGCCGTGCGACACGCCTTGGCCACCGGGTAGCTGCGCGGTGAAGACGAAGCCCAGGGCGGCGGCGGTGGCGATCGGGGCGGAGCCTCGGAAGCGTGGCCCGGCCAGCTGGAACCACTCGCCGAGCAGGATGGCGACAGTGAAGGTCGCGACCAGGGCGGCACTGCCCTCGTCGTCCCACGCCGGGGAGTCGGCTGAGAGCACGACGAGCACGAGGCACACGACGATGCCGCCGACTGCTGCGCCGAGCGGCTTGACCCGCTTCGCCACGGCTGCCCTCATGCCTCCTCCTCCTCCCTGGGAGGCCATTCGTGCTTGACCAGAACCCGGCGCAACGCGTCGAGAACGACCGGGTCGTAGCGGCCTTGGTCCGACTCGAGGACCGCGACGGCCTCCGCCTGCGCCGCCGGCGCGCCAGCCGACTGGGCGGCGGCCACAGAGGTGAACCGTCCGGCGACCGCGACGATCCGCGCGGAGAGGGGGATGTCTCCGCCGGCGAGGGACCCGGGCCCGCCATGCCCGTCGAAGCGTTCGTGCTGGTGGCGGATCCCCGAGCGCGCCTCGTCGAGGAAGTTGATGCCCTCCACCATGCGAGCACCCACGACGCCGTGGGTGGTGAACAGTCGGCGCTCCTGGGCCGACTGCTCGCCTGCTGGCCGGCGGAGCGTTCGCGCGGGGATGGCCAGGTGCCCGATCTCGTGGAGCGTCCCAGCATGACGCACGGTGCCGATCTGGTGCGGGCCGAGGCCCAGCTCCTCGGCCACCCACTCGGCGAGCTGAGCGGTCCGGCGACTGCGCTCCATGGCAGCCGGTTCCTTCTTGCCCAAGGCGGTGACGAGCGTGTCCAGGGTCCGCTCGTGCGAGCGCAGCTCGTCGCCGTACTGGATGAACGCCCACCGTGCGGCGAGCAGCGGGGCGAGCACCAGGAGCGCGCTGAAGGGCCCGAGCTCCGCCGGGAACCACAGGACCACGAAGAGGAAGCCGATGATGCCGTAGCCGACGTATGCCCACCCCGATCCGCTGAGGACCCGTCGCACCATCACCGTGAAGGGAACGCCTTGGTAGAAGTGGATGACTCCAGCCAGGAGCAGGGCGTTGGTCAGGCAGCCGACGACGTCGGCGACGAGGATCGGCACGCCGACGGACTGGGTGATCGTGAGCGCGCCCTGCATCGAGGCGAGGTGTCGCTCACCCCCTGCGGCGAGGTAGGCCAGGGCGCCGACCGCACCGATGATGCCCGTCATGGCGACGTTGAAGATCGTCTGCAGGCGCAGGCGGCCACGGTCCGTGGCCATCGAGACGGTGCCGACCAGCCACGCACCGAAGGGCCCGACGATGACGCCTGCCGCGAGCAGGACGATGCTGTTGAAGGAGAAGCCGATGCGCGAGCCGACGTCCGGCTCGCGCAGCCGGTAGCTGAGGGTGGCCATCGCCGCGAGGATGGCGAGGGGCCAGCCGTCCGGGACCCCGAAGACGCTGTACGTGTGGACGCCGAGGACGACGGACACCGCAGCCGTCAGGAGGACGAAGCTGTGGAGGGCCACGGAGCGACTCGTCCGGGTGCGTTCCCGCCTGGCCGCTGGGAGATGCCGGGAACGGGACAGAATGCTCATCTATGCCATGAGGCCGATGAGCCGATCATCGGACTGGTGCCGGAATCAGGTACCCCAGGTCCACGTGTCGCTGCCCAGGACGGTCGTCAGGCTAACGACGAACGGGCTCGCCGCGAGGGCGAGGAGGAGGTTGCGCAGCATGGTGGGGGCTCCTTTATCGAGACACATGATCGCGGGCACCCTGAGGGGTGGGCGCCAGCAGGTGCGTCGCATACAGAGTGCCAAACTTCTGGGCCGTTGCGGGGCAGAGTCCCGCCAGAAGCCCATTCTTTACCAACTTCTTAACCTTTTCACCCCGGGCCAAACGGGTCGGCCGGCGCCGATTGGGGTGGTGAGGTGCGCATGTGGAAGAATCGGGGCTTCGTGCCAAGGCACACCGACCACCAGCACCGCCGACGAAAAGAGCCGAGATGAGCAAGCGCGCCCGCAAGCGCCGCTCGCGCAAGGGCAACGCCGCCAACCACGGCCGCAAGCCCAACGCGTGAGTCGCGGCGTGCACCGCACGCCTCGCCCGTACGACAAAGAGCAGTTCGCGACACCTCCCGCTGGGGCTGGCCCCTGGCGTCGGTGTCGCAAACTGCTCTTTTGCTTTCTGGTCAGCGGCCCTCGACCCGGAACACCGTCATCGAGATCCGGCTCATGATCGACATCCGCAGCGTGTCCGGAGCGTGCTCGGCGCTGCAGGAGCGCTTGATCAGCGCCTTGAGGGTCGTGTCGAGGTTGTACTCGTTGAAACACGGACCGCACTCGTCGAGGTGAGCCTGGATCTTGGCGCACTCCCCCGGGCCGAGCTCGCCGTCGAGGAACTCGTAGACCCGCAGCAGTGCCTCGGAGCAGTCGGTCTGCCCCGCGGAGGAGGCGGAGGACGCCGAGGACGCGGAAGACGCCGAAGACGCTGTGTCGCGCTCACTCATGCCCATCACCGCTTCCCTCCAGCTCCACCGGCAGCGACGAATCCGCGCTCGACGGCGTAATCGGTCAGCAGCTCGCGCAGCTGGCGACGGCCGCGGTGGAGCCGGCTCATCACGGTGCCGATGGGGGTCTCCATGATCTCGGCGATCTCCTTGTAGGAGTAACCCTCGACGTCGGCGAAGTAGACGGCGAGGCGGAACTCCTCCGGGATCTCCTGCAGGGCCCGCTTGACGTCACTGTCCGGCAGGTGGTCGAGCGCCTCGGCCTCGGCCGAGCGCAGGCCGGAGGACGTGTGCGACTCCGCGCGGGCGAGCTGGTAGTCCTCGATGTCCGACGAGTCGGACTCGAGGGGCTGCCGCTGCTTCTTGCGGTAGCTGTTGATGTAGGTGTTCGTGAGGATGCGATACATCCAGGCCTTGAGGTTGGTGCCCGGCTTGTACTGGTGGAAGGCCGCGTAGGCCTTGGCGTAGGTCTCCTGGACCAGGTCCTCGGCGTCGCTCGGGTTACGCGTCGTGCGCAGGGCGGCGCTGTAGAGCTGGTCGAGCAAGGGCATGGCCTCACGCTCGAAGCGGGCCCGTCGCGCCTCCTCGCTCTCGGCAGCCAGGTCCACGGGGGGCTCCGGAGCCGCGCCCTCGGCGCCGCCGGCGCCCACGGAGGGCACGTCGACGAGGGAGATCGCCGAGGCGGGATCGGTCTGCTTGTCCTTGGTCATCGCCTCCCACCCTAAACCCGTCGTGAGGGTCGCCGGAGCGATCGCGCGGGCCGTCGCATCCGGCAGGCAGGTGACCATGCTCCTGCAACGCCGCTCCCGGGGACGGCATTCCCGGCTATCCGGGCAGCGCCCCGGCGATCCGTGTCATCGCCGCGACGAGCGCAGGCCGGGCGCCTCGGGGAAAGCTGTGGGCACCGGCGACCTCGATGACGACCGCCCAGGGCGGCACGTGGGGAGCCAGCTCCTCCGGCGTGCCGAAGGCGTCGCGGGTGCCCTGGACCAGCCACGTCGGGTCGGGCGCCAGGGCCAGCTCCCCGTCGCGGAGGCGGTCCGGGCGTCCGGGCAGGTGGTGGGGGAAGCTGAGGAGCAGGCCGGCGTCGGCCTCCAGCTCCGCCGCCGTGCGGCACGCGACCCGGGCGCCGGCCGACCTCCCGCCGACGACGAGGGGGCGCGGGAGCCGACCCCGGCCGGACATGAGGGCCGCCACCATGGGAACCCACGCCGCGTCGAGCGTCGGTGGGCGACCGGCCACCCGGCGTCCCGCGACGAGCCACGGCTGCTCGATCACGGCGACGGCCCAGCCGGCCGCGACGAGCACGTCGCGAGCGACGGTGAGGTCGAGGCTCTGCAGCCCTCCCCCGGCCCCGTGCCCGAGGACGACGGTCCCGCGGGAGTGAGCTGGGCGGCGTACGTGAGCCCGTCCGGGGCCTTCCGGTGTGGGCAGGTCGCGCACCCGCTCGACGACGCGCTGGGCGGGGCTCATCCCCCGATCACCTCGCCGGTCATCGGGTCGACGACGCCGACGAGCTCCTCGCGGGCGACGGGCTCGAGCAGCGCGGGGCCGTTGTTCGAGATGGAGCCGACGGCGCGCCCCACCGGGTAGGCGTCGAACCGGCCGGGCGCGGCGAACTCGAGCAGCCCACGGACCACGTCGGGGTCCTTCTCGGCGGGGTCCAGCCACTGGTCCCACTGCTCTGGCTCGAGCACCAGAGGTTGCCGGTCGTGAATCCGGTCCATCCCCGGGTCCGCCGCCGTGGTGATGATCGTGAACGTCGTGAGCCAGGCGTCGGGGTGGCCGTCCGGCAGCTCGCGGTCGCGCCAGAACTCGTAGAGACCCGCGAACCCCACCGGGCCGCCGTCGGCCCGGTGGATGAAGAACGGCTGCTTGCGCGGCTTGCCCTTGGCGTCGACCGCGGTCGGGGACTTCTGCCACTCGTACCAGCCGTCGGCGGGCACGATGCACCGCCGGGAGAGAGCCGCCTTGGCGAACGCCCCCTTGCCGAGCACCGACTCGGCGCGGGCGTTGGTCATCCGCTGCCCCAGCTTGACGTCCTTCGCCCACGCCGGCACCAGCCCCCAGGTGAGCAGGCGCAGCTGCCGGGTCGGCTCGGGCTCACCGTCGGGCTCACCGTCCGGCGCGCCACCCGTCCCGGCGGCGTCCCGGGCGCGGGGGGTGCGCGTGAGGACGACCGGTGCCTGCTTCGAGGGCGCCATGTTCCAGTCGGGCTCGCCGGGCGCGGGGTGCTGCGGGTTCTTCAGGATGCTGCGGCCGGGCTCGGCGGAGTGGTCCTCGTCGATGTCGAACGCCTCGACCAGCTCGTCCGGCCTCGCGCTCGCGGCGTACCTCCCACACAT
Organism: Intrasporangium sp. DVR; assembly: GCF_040365325.1. Classification (NCBI taxonomy): domain Bacteria; kingdom Bacillati; phylum Actinomycetota; class Actinomycetes; order Micrococcales; family Intrasporangiaceae; genus Intrasporangium; species Intrasporangium sp. DVR. Next base: position 326,562 of record NZ_BAABZW010000001.1, on the reverse strand, counting down.
GGGGTCAGCGTATGCCGCTGGGCTGGCTCCCCACCCCGGGTTCAGTCGCCGCCCTCCCGCCCCCACCGGCCGCAACACACCCGCCTGTCGGCCGCCTGCCTCGGCTGGAGACGGAGCCGGCTTGCTCCAGGCGGGTGTGTTGCCGTCAGGTCGGGCGGTCGGCGCGAACGGTCTGGGTATGTCGATAGCGTAGGAAACCACCTCAGGAGGAATCCCGATGATCGTCCGTCGTATCGCCCGCCCCATGCTCGCCTCGGTCTTCGTCGCCGCAGGGATCGAGGCCCTGCGCAACCCCGCCCCGCGCGCCAAGAAGGCCGCCCAGCTGCTCGACACGGTGTCCGCTCCCTCGGCGGTCCAGCAGGACCCCGACCTGTTCGTCCGCGTCAACGGCGCCACCCTCGTCACCGGTGGAGCACTGCTCGCCACCGGCCGGATGCCACGCCTGGCCTCGACCCTCCTTGCCGCCTCTGTCGTCCCGACCACCGCGATCGAGCATGCGTTCTGGGACGAGACCGATCCCGACAAGCGCGCCCAGAGTCGTAGCCTGTTCCTCAAGAACGTCGGCCTGCTCGGCGGCCTGCTGCTGGCCAGTGTCGACACCGCGGGCAAGCCCGGGCTCGCCTGGCGGGCCCAGCACGCCACGCGGACCACGCGCCGGGAGGCGCGCCACGCCAAGCGGGCCGCGGCCCGGGAGGCCCGTCTACTAGCCCATCGAGCCCAGGACGTCGTGAGCTGACTTGAGTCCCGCCGACCACTCCCCCACTGCAGACCCCACCAGTCATCCAGGCCCGACCTCGGCAGTCGCCGGGGACTGGTCGGCCCCCACTCCGGCAGGACCGGTCCATGCGACGGTGCTCCTGCCGGGCAGCAAGTCGCTGACCAACCGCTATCTCGTCCTCGCCGCCCTCGCGGGCGACCGGTCCCGACTGCGGGCACCGCTTCGGTCCCGCGACACGCTGCTCATGGCCGACGCGCTGCGGGCCCTCGGTGTCGGCATCGAGGACGTGGCCGCGGAGGGCGAGGTGGCCGGCTCCGTCGCCGACTGGCTGGTCACTCCACCCGCACGACTCAGGGGCGACGTCACCATCGACTGCGGCCTCGCGGGCACCGTCATGCGGTTCCTGCCGGCTGTGGCGGCCCTCGCTCACGGTCCGGTCCGCATCGACGGGGACCCCCAGGCGCGGGTGCGGCCGATGGGTCCGGTCGTCGAGTCGCTGCGTGCCCTCGGCGTCGACCTCGAGGACTCCGACGGCTACCTACCGCTGACGGTGCGCGGCCGCGGCAGCGTCCGGGGCGGGACGGTGACGATGGATGCGTCCGCCTCCTCCCAGTTCATCTCCGCGCTCCTGCTGGCCGGCGCGCGCTACGACGAGGGCGTGACCGTCCACCACGACGGCAAGCCGGTGCCGAGCGAGCCGCACATCCTCATGACGGTCGAGACCCTGCGCGATGCGGGTGCGGTCGTCGACGACTCCGAGCCCAACACCTGGCGCGTCGAGCCGTCCGAGATCAACGCGCTCGACGTCTCGATCGAGCCGGACCTGTCCAACGCCGGCCCGTTCCTCGCCGCAGCCCTCGTGACGGGGGGCACGGTCAGGGTCCCGGGCTGGCCGCAGTACACCACTCAGGCCGGCGACCTCATGCGCGAGATCCTCGACACCATGGGCGCCGACGTGCGACTGGACCGGCACGGTCTCACGGTCACCGGCACCGGCGAGCTGGTCGGGATCGACATCGACCTGCACGATGCTGCCGAGCTCACCCCGACCGTCGCCGCTCTCGCCGCCCTCGCCTCGACCCACTCCTCCATCCGCGGCGTCGCCCACATCCGCGGGCACGAGACCGACCGGCTCGCTGCCCTCACGGCCGAGCTGAGCGGTCTCGGGGGCGCGGTCACCGAGACCGAGGACGGGCTGCGGATCGCACCGGCGGCGCTGCACGGAGGCCGGTTCAGGACCTACCACGACCACCGGATGGCGACCGCGGGGGCGATCATCGGACTGCGTGTGCCCGGCGTCGCCGTCGAGAACATCGAGACGACGAGCAAGACCCTGCCCGACTTCCCCGGTCTGTGGGCCACCATGCTCTCCGACGCGGGGCCAAGGACCGCGCCCCACCCGGCAGCCTTCGAGGAGCCGGCTCGATGAGCTGGCGGGACCTCGACGAGGGCGACGTCCGCGTCCGCCCCAACCGGAGGGGATCGAGGCCACGCACCAAGGAGCGTCCGGCCCACGCCGACGCCGTCATCGGCATGGTCATCGGCGTCGACCGCGGCCGCTACACCTGCCTCATCCCGGAGGTCGCCACGAAGCGGCACCACCAGCCGGAGCGGGTCGTCACGGCGATGAAGGCCCGCGAGATCGGCCGCACCCGGGTCGTCGTGGGCGACGAGGTCGCCCTCGTCGGTGACACGAGCGGCGACCCGGACGCCCTCGCCCGGATCGTCCGGATCGAGGAACGCCGCTCGGTCCTGCGCCGCACCGCCGACGACACGGACCCCGTCGAGCGGATCATCGTCGCCAACGCCGACCAGCTGGCCATCGTCACGGCCCTCGCAGACCCCGAGCCGCGGCCCCGCATGGTCGACCGCTGCCTCGTCGCCGCCTACGACGCCGGGCTCGCACCCCTGCTCGTCCTCACGAAGGCCGACCTGGTCGACCCCGCCGAGTTCCTGGCCTCCTACACCCCCCTCGAGGTCGACCACGTCGTCACGCGTCGTGCGGCCGGCGAGGTGCTCGGCCTCGCCGAGCTGCGTGAGCGACTCGAAGGACAGGTCACCGTGCTCGTCGGCCACTCGGGGGTCGGCAAGAGCACGCTCGTCAACGCCCTCGTCCCCGACGCACGGCGTGCCATCGGTGTCGTCAACGATGTGACGGGTCGCGGGCGTCACACCTCGACGAACGCTGTCGCCCTGAGGCTGCCCGACGATGACGGCTGGGTCATCGACACCCCGGGCATCCGTTCCTTCGGCCTGGCCCACATCGACGTCGACCGGATCATCGACCACTTCCCCGACCTCGCGGCCGGCACCGGCGAGTGCCCACGGGGGTGCACCCACGACGAGGAGGAGTGCGCCCTCGACGAGTGGGTGGCCGGCGGCCATGCCGGCCCGGCCGGGGTCTCGCGCCTCGAGTCTCTCCGCCGCCTCCTGCGCAGCCGCTCGGCCGCCGAGGAGTACTGACCCCGGCGACCGAGCCACGGCTGCCCCTGCCGTCAGCCTTGCTGGCCCAACGTGAAGCCGATGCCTCCGGGGGTCTCGGCCGCATCGAGGGTCTGTCCGTCCAGCGCCGGCGCAGCGTCCTCGGCGACGTAGACGTTGGCATCACCTGCGGCGACCACCACATCGGTCGGCTCCGGCTCGGGCACGACACTCACGGCGAACTGGCCGTCCTCGCTCGCGATCCGCAGCCCGGCCGTCGGCTGCGGTGAGCTCTGCGTGAGTCCCTGGACGACGGCCTGAGCGTTCTCGGAAACGGTGAGCATGCTGGAACTCCTGTCTTCGTGCGGTCGCCGGCACGGGGCCGGCGTCGACGCCTACGACCACCTCGCGGGGCAAGTGCGCACACGCCTTCGGACACCTCCACCCTCACCGACGGCGGGGGGTGGCTGTCAAGTGCCATCGACCGCCAACCAGCCCAGCCATCACGAAAAGGACTGGCACCCAAGCAGACCCAGCCCAGCGGCATACGACATCGGTGAGGGTGCCCGCACAGCCGTGATGCTTCCCCGCCGCGGGAATCGCCCGAGCGCTAGGCTCCGCCAAGTGACCTCCTACGACGACGACCTTCGTCTCGCCCACGTCCTCGCCGACGCCGTCGAGCGCGTGACGATGTCGCGCTTCCGCGCGGCGGACCTCCTCGTCGAGAGCAAGCCCGACCTGACTCCGGTGACCGACGCCGACCGCGCCGCCGAGGAGCTGGTCCGCTCGCAGCTCAAGCGGACCCGGCCCCGCGACGCCGTCGAGGGTGAGGAGTTCGACACGACCGGGCACGGCCCCCGGCGCTGGATCATCGACCCCATCGACGGGACGAAGAACTTCGTCCGCGGCGTCCCAGTCTGGGCGACGCTCATCGGTCTGGTCGACAACGGACGCCCCGTCCTTGGCCTCGTCGCCGCGCCTGCGCTCCAACGGCGCTGGTGGGGTGCCATCGGCTCGGGGGCGTGGAGCGGGCGCTCGCTGTCCTCCGCGAAGCCGATCTCCGTCTCCCAGGTCGGGCGTCTCGGCGATGCCTCTCTCTCCTACTCGTCACTGGCCGGCTGGCGGGTCCGAGGCCGGCGCGATGACTTCCTCGATCTCATGGACGACTGCTGGCGCACCCGTGCCTACGGTGACTTCTGGTCGTACATGCTCGTCGCCGAGGGCGCCGTCGACATCGCTGCCGAGCCCGAGCTCGCCGTGCACGACATGGCCGCCCTCGTCGCCATCGTCGAGGAGGCGGGTGGCCGGTTCACCGGGCTCGACGGCCGCGACGGGTGCTGGAGCGGCAACGCCGTCGCGACGAACGGGCTGCTGCATGACGAGGTGCTCCGGCGGATCGGCATTCCCGCCGCCGTCCCAGAGGACTGACCCGTCGAGAGAGCCCGTCGCGACTGGCAACCACGACCCATGCGGGCGTGGGATGGTCGCGAACTGCTCTTTCGATTGTCAGTCGGTGACGACGGTGACCTCGCCGAGACCGAGCTGCTCGATCGACGCACGGTGTGCGGCAGCATCGCCCACGAGGACGATCGTCCAGCCGCTTCCCGCGGGCCGGTCGGGCAGCGCCACGCCGGCGGTGGCTGCGAACCGGCTGAAGGCCTCGTCGAGCCGTTGGCGGTCGACCCGCTCGAGGTCACGGAGGTTGGCGGTGGTGAACTCGGTGGTGCGTCCGTCGAGGGCCATGTTGATCGCCTCGTCCGCCACCGCGTCGGCGGTGGCGTAACGGCCCGGCGCCGTCTTGCTGATGAAGTCGACGCCGGAGCGGACCTCCTTGTCCGAGAAGCCTTCCCGGGCACTCTCGAGGATCTCGACGAGGAGGCGCACCGACTCGGTCGTGCTGTCGGCCCGGACCGACCCGGAGGTGAGGAAGACTCCGCCGCTGCGCCGCGGTCGGAAGCTCGAGCGGATGCCGTAGGTGTACCCCTTCTCCTCACGGAGGACCGCGTCGACGCGGGCGTTGGGCGAGCCGCCGAGGACGAAGCCGATGACGGGGTACGGCGCCCACCCACCCTCCACCGAACGATCCGGACCGGGGGCGCCGACGACGACCTCGGTCTGGACCGATCCCGGGCGGTCGACGATGACGACGCGGGCTCGGTCGGTGGCGAGGGTCGCCGCCCGGCTCAGCGACGACGGACGGTCGGCTCCCCGGCGCCAGCGGCCGAGCGAATCCGTCACGAGCGAGGGAACATCGAGGCCGGCGAGGTCGCCGGCCACCGCGATGGTCGTCCCGGCCGCGACGACGTGCTCAGCATGGAAGGCGACGACGTCGTCCCGGGTGATGCGCGCGACCGTCTCGCGGGACCCACCCGTCGGCCGGGAGCCCCGCTCGTCATCGGCGTAGAAGGTCGCGACGAACTCCAGGGCCGCGCGGTGACCGGGGATGGACCGCTCCTGCTCGATCTCCGCGAGGCGGGCGCGGACCTGACGGGCCACCTCGTTGTCCGGGAAGGCCGGCTCGGTGAGGATCTGGCGAAGCAGGTCGAGCGCCGGGGCGAGGTTGCCCTTGACGACGTCGAGGTCCAGGCTGAGCCCGGCCTCACTGATGGCCGCGCCATAGCTGATGCCCTTGCGCTCGAGCAGACGGGCGAACTCCTCCGCCGAGTGCTGTGCCGTGCCCTCGTCCATCGTCCGCGCCATGATGGTGGCCACGCCCTCGAGAGACTCCGGCTCCGCACTGACCGGCACGGGAAGTCCCAGCCGCACCGAGATGACGTACTGGCCCGGGACGTCGTAGGTGACCAGCCGGATGCCGTTGGGCAGGTCGTGGGTCGCCGCCTCCGGGAACGACCACTGCGGCGGCGGCGCGACCGTGGGGCGGGCGAGGGCGGTCATGCGGCCACCTCGGCCTGGTCCTCGGCGAGGTAGCGGACCACCGCGCGAGCTTCCGGATCCAGCCAGTGTGCTGTCGCCGCTCGAACCTGGTCGGCCGTCACGGCCTTCACCTGGTCGACGAACGTGTTGACGTACGAGGGGTCGCCGCTGAGAAGGGCGTGGTGGCTGATGTGATCGGCGCGCTCCTCGATGCTGGCGAGGGCGCTGAGCCACGCCCGCTCGGTGTCCGCGATGACCGACTCGAGCTCGCCCTCGTCGGGCCCCTCGACGATGAACCTCGACAGCTCGTCGCACACCGTCGCCTCGACGTCCTCGGGGTCGGCACCCGCGGCGATGTCGACGGTGATGGTCCCCAGGCCGACCCCGTCGACGAGCCCCATCGTCCATCCCGACACCGACGTCGCCGTCTCGTCGGTGCGCACGAGGCGGCGCATCAGCCGGGAGCTCGCCAGACCGCTCATGACGTCGACGGCGATCGAGCACGCGTGGTACTCGGGGGTGGTGTCGACCGGCAGGCGGAAGGAGATGTAGATCCGGTCGTTGGGGACGTCGCCGGGCCGGTCGAGTCGCACCGGTGCGGCGATGGGTGGCAGCTGGGGCAGCCGGTCGCGCTGCTGGAGCTCGATCGGGTCGAGCCGACCGAAGTGGCGCTCCGCCGCGTCGAACCCCTGCTCTGCAGTGATGTCGCCGACGAGGGTGAGGACGGTGTTGTTCGGGCCGTAGTGCGCACGGTAGAAGGCGTGCACGTCGTCCAACGTCGCTGCGTCGAGGTCCTCCATCGAGCCGATCGTCGGGTGGTGGTAGGGGTGGTCCTCGGGGAACGCCGTGGCATAGATGTCGATGAGGGCCTGACCGTAGGGGACGTTGTCGTACCGCTGGCGCTTCTCCTCCTTGACGACGTCCCGCTGGTTGTCGAGGTTCTCCTGCGTCACGGCGTCGAGCAGGTAGCCATGACGGTCCGCCTCCAGCCAGAGGGCGAGGTCGAGAGCACCCACGGGAATGGTCTCGAAGTAGTTCGTCCGGTCGAACCACGTCGTCGCGTTGAGCCGGGCCCCCTCGTTCATCAGGGCGCTGAAGTGCTCCCCCGACGCGACGTTGCGGCTCCCCTGGAACATCAGGTGCTCGAAGAGGTGGGCGAATCCGGTGCGGCCGGGAGCCTCGTGACGCGAGCCGACCCCCACCCAGAGGTTGACCGCGACGCTGGGGACGGCATGGTCCTCGGAGACGATGACCCGAAGGCCGTTGGGCAAGGTTCGCTCGACGAGGGGGTACGCGATCGACGTCACGGCACGACCCTACGTGACTCCACCGGGCGGGCGGCGCCCACGTGGCACGCCATCGCCATGACGTAACGTTTGATTATCGATAACTGTCTCAGCATAACGTTCGCATATGCTGAGGGAATGAGCGATGTTGCCCGTGCCACGGACCTCCTCACCACCATCCGGGAGTCGGTGATCGGCGACGACCAAGTCCTCCCCGGCCCCTATGGGCCCCGCCGGGTCACATACGCGGACTACACGGCGTCGGGTCGCGCGCTGAGCTTCATCGAGGACTTCATCCGCCACGAGGTGCTGCCGCGGTACGCCAACACCCACACGGAGTCCTCCGGCACCGGCCTGCAGACCACCCGGCTCCGGGAGGACGCCCGCAGGGTCATCCGGGACGCCGTCGGAGGGGATGACGAGACGGTGGTCATCTTCGCCGGCTCCGGCTGCACCGGCGCCATCGACAAGCTGATCGGCATCCTCGGCCTGCGGGTGCCGTCCGGGTTCGAGGACCGCTGGCACGCGAGCAAGCTGGTGCCACGGGCCGATCGGCCCGTGGTCTTCATCGGGCCCTACGAACACCATTCCAACGAGCTCGCTTGGCGCGAGTGCACTGCCGACGTGGTCGTCGTGCCCCAGGACGCGGACGGCCACGTCAGCCTGACCGCCCTGCGGGACCTGCTCGAGCGCCACGCCGACCGGCCGCTCAAGATCGGGTCGTTCTCGGCTGCGAGCAACGTCACCGGCATCCTCACCGACACCGACGCCATCTCGACACTCCTGCACCACCACGGCGCCCTGGCCTTCTGGGACTTCGCGGCCGCCGGACCCTACGTCGACATCGCCATGTACGGTCAGCCCACCCCGCCCGCCTCGCCCGCCCCGCCCGCCTCGTCCGCCTCGACCGGGCGGGAGGTCGCGGGCCCAGCGCTCGCCGCGGGCGCCGGCTCAGCGGCATACGGCTCCGACCTTCGGGTGCTCGCGCGGAAGGACGCCGTCTTCCTCAGCCCGCACAAGTTCATCGGCGGACCGAGCACGCCCGGCGTCCTCGTCGTGCGACGGGAGCTGCTGACGAACCGCGTGCCCGACGTGGTCGGCGGTGGCACCGTCGCCTACGTCAACCCCGACTCGCACGACTACCTGACGGACCCGGCCCATCGTGAGGAGGGCGGCACCCCCGCCATCATCGAGGCCATCCGGGCCGGTCTCGTGTTCAAGGTGAAGGCGGCCGTCGGGGTGGACGTCATCCGCGCGCGTGAGGAGGCGTTCCTGCGACGCGCCATCGCGGCATGGGCCGGCGAGCCCGCGATCGAGATCCTCGGCAACCTCGACGCCGAGCGCCTCTCGATCCTGTCCTTCGTGGTGCACCGCGAGGGCGCCGCGTCCGGGCGGTTCCTGCACCACAACTTCGTCGTCGCCGTCCTCAACGACCTCTTCGGGATCCAGGCCCGCGGCGGCTGCTCGTGCGCCGGCCCCTACGGCCACCACCTGCTCGGGATCGACCCCGAGCGGTCCCAGGAGCTCGAGCGTCAGATCACCGGCGGCTGCGAGGGCATCAAGCCCGGCTGGGTGCGGGTCAACTTCAACTACTTCATCTCCGACGCGGTCTTCGACTACATCGTCGAGGCCGTGCGGCTGATCGCTCGCGACGGCTGGCGCCTGCTCGGTGACTACGACTTCGATCCGGCGACGGGCCGTTGGACGCACAAGCGCGGCCCCGTCGAGCCGCCGCTGCGCCTGGACCAGGTCCGCTTCGACGGGGGTCGGATGACCTACCCACACCATGAGGGCCGCGCACCGGAGTCCGCGCTCCAGGGCTATCTCGCCGAGGCTGCTCGGATCATGCGGGAGGTCACCCCGCCGTGCAGCGAGTCCGCCAGCGTGAGCGTGGACTTCGACCACCTGCGGTGGTTCGACCTGCCCAGGACCGCCCTCCGGCCCTGAGGGGGCCTCCGACGGTGGAGGACAACCCGTTTCGTCGCTTGGCGAGCGGCTCGAGCGGGCTCCGGGCGGCCGCATCGCATCTGAACGCATTTCAGGCCCGGAGATCATGGATCTCCGGGCCTGAAATCAGTAGCGGGGGCAGGATTTGAACCTGCGACCTCCGGGTTATGAGCCCGGCGAGCTACCGAGCTGCTCCACCCCGCGTCGGTGAAACCAACCTTACGGGAATCCGTCCGGAGCACCAAATCGGGCACTCGGACGCTCTTGGGGGCGTCCCAGGTGCCCGATGGTCCGTGCTCAGGGAGCGGTTGGGGCGGCCGCGGCCGCTCGGGCCAGGGCCTCCTTGAGTCGCTTCTGCGCCTCACCGTAGGCCGCGAAGTCGCCCTCGCGGAGTGCCTCCTCACCCTGCCGGAAGGCCGCGTCGGCGTCGGCCAGGGCCTGGCGCAGGGCATCGGCGTCCGGCGTGCCACTCGGAGCGGGCCCAGACGTGGTCGCGCTCGTCGTTGGGCTCGTGGTCGGGCTCGTCGGCGTGCCCGAGGGGCCTCCGGTCGGTGTGCCGGTCGGTGTTCCGCCGGGAGTCACCGGCGTGTCCGTCCCCTGGTCCCCGGCAGCCGCACCCGAGGATCCGCCGAACAGGTCGTTCAGCGCATCATCGAGAGAGCCGGCCCAGGCGATCTTCTCGCCGAAGGACACCGCCACTGCGGAGAGCCGGGGATAGGCTCCGGCCCCGGACGCCTGGACGTAGATCGGCTGGACGTAGAGCACGCCGCCACCCACCGGGAGGGTGAGCTGGTTGCCGAAGGTGACCTCCGCGCCCTGCAGCGCGGTCGTCGAGATGAACTGCGCCAGGGTGCCGAAGCCGGAGTCGGTCGAGGACACCTGGGACGAGCGCATGTCGTTGTAGACCTGCCCCGGGCCCTTGACCGTGGTGTTGGTCGGCTCGAGGAGCCGGAGCTGGCCGTAGCCGGGCGCTCGCTTGCCGTCGGCGGAGCCGGCGTCGCCGTCGGCGGCGAGGAATCCGGTCAGCAGGTTGCGGTCGCCGACCGGCATGAACGTCGAGGTGAGCGAGAAGGACGGCTCGCTCTGGCCCGGCATGGCGAGCGAGAGGTAGTAGGGCGGCTGGAGGAGCGACTGCTCGGCGTTCGCGCCACGCGTCGGGTCGAGCGGGACCCGCCAGAAGGTCTGGCCGCCGTAGAACGAGGCGGCATCCGTCTCGTGGTACTTGGTCAGCAGCTGCCGCTGGATCTTGAAGAGGTCCTCGGGATAGCGCAGGTGCTCCATGAGGGAGCCCTTGACCTGCGACAGGGGTTTCACGGCGTCGGGGAAGATCTTCATCCAGGCCCGCAGGATCGGGTCCTCCTCGTCCCACTGGTAGAGCGAGACGGTCCCGTCGTAGGCGTCGACCGTCGCCTTGACGGAGTTGCGCACGTAGTTGATCTGCCCGGCGCGGATCGCCTGCACCGAGTCGCGCGTGCGGGTCACCGAGTCCGAGGTGGCCGCGTCGAGCGTGGCCATCTCGGAGTAGGGGTACATGTCGGTCGTCGTGTAGCCGTCGATGACCCAGAGCACCCGACCGTCGACGACGACGGGGTAGGCGTTCCCGTCGAGGGTGAGCCACGGCGCGACCCGCTCGACCCGCTCCCGCGGAGTCCGGTGGTCCAGCAGGCGCGACTCGTTCGTCACGGCGTCGGAGAGCAGGAAGTTGATCTCGCGGTACTTGAAGGCGTAGGCCATCCGTCGCAGCGCGTCGAGCTGGACCCCACCTGCGCCGGCGTAGCTGTTCGTGACCTGCTGGTTTCCTTCGGACAGGTAGTCGAACTCCTTCTTCTCACCTCCGACGATCGAGTACTCCGGCGAGGACTCGCCGAAGTAGATCCGCGGCTCGTACTCGCCGAGCACGCCGCTGGTGCCGATCTGCGACTCGAAGAAGGTCGGCCGGCCGTCGTCCTCGCGCGTGTTGCCCTTGGCGGCGACGACCCCGTAGCCGTGCGTGTAGACCGTGTGGTCGTTGAGCCAGTTGCGCTGGCCGTCCGGCACACCGGTCAGGTCGAGCTCGCGCACGGCGATGACCGTGTCGGTCAGCTCGCCCTGGAGGTTGTAGCGGTCGACGTCGAGGACGTCGGCGAACTGGTAGTACCCCTTGGAGGCCTCGAGCTGCTTGAACGTCGGGCTGACGACGTTGGGGTCGATGAGGCGGATGCCCGGGATGGTGTCCGCGTCGTTGCGCAGCTGTCCCGGGCTGGCCGTCGTCAGCGTGTCGTACGGCTCGACCTTGACGTCGTCGAAGCCGTAGGCCTGGCGGGTCGCCTCGATGTTGCGCTCGATGTAGGGCAGCTCGAGCGACTTCTCCGACGGGCGGACCTTGAGCGACTGGACGAGCGCGGGATAGATGCCGCCGACCGCCACCACGACGACGGCGAGGACGGCCACCCCGACGAGCGGCAGGCGCCACGACCGCGTCCAGATCGTGCTGAGGAACATGCCGGCGCACATCAGGGCAGCAATGGCGAGGATGCCCTTGGTGGGGATGACGGCGTGGGCCTCGGTGTACTGGATTCCGGTCATTCGCGTCGACTGGGCGGTGGCGAGGTTGTAGCGGTCGACCCAGAACGCGACGGCGCGGACGAGCACCAGCACGGCGGCGATGATCGACAGGTGCACCCGGGCGGCTTGGGTCGAGCGCGTCTTCTGGGCGGCGACGATGCCGCCGTAGAGGTAGTGGGTGAAGGCCGCGGCGACGAAGCCGAGGACGAGGACCATCGTCAGGAACGAGACGATGAAGTTGATCCAGGGCAGGTCGAAGACGAAGAACCCGATGTCGAGACCGAACTCGGGATCGGTGGTCCCGAAGGGGGTGCCGTTGCGCCACAGCAGGAAGGTGTCCCACTGGGTGGCGGCCGAGAGGCCGGCGAAGAGCCCGATGGCCAGGGGCGCCGCGACCGTCGCGGTGCGACGCATCGGCTCGACCAGCTGGCGGTAGTGCTCCATCGCCTGGGTGTCGGGGGACGGTGCGTAGATCGGCCGGTTGCGGTAGGCGACGTGGATGCTGGACCACACGACCACGGCGGTGAACAACCCACCGATGATGCCGAGGACGATCTTGGCCACCAGCTGCGTGGCGAACACGGCGGAGAAGTCGACCGACTGGTACCAGAGCACCTCGGTCCAGAAGGTCGCCAGGGTGGCCACCACGAGCAGCAGAGCGCCGGCCACCACCAAGGCGGTGATCAGGGGGCTTCGTCTGGGCGGCAGCGGTGCTGCTCGTCGAGCGGCTCCCTGCTCGCCACCGTCGCCGAAGGGGCCTGTGGGGGGGCCGAAGTCGCTGTCGCTCACGTTGCGTCGCCTCGAGATGCTGGGGCCGGCCGGGCCTTGCCGTCGCGAAGAACCCGTTTGCGGCAACGATAACCCGAACGCGGGGGCGCGCTGCCGCCCGCCTGCCCGCAGCAGAGGTGCGTGGCCGAATTGGGATGAAAGGAGCGTCAGGCCGCCGTATGCCGCTGGGCTCGCTCCGCGGACCGGCGCCCTCGGGTGGTTGGATGGTTGACGTGAGAGAACAGCCGGTCACGTCCGTCACCGCCGACCCCCTGACCGTGGCGGCCCTCGACACCGAGCGCCACGTCGCCGCGGCCGGCTGGGACCAGCCGGCGCGCCTCTTCGCGCTCGTGCGCACGGCCGCCCTCCTGGAGCGGGAGCCGCATCTCCGGCGGCAGATGGGTCCGGCAGACCTGGCCGAGGGGGCGCTCACCGCCATCGAGCAGGAGGGGTTGCCGGCCACGTCGTCGCTCGAGACCCTGCTGGGCCGGATCGCCTGGCCCGACGAGGTCGACGGGTGCGCCTTCGCGATCGAGCGGATGGTGGTGCCCCCCGATGCCGAGCGCGACCTGCCCGAGCGCTCCGAGGCCGCCGTGGAGGCCCTGGCCGCACACCCGGAGCGCAAGGACGTGCGGCTGCTCGTCGCGGTGCTCCGTGACGGCTCGTCCATCTGCCTGCTGCGACAGCGCGCGCATGACTCGGACGACGCCGTCGCCACCGGCAAGGACCTCGCGCCCGGCCTCGTGGCCGCGCTCAGGGCGACGTTGGAGGACTAGGGCCCGCGTCGGACCTGGGGTCAGCAGCGCCTGAGCCCTGAGATGCGTCCGGAGGCGATGCCCTCGACTGCCTGGACGGCGTCATCGAACGTGTCGACGGCAAAGACCTCGAGGCCGGAGGGGATGGTGTCGACGACCTCGGGGCAGTTCTCGACCGGAGCGAGGAAGTACTCCGACCCACCCGCTCGAGCCCCGGCCATCTTCTGCTTGATCCCGCCGATGGGACCGACGTCGCCCGCGTCGTCGATGGTCCCGGTGCCGGCAACGTCGCGCCCCGCGGTCAGGGAACCGGGCGTCAGCTTGTCGTAGATCCCGAGGGCGAACATCAGTCCCGCCGACGGCCCCCCCACCTCACCCGCGTTGATCGTGACGGTCGCCGGGAAGTCGTGGTCGAGCTGAAGGATGACGCCGAGGGCGGTGCGCCCCTCGGAGCCGGCCATGGTCGGGGCCTCCACGACGAGGGGCTTGCCGCTGCGGGTCACCTCCATCTCGATCCCCTCCCCCGGGCGGGCGACCTGCAGCGCGGAGCGGACGCTGTCGGCCGTGGTGATCCGCGTGTCGCCGACGCGGACGATCCGGTCCCCCATCCGCAGCACGTCCTTGGCGGGGGACTCGTCGAGGATCTCGGCGATCTTGACGTGCGTCGTCACGGCCTGGCCCAGGGCCCGGAGCGCGACCGCGGTCGCCTCCTCCTGGGAGCCGGCCATCTGCACGGCGTTCTCCTCGGCGATGCGCTCCTCGCTCGCGTGCGGGTCGAAGACCTGGTCCACCGGCAGGACGTCCTGCGACGGGTCGATCCACGCCCACAGCACGTCGAACGCGTCGACGGGGAAGCCCGGCCCGCCGAGGACGGACACCGTCGTGAAGCTGAGCTCGCCCTCGGCGTCGTACGTGGGGAGGCCCTTGACGCTGATCAGGGCCGAGCCGTCCCCTTCCCCCGGCACCTCGCCGAGGGTGTTCATCGTCGGACCGGGACTCATGATCGCCACGGGGACGTGCACGAGGTTGCCGACGACCAGGGCCGCGAGCGCGAGGAAGAAGGCGACGAGGAAGACGATGTTGCCCCTGCTGAGCGGCGTCGGGTGCCTCGCCGGTGCGGGAAACGGAGGCGGGGTGCCGACCTCGTCCGCGGGCACGCGACGGATCGTCCTCACGGCAGCCCGACCCACTCGTCCGAGCCGTCGGCGAAGCGCTGGTGCTTCCAGATCGGCACCGTGGCCTTGAACTCGTCGATGAGCTCGCGGCACACCTCGAAGGCCTCGCCGCGGTGCTCGGCACTCACCCCGACGACGACGGCCAGGTCACCCACCCGGAGCTTCCCGACCCGGTGGACGACGGCGATCCGCACGCTCCGCCCGTCTGCAGCCAGGCGCTCCGCGAGGGTCCGGGCGACGTCGGCCGCCTGCGGATGGGCGCTGTAGTCGAGCTCGGTGACGTCAGCACGCTCGGCCGGCCCGGCCGCGCCGGGCGAGTCCTTGGCGTCGTGGTCGCGCACGGAGCCGACGAACAGGCACGTGCCCCCCGCGCGCGCGTCGGCGACGCTCGACAGGACCTCGTCGACCGACAACGCCGTCTCTCGGATCTCGGCAAGGGTGACCGTCACGCCGGACATCGTATGCGGCGCGGCTGGATGATCGGGAACACGACCGTCAGGAGCCCGACCGGACCCGCGGAGGTGAGGGAACGATCGTCCTGGTTTCGTGGTTGTCTTGGTGTGGAGCGGCCCTCCGCCGCAGCAGGCCAGCGATCCGAGGAGCATCATGTCCGACCGTCACCCCGACGTGCCCGACGAGCCCGACGAGGAGAGCCGTCGCGAGGGCGACGACGTGGCCGGCCGTGGGGGCGTCCCGGGCCTGGGCGACCTCAGCTCGATGCTCGAGCAGGTCCTCGGCCAGGCCGCGGAGAACCCCGAGCTCGCCGCGGCGATGCGCAGCATGGGCGTGGACCCGACCGACCCGGCCACCAAGGCGGCGATGCGGGCCCAGCTCGGCACGTTCATGTCCGCTCAGCAGTCACCCACGGGCGCCCGGGACCTGGCGACCGACGTGGCCCGCAAGCACGTGATGGCCGCCGAGGGCAACGACGTGCCGGACCCCAGGGCGAGCCGTGAGGTCCAGGACGCCGTGGCGGTCGCGGTGCTCTGGCTCGACGAGGTGACCGCCCTGGGCATGCCCGCCTGGCGCGCGACCGGGCTGAGCCGAGCCAAGTGGGTGGACACGACGATGCCGCGCTGGTTCGCGCTCGTGGAGCCCGTGTCCGACGGCGTCACCAACGCCACCTCGGCTGCGATGAGGAAGCAGTTGGGCGAGCTCGGCCCCGAGGCGTTCGGGGACGCGCTCCCACCCGAGCTGCAGGGCATGCTGGGGTCGGGCTTCGATCCCGCCGCCATGCTCGAGCAATGGGCCCCGATGCTGTCCAACCTCAGCCGGCAGATGTTCGCCGCGCAGCTCGGACAGGCGGTCGGAACCCTCGCGACGGAGGTGGTCGGCGCGACCGAGGTCGGCCTGCCGCTCACCGACCCGGGCCTCATCGCCCTGTTGCCGGGCAACGTCGCCGAGCTCGCCACCTCCCTGGAGATCGACCTGCCCCAGGTGCGCCTCTACCTCGCAGTTCGAGAGGCGGCCCGCGTCCGCCTCTTCGCCGCGGTCCCCTGGCTCGGCCCGCAGCTGATGTCGGCCGTCGCCGACTACGCCCGCAACATCACCATCGACACCGACGCCATCGAGTCCGCCCTCTCGACGATCGACGCGACCGACCCGGAGGCGATCCGCACTGCGCTCCAGGGCAACTTGTTCCGGCCCCAGCCGACTCCGGCCCAGCGCCGTGCGCTGGACCGTCTCGAGACGCTGCTCGCGCTCGCCGAGGGCTGGGTCGACCACGTCACGGACCGCGCCACCTCCGCGCACCTGCCCCAGGCGGCGGCGCTGGCCGAGACCGTGCGTCGCCGGCGGGTCGGCGGTGCGGCCCAGAAGACCTTCGCCGGCCTGGTGGGTCTCGAGCTGCGGCCCCGGCGGCTCCGGGATGCGGCCAACCTCTGGGCCGCCCTCGAGAACTCCGGCGGCCAGGCCCTGCGCGACGGTCGCTGGTCGCACCCTGACCTGGCTCCGGCGTCCGAGGACCTCGACGACATCATCGGCTACGTCGAGCGCGCCGCCGGACGGCCGGCGGGCGGCGAGTCCGCGAGTCCGCTCACCGACGCTGGCCTCGGATCCCCCGACCTCGGATCCGACCTCGGGGCCGACCTCGACGCCGACCTCGACGCCGTCCTCCGCGGCATCCTCGACGAGGCCGCCGCCGCGCGGGACGACGAGGGCGACGAGGGCGACGAGGGCGACGAGGGCGACGAGGGCGACGAGCAGGGCGGGACGCGCCCGTGACGGCGTCGTGGAGCCCGCCCACGGCGTCGGAGGCTGACCCGGGACCGAGTCCAGCGGCATACGGCCTGATCCACCGGGACGCCGTCGCAGCGCTCACGCGCTGGGCCGCCCCCGACGCCGAGCAGGAGCAGCTCCGCGTCGACTACCTGCTCCACCTCCAGCGGCACGACGACGCCCTGTCCCGGAGCGGCCCCCAGGCCCACCTGACCGGCAGCGTGATCGTGCTCGACGCGTCCGGCGAACGCGTCCTGCTCACCCTCCACCAGAAGGCCCGGAGATGGTTCCAGTTCGGCGGGCACTTCGAGGCCGACGACGAGTCGATGGTGCAGGGCGCGGGGCGGGAGGCTCGGGAGGAGTCCGGGATCGACGCACTGACCGTCCTGCCCGAGATCGTGATGCTGGACCGGCACCCGTTGGGCACGGCCTTCGGGCGGTGCCGCGAGCACCTCGACGTGCGCTACGCGGCCGTCGCGCCGCCCGAGGCGGTGCCCGCCGTCAGCTCCGAGTCGGTCGACGTGCGCTGGTGGCCGGCGGACGGGCTCCCCGACGACAGCCGGGACGAGCTCCTGCCGCTCGTGCGGGCCGCGCAGCGGGCCCTTCGTCGATGACGGTCAGTCGTCGCTGAGGGCGAGACCTGACGTGGCGGCGACACCCTGGAGATAGCCCCGGGCTCGTTCGAGGCGGGGGTAGCTGCTCAGCAGCGCCCAGAAGCCGGGCCCGTGCCCCGGCTCGAGGAGGTGCGCAAGCTCGTGCAGCAGCACGTAGTCCAGGACCCAGCCGGGCATCCCCCGAACCTTGTCGGAGATCCGGATGGAGCCTTCCGCCGGCGTGCAGGAGCCCCATCGGGACTCCTGGTTGGTCACCCAGCGCACGCTCGACGGCCGGGCCTGCCCGCCGAGGTAGGTGCGCGAGAGGTGAGCGGCGCGGCTGAGCAGCTCCGTGTCGGACCGGCGCCGCCGCTGCTCTGAGGCAGCCACGCGGGCCACCATGGTGCGCACCCACTCGCCTTCCTCGGCACGCGTCATCCGGGCGGGCACGAGGACCACGAGGCGACCTTCCTGGCGGTACGCCGAGACGGTCCGACGCCGTCGCGAGCTGCGCCGCACCTCGACGGTCACCCCGTCGACGACGGTCTGCACCACCTCTCGAGCGGACCTCGCCATGAGGGAAGGGTAGGCCGGATCGGCCCGTCCACGACGAAGGACGGGGAAGACGCGCCGCTCCCGCACGAGCCCCGCACGAGCCCAGCACGAGCCCAGCCCGAGCCCCGCACGAGCCCCGCTGGTCTCTTCCCGCACGGCCGAGCGGGGCCGCAGGGGCGCGCCATGCGGGGGATGAGCGTGATCTCGTGCTCAGCGTGCTCTAGGGTTGACGAAGCCGAGGCGCCCGTCAGAGGGGCGCCAGTACAAGGAGACACCAATGGCTGACGAGACCTACAAGGGCGAGTTCTACTGCGTGAAGTGCAAGGAGAAGCGCGAGGCCGAGGGCAAGGTCGTCGTGTCCGAGAACGGGCGGCGCATGGCCAAGGGCCAGTGCCCCGTCTGCGGCACGAACCTCAACCGCATCCTGGGCAAGGCCTGACCAGGTCTGCAGCGCGTCCACACTGACGCGCACGAGAGGGGCGGGACCACCGTGGTCCCGCCCCTCTCGCATGCCCGCTCGGGCCACGGTGGGCACCCGGGCTGTGGATATGACGCACGCGGCCGGGCCGGACTTTGCGACGCTCGCAGCACGACGCGGTTCTCCGCGTCGGCGAGCGACGAGCAGCCCGGCAGCGCCGGGCAGGCACGGAGGAGCGATGGAGTCAGGAAAGGGCAACCCGCCGGGGCGAGCCAGAGTCGAGCTCCACGCGGT
The DNA here is from genome assembly GCF_040365325.1 of Intrasporangium sp. DVR. Taxonomy (NCBI): domain Bacteria; kingdom Bacillati; phylum Actinomycetota; class Actinomycetes; order Micrococcales; family Intrasporangiaceae; genus Intrasporangium; species Intrasporangium sp. DVR. The sequence goes on along the minus strand of NZ_BAABZW010000001.1, from coordinate 307,997 downwards.
CCCTGCCGACCGGGGCCGGCCTGACGCCGCGGCGACCGGCGCGGTTGCCCCGACCGACCACCACCCCCGCATCCCGCACTGGCGACGGCCCGTTCGCCGGACCGCAGGTGAGGTCCAGTTCGGCGTGAGCCCCGGCGGATCGATCGTCACCGGCGTGAGCGAGGTCGAGACCGACCTCCTCTCCCGGCTCGACGGCACCCTCTCCCTCCACGCCTCCTATCGGCTCGCCGCCGAAGCGGGGGTCCCCGCCAGCCGGTGGCGCGCCCTCCTCGAGCTCGTCGACCGCCTGGACGTGCTCGCGCCGCACTCCGCTGCTGGCACGCAGGACGGGCCACCCGCCGCCTGCCCGCCCACCGTGGTCCTGGAGGGGCACGGCTCGCTCGTGGAGGACGTGTGCCTCCTGCTGCGGCGTGGCCGCCTCGACGCCGTGGTCGTCTCGACCCGAGCGCTGGCCGCCAGCGCCGGCAGGGGTGGGGATCCCGGCACGCGACCCGGCCTGGCCGTCGTGGCCGGACCCCTCGCGCTGGACCCGCGCTCGGGGGATCCGTGGCTGCGGCAGGGCGTCCCTCATCTGCCGGTCGTCGCCGAGGACACGCGGGCCACGGTCGGCCCCTTGGTCGAGCCAACCCTCACCGGTCCCTGCCTCTGGTGCCTCGACCTGCACCGCGCCGACCGCGACGCGGCATGGCCGACCGTCCTCGCCCAGGTGTGCGGGGCGCCGGGCGACCTCGTGCCCCCGGACTCCGGCGCGGAGACCGATCCGGCGTTGGCCCACCTCGTCGCAGGCTGCATCGCCCTCTTCGCGCGGCGTCTGCTCGGTGGGGCCGCGGTGCCTCCGGGAATCTCCGTCGAGGTGAGCCTGCCCTGGCCGAGAATGGACCACCGGCGCTGGGCCATCCATCCCCGCTGCCGACGCCGACACCGTGACGGCGCCGGCGCCGGTGCCGGCTGACTCGCAGCACCCCGCAGAGTGTGGTGGGTGAGGTCCAGTCCACGCGGGCGTTTAGAGTCAGGGTGACCGATCTGGGGGTGAGCCGTGTGACCGAGTTGCCGCGCAAGGCGGTCGTGCGCTCCGCCAAGCTCGCCACGGTGCCTCTGGGCTTCGCCGGCCGGACCGCACTGGGGCTCGGCAAGCGCCTCGGCGGCCGCCCAGCTGAGATCGTCGCCGCGGAGCTTCAGGCCCGCACTGCAGAGCAGCTCTTCCAGGTGCTGGGCGAGCTCAAGGGTGGCGCGATGAAGTTCGGTCAGGCGCTGTCGATCTTCGAGGCCGCCTTCCCGGAGGAGATGGCCGGCCCCTACCGCGCCATGCTGACCAAGCTGCAGGACAGCGCTCCCCCGATGCCGACCAGCTCGGTCCACGGCGTGCTCCGGGCCGACCTCGGAACCCAGTGGCGTCGCAACTTCCGGTCGTTCGACGACCACCCGGCTGCCTCGGCGTCGATCGGGCAGGTCCACCGCGGGGTCTGGAAGGACGGGCGGGACGTCGCCGTCAAGATCCAGTACCCCGGTGCCGGTGCCGCCCTGATGAGCGACCTGCGGCAGCTGTCGCGGGTCGTCAAGGTGGCAGCAGGCTGGATCCCGGGCATCGAGCTGGCCCCCATCCTCGATGAGCTGCGCGAACGAATGGCCGAGGAGCTGGACTATCGCCTCGAGGCCGAGAACCAGGCCGCCTTCGCGGCGGCGTTCGTCGACGACCCCGACTTCCGGGTCCCGCAGGTCGTCCGGGGCACCCAGCACGTCATCGTCTCCGAGTGGGTCGACGGTCGCCCCCTGAGCGAGATCATCCGGGACGGGTCACAGGAGGAGCGCGACGAGGCGGCGCAGCTCTACATGGAGTTCCTCCTCGCCGGTCCGGCCGAGGCGGGCCTGCTCCACGCAGACCCGCACCCCGGCAACTTCCGCATCACCCCGGACGGCCGGCTGGGGGTGGTCGACTTCGGAGCCGTCAACCGGCTTCCGGGCGGGATGCCATCAGAGCTGGGACACCTGCTCACCGCTGGCCTCCAGGGCGGCGCCGATGCGGTCCTCGCCGGCCTGCGCGAGGCTGGGTTCGTCAAGCCGGGCATCGACATCGACGCCGAGCGGCTCCTCGAGTACCTCGAGCCCTTCATCGCGCCGTTGCGCGCCGACGAGTTCACGTTCACGCGGGCCTGGCTCCGCAGCGTCTTCGCCCACATCAACGATCCGCGGCAGCCCAACTACGTCCTGGCCTACAAGCTCAACCTCCCGCCCGACTACCTGCTCATCCACCGCGTCTGGGGTGGCGGGATCGGCGTGCTCAGCCAGCTCGGCGGCACGGTCCGCGGTCGCGAGGCGGTCGACGCGTTCCTCCCGGGGGCCGACCTTCCGCCATTGGGTGAGGTTGCCGTCGACGACTGAGCCGTATGCCGCTGGGCGGGCTCAGCGGCCCGGCGCGGCTGTGCAGGCAGCCGAGTCGGCTCGGCCGCGGTGACCCCCCGCCGTCACCACCAGACCGGGTCGAGCTTGCTCTCGATCGAGCGCAGGTTGTCGCGGCTGCACCGCTCGCACGTCCACAGGGTGCGACCGTGCTCGACGCTCCGGCTCCATGTCAGCCGGGCGGCCGCCTGCTCGTCCGGGCCGGGTGTCGCCCCGCAGGACGAGCAGATCAGCAGCGGCGCCATCTCACCTGTGTCGCTGGAGGGTCCGTCAGTCTTGAGTGCCATCGTGAGACCTCCCTGTCTCTCCCCCTCATTTCCGAGTATCCGCCTTTGCGCTGGCATCGGTGGGACGCGCTCGCAAAGGCGTGTCACCGTCGTGACCCCCGGTCACGGGCGGCGCGCCGCCGCCTTGTCGGGCCCCTACCCCGTGATGCGGTGCCCTCACGTGCAGCAGTGAGCCGCGGGTGACGTTCGGTCACCCGCGGCTCGTTGACGGTTCTCGCGTCGGCGGCTCGATCGCTCCAGCCGCTTCTGCTGCTCGGGAGCCGGCTCCGTGAGCCGACCCGGTCCACGCATCACCGGGGGTGATGACGTCGGCTCGCGCGGATCTCCATCGCGATCAGCCGGGCGCTGCGGCGTCTGCCGGAGCGGTCCTCTCGCTGAACACGGTCGCGGATCCGGTCGCGGGCCAGGAGCTCCAAGTTCTCCATGACGACCTCCTGGTCGGGTAGGTGGTGCATTGCGGATGGTTGGTCGGACGGTGTCGAGCACCGCTTGGCCGGGCATCGTCGGGGACGCACGTCAGGCGGCGACCGGGTGCTTGCGGGGCCGGCCCCTGGGCCGCTTGCGGGCGACCACGGCTCCCTGGACGAGGAGCTGGCCACCCCAGACACCCCAAGGCTCCTGGCGCTCGAGCGCGCCCGCGAGGCACTGGATGCGGGCGGGGCAGAGCCCGCACAGCGTCTTGGCGAACTCGACGTCCTCAGGACGCTCGGCGAACCAGAGCTCTGCGTCGTAGTCGCGACAGGGGATGGTCTCCCCGACCTGCTCCGCCTCCGTGCCGAGGTCGAGCAGTTCGCTGAGCTGCATCGCCTTCACCTCCGTCTCCGGCCCGCCGGTGGTGCGGCTGACCTGCTCACTCGTGTCCGTTCGGGTTCGGAGCCCGGCACCACAGGTGCGGGTCTCGTTCCTGCTGCTCTGAATCCGGGGAGTCATGGTGTGTCCCGTATCTGTCTGGCACCTGGTCGGTGCTGTCTGGTGGAGGTGGGGGTTGAGCGGCATCCAGTTCTCGGGGGAACACAAAGGCCGCGGACCCGGTGATGTCGGGTTCGCGGCCTGGGAGTGAGGCTGTGGTCTAACTCAGACCGGTGGCCTCCCAAAGCGGGAGCGAGCGACATCGGGTGTCTTGTAGATGGCGGTGAGGTCCACGTCTGCGGCCGGGTCGAGGCCCGGGACGCGACGGTCGTCGAGGCGCAGATCGGCCGGGGCGACAAAGGACACAACTGTCCCCTGGCCCTCGGCACCGGTGGCCGCGAGGAGCGTGTTGGTCAGGTGCGGACGTGCGGAAACGACGCAGGAACCTGCGCACATCGTCGTGGTGATGTTCCTCATGGGGCCAACCCTCCTCACTCCACTCGCGGATCCCAGCCGGCTACCTGAGCCAGTGGGCTTGACTTCGATCAGGGTACGCAGGGGCCGAGTGGCCTCACAACCGATTTATCGAGGATTCCGGAACTTTTTTCTCGCCGGCTTCACGACTCCACGGATTCGGCTGTCCGCGAGGCATTTTCGAGCAGCTCTTGCGGATCGGCGCCACGGAGGATGGCGAGGACGTCAGGACCGTACTGCCCGAGCTTGCGGGCGCCGACGCCACTGATCGTGGCGAGCTGCGCCTCGTCGGCGGGCTCGCGCTCGGCGATCGCGGTCAGCGTCGCGTCGGTGAAGACGACGAAAGCGGGGACACCGGCGCCCTTGGCGACACCGAGGCGCCACGCACGGAGCCGGTCGAACAGAGCCTCGTCGTAGTCGGGCGGGCACTCGTCGCACCGCCCGGTCTTGCGGTGGGCGGCCGTCGTCAGCTCGGCGCCACAGCCGCGGCAGTGGACCACCGCCGCCACCTTGGGCCCACGTCGGACTCGGCCTGGTGTGGAGGCCGCGGCCCGCGCACCGCTTCCGAGGATGGCCTCGGCCGGGGCCAGGAAGCGGGACACCCGCCGGCTCGCCCGACCACCCGGATTGCGGGCCGAGGCCCAGGACAGGAACAGCTGCCTCCGCGCGCGCGTGATCCCGACATAGAGCAGGCGCCGCTCCTCCTCCAGCGCCTCGATCCCCTCGGCGAGCGAGATGGGGATGAGCCCGTCGGATGCCCCGACGAGGAAGACGGTGTCCCACTCGAGGCCCTTGGCGGCGTGGAGGCTCGCGAGCGTGACGCCCTGCACTGCGGGGGCATGCTGCTCGGCGGCGCGCCGGTCGAGCTCGGCCACCAGCTCGGGAAGCCGAGCATCCGGAGCCGCGCGACCCAGGTCGTCGGAGAGCGAGGCCAGCGCGTTGAGCGACTCCCAGCGCTCGCGCGTGGCACCACCGCTCGTCGGAGGATCCGGGGACCAGCCGGCGCCGGAGATGACGTCCCGGGTGATGTGGCCGAGCGGCTTGCTCCCGTCGTCGCTGCGGGCCGCACCCCGGAGCAGGAGCACGGCATCGCGGACTTCCTTCCGCGAGAAGAACCGCTCCCCTCCCCGGACGAGATACGGCACTCCCGCAGTCGCCAGGGCCGACTCGAAGGCCTCGGACTGGCCGTTGGTGCGGAAGAGCACGGCGATCTCGGCCGCTGGATGCCCCCCGGCGACGAGCTCGCGGATGTGCTCGGCCACGGCAGCCGCCTCCGCCGGGTCGTCGGCATGTGCGGAGAGGACGGGGGTCGGGCCTGCGTCGCCCTGGGCGGTCAGCCGGACCGACGCTCCCCGACCCGCGGCGGGTCCTGACGAGATCACGGTGTTGGCGAGCTTGATGATCTGTGGCGAGGAGCGGTAGTTGCGGACGAGCCGCACGGTGCGCGCGCCCGGGAAGCGCCCTGCGAAGCCGAGGAGGTGCTGCGGGGAGGCGCCGGTGAAGGAGTAGATGGTCTGCGCCGGGTCACCGACGACGGTCACGTCACTGCCGTCCCCGAGCCACAGGTCGAGGAGACGCTGCTGGAGCGCGTTGACGTCCTGGTACTCGTCAACCACGAACTGCCGGTACTGGCCCCGGACAGTCCTTGCGATGTCCTCGCGCTCCTCGAGGATCCCGACGGTGAGGAGCAGGACATCCTCGAAGTCGATGACCCCCCTGGCTGCCTTCACGTCCTCGTAGGCCTCGAGCAGCCGAGCCATGGCGGTCAGGTCCAGGCCCGGCGGCTCCCGGCGAGCTGCACGGGCGGCGGCGGCGTAGGACTGGGGTGTCAGCAGATTGACCTTGGACCACTCGATCTCCGCGGCGAGGTCGCGGATCGCGGTCCGGTCGAACTGGAGACGCAGCCTGCTCGCGGCCTCGGCGACGGCCGGGGCCTTGACGCTCATCACCTCGGGCGCCGCTCCTCCGATCGCCTGGGGCCAGAAGTAGTGCAGCTGCCGCAGTGCGGCTGCGTGGAAGGTGCGCGCCTGGACGCCGTGGACCCCGAGGGACCTGAGTCGCGTGCGCATCTCCCCCGCTGCGCGGGCCGTGAAGGTCACGGCGAGGATCCGTTGCGGCTGCTGGACGCCGGAGTGGACCGCATAGGCGATGCGGTGCGTGATGGCCCGGGTCTTGCCGGTGCCTGCACCGGCCAGGACACACAGCGGCCCGGGCGGCGCGGAGGCGACCTCGCGCTGCTCGGGATCGAGCCGGTCGAGAATGTCGTCCGGATGCGGTGAAGCGGACAGCGGTCACTCCTGGTGGGTCTGCGGTGGGTCGGGTAAGGGAATTTTCAACGGCCCCCGGCGGTTCCCAGTGCCGGTGCCGCCATCCTCGCACCCAACCCTGACACGATCTGACCGCGAACCACAGCCAGCCCCGTACACGGAGAGACCATGCCGAACCCGACGCCGCTCACGCCCGCACCGGGCACCATCACGATGTTCACGACGCACTGGTGCGGCTACTGCGCGCGGCTCAAGAGCCAGCTCGAGCGCGAGGGACTGAGCTACACCGAGATCAACCTCGAGGCCAACCCCGAGCACATCGACTACGTGGAGCAGGTCAACGGCGGCAACCGCACGGTGCCCACGGTGGTGTTCCCGGACGGAACGTCTGCCACGAACCCCACCCTCGCGGAGGTCAAGGCCCGACTCAGCGCGTGAGGTCGAGCACCGACTCGACGGTCTCCCCCAGCCAGTGCTCGATGATCCGCTTGGCGATGGAGAGCCCGAAGGGAGCGCGGATGGTGCCGGCACGAAGCGCCGTCCGATAGTCCTCCCGGGAGACCCACCGGGCCTCACTCAGCTCGTGGGGATCGAGCTCGAGGTCGGATGTGAGCGCCCGGGACGTGAACCCGATCATCACCGATGAGGGGAACGGCCACGGTTGGTTGCCGAGGTAACGGACGTCGGTGACCTGGATCCCCACCTCCTCGGCGACCTCACGGGCCACCGCGGCCTCGAACGACTCCCCCGGCTCGACGAACCCGGCCAGGACGGAGAAGCGGCCCTCCGGCCACTGCGGTCCGCGCCCGAGGAGGAGTCGCCCCGCCGTGTCGACGACCGCCATGATCACGGCTGGGTCGGTCCTCGGGTAGTGCTCGCTCCCGTCGTCCGGGCAGACCCGCAACCAGCCGCCCTGTGCCGGTGCCGTGACCGCGCCGCAGCGGGAGCAGTGGGTGTGGGCCGCGTGCCAGTTCGCCACGGCGAGGACGGTGGTGAAGAGCGCGGCGTCGCGGTCGTCCAGCCCCGCGCCGGCCTGGCGCAGGGTGAGCCACCCGTCCTCGGCCTGGGGGGCCGAGGCGCGTGCCTCCCCCTCCGTGGGCCGGCTCTCCTCCGGGCGGGCCACGCCGACATAGGCAGTGCCCTCGTCGTCCCGGCCGACGAAGACCGTCACGGCCTCGGAGTCCGCCGCCGTCGGGGGACGCAGGCGTAGCCGCAACGGGCCGTCCCCGGTGGCGGCCGCGGGACCGGCGGGCGCCACGGGCGCGCGATCACCGCGGAGCTCCAGCACTCGGGTCCGCGGATCGGAGAGCAGCCGCTCCACGAGTCGCTCGTCACGACGCTCGTGACCCGAACGGTCGAGCGGTGCCCCGGACAGGGCGACGTCAGGCAGGCTTTCTCCGCTTCGGGCCACGTCGTCACCCTACGGCCGCACGTTCGGGCACGCCCCCGAGCCTCCCACCATCGGCCCGGGGCTCACCTTACGGTTGGAGGGTGACCCGAAGCCCGCTCGTCCTCGCCGCGCTCGCGAGTGCTGCCGTGCCGGGTCTCGACCCCGTGTCGGTGGAGGGCATCCGCGCGCGCCGGGGCGGGGCCTTCGACGTCGCCTTCGTGACCGACCGACAGGAGCGGCGCTGGGTGATCAAGGCACCGGTGACGCACGGGGCCGGCGCCGAGCTCGAGGCCGTGGCGGCCCTGGGACCGCTGCTCGGCCGTCGGCTCGACCTCGCGATGCCTCTGGTCCGGGGCGAGGTGCGCGTTCCCGAGGGCCGAGCCATCGTCTACCTCAGGGTCCCGGGCCGGCCGCTCGACTTCCGTGCGCTGCCTCCGGGCGGTCTTGCCGCGAACGTGGGCCGCGCGCTGGCCCATCTGCACAACATCGAGCTCGCGGTCTTCGAGGAGGCCGGCCGACCCGTCTATGACGCCGAGTCGCACCGGCGCCGCCAGCTCTCGGAGCTCGACCGCGCCGCGGCGACGGGCCACGTCCCCACCAACCTGCTGACCCGCTGGGAGCAGCGTCTCGAGGACATCTCACTCTGGCGGTTCGCCCCGACCACCGTCCACGGGTCGTTCGTCGGAGACAACGTGCTGGCCTCGTTCGATGACGAGGACCACGCCGAGTCCGGCGAGCTGCGCGGAGTGCTGGGCTGGGAGGAGTCGCGTGTCGGTGACCCGGCGGATGACTTCGCCGACCTGGTGCGCCTCGCGCCGGCGGACACGATCGACGACGTCCTGCGCGCCTATGCCCAGGCGCGGGTGGAACGCCCCGACGGCAACCTGCTGGCGCGCGCCCGGCTCGCGGCGGAGATGACACCGATGCGCGTCCTGCTGCGAGCCCTCGCCGGCGGTGCCCGAGACCTCGTGGAGCAGACCGCGGAGTCGCTCCGCGAGCTGGACCGGAGCACGACCGCGGAGGACGAGCGCCGTGCCATCGACGCCGAGGCCGAGCGGCGAGGCGCCGAACCGTCACGGGGCTCCGGGTCGCCGGATGTGCGGCCGGGTGGCCTCGAGGCAGAGCAGACGGCGTCAGCCGGTGTGGACCCAGGTCGCCTCGAGACGGACCCCGAGTGGGATGCCACGCAGCCGCACGCCATGGTCTCCGATCCCTCGGCGACCCAGGCGATCGAGCAGTCCGGTGACGACTCGCGCCGCGACCCGGACGACACCGACCACCCAGACGAGGCCGGCGGCCAGGGCGCCGTCGGCGCGGGAGACGGTGAGCACCGTCCGGTCGGCGACGCGATCTCGCTACCCGCAACAGTGCCCGCTGACGGGTCAGTCGGGTCCGCTCGGCCCAGGGCCACCCGCATCGAGCTCGAGCTGGACGACCCCTTCGACGACCCACAGGTGCGCGAGGATCGGGACCGGCGGCGCAGCTAGGGCCGGCCACGCCGACCGGATCCCGACCCTCCTCGGTGCCGCTCGACTCCGCTCCGGCCGCTCACTCGGGAATGGTGGAGAGCATCGCGGCGAGGACCGCCTCGTCCGGCATCTGCGGGCGGACGGTCACTCCCTCAGAGGCGTAGAAGAACGCCGCGTCGACGAGCCGCGGGTCCACGCCGCGCAACCTGGCGAAGGCGACCGCGTAGGCGGCGAGCTGGAGGGCACGCACCTCCGCCTCCCGGCCGGAGGGCCGCGCACCCGTCTTCCAGTCGACCACTGTCCAGCCCCCGTCGTCCCGGGGGAAGACGGCATCGATGCGGCCCCTGACGGCGATCCCCTCGATGACCGTCTCGACGGCCAGCTCGATCTCCTCGGGGCTCCGCTCGGCCCATTCGCTGGCCAGGAAGTTCGCGCGCATCCGGTCCAGGTCAGCGTCGGGTTGCGCGTCCTCGTCGGCGCTTCCGGGCAGGTCCCACAGGTCGACGAACGCCGCCCGCGAGAAGTGCTCCTCGATCCACGCGTGGAAAGCGGTGCCCTGACGAGCCGCCGGGGCGGGCGCCTCGGGCATCGGGCGTCGGAGTCGCAGGGCGAACGTCTCCGGGTCGCGGGCGAACGCGACGAGCTCCGACGTGGACAGGTGTCGCGGCACGTCGACGACGGGCTCGTCGCGTCTGCCCTTCGAGGCCTGCTCGGCGAGCAGGAGGCGCAGATCATCGATTCGCGGGTCGCCCGACAGGTCCGGTGGGCCGGCCGCGATGAGGGCGCTGAGACGCTCGGGAACGCTCCCCAGTGCCTGCCTCCGGTGCAGCAGCGGATCGTGCGGCCAGCGGGCAGAGAGCGGCTCGGCCAGGTAGGGGTTGGAGGGTGCGGTGGCCTTGCCGTTCTTCGTGACCGGCGCCGGGGCGGGGTGCCACTGCTCGACCGAGACCAGGTGCGCGAAGGAGTCCCTGATCTCGAGGAGGAAGCGCGAGGGGACGGACAGCGTCTTCTTGCCGATCCCCCAGAGGTGCGTCGAGAGGAGCAGGTCGGTGCGCGCCCGGGTCACGGCGACGTAGGCCAACCTGCGCTCCTCGTCGACGGCGTGGCTGCCGCCCTCCTCGGCGAAAGCCTCGATGGCAGCGCTGAGCGCCTTGCGGTCCGGGCAGGCACGCCAGTCGAGCGCGGGCAGGCCGTCGTGATCCCCACGCAGCTCGTAGGGCAGGGAGTCGAGCCCGATGAGCCAGCCCTTGTCCTTGGGGACTCCCGAGCAGCGGTACTCAGAGGGCCCCTCGTCGCGCTCGCCACCCGGTGTCTCCATCGGGACGACGGAGGTCGAGCCGTGGTCCGGGAACGCGCCTTCGACGAGGCCGGGGATGGCGACCACGTCCCACTCGAGGCCCTTTGCCGCATGCACCGTGAGGACCTGGACGGCGTCGCTGTCCGACTCGACGGTGCCGGCGTCGAGCCCGCGCTCCTGCTCGCGGGCGGCCTCGAGCCAGGCGAGGAAGCCCGCCAGGGTTGGCCGGTCGGAGCTCGTGGCATGGCGCGCTGCGACGTCGGCGAACGCGTCGAGGTGCACGCGGGCCGTCGATGCCGTGTGCTCCGGGCGGGAGAGGACCTCGACGTCAAGACCGATGCCGGTCTCTGCTTCGGCGATGAGATCCACGAGGGGAAGGGCGGTCAGTCGCCGCAGATGGCGGACGACGTCAGCGAGCGCCTGGAGGCGCCGTAGGGCCTCCGCCGTGAGGTGCACCCCGCGCTGCCCGCGCCACCCCGGCGGGGGCAGCTCGTCCAGGGCTTCGACGAGCGTGGCGGCGTCAGCGCTGTCGGCGGCGAGGTCGGACGACCTGGGTGGGTCGACGGGGACGTCCTGGGTGGGGCCGTCCGCGTCCAGGAGGGCATCGTCGCCCGGTGTGTGGATCGGCAGCAGGCCCTGGGCCGGCTCTGGGTGGCCCGGGCGCCAGGGGCGGGAGTGAAGCTGCTTGGCCCAGGCCCAGAACGCATCGAGGTCGCCGGCCCCGAGTCGCACGATCGGCCCGGTGAGCAGACGCATGAGCTGGTCGCCGCGGGTCGGATCCTGCACGACCCACAGGAGGGCCACGAGGTCGCTCACCTCAGGGGTGCTGAGCAGGCCACCGAGGCCGACCACCTCGACGGGGAGCCCCGCGTCACGGAGCGCCTCCATGACGACGGGGAACGATGACCGCCGCCGGCAGAGGACGGCGGCCGTCCGGCCGGTGCGCCGACCGCTCGGTGACCGCCAGCGCGAGGCGATCCAGGCGGCCACGTGCTCGGCCTCCTGCTGCGCCGTCTCACGCCGGACGATGGTGATCTGCCCCGGCCCGGCGCCGGCCCGGGCCCGCAGCGGCTGCACATGGGCGGTGGCGAGCGGCGCGGCGGTCACGTTGGCAGCCGCGAGGATCAGCTCGTCGTTGCGCCAGCTCGTCGACAGCGGTAGCACGTCGGCGGCTCCGGCCGAGTCGGCGAACTCCGTCGGGAAGCGGAGGAGCGTCGTCGCGCTGGCACCGCGCCAGCCGTAGATGGACTGGTTGGGGTCGCCGACCGCAGTGAGGGCGACCGCAGCGCCCGATCCGCCGTGGAAGAGGGAACGGAGGAGGGCGAGCTGTGCCTCCGACGTGTCCTGGAACTCGTCGAGGAGCACGGCCGTGAACCGCTCGCGCTCGATGGCGCCGACCGCGGGCACCGTGGCCGCGACCCGGGCAGCCAGGGCGACCTGGTCGGCGAAGTCGAGGGACTCGCGCTCGCGCTTGAGCCGGAGGAAGGCCTCGACGATGGGCAGGACGGTGCGTCGCTCGCGAAGGACGCCGAGAGCGTCCTTCGCGGGGGTGAGGCTGCCCCTTCCGTCGCCGTCGGGAAGCTGCTCCCACCCGGCGATGACCTCGTCGAGGTGCTGGATCACCTCGCCGGGGGTGCGGACGTGCTCAGCCATCTCGCCGGCCAAGGACCGCACCGCCTCGATCACCGTCGACTCGGACTTGGTGACCCCGTCCATCGGGCCGTCCCAGCGGGACACCGCCTCGGCAGCCAGCTGCCAGGCTCCGGCTTCGGTGAGGACCCGGAACTCGGGCTCGATCCCGAGACGCAGGGCGTGCTCGCGGACGAGTCGACCGGCGTAGGCGTGATAGGTCGACACGGTGGGTGTGCCGCCGAGCACCTCGGCACCGGTCCCGTCGTCCTCCGGTGGGACCCACACCCCAGCGCGCACCAGTCCCCGCAGGCGCTTGGCGATGCGTTGGGACAGCTCCGCGGCCGCCTTCCGGGTGAAGGTCAGGCCCAGCACCTGGTCGGGGGCCACCAGGCCGTTGGCCACCAGCCAGACCACGCGAGCGGCCATCGTCTCCGTCTTGCCGGAGCCGGCCCCGGCGACGACGAGGAGGGGGCGAGGGCCGGCCTCGATGACGGCGGCCTGCTCCTCCGTGGGAGGCGGCATCTCCAGGGCCCGCGCGATGTCGAACGCCGAGTAGCGCAGGCACCCTGATGCCGCTGGTCCCGCAACGGGCTCGGTCGTGGTCGTCACAGGGCATCCCCCTCCGGCTGCAGCGGGCAGGACGACTTGACCGGGCAGGTCCGGCACGTGCTCTGCGACGCGACGAAGCTCGCTGCTCCCATGCCCTCGGCTGTCTGCTCGACGAGCACTCGCGCCCAGTCCGGGTCCTCCGCGTCCGCCAACGCGGGCTGGCTCAGCACCGACGGACGCAGCCCGGTGAGGCCGGCCTTGCCGATGAAGACGAGGGCCGCCCCGGCGCTCTGGTCACCCAGGGTGGGAAAGCCGTCGGAGGCGACCGCCACCTGGTAGGCGCCGAGCTGGCCGTGCTGCTCGAGCTCGGCCTTCGTCGGCTTGCTGGTCCCGGTCTTCAGGTCGACGATGCGCAGGCGTCCAAGCCGGTCGCGCTCGATGCGGTCCACCCGGCCGGCGACCACGGCACGGCCGACGCGGACGCGGAACTCGGTCTCGATGCCCACCCGTTCCCACTCGTCGGCAACCGCCTCGCGGTAGGCGACGTAGCGGGCCACCATGTCGTGCGCCTCGCGGCGGGTCCGCTCCGTGACCCACCCCGGCCGCAGGCCCAGCCTGCCCCAGCGCGCGTCGACCTCGGCGACCAGCTCGTCGCGGGTCGCATCGGGTCGCTCGGCGACGACGTCGTGGACCAGAGTGCCGACCGAGGCGGCCCCGAGCGACGGACCGTCACCTCCGACCGAGGTCAGGAACCAGCGCAGCCCACACTCGGTGAAGTAGGTGACCTTCGACGGCGAGACGTGAACCGGCTCGTCCTCGCGCCGCACCGGCCGGTCCGTCGTCGGTTGGCGCAGCGCCCACCATCGTCGCGGGTCAGCCCCGCGGACGCCGGCAGCGGCTGCCGCGGAAAGCAGGGCCAGGGCCGGCTCGGCCACGCCCGGGTCGGGACTGACCACCTCGCGCCGCAGCTCGCCGATGAGGCCCGGCAGGGACATCGGCCGGGACATCTCGGCGTGTGGGCGCACCTCGTCCGCCATCCGTCCGCCCTCGGGGGGGTCGACGAGGTCGAGGTAGACGGACGGCTGCTCCTCCTCGTTGCCCACGGCCGTGACGAGCAGCCGCTCGGTGGACCGCGAAACGGCAACGTGGAAGAGCCGGGTCTCGTCGTAGCGCACCGCCGCCTGTGCCGCCCGGAACCCGACCGGCCGCCCGCCGAGGATGTCGACGAGGTCCTCGGAGCCGAGGATCGAGCCGCGCAGCCGCAGGTCGGGCCAGACCCCCTCCTGCACACCCGCCACGACGACGAGTCGCCACTCCCGGCCGGCGGCCGTCTGTGGCGTCACCAGGGCGACCTGCGCGCCCGCCTGGCCGCCGAGGAGCAGGGTGTCGCCCGGGACGTCCTGGCCGCCGACGTGCTCGATGAACTTGTCGGGCCCGGCGGTGGGGAGCCGGTCGACGAAGGTCCGCGCCGCGTCGAAGAGGGCGAGCACGGCGTCCAGATCACGGTCGGCCCGGTCGGACCACGGGCCGCCGGTGAGGGCCTGCCTGCGCCAGGCCCCCGCGACCCCGGCACCCTGCCAGATCGCCCAGAGGACCGACTCGGACGTCACTCCGGGCTCCCATCGCCCGCCTGCCCCGACGCGTGCTGCGTCGACGCCGGCGGCGAGCGCCGTCGCAACCCGGGCAGCCGGTCGCCCGGTCTCACCGAGGCGGCCGGCCCACAACGGGTCCCGAACCAGCTCGGACAACAGCTCGTCGCTCGACCGCCCGCCGCCGTCGGCGAGCTCCTCCTGGCGCAGCAGCCGCCGAAGGCGCCGGAGGCCGACGGTGTCGGACCCGCCGAGGGGCGACAGCACCAGGTCCGTCACGGTCGCGGGATCGACGACGCGCGTGGGATCTCGGGCGATCCGCACGGCCTCGTCGAGAAGCACGAGCAGGGGGCGAACGGCGTTCTCGTCCCGCACCGGCGTCTCCGCCGTCGCCGCAGCCACCGGCACACCCGCCTGGCCCAGCGCTCGACGCAGGGTCGCCGCCCGCGCGGCGCCGCGGACGACGACGGCCATGTCGGTCCAGGCCAGCCCCTCGACGAGGTGCCCCCGACGCAGGACCGAGGCGATGTGGCTCGTCTCCTGGGCCGCAGACCGGAGCAGGGCGACCTGCACTCGCGACCTCCCCGACGTCGGCCGGAGGCCGCGCTGCTCGCCGCCACCGAGCGCACCGATGCGCCGGGCCACGCGCAGGGCGACGTCAGCGACCGCCTCCGGCAGGCGGTGGCCCTCCGACAGGACGACGGTCTCGCGGCGCACGGCTCCCGGCGCGGCGGCCCCGAGCGACTCCCAGCCGTGCGCCAGGAAGCGCGGGTCGGCGCCCCGGAACGTCTGCACCGCGGAGTCCGGGTCGCCGAGCAGGACGATCCGTGGTCCCCCACGAGCGACGACCCGGAGCAGGCGCGCGGCCGCGGAGGTCATCTCCTGCGCGTCGTCGACGACGACGAGGCGCAGCCGGTCGTGGAGCCGGGCGAGCGCCGACGGGTCGTCCTCGAGGAGGTCGGCTGCCGCCGTCAGCACCCAGGCCGGGTCGTAGGAGCCGTATCGGCTGAGGGCGGTCACCTCGTCGTACTCGCGTAGCACCCGGGATGCCGCGACCCACTCCGGCCGGTCGTGCTCGACGCCGAGACGACGCAGGTCCTCCGGGCCCTGCCCGTGCTCGACCGCGCGCATGAGCAGGTCGCGCAGCTCGTTGCGGAAACCGCGCGTGGCGAGGGCATCGCGGACCGACGCAGGCCAGTCCGGGCCGGGAACGTCGCCGGAGGCGTGGCCGGCGAGCAGGTCGCGCAGGATGGCGTCCTGCTCCGGACCGTTGAGCAGGCGCGGGGCCGGGTCTCCTCGCAGGGCCGCCTCGGCGCGCAGGATGCCGAAACCGAGCGCCTGCCACGTCCGGGCGAGGGACTGCGTCGAGGTGCCGGAAATGCGCGCGGTCACGCGCTGTCGCAGCGACCCCGCGGCTGTCCTGGTGGCAGCCAGGACGAGACACTCGTCGGCGCGCGCCCCCCTCGCGACCGCGTCCGCGACGAGCTCGACGGCCAGGGTCGACTTGCCGGTGCCGGGACCACCGAGCACGCGGAGAACCGGTGCCACGGAGTCGAGGGCACGCTGCTGCGAGTCATCCAGACGCACCTGCCCGACGACGTGAGCGGGTGCTCGGCGGAGGATGACCACCGCAGGATTCCATCACGAGCCGCCCACAGCCGAGCGGACCCGGCGCGCGTGCCGCGCGATTTGCGCACATCGCCGGGCAGACCCACCCGACCCGGCCACCCCGCGAGGGGTCCTGGGCGGGGAGCGAGCCCAGCGGCATACGGCATCGGGGTGGGGCCGGCCGACCTCACTCGGCGACCAGCTCGACCTCGAAGCCGGCGTCGTTCTCGAGGTAGGCCGCATAGTGGTCCGGGCCGCCCGCGAAGGGGTGCCGGTCGGCGAACATCAGCTCCCACCCACCCTCGGCGCGGGCGGCGACGAGCTCCTCGACGTCCTCGCGTGACCCGGCGTGGAAGGCGAGGTGGTTGAGGCCGGCCCGACGGCGTTCGTGCGCCCCGGCAGCGACATCGGGCCCGGACTCGAGGACGATGTAGAGGGACCCCAGCTCCCACGCCTGACCGTGCCCCCAGTCGTCGCCGAGTCGATAGCCGAGACGGCCGAGCAACCAGCCCCAGCTGCGCTTGGCCGCGGCGATGTCGGCGACCCACAGCTCGACGTGGTGGAGGGCGCCGCGCTGCCCGGGCGGCTGCTCGCCGACGGACGGGATCGCCCACCGCGCGGCCGTCAGGTCTGCCCGGCCACCGTCGAGCAGCCCGCGGACCATCGGGGTCCCCTCGGCGCGCCAGTGCTCGACCGCCACGGCCTCGTGCCCCTGCGGGGGGCGCCCGTCGGCGCGGATGACCCGCCACCAGGGGACGTCCGAGCCGTAGCGGCTCATCACCGTGCCGACGTTGCGCGCCCCGCCCTCGCCGAGAGCGCGCGCGATGTCGCCATAGGCCACGACACGCCCGGACGGGATCCGCGCGACGATCTCGAGGACCCGCTGGGCGTAGTCCTCCATCAGTACTCCGGCTGACTCGGGTCGATCTCACGCAGGTAGGCGATGATGCCCCCGGCCACGTTGGCGACGTCGACGTAGCCGGCGCGCATCGCCAGTCGCGTCGCCTCCGCGGACCTCGCCCCGACCTTGCAGTGGATGAGCACCCGACGGTCACGAGGCAGCTCGTCCCAGGCGGCGCCGCTGCGGAACCGGTCGAGGTGGATCGGCACCGCCCCCGGGATGGACGCGATGGCCCGCTCCTCGTCACCCCGGACGTCGACGAGAACCGGCGGCCGGCTCCCGGCCAGCTCGTCCGCCATCTCGCGCACCGACACCTCGGGGATCGCGCCCTCGTCCGCTGCCGGCGCCCCCGGGACCCCACAGAACTCGACGTAGTCGATGAGCTCGGTGATCGACGGGCGGTCGCCGCAGACAGGGCACTCGGGGTCCGCGCGGACCGTCAGGGTGTCCCACGACTGACGCAGCGCGTCATGGACCAGCAGGCGCCCGGTCAGCGGGTCACCCAGCCCCAGCAGCAGCTTGATCGCCTCGGTGGACTGGACCGAACCGATTGCGGCACAGAGGATCCCGAAGACGCCGCCCTCGGCGCAGCTGGGGACCGCTCCGGGGGGCGGGGGCTCCGGGAAGACGCACCGGTAGCACGGGCCGTGCCCCTTCCACCACACCGACACCTGACCGTCGAAGCGGAGGATCGAGCCCCACACGTGCGGCTTGCCGAGCAGGACGCAGGCGTCGTTGACGAGGTAGCGCGTCGGGAAGTTGTCGGTGCCGTCGACGACGAGGTCGTAGTCGCGGATGATCTCGAGGGCGTTGCCGGAGTCGAGCCTGAGGTCGTGCCGGATGACCTCGACGTGCGGGTTGACCCGTGCCACCGCGGCCTCGGCCGACTCGGTCTTGAGCCGGCCCAGGTCGGCGTCGGAGTGGATCACCTGGCGGTGCAGGTTGGTCAGCTCCACGACGTCGGCGTCGACGACACCGATGGTGCCCACACCGGCTGCGGCGAGGTAGAGCAGAGCGGGGGACCCGAGCCCGCCGGCCCCCACGACGAGGACCTTGGCTGCGGCCAGGCGCTCCTGGCCCTCGTGGCCGACCCCCGGGATCAGGACGTGCCGCGCGTAGCGCGTCACCTCCGGGCCGGAGAGCGGCCGACCCGTCTTGACCAGTGGCTCGAACGGCATGCCACCACGGTACTGGTCGGTATTGTGAGAGCGACATCGTCGTCCACCGTCGCCGACCGGCATCGCGGCGGGCCCGATGCGCGAGACCACCCAAGAGGACCAGATGCCCGACGAGACACCGACCCGGCAGCCCGCCACGCAGCCATCGATGCAGCGCGGACAGCGCCTCCCCCGCTCCGAACGACGGGCCCAGCTGCTCGAGGCAGCGCTCGGCGTCTTCGTCGAGAACGGCTACCACCAGGCGGCCATGGACGACATCGCGGCCCGCGCCGGCGTCTCCAAACCGGTTCTCTACCAGCACTTCCCGGGCAAGCTCGAGCTCTATCTCGCCCTCGTCGACCAGCACTCGACGGAGCTCGAGAAGCTGGTCCGCGACGCGCTTGCGCTCGAGGACAACAAGGCCCGCATCAACACCATGATCAGCGCCTACTTCGACTTCGTCGCCCAGGAGGGCGCCGCCTTCCGACTGATCTTCGAGTCCGACCTCGCCAACGATCCCGAGGTCCGCAAGCGCCTCGACCAGGTCGACCTCACCTGCGCCGAGGCCATGGCCGGCATCATCCGGGCCGAGACGTCGATGGACCACGACGAGGCGGTCCTCGTCGGGGTGGGGCTGGTGGGCCTGGCCCAGACCTCGGCCCGTCACTGGCTCGACCACGTGGACACGATCTCCAAGGAGACCGCGACCCGGATCACCAGCGCGCTCATCCGGCGCGGGTTTGGAGCGTTCCCGGCCGTCGGCCGGCCGGGCCGGCCGGACGGCACGTCGCAGGGCACCTCGCAGGGCACCTCGCACGGCACCTCGGGCCGGGAATCGGTCGGGTCCGCTGCTGGTTAAGGTGTCGAGGGGCTGACGAGTCGGTGGACCGGCTCAGGCGCACCCCCACCCTGACTGACGACGAGAAAGTGGGTTTGACCGTGGAGGTCCGAATCGGCGTGCAGCACGTGGCACGAGAGATCACCTTCGAGACGACGCTGAGCACGGAGGAGCTCGTCGAGGCCGTCAAGGCTGCCCGGGCGGGCGAGGTGCTCGAGCTGACCGACGACCGGGGCGGTCGGATCATCGTGCCGAGCGCGTCGATCGGCTACGTCATGACCGGCGCGGAGCGCAAGACCGGCGTTGGCTTCGGGGCGCACTGAGAGTAGACGGCCGGAAATGGGTAGACGCAACTGTGACCGTTCACGTCCCCCATTTCGGCCGTCACAGGTGGCAGATTTGGGTCGTGATCACACACCGCGGTCACAGTAGGCGCGGAAGGCCGCGACCCGACCTCAAGGAGTTCAGCACGTGATTTCCTCGATCATCTGGACCATCATCGTTGGTTTGATCATCGGTCTGCTGGGGCGCCTGATCCTCCCGGGCAGGCAGAACATCTCGCTCGTCATGACGACACTGATCGGAATCGTCGCCTCCCTCATCGGCGGCGTGATCCTGGGCGCCTTGGCGTACAACAACGACAACGGCGGCATCCCCTGGCTCTCGATCATCGTCGGCGCGATCCTCGCCGCCGCCGGGATCCTGATCTACGGCAGGGTCACCAACAAGGCAGTGTGACAAGGTTTCAGCTGGGAAGGGCTCGGCCGCTCGGCCGGGCCCTTCGCCATGTCGTATGCCGCTGAGCTCGTCCCGAACGCACCTGACCACCCGCGCCTCCCGCCCGCCCACTCCCGCAACACACCCGGGTATCGCGCGGTCCCACCCCCTGCAGAGGGCGGTGGCAGGCGGTAAGCGGGTGTGTTGCGGCGGTCAGGCGGAGAGGCCGAGCCGCTCCATGCGCCTGGTGTGCTCGTCGGTGAGCCGGACGAACATCCGACCGAGCTCGGCGAGGTCCGCTCCTCCACTGCCAGGGGCGCCGACGAGCAGCCCGCCAAGCGCGTCCCGCTCCACGCCGACGCGCTGCGCCTGGGTGATGGCCTCACCCACCAGCCGGCGACCCCAGAGGGCGAGCCGGCCCGCCACCCGAGCATCGTCCTCGATCGCCTGCCGCACCGCGGAGACCGCGAAGTCAGCCTGCCCCTGGTCCTCGAGCACCGCGAGGACGAGCGCCTTGGTGTCGGCGTCGACGTAGTTGGCGATCTCCCGGTAGAAGTCCTGGGCGATCCCCTCTCCGACGTACGCCTTGACGAGGCCCTCGAGCCAGTTGCTCGAGCTGGTCCGGGCGTGGAACGCGTCGACGGCCTCGACGAAGGGCTGCATGGCGTCCTCCGCGTTGACCTCGAGCGCGCGGAGCCGCTCGGTGAGCAGCGTGAAGTTGCGCAGCTCGTGGGCGGCGAGGATGGCCAGCGCCGACGTGTCGGCCAGGGTGGGCGCGAGCTCCGAGTCCTTGGCGAGCTGTGCGAAGGCCCTCAGCTCGCCGTAGGCCAGCGCCCCCAGCAGGTCGACGACCGCGGCCCGGTAGGACGGGTCGGACAGGTCGTGGTGGGGTTCCGGCCGCGTTGGGACGTCGTCACTCATGGTCGTCAATCTATGACCCGGTCCTCGGCCACCGCACGTCACGGGGAGGCCTGCGGAGCGACGGTGAACCACGAGAGGGTGACCTGCCGGTAGACTGGCCGGGACCATGCGGTGCCCGGTCGGCCCGATGACCATCTCACTTGACTCCCCGATCGGCCCGGATCACGACTCCTGCACTGAGCTCCCGCAACCGCGTGTGGTGCTCGTGCCGATCGAAAGACAGTGATGACCCAGTCCACCGACACCTCGCCCACGCATGCCCCCGAGATCACCTTCGGCGACTTCCCCATCCACCCCGACATCATCGCGGCGCTCGCCGAGGCGGGGATCACCCACCCCTTCCCGATCCAGGCCATGACACTGCCGGTGGCCCTGTCCGGCCACGACATCATCGGCCAGGCCAAGACCGGCACCGGCAAGACGCTGGGCTTCGGCGTCCCCATGCTCAACGGCATCGTCGCGCCCGGTGACCCCGGCTTCGACGACCTGCCCCGGCCCGGCAAGCCCCAGGCTCTCGCCGTCGCCCCGACCCGTGAGCTCGCGGTCCAGGTCTCCGGAGACCTCGAGCGGGCCGGCCGGAACCGCGGCATCCGCGTTCTCACCGTCTACGGCGGCCGGGCCTACGAGCCGCAGGTCGACGCGCTGCGGCGAGGGGTCGAAGTCGTCGTGGGCACCCCCGGTCGCCTCATCGACCTGGCCAAGCAGGGTCATCTCGACCTGTCGCAGGCCAAGGTCGTCGTGCTCGACGAGGCCGACGAGATGCTCGACCTCGGCTTCCTTCCCGACGTCGAGACCCTCATGGCTCTGACGCCGGCCAGCCGGCAGACGATGCTGTTCTCCGCGACGATGCCGGGCGCCATCGTGACGCTGGCCCGTCGTTACATGACCCAGCCGACGCACATCCGGGCGATGAGCGAGGAGGGCGAGAACGCCCACACGGTCAAGGCGGTCGAGCAGTTCGTCTACCGGGCCCACGCGCTCGACAAGGTCGAGATGCTGGCGCGGATGCTCCAGGCGAAGGACCGTGGCCTGACCATCATCTTCAGCCGGACCAAGCGCACCGCCGCGAAGGTCGCCGACGACCTCGCCGAGCGCGGCTTCGCGGCCGCCGCGATCCACGGTGACCTCGGCCAAGGTGCCCGCGAGCAGGCGCTCCGCGCCTTCCGCAACGGCAAGGTCGACGTCCTCGTCGCGACCGACGTCGCGGCCCGGGGCATCGACGTCGACAACGTCACCCACGTCATCAACTTCCAGTGCCCCGAGGACGAGAAGACCTACCTGCACCGCATCGGCCGGACCGCACGCGCCGGCAACACCGGTGTCGCCGTCACCTTCGTCGACTGGGACGACCTGCACCGGTGGGCCCTGATCAACAAGGCGCTCGACCTCGGCATCCCGGAGCCGCAGGAGACCTACTCCAGCTCGGACCACCTCTTCAGCGACCTCGAGATCCCGGAAGGCGCCAAGGGCTACCTGCGCAAGTCCGAGCAGACGCGGGCCGGGCTGGACGCAGAGGAGATCGAGGACCTCGGCGAGACCGGGAAGCGGCACGCGAAGAGCCGTCCCGGCCGGCCCGGCACGGGCGGCAGCACCGGTGACCGCCCTCGGACCGGTGCCGGACGCCGGGAAAGCTCCGCCGACCAGTCGACCGACGGTGAGAGCCGCCCCCGCCGCAGCCGCAACCGGCGTCGCACCCGGGGCGCGGGCGCTGCCGCCGCTGGCGCCGGGTCCGAGGCCGGTGCTGCCGGAGCATCGGAGTCCGGATCCACGGCGCCTGAGGCGGGCGGCGAGTCGAAGGGGGATTCGAGTGGCGAGTCGGGCGGCCGTCCGCGGCGCCGGCGCAGCCGGGGCGGCTCGTCCCGCAACGGCGAGTCCACGCCATCCCCCGCAGCCAGCGCCGATCGCCGCTGACTGACCCACACCACACCACACCCGACCGGCACCGGTCCCGACCACACCGGACCGCACCGCAACACACCCGCTTGCTTCGTGCACACCCCTGACACAGCAGGGGCGAGCACGCGGCAAGCGGGTGTGTTGCGTCTGGGCACCCTGCCGCGCGCCCAGCTCGCTGACCCACAGACCCAGCCCAGCGGCATACGACATCACGGGTTTCTGCCCGAATCCGGGCAGATTCTTGGCATTCGCCCGCGACAAGCCGGCAGAGTCGGCCCGTGCTCGATCCAGAACTCGTCACCCGGATCGCCGAGTCCACGGGCCTGAGCGAGGCCGAGGCGGCTCGCGTCATCGGTGATGTCGTGGCGCACTACGCCGAGCCGCTGGAGGACTACGTCCGGCGGCGCCATGCCCGGCTCCAGCTCCACGGCACCCGCAACGCCCAGATCTTCCGGATCCTCCAGCACGAGCTTGGCGAGCGGCCCGTCGCCGCCGCGCGCCTGACCGAGCGGCAGCTGCGCCGCATCATCTACGGCTGACCAGGAGGTCACCATGTGTGGAATCGTCGGCTACGTCGGGCGCCAGCCCGCCGCGCCCATCCTCGTCGAGGGGCTCAACCGGCTCGAGTACCGCGGCTACGACTCGGCCGGCCTGACCGTGCTCGGCCCCTCCGGCGCCACCGTCGTGCGACGCGTCGGCCGGGTGCGCGAGCTCGAGGCCGCCCTCCCCGCCGCATCGCCGGAACGGTCGGCATCGGCCACACCCGATGGGCCACCCACGGTCCGGCGACCGAGGCGAACGCCCACCCGCACCGCAGTGTGGACGGCCGCGTCAGCGTCGTGCACAACGGCATCATCGACAACGCCGCCGCGCTGCGGAGCGCCCTCGAGGCCGAGGGCGTCCCCTTCAGCTCCGAGACGGACACCGAGGTCGTCGCCCACCTCGTCCGCAGGTCCGACGCCCCCACGCTCGACGAGCGCGTCCTCGACGCGGTCTCCCAGCTCGTCGGCACCTACGCTCTCGCCGTCGTGGACCAGGCGGCGCCCGAGCGGGTCGTCGTCGCCCGCAACGGCTCACCCCTCATCCTCGGCATCGGCGACAAGGAGATGTTCGTCGCCTCGGACGTGGCGGCACTGGTCCGGCACACCTCCCAGGTGATCCACCTCGACGACAGCGAGCTGGCGTCCGTCACCGCGACCGGCTACCGCACCTTCACCCGGGAGGCCGCCGACACCGGCCGGACCCCCATGACGATCGACCTCGACGAGGACGACGTCGACCCCGGGACGCACGGCAGCTTCATGGCCAAGGAGATCGCGGAGCAGCCGGAGACCGTCCGCAGGATGCTCGGTGGTCGACTCGACACCCGGTTCGGCACCGCCCGGCTCGACGGGCTGAACATCACCCCGCGCGAGCTGCGCGCCTTCAAGCGGGTCAAGATCCTCGGCTGCGGGTCCGCCTTCTACATCGGCGAGCTCGGCGCCCTGATGATCGAGGAGCTCGCCCGGATCCCGGCCCACGCCGAGGCGGCCTCCGAGTTCCGCTACCGCAACCCGATCATCGACCCGGACACGCTCTACATCGCGGTGAGCCAGTCCGGTGAGACAGCCGACACCGCCTTCGCGGTCCGTGAGGTCAAGCGCAAGGGCGGTCAGGTCATCGGCCTGGTCAACGTCGTCGGGTCGACCATCGCCCGCGAGTGCGACGGAGGCGTCTACCTCCACGCGGGACCGGAGATCGCGGTGGCGTCGACGAAGGCCCTGACGCACATGGGGGTCGGCTTCGCCCTGATCGCTCTCCTCCTCGGCCGGATCCACGACCTGTCCGTCGCCGACGGGCAACGGATCATCGCCGGTCTCCAACGGCTCCCCGACGACATCGCGTCGATCCTCGCCCAGGAGGACGACATCGCCGAGATCGCAAGGGGCCTGGCCACGGCGCAGAGCCTCTTCTTCATCGGGAGGGTCCGCGGCTTCCCGGTCGCGAGGGAGGGCGCCCAGAAGCTCAAGGAGATCTCGTACCGGCACGCGGAGGCCTACCAGACCAGCGAGCTGAAGCACGGCCCGCTGGCCCTCATCGAGGAGGCCCTCCCGACCGTCGCCGTGTCCCCCGCGACAAGCTGACCGAGCGCAATGTGGCTGCCGCAGAGCAGATTCGGGCGCGAGGCGGCCGTGTCGTGGCCCTCACGCACCCCGAGGTCGAGCTCCAGGGTGTCGTCGACGCACGCATCGACGTGCCCCGCAACGAGGTCGAGCTCGACCCGCTCCTGCTGATGATCCCGACGCAGCTGCTCGCCTACCACGCGGCGCTAATCCGTGGGCTGGACATCGACAAGCCCCGTAATCTGGCCAAGTCGGTGACGGTCGAATGACGGTCGAGGTGACGCCGACCCCGCCGGGACGACGAAGGAGCCGACGATGAAGCTGCACGAGTCGATCAGCGGCCGTCTGCGGGAGTTCATCGAGGCGCAGCACGTCGTCTTTGTCGCCACCGCGTCGCTCTCTGCCGACGGACACGTCAACGTGTCCCCCAAGGGCCTGGACACCCTGCGCGTCGTCGATGAGCGGACGGTCGTCTACCTTGACCTCACGGGCAGCGGCGCGGAGACCGTCGCGCATGTGCGCGAGAACGGGCGCATCACCCTGATGTTCTGTGCGTTCGAGGGGCCACCGAACATCGTCCGGCTGCACGGACGCGGCCGGTACGTCGCCCCCCGACGAGCCGGAGTTCGCCGGGTGGTCGGACCTGTTCGCCGAGCGCCTCGGCATGCGGGGGGTCGTCGTGGTCGACGTGGACCGGGTCTCCGACTCGTGCGGCTACGCGGTCCCCCTCATGTCGTACGAGGGAGACCGCGACCTGCTCGACTCCTGGGCGGCGAACCGGGGTCCGGACGGGATCGTCCGTTATCGCGCGGAGAAGAACGCCACCTCCATCGACGGCCTGCCTGCGCTCCCGTGACGCCCCACAGCTGGGCGAGAACTTCCCCCGCGACCGCAAGCCCGCTTCAGGTCCCCCAGACCGCTCGCGTCGAGCTGGTGGCCATGCACCACTGGCCGGCGCACTCCAAGCGGAGCGCCTCGAGCCCCAGGGTTGACGAGAGCTTCGACCACGTTGACCCGTTCCAGCGCCAGAGCACTCCGCCGTGACCGGCAGCCAGGCAGCTCGTCGATGACTGGCACTCCACGACATTGGGGTTGAGCTCACCCGGCAGTGCCTTCACGGACCACGTCCATCCGTTGAATCTCGAGGACGCCATGCCCGTGGACGTCGAGCCGATCGCGAGGCACGAGCTGGCCGAGGAGCAGGAGACCGCAAAGATCCGCTTCAGACCGATCGTCCGAGGGGCGCCCCAGGAGGTGCCTCCCCACCGGGAGACCGTGCCGGAGACGTCGTCCCACGCCAGACACATCTTCGAGCTGGGGCACGTGAGCTGTGGGTTGGCCTGCGCGGAGAACAACCGTTTCAGCGCGGACCAGCTCGAGCCGTTGAAGCGGCGATAGTCACCGCCCTGGAAGAGGAAGCAGTTCGTCGTCGACGCGCAGCCCAACGACCCGTAATGGTTGACGAGGTCGAACCGCACCTTCGGCCCCCAGGAGCCGGTCCACGTGCGGTAGAGGCCGGACTGGCGGCTGACGGCGAGACACCACGTCGAGGTGGGGCAGGACACCATGGCCCCAGAAGGCAGCACCGCCGCATGGGTGCTCCAGGAGGTCCCGTTCCAGACCAGGATGTTGCCGAAGAAGTCCCCGCTCATGCACCGTGACGCGGAGGGGCACGAGAGGGTGTCGAGGAGCCCCCGCGTGGTGACGAAGGTGCGCAGCGTGGACCAGGCCGAGCCGTTCCAGCGCGTCTGTCGGCCCTTGCCGTCCACGGCGATGCACATCGAGGAGCTCGCGCAGTCGATGACGCGCTCGCGGTCGAAGAGGCTGGGCGTCGGCAGCGACGTCAGCTCCTTGATCCTCCAGGACGAGCCGTTCCACCGGGCGGCCCGACCGCCGCCGACGCCGATGCAGCTGGTCGTGGAGGTGCAGGAGAGCGAGTCGATGAACGCGATGATCCCGTCCTGCACGTCGGCCGCCCTCCTCCAGCCGCTGCCGTTCCAGCGCCACGCCTCGGTGCCACCGGTGGTCATCAGGCAGAACGACCACGAGGTACAGGACACCTCGGCCCGCCACCAGCCGCTTCCCTCGCCGAGGCCGGTCACCGTGAGGCTCGTGCCCTTGGCGCGAGCGACGTAGGCCTTCGATCCACCCACGCCAGCGGCGACACAGACGGTCGCGGACGGGCATGACACCGAGGTCAGGCTGGCGACGGTCGATACCCGGCGGGTGACGAAGACGCTGGTGCCGTCCCAGAAGCCCATGCGCGCTTCGCCTGATGCGCCCAAGCCGGTGACGAGAGCACACCGGGTCGAGGAGTAGCAGTCGACCGCACCCCAGTAGGAGGTGCTGTCCACCAGCTTCCAGGCCCCGGAGCGGTAGACCGCCAGGCGGGCGTCCGTCGTCGTGGCCAGGCAGAAGAGCGGCGAGGAGCAGGAGACGTCGGTGAAGGCGTGGATCTCCCCGTCGACCTGGGGGATGACTCGGGTGGGAGTGCCCCAGGAGGTCCCGTCGAAGCGCACCGCCTGGCCAGAGGCATCGACGGCCAGGCACCAACTGGAGCGAGGACAGGAGACGCTGGTCGCTGAACCCCGCAGGGGCGCAATGGTCTTCGGCGACGACCAGTTTTCCGTGGCGGCGACCGAGGACGTCGTGGGCGTTGCGTTCGAGGCCGTGCCAGCCGACACCCCCACGGCCGCCGGAACCGCCGCGGTCGCTTCGG
Organism: Intrasporangium sp. DVR; assembly: GCF_040365325.1. NCBI lineage: Bacteria > Bacillati > Actinomycetota > Actinomycetes > Micrococcales > Intrasporangiaceae > Intrasporangium > Intrasporangium sp. DVR. The sequence goes on along the minus strand of NZ_BAABZW010000001.1, from coordinate 280,938 downwards.
CGGCCGGCGTGCTGGTGAGGGTCGCGAGGACCGCGGCGCCAACGATGGCGAGAGCGGTGAGCCGGATGCGAAACGATCGGAACGCAGACGCCACCGTGCAACCCCCTGACACTGCGCGGCCACTCCGCGCGCAGGCAGCCTATGGCCGGCCAGGAGGGCGCACAACCGGAAGGCGCTGGTCCCTTACAGCTGGGCGAGGATCTTCGCGGCGACCTCGCGATAGGCGAGGGCGCCCTTGGAGGTGCGGGCCGTCGACAGGATCGACCGCCCGACCGCCGGTGCCTCGGCAAACCGGATCGTCTTGGGGATCGGCGGGTCGAGCACCGGCACGTCGTAGCGCTCCCCCACGTCGGCGAGCACCTCGCGTGCGTGACGGCTGCGACCGTCGTAGAGGGTCGGCAGGATCCCGAGCACCCTCAGGTCGCGGTTGAGGATCTTCTGGACGTCGGCCACGGTGTCGAGCAGTTGCCCGACTCCTCGGTGGCTCAGCATCTCTGCGGGCATCGGCACGATGACGCCGTCGGCGGCCGTGAGCGCGTTGAGGGTCAGCACCCCGAGGCTCGGTCCGCAGTCGATGAGGACGATGTCGTATGCCGCTGGGCTCGCTTCGTCGTCCGGCTGCCCTTCCAGCGCGGTGCGCAGGACGTACTCGCGCCCGGGGCGCGGCATCAGCATCGCCTCGGCGCCGGCGAGGTCGATCGTCGACGGCACGAGGTCGAGGCCCTCGTCGCAGTGCAGGACCGCCTCGGCGATGGAGGCCCCTTCGGTGAGGACCTCGTGGATCGAGGTCTCAACCGTGTCGGGGTCGATGCCGAGGGAGAAGGTGAGGCAGGCCTGGGGGTCGAGGTCGATGAGCAGCACCCGCCTGCCCTGCTCGGCGAAGGCAGCCCCGAGACTCGCCACCGAGGTCGTCTTGGCGACCCCACCCTTCTGGTTGGCCAGGGCGAGGATCGCAGGACGACGGTCTTTCGGCACGCGGCGGACCATGGCGCCAGTGTGTCAGGTCGCCGGTCGTCAGAAGGCGGCGATGCTGCGCGGCGCCCGCTCGGAGCGCGTGAGAGCGGCCACAACCGCGCCTTGGCCGTGCCGTCGGACGGCCAGCCGCGTGAGGAGGCGAAGGACCGGGTCGAGCACCTCGGGAGGCAGGGGTGGCGTCTCCGTGCCCGTGCTGGCGGCAAGGTCCTCACCGTGGACGACGATCTCCATCATCCGGGTGGTGAGGAAGTCGTCTCTCTGCAGGGACCAGCCCTGCCACGGGATGAGCACGGCTCGGTCCTGCGGCGTGTCAGCGAGCGCGCGGCGCAGGATGCTCCGCGCCTCGCGCACCTGCGCGAGCACGGCCGAGGGCCCAGCGGCTGCCTGCTCGTCGCCGGTTGACCGGATGTCTGCGTTGACCTCGTCGTCGAGCGAGGCCGTGACCCAAGCCGCCCGTGCGTAGTGCTCCTCGAGCAGGATGGGGGGCGGACCGGGCGGGGAGGTCAGCAGCCGGACCGCCGTGGGGACCTGGTTGGCGAGGTGAGCGGCCAGGCCGCCGACCGACCACTCGGCGAGCGCGCTGGGCCGGTCCCAGGCCGTCGCCACCTCGTCCCGCTCGAGCAGCCGCACGACGTGGTCGGCCGCCGTGACGAATGCGTCCCTCAGGTCAGTCATGTCGCACTCCCTCATCGCTGCGGACCGGTCTCGTCGACCCGTCGCCGTCCAAGCCGGCCCAGTCGGACTTCTCCGGGCCCATGTGCTGGCCCTCGGGGCAGTGCGCGCGGAAGTCGCACCACGTGCAGAGGGGCGAGGGCCGTGGCGCGAACGACGGCGCCTCGACGCCTTGCTCCGCGAACTCGGCGTCGGCGCGTCGCAGGTCGGTGGCGATCGACTCGGCCTCCGTCACCTTGCGCGCCAGCGACTCCTGCGTGTGCTCGTGAGCCACCACGGTGCGGGAGGGGACGTGGTGCAGCTCGACCCGGACGCAGGGTCGCCGGAAGGTGCGGGCGGCCCCGGCTGCGTAGAGCGCCAGCGGGAGGGACGTGCGGGCGTCCTCCTCGGTCGGGACCTGCCGCCCGGTCTTGTAGTCCACCACGACGAGCTCGCCGTCGCGGTCGTCGAGCCGGTCGACGCGGCCGGTCACGGCGATCGACTCGGTGCGCAGGGCGACCGACCGCTCCAGACCCACGGGCTGGCGGTCACGGTCGCTGCCGCGCAGGTAGTCGACGACGGACTCCCGGACCCGTTGCCGCCACGCCGCGGACTGCTCCGGGTCGCGGAACCCGACGTCGATCCACGACGAGCGGACGAGCTCGGCCACCCCCTCGGGCGTGCGGCGAACCGGAGGCAGGTCCCAGAAGTCGCGCAGCACGTTGTGCGTCGTGATCCCGACGGACGTGTGCGCGCGCTGCGGTCGGGCCGGGGGCCGCGGCCGGTCGAGGTACTGCATGCGGTAGCGCCGGGGACAGTCGAGCCACGCGAGCAACCGGGACGGCGACGCCGGGTAGAGCGGCGTCGGCATCCCTCCGAAGGCGCCTTGGTGCACGGTGCTCATCGACGTCACGCCAGCACCCTAGGCGGGACCGCTGACAAACGCGCGGACCGAGTCGGCGACCATCTGCACCGCGATGGCGGCCAGGAGCAGGCCGGCGATCCTGGTGAGCAGCATCGTGCCGCTCTCGCGCAGGACGGCGCGGATCTGGCTGGCGAACCGGAGGAAGAGGTACACGACGAGGAGGGCGGCGACGAGCGCGGCAGCGACCGCGACGTAGGCACCGGCGTCGTCAGCGCCCTTGACGGCCAGCATCGTCGCGACGATCGCACCAGGGCCGGCGAGCAACGGGGTGCCCAGGGGCACGAGGGCGACGTTCACCCCGGCGTTGCTGAGGGAGTCCGACTCCTTGCCGGTGAGCAGCTCCAGGGAGATGAGCAGCAGCAACAGCCCGCCCGCTCCCTGCAGCGCGGCGATCGAGATGTGCAGGTAGTCGAGAATGCTCTGCCCGAACACGGCGAAGAGGGCGATGACGAGCACGGCGACGAAGGTGGCCCGCAGCGCCGCGGCACTGCGTTGCACCCGGGTCAGCGAGCCGGTCAGCGCGAGGAAGATCGGGATCGCCCCGGGCGGGTCGAGGATGACGATGAGTGTGATGAAGGTGCTGAGGAACACCGTCGTGTCGAACCAGCTCATGGCCGCACCACCGGAGTGACACCGCTCGCCCGTGCCTCGATCGCCGCCAGCACCTCGGGTTCGGTTCGGTGCTCACCCAGCAGGTTGTGCTTGCCCACTCCGTGGTAGTCGCTCGCCCCGGTCACGAGCAGGCCGAGCCGCCGCGCGAGAGCCAGCGCGTGCTCGACCTCCGAAGGTCCGTGGTCGCGGTGGAAGGCTTCGAGCCCAGCGAGCCCAGCGGCATACATCTCCTCGATGAGCGCGTCCGTCACCGTCGCCCCCCGCGTCCGGGTGAAGGGGTGGGCCAGCACGGGCACCCCACCGGCGTTGCACACGAGCTCGCAGGCCCGGACCGGGTCGGGCGAGTAGTGGCTGACGTAGTACGGCGAGTCGTTGGTGAGCCAGTCCCGGAAGGCCTCGTCCCGGTGCCGGATCGTGCCGTTGGCGATGAGCGCGTCGGCGATGTGCGGGCGGCCCGGGGTGGCCCCGGGGGCGACCTGCCGGAGGACCTCGCCGTAGCTGATCGGGATCCCGTCGGCCGCCATGAGCTCGACCATCCGCGCGAGACGCGTGGCCCTCGAGTCGCGCGCCCTGGCCAGCTCGCCCATGAGGGCCTCGTCGGACGGATCGGTGAGGTAGCCGAGGACGTGGATCGACGCGTCGCGGTAGGTCGTCGACACCTCGATGCCCCGCACGAGGACGAGACCGTGCCGCTGCGCCGCCTGCTCGGCCTCCGCCCAGCCGGCGACGGTGTCGTGGTCGGTCAGGGCGAGCACGTCGACGCCCGCCGCTCGCGCCGCGAGGACGAGCTCGGTGGGCGTGTCGGTGCCGTCGCTGGCGGTCGAGTGCGTGTGCAGGTCGATGACCGGGACGGCGGGGCTCACCGGGCAAGCGTAGGGGGCCGACCTCCCCGTCCCCCCGACCTCCTCCGCAACACACCCGCTCACCGCCCGGAGGTGCCGTCTGCAGGCGGGCCAGCGCGGCGCAAGCGGGTGTGTTGCGGGGTGCGGCCGCCGGCGAGGCAACCTTCGGGCAGGCTGCTCCGTAGTACGGGTATGGGCGACGAGGAAGACGGTCGATGACACCACGAGGACGGCAGCGCGATGCCGCGTTCAGCACCTTCATGGAACAGGCGGGTCCGGCGCTCCTCCGGACCGCGTGGCTCCTCACCGGTGACCACCATCGCGCGCAGGAGCTGACGCAGGCCGCGCTCGTCAAGACCTACGTGGCGTGGCCCCGAGTTCGTGAGGGCGAGGCGCTCGCGTATGCCCGTCGCGTCCTGGCCAACCAGCGCACCGACAGCTGGCGCTCGACCCGTCGCGAGGTCGTCACGGACGCGGTCCCCTGCGGGGAACCACTCCCCGACGCCATGGCCACCAGCGACACCCGTGACCTCGTCGTGCGCCTGCTGCGTCAGCTCCCCGAGCAACAGCGCAAGGTGGTCGTGCTGCGCTACTACACCGACCTGTCCGAGCAGACCGTCGCCGAGGTGCTCGGCATCTCGGTCGGCGCCGTGAAGAGTGCGGCCTCACGGGGCCTGGCCGCGCTCCGGGCGCAGGTCCCCGAGATCGACCCCTCCGGCCAGCTCGCCGAGGCCACGACCTCCGACCCAGCCAGCGAAGGGAGCCAGCGATGAACGCCACACCGGAGAGCGGCATCAAGCCCGTCCTCGAGATCGCCAGCCAGGAGCCCGGGCTCGGCTTCGACCCGGACGAGGTGCTGCGACGCGGGCAGCGCGCCGTCCTGCGCCGCCGGGTCCTGGGCGCCGGGGCAGGGCTCGCCGTCGTTCTCGCCGTCGTCGCAGGTGCAGCGCAGTTCGGAGGCGAGCCGCGGGCGCTCCCGCCGTCCAGTGATGGCTCGAGCCCCGTTGTCAGCCGGCCGCCGACCTCCGCCGAGGCGACGCTCACACTCGGCGACGCGACCTACATCGTCCGCTACACGGTGACGGGCGGAGCGGAGGACCGCCTCGAGTACGGGCAGGCCGGTGTGGACGGCGCCGCGGGGAGCTCGGTATCCAGCGATGGCGAAGGCATGACGTTCGGCGGAGCCGGGGACGGCAACGTCGTCCTCGGCGTCGTGCCTGCCGACACGAGGTCCGTCAGCGCGTTCCTCGCTCCGGGAAAGGACCAGGCCGAGATGGTGCAGGCCGAGCTGCCGGGCACCAAGTACCGGGCCTTCGCGATCGTCATCCACGGGTCCGGCACGATCGAGGACCTTCGCTCCATCGACTGGGAGGACGGGACCGGACGCGCCCACACGACCGCACCAAGTGACTTCCGGACCGCGGTCTTCACGGTCCCGAGCACCGACGACGCGATCCAGGTGTGGGCAGACGCCGACTCCAAGGCGTGGGGGGCCCGGATGCCGGGCACGACGACGACGGCACCCGAGCCCTTCGGCGGGGAGCCGATGCTCATGTATGTGGGACGGGAGGACGCCACCGGAGCCGCCGGCTCCACGTGGTGGGTCACCTACGGGCTCCTACCGGCCGGCGCGACCGACGTCCAGCTGCGGCTGACCGACGGCTCGACGGTCGTCGGAGAGGTGTACCACCAGCAGTTGGAGGCGATCGAAGCGACGGCCTTCGCCGCGGAGCTGGACACTCCGGGCGACGGCCAACAGGGCGGTGTCGTGGCCGAGGTGACGTGGGTCAACCCGGACGGGACGCGGGGGTCCTTCCGCTCGACCGGGTGGCCCTGACGACGGATCGCGTCCTCGCGACGCTTCTCGTTCCAGAGGACTTGTGCAGCGTTGACGGCTCCGTCCTGGGCATCGCGGCTCCGGCCGTACTTCACCTTCCCGTCGAACTCGACGACGACGCCCTCGACGAGCAGGTCGACCCTGGCCACGAACCGGCCCGACTCGTCCCGGATGACGACCTGGCTCTCGTGCGCGAGCCCGAGGTCCTCGCACACCAGCCGCGTGCGCGACTCACCGACCGACTCGGCCCTCCCGTCCATCCGCAGCACGGCCGCGTGCGCCCGGCCGCGGCCCTCGTGCGGCGTCAGGCGGGCGACCTCGACCAGGAGCTCCTCCACGGTGACGAGTCCCCGGTGCAGGGCGGCGTCACCGGCGACCACGGCACAGTCCCGGCCCATCGACACCGCGCTGCGCACGATCGCTCGAGCCACGCTCACGACTGGCACGCCCCGGACCTCCTGGGTGACGAGACCGCTCGCGGGATGCAGCGCGAGGCCGCGTCGGTGCGTCACCTGGTGGACCGCACCCACGAGGTCGATGCGGTCCATCGCGCAGTCCCACAGCGGGAGGCCGTGGAGCGCCAGCGCGGCGTGATGGCTGAGGCCGTCTCCCGGACGGGTCCGCGCCACCGCAGTGGCCGTCAGCAGAAATCTCTCCTCAGCTCGCGCCTCCGCCCAGACCGCCCCCGCCACGTAGGCCTCGCGTCGGACCCGGACCAGCTCCCCACCAGCGACCGCACGCCTCAGCTCGTGGTCGCCGACACCGAGCGCCTTGGCCTGGGCGGCGGAGAAGGCGCTGTTCTGTGAGTCCACCAGCGCCTGGAGTCGTGGGTCCATGGGAGCCAGCCCAGCGGCATACGGCCGCGTCGGGAAGACCCACCCGCTCCCCTGTGGACCACGTGCATCCGACCCAGCCGGGTGTGGACAGACGCAACACACCCGCTTACCGCCCGCCGGCCCGACCTGCAGTCGGTACCAGCACGCGGGAAGCGGGTGTGTTGCGGAGTCAGGCGGCCGGTCAGGCCTCCGCGCCCGGCGTCGAGCCCGGCCAGTTCTTGTCCGGCTGCGGCACGGGACGGCCCGGCTGCTCGCCCCCACGCGCCTCGAGGTAGTTCTCCTTCGGCACCATGACCTTGCGCCGGAAGATGCACACGACCTTGCCGTCCTGGTTGTAGCCCACCGTCTCGACGTGGACGACGCCCCGGTCGTCCTTCGAGGTCGACTCCCACTTGTCCAGCACGGTCGTCTCGCCGTAGATCGTGTCGCCGTGGAAGGTCGGCGCCACGTGACGCAGCGACTCGATCTCGAGGTTGGCGATGGCCTTCCCCGACACGTCCGGCACCGACATCCCGAGCAGGAGCGAGTAGACGTAGTTGCCGACGACGACGTTCTTTCCGAACTGCGTCGTCTCCTCCGCGTAGTTCGAGTCCAGGTGCAGCGGGTGGTGGTTCATCGTCAGGAGGCAGAACAGGTGGTCGTCGTACTCGGTCACGGTCTTGCCGGGCCAGTGCTTGTACACCGCGCCGACCTCGAACTCCTCATAGCTGCGCCCGAACTGCATGCCGTCCTCCTGAGACCCACCACGTGCGAAACGAACGGTCCCAAGCCTGCCAAGCCCAGCGGCATCCGCCCATGTCCGTATGCCGTGTGCTTCCTCACGCTGTCAGGTGCCTCACGGGGTGGGCGGGGTGGGCGGGGTGGGCGCCGTGTCCGCCGTGTCCGCCGTGTCCACGTCCACTGGCGGGAACTCGCCGGTGTCGGACAGGAGCGGCACGACGACCGCCGCGGATGCCGACGGGTCGGAGGGGAGGCGAGAGCCGGCCGCCTGACCGAGCCGCAGACCGCGCCGGCGGGCGAGGAAGAGCCCGGCGAAGTACGCACCGAGCGAGACGCCGGCGGCGAGCCCGAGGCCCAGCCCGAAGGCCTCGGCGAGGATCGGCAGGCCGGCGGAGAAGCCGAGCCCGTCCGGCTGGGTGACGATGAGCGAGATCCCCTCGTAGGCCTTGCGACCGGGCAGCAGGGGCACGATGGCCGCGGTGGTCACGGCGAGCGCCGAGATCCGGGCGCGCCGGGCGACGAGCCGCGCGGTGAGGCCGATGACGAGCGCAGCGAGCGCTGACGAGGTCACGGTGCCGAGCTCGGCCCGCTCACCGAACGCGAGGATCCCCCAGCCCAACGCGCCGGCCGCCCCCGCCATGGCGACGGCCCGCCCGGTGGCGTACGACATGACGGCGAAGGCCGCGGAGATCACTGTCGCGCAGACGACTTGGACGAGGACGTTCTCGTCGAGGAGGGTCCGTGAGCTGATTGCGATGGGGTAGCCGAGCCGCTGGCCCGCCGCGAGAACGACGGAGATTCCGACGGCGATGCCGAGGGACAGGACGACCACCTCGAAGGCGCGAGCCCCTGCCGTCACGTAGTAGCCCTCGAGGGCGTCCTCGCCCGCCCCGACGATGGACAGCCCGGCGAGGAGCAGCACGATCCCGGACGCGACGACGAGCGAGGGCGACACGTCGCCGATGACGGTCAGGCCCGCGGACTGCCCGACCACGACGAGTGTCGCGACCACCGTCGGGATCGCCGCGCCGACGGCCTGGGCGAAGAAGGACGCGATGCCGACCTTGCCGAGCCAGTCGTTGACGCGCGTGACGAGAGCGGCGGTGACGAAGCTGAGGGAGATGATGAACCACCCGCCACCGAGCAGGCCCGCCGCCCCCGCCGCAAGGGTGGCCCCGGCGATGGTGACGACCCACCGGCGGTACGGGTGCGGTGCGGTGATGACCGCGTCGAAGCGGACCCGGGCCTCCGCGACGTCCAGGGGCTCCTGAGTGAGGGCGACGATGAGCGAACGCAGCCGTTCGAGCCGCGTGTAGTCCTGCACGCGGAAGCGGACGATCCGCATCACCGTGATCGGGTCGGCGTCGGGGCCTCGGTGGTAGGAGACGACGACCGACGTGTAGGTGACGTCGACGTGGACACTAGCCAGGCCGTAGGCACGCGTCAGCATGAGCACCGTCGCGGTGACGTCCGCGGCGGCGGCTCCGCTGGCGAGCATGGCGACGCCTGCCCGCATGGCGAGGTCGATGACGGCCTGAGCCGTGTGCCGGTCCACCTCGTCCGGCGAGCTCCACAACGGGATCTCGTCCGTCGGCGGGCCGCTCGGCCGCATCGCTCGCCGGGTGCTCGCTCGCAGCGACGGGAGCGAGGGCAGGGACGGCATCGGTCCGGCGTGGTGGGTGGTGCTCGGTCGGCGGGTTCCGTCGGGGCGGGGCACAGGACGACGGTATGCCGCGGCGCGCCGGGCCCGCCAGCGACCCCTCGGCGGAAGCCGGCGCCTTCCGGATACTGGTTTAGCCGCGCGGGACCTCTCGTGGAAGCATGGCTGGGTGAGCAGCGAAGAGCAGAAGAAGAGCGCCAACCGCTCCCGGCCGACGACGGACGAGTTCCGGGCCTTTGTCGCCTCTGGCTGGGCCCCACGCCCGACCGGGCTCCCCGAGCGGACGACAGCGGCGCCGTATGCCGCTGAGCGCCGTGCCGCTGTCAGCGCGGCCTTCCCCGGTGAGCGCCTCGTCATCCCCGCCGGGGGTCTCAAGGTCCGCAGCAACGACACCGACTACGTGTTCCGGCCGCACAGCGCGTTCGCCCACCTGACCGGGCTCGGCTCCGACCGCGAGCCCGACGCCGTGCTGGTGCTCGAGCCCACCGGGGATGCCGGCGGTGATGGTGACGTGCCGGGCCACGAGGCGATCCTCTACTTCCGCCCGCTCGCCGGCCGGGACACGGACGAGTTCTTCAACGACTCCCGCTACGGAGAGTTCTGGGTCGGTGCGCGCCCGACCATCGACGACCTCGAGGCGGAGCTCGGCATCTCCGGCCGGCACATCGACGAGTTCGCCGATGCCGTCGGCAAGGACGCTGGCGCGGTGACGGTGCGGGTGGTCCGTGAGGCCGACGCCGCCGCGGCCGCCCTCGTGGACAAGGCGCGTGCCGGGCAGGGCGAGTCGACCGACCACAGCGAGGTCGAGCCTCGGGTCGAGGCCATGCACCAGGCCGACGACGAGCTGTCCGCCTTCCTGTCCCACCTGCGGATGGTCAAGGACGAGTGGGAGATCGACGAGATGCGCTCGGCCGTCGAGGGCACGCACCGAGGCTTCGACGCGGTCATCGCCGACCTGCCGGAGGCCGTCCGCCGCGGGCGCGGGGAGCGGTGGGTCGAGGGAGTCTTCGGGCTCCACGCCCGGCACCACGGCAACGGCGTCGGCTACGACTCGATCTGCGCGAGCGGCGACCACGCCAACACCCTGCACTGGATCAAGAACACCGGTGACATCCGGGAGGGCGACCTCCTGCTGCTCGACGCTGGAGTCGAGGTCGACTCGCTCTTCACCGCAGACATCACCCGCACCCTGCCTGTCAGCGGCACCTTCACGGAGGCGCAGCGCGGGATCTACGACGCCGTCCACGCCGCCCAGGAGGCGGGCATCGCGGCCTGCAAGCCCGGCAACAGGTTCAGCGACATCCACGCGGCCGCGATCCGCGTCATCGCCGAGCATCTCGAGCAGTGGGGTCTGCTGCCGGAGGGCGTGGACGTCGAGGCGACGCTCGACAAGGAGCACGGCCAGTACCACCGCCGGTGGATGGTCCACGGCACGAGCCACCACCTGGGCATCGACGTCCACGACTGCGCCCTCGCGACGCGCGAGCAGTACATGGACGGAGAGCTCAAGCCGGGGATGATCGTGACGGTCGAGCCGGGGCTCTACTTCAAGGCCGACGACCTGCTCGCCCCGCCGGAGTTCCGCGGCAACGGTGTGCGGATCGAGGACGACATCCTCATCACCGAGGACGGGTGCGAGAACCTCTCGGCCGCGATGCCTCGCTCGGCTGACGACGTCGAGGCCTGGATCGCCCGCATCTGGTCAGAGCGCGGCTGACCGAGGCCGGTCGAGGCCCTCGCGTCCCTGGCCTCCGGAAGAGACGACGCAACACACCCGCTTACCGCGTGCTCGTGCCGCTTGCAACCGGCACCTGCACGCGGTTAGCGGGTGTGTTGCGGGTGAAGCCGGCGTGCGGAAGCCGGGTGTGGTGGGCTCGAGCGGAGCTCAGCCGTCGGTGCGGTCTGCCGGCGGCGGGGCGCCCGGGCCTGGAGCCGCGGCCGGCGGCGCCCCGAAGCTGCTCGTCCCGGCGGGGTAGACGTTCGCCTTGGCGAGGATGTCCCGCGCCTGCTGGGCGAACTTGTGCTCGACGAAGACCTCGTACTTCGTGGCCACGACCTGGCTCACCGACGAGAAGTCGCGGGCGCCTCGCGTGAAGGCATAGCCGACGAGCGACCAGATGAGCCCGAACAACACGCCCCACAGAGCGGTCGCCAGCAGGAGCGCGAAGGCACTCGTCGTCGTGCTGAACAACGAGAAGATCAGGCCGACGAACAGGCCCAGCCACAGGCCCGACAACGCGCCGCCGAGCGCGACCCGCCCCCACGTGAGGCGGGCCGTTACACGTTCGAGCTGCTTGAGCTCGGTGCCGACGATGAGGCAGTTCTCCACCGGGAACCCGTTGTCCGACAGCACGTCCACGGCCTTCTGCGCCTGGTCGTACTTCTCGAACGTCCCCAGGGACATCGGGTAGTCGAGGGAGAGTGTCGCGAAGCCCGGGCGACCTCCCGGACCCTTCGGTTGCAGGCTCATGGCTTCATCCTTGCACCTTCCGCGGGCAAGGCACGGGACCTCAGGACCTGAGCTTGTAGTCCTCGAGCAGCCGGCGACCGATGATCATCCGCTGGATGTCCGCAGTGCCCTCGCCGATGAGCAGCATGGGCGCCTCCCGGTAGAGGCGCTCGATCTCGTACTCCTTGGAGTATCCGTAGCCGCCGTGGATCCGGAAGCTGTCCTCCACGACCTGCGCACAGTTCTCGGAGGCGAGGTACTTGGCCATGCCGGCCTCGAGGTCGTTGCGCTCGCCGGAGTCCTTCTTGCGGGCGGCCTTGACCATCATCTCGTGCGCGGCCTCGACCTTCACGGCCATGTCGGCGAGGCGGAACAGGACGGCCTGGTGCTCGACGATCTTCTTGCCGAAGGCCTCGCGCTGCTGCGCGTAGGACACGCCGAGCTCGAACGCCCGCCGCGCCACGCCGCAGCCGCGAGCGGCGACGTTGACCCGCCCGACCTCGACGCCGTCCATCATCTGGTAGAAGCCCTTGCCCGGCTCACCGCCGAGGATCTGCGCGCTGGTCGTCCGGTGGCCGTCGAGGATGAGCTCGGTCGTGTCGACGCCCTTGTAGCCCATCTTGTCGATCTTGCCGGGCACCGTGATGCCCTGCGCGGTCTCGCCGAAGCCGGACTCCTTGTCGATGAGGAAGGTCGTCATGTTCTTGTAGACGGAGTCGGCACCGGTGTCGGTCTTGACGAGGACGGCGACGAGGTTGGCGGTGCCGCCGTTGGTCAGCCACATCTTCTGGCCGTTGATGACCCAGTCGTCGCCGTCTCGGACGGCCTTCGTCTTGATCGCCGACACGTCGGATCCGCACCCCGGCTCCGACATCGAGAAGGCTCCGCGGATCTCGCCCGTGGCCATCTTCGGCAGGTAGTGGCGCTTCTGCTCCTCGGTGCCGTGCTGCAGGATCATGTAGGCGACGATGAAGTGGGTGTTGACGATGCCGCTGACCGACATCCACCCCCGCGAGATCTCCTCGACGCAGAGTGCGTAGGTCAGCAGCGACTCACCCAGGCCGCCGTACTCCTCGGGGATCATCAGCCCGAAGATCCCCATCTCCTTCATCTGGTCGACGATCGCCTGCGGGTACTCGTCCCGGTGCTCGAGCTCCGTCGCGACGGGGAGGATTTGCTCGTCGACGAACTCGCGCACGAGCTTGAGCAGCTCGGTCTGCTCCTCGGTGAGGCCTTCGGTCTGCTGGAGTCTGGACACGGGTGATCGCCGCCTAACGTCGTGGCTGGGTCGTAACTGCGACTGAGTATGCCGCCGAGCTCGCTTCCCGGGTCCGCGATCCTCGTGTGAGTCCCCCCACCTGTAAGGCCCGTCACCTCCCGTGCCTTCGCGTGAGACCCCGCCGGCCGGTCGGCAGGGGCGCCGTCGCGGTTCGCCGCCGGATCGAGCAGTTCTGGAGAAGTCGCGGCGGTGGCGGCTTCGTACGATTGAGGTCGTCCCACCCACCAACGGCACGCAGGAGCACGGATGATCACCAGGCTGAGTGTCACGTCCATCTACGTCCTCGACAAGGAGGAGGCGCTCGACTTCTACGTCAACAAGCTCGGCCTGGAGAAGGCCAACGACGTGCAGCAGGGCGACTACCGATGGCTGACCGTGCGCGTCCCCGGCGACCAGGCGACCGAGGTCTCGCTCGAGAAGCCGGGTCCCCCGCTGCACGACGAGGCGACGGCGGAGCGGCTCCGTGAGCTCATGGCGGCGGGGGCGTTGGGCGGGCTCGTCTTCGTCACCGACGATGCCCGCGCCCTCCATGACACGCTCCGCGAGCGCGGGGTCTCCGACTTCACCCAGGAGCCCACCGAGCACTTCTACGGGGTGGACATGGGCGTGCGGGACCCGTTCGGGAACCACATCCGGATCCTCCAGCAGGGGCAGGCGCCCCCGCGGGAGAGCTCCTGATCCGCTCCGGGGCCCCGGCGTCCGGTGTCGTGCCGGGGCCGGGGTCCGCGAGACTCACCAGAGGGTCCCGAACCCCACCTTCTTGGCCTTGAGGGCACCCTCCAGCGTGGAGCGCTGCTCGAACTGCTCGGCCTTGAGCCCGGCATGGACGGCCCGCAGATGCTCGGCTCGCGTTGCGTCGGGTCGGTCCGTGAGCGACCGGAGGAGCAGGTGGGTGAAGGCTCCGTTGGGACGACCGTCGAAGGTCGCGTCAGACGCCGTCTGGTGGGGCTTGCAGGCGGCGAAGAGCACCGGCCGAGCCCCCTTGCCGCGCCTGGTCAGCTCGACCAGGGCCTTGTGGTCGACGGTCCGGGTCGGCCGGAGCTCCCGGATGGACCGGGCCCGGTCGAGACCCCGAGGGGTGGGGGGCGGGAGGAAGCGCGGCTTGCGCCCCAGAGTCATGGCCAGCTGGATCTCCTCGAGGTCCTTGAGGCCGGTGCCGCTGTGGCAGGTGTCGAGGAGGACCTCGAGGAGCGCTCCCTCGGGAACCCGCTGGAACAGCTCGCGCAACTCGTCGTCGGAGATGACGGTGTCGCGGTCCCACTGGTCGCCGGCGCGCTTGATGTCGTAGCACGCGAAGACCTCGTCGAGTCCGTCCGGCTCGTCCCGGTCACCGGGCTGGTTCGGCACCTGGGTGCCGTGGCTGGAGAACGAGAAGACGAGGTGGTCACCCGGTCTGGCCTTGTCGACCATGGCGTTCAGAGCCTGCATCACGGCCTGCTTCGTCGCCTCCGAGTCACGCAGCACGGTGGTCGTGCGTGCGGTGAAGCCGAACTTCTTCAGGGCGGCCGAGATGTCCTCGGCGTCGTTGACGCACCCGGCGAGCCAGCTGCTCATCGGCAGGTGCTCGAACTCGTTGATGCCGACACAGACGGCGCTTCGTGCCATGACCGGTTCCTTTCGACTGACGGGTTGCGCCGGCTCACGTGCGGGTGAGGACGGCATCGGGGCGTGCGTAGACGACGAAGGCGAGCCAGGTGGCGTCGCCCTGCTCGCGCGCCGCCTGGCGGGCACGGGCCGTGGCCCGTGCCATCGGGGTGCCGTCGAGGAGCTCGTCGTAGAGCTTCTCGACGAAGGTGCGCGACGGCTGCTGGTGGACCGACCACAGGCAGGACACGAAGGCGGACGCCCCCGCGTCGAGGAAGGCGTCGGCGAAGCCCCCGGCCGTCGTCAGGAGGATCCCCTCACGACCGGTCTGGCAGGCGTTGAACACGACCACCGGCCCGGCCTGTCCCGCAGGGGCCCAACGGGCGTTCTCGCTCACGTCGGTCGCGGTGAGGAACTGCGGCTCGACGGTGCGACCCCGCTTGCGGCCCTGCAGGAGGATGCGGGCCCCGAGGATGTCCTCGACGTCTGCGGCCCCGTGGCCGGAGAAGTGGAGCAGGTCGAAGTGGCCGCCGCGCAGGAGCTGGACGACGCCGGTCGGCGTGGCCCGCACCGGCTTGGCGCCGAAGCGCTCAGTGAGGTAGGCGGCCTCGTGGACCGGCTCGGACAGCACGAACTGCGGGTCGCGGTAGTCGGGGATGAGCGAGCGGGCCCGGCCCTCCCGCACCCGGATCTCCTTCGGCGGGAAGCTGCCGAGGCGCCATCGCACGAGGCCGCCCTGGGCGAGGAACCGCGGCTCGTGCTGGCGCGGCCCCGTGGGCGGCTTGAGGTGGACCAGCTCCCAGGGGATGTAGGGCTCGTCCGCGTAGACGATCAGGTCGCCGATCTCGTCGCGGTGCTTCCACAGGTACGCCTGCATGTCCTCCGGCAGCAGCAGGTCGTAGAGACGGGTGCCCAGGTCCTGAAGTCGTCGCAGCAGCTGGGCCTCGCTGTGGCCCGCGCCGACGAGCTCCTGGACCTCGTCGAGGAAGGCCGCCATGGTCCGTGCGCGGTCGATGATGGGCAGGGACTCGAAGTTGACTGCGGTGCCGTCCTGCTCGACGCGTACGGCGTACTTGTAGACGACCGACCCGTCCGGGCGGGTGCTCTCGATGATGTCGAGGCACGGCAGCCCGTCGAGCTCGGGGGCATCGATACCGGTGTGGACCTCGGCACGGGCAGGCGGGGTCGGTGCGCCGAGGGCAGCCCGGGTGACGGCCCGCGCCTCGAGGGAGAGCGTGGCCAGCGGGACCCAGCCTTGGCGGACGATGGCGTGGACGAGGACGGGGCCGGCGCCCAGCGACCGGACGCTGAAGGACAGCGCTGACTCACCGCCGCCCAGGGGCAGGCCGAGCACATCGGTGTCCGTGCCGAGGACCTCAGCGTTGGCCTTGCCGACGACCTGGACGGACACCGGCCGGTCCTCCTGCACGGCGACGGCGGCGGACGCGTGCACCATCCCTCCAGCGGGTTCGATGTCCTTGCGCGACAGCGTGACACGCACGTCGAAGGGCTCCTGGACCACGACTGTCGCAGGCATCTCGGCCGCGATGGTGGCCCGGGTCGGTACGCCGTCCGAGGGGGTGCCCCAGGGAGTGTCCGAGGGGGCGTCCGGCGAAGGAGGCGCGGACCGCACGGGGGGCGGGGGAGCCATCGGCGGCTCCATGCGTGGCGGTGGAGGTGGAGGTGGCGGTGGCGGTGGAGGTGGCGGTGGAGGTGGAGCCATCGGCAGGTCCCGCTCCCTCGGGGGCTCCGGTGCTGGGGCCGTGTCGGGTGCCGGGGCGGTGTCGGGTGCCGGGGCGGCCTCGGGCCCGCCCCCGGCGCCCATCCCGAGCGGCAGCCACCCGGCGATGGACTCGATCACGTCGAGCTGGCTGAAGTAGTTGGTGTGGTAGATGCGGTCGTTCGACTGGAAGAGGCGCGCGTCGGCGACGAACCCGCCGACCGGCAGGCCGATGGCGCTCATCGAGGCCGTGTCGACGACGAGGTCGTTGTCGCCCTTGAAGACGTCGTCGACGAACCCCTCCGCCAGCTTCACGACGAGCTCTCGGGGGAACTCCGGCGGCCGGTGGGAGTCGTCGAGCAGCTCGACGTGGAAGTTGGAGGCGATGACGAACCAGTTCGTCCCGGGTGCCGGCTGGTCGGGCTGGACCTTGTTGATCTCGGTGACGAAGGGTCCGTTCGGCATCATGGCGGCCAGCCCGGGGACACCGGCGTCGTCGGCGGCGTAGGACACGAGGTACTTGACGAGCGCGCCGATGCCCTTGACCACGCCCGCGACGATGGCCGCGACCGGGGCGGCGCCCGGCAGCGCGGCGAGCGCCCCGGCGCCGGCGCTGACGAGGTTGGTGTAGAGGTCGATCAGGTCGTGCCAGCGTTCCGGGTCGGCCAGGTGCGTGCCCCCGTTGGTCGCGGCCACGAAGACGATGCGGTCGACCCGTCCGGGCCAGGAGGACTGGGGCAGCTCGTGCTCGACGAGGCTGCGTGTCGTCAGCCCTCCGCGGCTGTGCGTGATGATGTCGATGACGAGCTCGTCGGCGGGCTGGTGCGCGCTGAGCCGCGCCAGCAGATCCTTGGCGTTGGCCCGCGGGTCCTGGCTCAGGGTGCGATGGTCGTAGCCGATGACGGCGTCGTAGGCACCGAGCGCGGTTGCCAGCAGGCCCTTGGCGTTCTCGTCGTAGGTGAAGGCCCCGAACCCTCCCGCGGTGGACGAGAAGGTCCCGTGCAGGAGCAGGAGCAGCCTGACCGGCCGGTCGGTGGGCAGGTCCAGCTCGTCGAGTCGTTCGATCCGACGCCACGAGTCGAGGTCGGTGCCGGTGATGTGGACCAGGCCGGTGCGGACTGGTTCCTCCAGCTTCTCGATCGCCTTGCCGACGACGAGCGGGGCGGCGAACCGGAAGACGAAGGCCTGCACGGCGCCCCTGACCACGTCACCGAGCAGCCCCCTGCTGCGCTCGGCCCGGCGCCCGGGCTCCCGCCGACCGGCACCACCACGCGGCCGTCCGTCCGTCGGCGCGAGCTCGAACTCGAACTGGACCGTTCGCGGGCCGACGTCGATCGAGCGGGTGCGCCGCCCCGCGTCAGTGGGCAGCTGCCAGGAGTAGACGCCGTCGCGCTCGAGCAGGACGACCGCGTCCTCGTCCGCGGCGACGTCCACCTGCACGGTGGCCCTCCCCTCCTGGGGGGCCTCGCCGAGAGTGCGCGTGGGTCGGGGGACCAGGTCGAGACGGTGCACCGGCTCGAAGCCGCTGTCGGCAAGGGAGTCGACGATCGCGTCCTGTGCCACCTGCTGCTCGAAGCCCGGCTCCCCCGGGAGCGCGCGACTGCGTGGTGACTCCCGCACGTCGTAGGACTCAGGCACGACGGCTCTGACGCCTTCACTCGTGAAGGAGGTGGGCGGCATACGACTCCCCCTTGTCAACGACGGGCGGGTCAGCGGGCCGCGATCCTGCTCGTTGTACCCTCGTTCTCACGTTAGAGGGGACAGGCCCTCAGCAGATACCGAATCGCCAGCAACTCCGATGAGGGTGACATGTCCATGACGGTCCGGACACCCCTGCGCCCCCACGCCCCCTGGCTCACGGCGCTCAGTGTCCTCACGCTCGCCATCTCGATCCCCGTCCTCATCAGGCTGAGCGCCGGGACCGACATCGCGGTCCACGCCAAGATCGCGGTCAAGCTGATGGAGGCGGGTCAGTGGTTCACCTACAGCCTCTGGTACCCGCTCGTCTACGTCTCCGCCGGAGCGTCTGCGGCCGACACGCACAGCCTGCGGGTCGCCTCCGTGGTCCTCCTCAGCCTTGCCGTCCTGGCGACCTCGCTCCTCAGCTACCGCTTCGCCTGGCTCGTCACTCGCAGCGCCCCGCGGTCATTCGTGGTGGCGGCGCTCCTGCTCCTCGTGATGCCGCTGATCGACCCGTGGCGCCCGCGCAGCATCTACCTCGGGCAGGTGTCGCCGACCGTCTGGCACAACTCGACCAACATCTTCGTCCTGCCGTTGGCCATCCTGGCATTCACCACCGCGCTCGAGCTGCTGCGGCACCCGACCCGGTCACGCGCCGTCCTGTTCAGCGTGGTCACGACGGTGATGCTGCTGGCCAAGCCCAACTTCGCCCTGGCCCTGCTGCCGGTCATGGGCACCGTCCTGGTCGTGACGCTGTGGCGTCGCAACATCCGTCTCTCCGAGTCCGTCGTCCTCACCCTCCTCGCCTTCGTGCTGCCGGGCCTCACGCTCCTGGGCCAGTACGTCGTCGTCTTCTCGAGCACCTCGACCGGCGTGGCTCGCGACGGCCTGGCCATCGCGCCCTTCGCGGTGTGGTCGCTCTACTCACCGAACATCGCCTGGTCCCTCATCCTCTCGATCGCCGGTCCCGCCGTGGCCACGGTCGCGTTGCGCACCCGCTCGCCCTGGGCCGACTCGCGCTGGCTCGCCTGGTCGGTCTTCGCGGTTGCGGTGGGGCAGATGGCGCTGCTCGCGGAGACGAACGCCGGCGAGGTGATGGGTAGCGGCAACTGGTTCTGGGGTGCCTACACCGCGGCGTTCATGGTGTTCATGGTGACGGCCGCCGAGCTGGCCGGCACGCGGCACGAGGGCTGGCGCAAGGTCGTCGCGGTCGTCGCGGCGGTTCTCTTCGTCGGGCACGCGGTGAGCGGCGCCGTCTATGCGGCGCGCGCCGGCGTCGACGGCTTCCCGGTGACCCGCGACACTCAGGCCGGGCGGCCCTGACCCGAAAACCGTTTGCGTGCCCCGCTCGACACGGGGCACGCTCGTGCCAACCGCAGCGGCGCCTCAGCCGGCTGCCCGAGCTCAAGGAGGGGTGACATGTCCATCACGGTCCGGGCGCACCCGCCCACGTCCACCACGTCCTTGGAGCTCTCTTGTCCTTCAACCGTTTTCGACCTGACGAATCACCCTATTCCGTAGACACCAACCCCGATGGCCCCCCGGAGGGGGACCGCTGGTCCAGCTGGGACACCGCGACCCACGGTCCCAAGCCGCGCCCGAGCTGGGTCGTCACCGAGCTCGCTGCCGTCGACGCCGACCTCGGCGTCCTCAAGACCGGCAAGGAGGCCGACGTCCACCTCGTCCGCCGGTGGGTCCCCGGGGTCGCCGACCGTGACGTGATCATGGCGAGCAAGCGCTACCGGTCGAGCAAGCACCGCCTCTTCCACCGCGACGCCGGCTACCTCGAGGGTCGGCGGGTCAGGAAGTCGCGCGAGACCCGCGCCATCGCGACGCGGACCTCGTTCGGCAAGGAGCTGATCAGCGGCCTCTGGGCCTACGCCGAGTTCGAGACCCTCGTCCGGCTGTGGCGCGAGGGGCTCCCGGTCCCCTACCCGGTCCAGATGGACCACGAGGAGATGCTCATGGAGTTCATCGGGACCCCCGACGGACACGCAGCCCCTCGCCTGGCCCAGACGCGCCCGGCTCCGGACGTCCTGCCTGTGCTCTTCGAGCAGCTGCGTGACGCCATGATGCAGCTCGCGGAGCTCGGCTGGGCGCACGGGGACCTCTCCCCCTACAACGTGCTGCTCGACGAGCGGCCGGCGACAACGGGGTCGGACCCGCGCCTCGTCCTCATCGACTGGCCGCAGGTCGTCGACGTCGTGGGCAACCCGCATGGTCCCGAGTTCCTCGAGCGGGACGCCCGCACCATGGCGGCCTGGTTCACCCGCCGCGGTCTGGAGATCGATGCCGGGCACTTCTTCGGTGACCTCATGGCGGCTGCCACGTCCCGCTGGTGACGCGCGAGGCTCCCCCGCCGCTCAGCCGTGGTCGGACCCGCCCAGCGGGGGCGCGCCCAGCGCCCAGAGCAGCTCGTTGACCTCCCCTTGGGCCCGGTGCCGGTGTCGGCGCCCGGCCCGAGCCGGGTCGGTCAGGCTGATGTCCCGGGTGACGACGAGGCGGTTGAGCCGTCCCCAGCACGAGAGGGTGTGGCCGCTGTCGCGGCTGGCGAGCTCGACCATGACCGGGAGGCCAACCGGGACCGGGCGTTTGCCGAAGACGACGGCGGCCGTTGACATCCGCATCAGGCGGTAGCCGTGCTGGTTGGCCCAACCGGCCGCGATGGCCCGGACGTCCCGGCCTGACGAGAACTGCACGACGTCCCGTGCGCTGCGCACCGGTGCCCCCTTGTCACGAGAGGCCGCGTCCCCGCGAGGCGGCCGGGAAGCAGGCTAGCTCAGCCCACGACATCCCGCCTGTCGAAGCGTCTCGAGCCAATAGCGCTGCACCGCAGCCCCTCCCGAGATGAGTGCGCCGAGCGGCACGATGGCACGACCCGCACCGGGGTCAGTCGCGCTCCAGCGTGGCCACCATGAAGGCCTGCCAGGCCTCACGGCTCTCGTCCAGCGGCCCGGGGCCATCGACCTGCTCGAGGATCTCGGTCGTCGCGGCCCGGGTCGCGTCGTCCCACTCGCCGGTGATCTCCACGTCCGCTCGGCCCCACACGTGGCGACACATCGCCTGCACGGCCTGGGCCTGCACCCGGGACCGTCTGATGAGCCGTGGCCGCTCCGGGCCGAAGCGCCCCGTGTCGACGTGGATGTGGTTGGCGTGGTCACTGTCGTAGAGGTAGGTCAGGACGTCGGCGAACTCGTGGTGCAGGCCGGCCGCCACGCGCCAGTAGGCCGCGAGGCGGCGGCGGAGCTCGCTCGCCGGGGCGTCCCGCCACTGGTCGTAACGCAGGGAGACGAGATCCTCGCCGTCGCGCCTCAGCCGGGCGAGGTCGAACGCCTCGCCGGAGCCGTGCCACGAGCCGGCCCGGCCCCGCACCCAGGCGCCGTAGGAGCGGACCGTGTCGGGGCGCTGGCCGGTGTGCTGCTGATGCAGGGCGAGCCACCCGTCGAGGCGAGCGCCGAACGCCGGGGTCACGTAGTAGGTCGCCGGCCGCGCCGTCACCTCGTAGACGTATGCCGCTGGGCCGAGTTGCGTGCGCGCCTCCAGTGCCGCTCGTTCCACCGGCACGGGGTCGGCGAACAGCTCGCGGGGGCTCGGCTCGACCAGCCCGGGGATCTGTGGCAGGCCGGGCAGGCTCGGCAGTCCGTTCGTGATGGCGTAGCCGCCGGCGGCAACCGTCCCGAGCCCCAGACCACCGAGCACGAGGAAGCCGCGCCGGGTCAGCCGCAGCGGCGGCTCCGGGGGCGACTTCGCCTCCCGCACTCCCCCGCCTCGGGGGGAGGGAGAAGGACGCTCGAGCGGGTACACGGGACGACGGTATCCCGAGGACCGAGCAGCACACCCACCCTCGGGACCAAAGGCCCGTGACGATCGCCAAGGTCTCCGGCTGAGCGAGGGCAGCCGACGTCCTGAGCCGGCCCAGCGGCATACGGCATCAGCGTCCCCGGGGCGGCGGCCACCTCGCACCGTCGAGGCAAGCCGCCCCGGCTCGCTCAGGGCTCCGGCACGTGGGGGAACTCCGCCGACCGCGACTGGAAGGTCAGGATGCTCGGGTTGAGGATCCGGCCGTCCTGGATCTCGATGGCCCGTTGGATCGTCTCGTCGGCCGCCCACGCGTCGGGCCCCGCCATCACCGTCCCGACGAACGGCAGCAGGGCCTCGCTGATCTCCCAGGTGGCGGAGTCCCAGAGGTAGGACGGGCTGTGGTCCACCGCGTAGTAGCGGATCGTGTCCCCCACCGTGAACATCGGCTCCTCGAAGGACGTCGGTCGCGCCCAGCTGAAGCCCATCGCCTCGTCGCAGGAGACGTCGATGACGAGCGTGCCTGGGGCGAGCAGGGGCAGGTCGCTCTCGTCGAGGAACATCATCGGCCGGTTGGGGTCCTGCAGGACGCAGTTGACGATGATGTCGTGCCCGGCGAGGAAGCCGGCCAGCGGCTCGGCCCCGTCCTCGGTGAACACGTCGCTGGCCCGGCCACCGGGCACGCCGTAGTCGAAGTTGATGATGCGGGCCGCGTGGATGGGCGACGCGACGGCGGCCACCTCCCGGTGCGTGAGGATGTCCACCTGGTTGACCCCGAGCGCCTGCAGCGCGGTCACCGCACCGCGGGCGGTGGCCCCGAATCCGATCACGGCGGCGCTGAGGCGACGTCCGTAGGCTCCGGTGGAGCCGGTGATCGACAGGGCGTGGAGCACCGAGGCATAGCCGGCCAGCTCGTTGTTCTTGTGGAGGACGTGCAGGCCGAAGGAGCCGTCCCGGTTCCAGTGGTTCATCGCCTCGAACGCGATGAGGGTCAGCCGTCTGTCGATGGCGACCTGCGTCAGCTCGGCATCCTGGACACAGTGCGGCCAGCCCCACAGGACCTGCCCCTCCCGCATCTCGGCGAGGTCCTCGGTCATCGGCTTCGGCAGGAGGATGACGTCACTCTCGGCGAGGAGCTGCTCGCGCGAGTGGATCCCGCCGACCAGTGGGGCCAGGGCCTCATCGGGCAGGCCGAAGTGCTCCCCGTAGCCGGTCTCGAGGTGGACGAGCGACCGCAGGCCGGGATCGATGCGCTCGAGGTGGCGCGGATGGATCGGCAGCCGCCGCTCGTTCTCCTTGCGCGACCGCGACAAGAGTCCGACGCTGAGGTGCTGCATGGGTTCTCCCTTGGTTGCCACCTGTCTATCACGGGCCGGTCCCCCGCCCGGCCTCTCCTCGATCAGCGCCCCACCCGGCCGCCCGAGGAGTCGGGGGTGGCCTTCCGTCGGGGCCGGGGACGAACTTCTGGTCGACGGGCAAAGTTGAGTCCATAACGTTGGTGTGCGACGACACCGGTGGGCGTGTCCCTGCAGGCATGGGCGCGGTCACCGCGTGAGCCTTCGAGTGAACCTCTCACAGCACTCTCGAATGGAGCATCGCGATGACCGCGAAGACCAGTATCGACCCTTCCCAGTTCTTGCTCGAGCGGGCTGGTCCAGGAGGTGGCGCTGCGGGGCGACGGCAAGGGCTACTGACGCAGTGGACGCGACGGAGCTGCTGCGGTCAGCTCTCGAGCGCCTCGGCTGAGCTCTGCCACGGCGTTGGTGCTTTGGCTGCCCCGTCCGGGGCGCGTCGACGAGCTACAGCGCGCGGATCGCCTCGTCCGTGGCGAGGACCTTCTTGGCCGTGTCGACGTGGAGGCTCTCGACGAGCTTGCCCTGGTAGGTCGCGACGCCCTTGCCCTCCGCGACGGCCGCCTCGAACGCCGCGATGATCCCGCGCGCCTCCTCGACCTGCTCGGCGCTCGGCGCGAAGACCTCGTTGGCCGTCTCGACCTGTCCCGGGTGGATCAGGGTCTTGCCGTCGAAGCCCATCTGTCGGCCCTGGACGCACTCCGCGCGCAGGCCGTCGAGGTCCTTGACGTCCATCCAGACGCCGTCGATGACCGCGACACCGGCAGCCCGGGCGCCGAGCAGGGTCAGCGACAGGGACGTGAGGAGCGGGTGCCGACCCGGCACCAGCTCCGCTCCGAGCTCCTTGTTGAGGTCGTTGGTCCCCAGCACGAAGACGGTGAGCCGGTCTGAGGCAGAGGCGATCTCGGCCGCGTGAAGGACGGCGACGGGCGTCTCGATCATGGCCCAGAGCTTCGTCCTCTCCGGGGCGCCCGCGGCCTCCATCGCGGCGACGAGCTGGCGGACCTCCTCCGCTGAGCCCACCTTCGGCACGACGATGGCGTCGGGCCCGGCCGCGGCCGCGGCGGCGATGTCGGCGTCGTGCCATTCCGAGCCGAGCCCGTTGACACGGATCGTCAGCTCACTGCGGCCGTACTCGCCGGACTGCACCGCGGCGCAGGCGTTCTCCCGGGCCGTCGCCTTGGCGTCCGGGGCCACGGCGTCCTCGAGGTCGAGGATGAGCGCGTCGACCGGGAGGGTCTTCGCCTTCTCGAGCGCCCGCTCGTTGGAGCTGGGCAGGTAGAGCACCGACCGACGCGGTCGGAAGGAGCCGTATGCCGCTGGGCTGGCTTGGGACTGAACGGTCACGCGGGTGCGCCTTTCGTCGAGAACGGGCTGAGCGGCATACGGCTCAGGGGGTTTCCGGCGTCGTGCCGTAGAGCTCGGCGAGCTCGGGGTCGGTCGAGCTGAGGCGGTCGGCGAGCTCGAGGATGACGAGGCACTGCTTGAGCGAGGCGTCGTCCTCCATCTTGCCGTCGAGCATGACCGCACCGGTCCCGTCGCCCATCGCCTCCTTGACCCGGCGAGCGTGTGCCACATCCTCGGCCGAGGGGCTGAACACCCGCTTGGCGATGTCGATCTGGACCGGGTGGAGCGACCACGCGCCGACGCAGCCGAGGAGGAAGGCGTTGCGGAACTGGTCCTCGCACGCGACGACGTCCTTGATGTCACCGAAGGGGCCGTAGTAGGGGAAGATCCCGTGCATCGCGCACGCGTCGACCATCCGCGCGATCGTGTAGTGCCACAGGTCCTGCTGGTAGACCGCGCGGTCGGCGTGGACGCCGTCCTCGACGCCCGCCGGCGGGTCCTGGCGGACCAGGTAGCCCGGGTGGCCGCCGCCGACTCGGGTCGTCTTCATCCGCCGGTCGGCAGCGAGATCGGCCGGGCCGAGCGAGATGCCCTGCATCCGGGGGCTCGCCGCGGCGATCTCCTCGACGTTGGCCATCCCCCGGGCCGTCTCGAGGATGGCGTGCACGAGGATCGGCCGGGTGAGACCGGCGCGGGCTTCTAGCTGGGCGAGGAGCCGGTCGACGTAGTGGATGTCCTCGGCCCCCTGGACCTTGGGGACCATGACGACGTCGAGCTTGTCGCCGATCTCCGTCACGAGCGTCGTCAGGTCGTCGAGGACCCACGGGCTGTCGAGGCTGTTGACCCGGGTCCAGAGCTGCGTGTGCTCCCCGAAGTCGGTCGCCCTGGCGATCGAGACGAGGCCGAGCCGCGCGGCCTCCTTGCGGTCCGCCTTGACGGCGTCCTCGAGGTTGCCGAGCAGGACGTCGACCGTGCCGACGAGCCCCGGGACCTTGGCCGCCATCTTCTCGTTGCTCGGGTCGAAGAAGTGGATCATCCGGCTCGGGCGGGCCGGCACCTCGGTGATCGGTGCCGGTGCCCCCACGGCGAGGGGCTTGAAGAAGTCCTTGGCGCTGCGCATGCGCGCCAACGTAGCGCGCGGGCCGACATCGGCGTTATGACCGCTATCACTCGTGGCTGACACCACGGCGCGGGGTGGGTCACTAGGGTGGACGCTGTGACGGAGGAGCCATCCCTGCAGCCAGCCCTCAACCTCAGCGCCCTGCTCAACGAGGCGATGACCAAGTCCAGCCTGCTGTGGGTCGACGTCGCCGACGACCGCACCTGGCCCGCGTGGCACGTCTGGGACGGCACGACGGCCTTCGTCGTCAGCGGTCCCGGCGAGCAGCCGCTCCCCTGGCTGCCGAAGGAGGTCAACCTCATCCTCCGCAGCAAGGACAGCGGCGGGCGCCTGCTCACCACCCGCGCGCACGCGGTCGTCCTCGAGCCGGGCTCTCCCGAGTGGGACCACGCCGCCGAGCTGCTCCGCGCCTCACGGCTCAACTCCATCGACGACTCCCTGACCCGCTGGGCCCGTGAGTGCACCGTCACGGCCCTGTCCCCCTTCGGCTCTCCCCTCGAGTCCCCCGGGGCCTACACCGCCCTCGACCTGCGAGCCGAGCCCGCGCGCACGACGGTGACGACCACCGCGTGGCGGCCCTGGCACTGGAAGGGCCGGGGGCACCGGCGCGCCAACGACGTCCCGGGCGGCTCACGCAAGCGCTGAGGCACACCCGATGGGCGCCCGCCCGTCGTGGCACCGGCCAGCTCAGACCCGGAACGCATAGCCTTGGGCCATGAGCGCCAGCACCCGTGTCTTCGTCGCACGACTGACCGGCCTGAGCGTCTTCGATCCGCTCGGCGACCAGGTCGGCCGCGTGCGCGACGTCGTCGTGGTGTTCACCCACGCCCGTCCTGAGCCCCGCGTCATCGGCCTCGTCGTGGAGGTGCCCGGGCGCCGCCGCGTCTTCGTGCCGATGACCCGCGTCACGTCGATCGACGCCGGTGCCGTCATCACGACGGGCCTGGTCAACATGCGCCGGTTCGAGCAGCGGACCAACGAGACCCTCGTCGCCGCGGAGCTCTTCGACCGCACCGTCACCGTGCGCAGCCGTGAGGCCGAGGCGTCCGGTTTCGAGCAGGCGATCGTCGAGGACGTCGCGATCGAGCAGTCCGCCCGCCGCGACTGGTACGCGGTCAAGGTGTTCGTGCGCCAGGCCAACGGCGTCTCGTCGGCCTCGCGGGCCATGTCGCGCCTCACCCGCCGACGGTCCGGCAAGACCATGCTCGTCGAGATCCGCGAGGTGGTCGGGCTTCACGACGACGCCCCCGCCCAGAGCGCCGAGCGGCTCCTCGAGACCTATGAGGACCTCAAGGTCGCCGACCTCGCCGAGGTCATCCACGACCTCAACCCGAAGCGCCGGGCCGAGGTGGCAGCGGCCCTCGACGACGACCGGCTCGCCGACATCCTCGAGGAGCTGCCCGAGGACGACCAGGTCGAGATCATCGCCGGCCTCGACAACGAGCGGGCCGCGGACGTGCTCGAGGCCATGGAGCCCGACGACGCAGCCGACCTCCTCGCCGACCTCCCGCCCGAGCAGGCCGAGCGCCTGCTGCAGCTGATGGAGCCGGACGAGGCGGCACCGCTGCGGCGGCTGCTCTCCTACGACGAGAAGACCGCCGGCGGCATGATGACCACCGAGCCGGTGATCCTCGGCCCCGAGGCGACGATCGCCGAGGCACTCGCCATGGTCCGGCGCGAGGAGCTCGCCCCGGCGCTGGCGACGATGGTCTATGTCTGCCGGCCCCCCTTGGAGGCGCCCACCGGCCGTTACCTCGGCCTCGTGCACATCCAGCGGCTGCTGCGCGAGCCGCCGCACGCCTCGGTCGGGTCGATCATCGACAAGGAGATGGAGCCGCTGCCGGCCTATGCCTCCCTCGAGCGCGTCACCCGGACGCTCGCGACCTACAACCTCGTCTCCCTGCCCGTCGTGGACGAGGACGGCCGGCTCATCGGGGCCGTCACCGTCGACGACGTCCTCGACCACATCCTCCCCGAGGACTGGCGTGAGGAGCGGCACGAGCTGGAGGTCAAGCCGTGACGGAGCAGACGAACCGCCGCCTGAACCGCGCCACCACGCCGGGCGACCGCCTCGACCAGCCCCGGGAGCTGCGCGCGTCCTTCCTCCCGCGGATGTCGTTGTCGCAGGAGGCGTTCGGCGTCCTGTCCGAGAAGTTCGCCCGGTTCATGGGGACGCCCGGCTTCATCATCGGGATGACGATCTTCGTCGCCGTCTGGCTGGCCTGGAACACCTTCATGCCGAGGGAGCAGCAGTTCGACCCCAGGGAGACCAACTACACGCTCCTCACGCTGATCCTCTCCCTCCAGGCGTCGTATGCCGCGCCCCTGATCCTCCTCGCCCAGAACCGGCAGGCCGACCGCGACCGCGTCGGCCTCGAGCAGGACCGCTCACGCGACGAGCGCAACCTCGCCGACACCGAGTTCCTCACCCGCGAGGTGGCCTCGCTCCGGCTCGCGCTGCGCGAGCAGGCCACCAGGGACTTCGTCCGGTCCGAGCTGCGCGACCTGCTGGGCGAGCTCGAGGAGCGGGCGCTGATCCGGCCCTTCGACGCCAACGCCAACGCCCCCGCGCCGAAGCACCCACCCACCGACTGACCCCCCTCCCCCCGCAACACACCCGGTTGGCGTCTGCTGGTGCCGGCTGCAGCGGGGGTGACCACGCCGGGAGCGGGTGTGTTGCCGCGGGAGGTGGGGCCGGCCGGGGTGAGGGAGGCCACCCCCGCGGCGGGCCACCGTGGTCGGGTGAGCCAGCCCAGCGGCATACGATGGTTTGCATGTCTGCCCCCGCCCTGCCCAGCCGCGACGCCCTGCTCACGGCACTGTCGAAGGTCAACGACCCCGAGATCCGCAAGCCCATCACCGAGCTCGGCATGGTCAAGTCGGTCGAGGTCGATGATGCCGGGCACGTAGAGCTCGCCATCTTCCTGACGGTCTCCGGCTGCCCCATGAAGGAGACCCTGACCCGCGACTCGACCGCAGCGGTCCAGGCCCTGCCCGGGGTCACGTCCGTCAACGTCACGCTCGACGTCATGAGCGACGAGCAGCGGGCCGAGCTGCGCCAGCAGCTGCGCGGCGGGACACCCGAGAAGGAGATCCCGTTCGCCCAGCCCAACTCGCTGACCCGCGTCTACGCCGTCGCGTCCGGCAAGGGCGGCGTCGGCAAGTCCTCGGTGACGGTCAACCTCGCCGCCGCGATGGCCGAGCAGGGCCTGCGCGTCGGTGTCGTCGACGCCGACGTCTACGGCTTCTCCGTGCCGCGCATGCTCGGCGTCGAGCAGCGGCCGACGCAGGTCGACGACATGATCCTGCCGCCGGTCTCGCACGACGTGAAGGTCATCTCGATCGGCATGTTCGTCCCGGGCAACCAGCCCGTCGTCTGGCGCGGCCCGATGCTGCACCGGGCCCTGCAGCAGTTCCTCGGTGACGTCTTCTGGGGTGACCTCGACGTCCTCCTGCTCGACCTCCCGCCCGGCACCGGCGACATCGCGATCTCCGTCGCGCAGCTGATCCCAACCGCCGAGATCCTCGTCGTCACCACGCCGCAGCAGGCCGCGGCCGAGGTGGCCGAACGCGCCGGGTCCATCGCCCTGCAGACCCACCAGCGCATCACCGGCGTCATCGAGAACATGTCCTGGCTCGAGCTTCCCGACGGCACGCGGCAGGAGATCTTCGGCTCCGGAGGCGGTCAGGCCGTCGCCGACTCGCTGAGCCGCAGCATCGGAGCCCCCGTGCCGCTGCTGGGCCAGATCCCGCTCGACACGACCCTGCGCGAGGGCGGCGACTCCGGCACCCCCGTGGTCCTCGGTGCGCCCGACTCGGCCGCCGGGGTGGCGCTGCGCGGCATCGCGCGCGGACTGGCCAGCCGCGCCCGCGGCCTCGCCGGGCGGTCGCTGGGCCTCACTCCCGCGGGTCGCTGACGCGGGGGGTCTGCTCCCCACCTCAGGCGCAACACACCGAGTAGCTGTCAACCCACCGGGATCGGATCACGGTGGGTTGACAGTTACTCGGTGTGTTGCCGGAGCGGGTCAAACACCAGGCCGTATGCCGCTGGGCTCGGTCCGCCGCTTGACGCGCCTTCAGGGCCGGCTGGGCCTGCATCCGCGCGGAGGCTGCTCGGAGGTCAGGTGGCTTCGCTGTCCCACGGCGTCGGCAACGAGGGGTCGTGGGTCTTCGGCGTGCTCACCGGCTTGGCCGGAGGCTCGACGTCCTCCGACGGCGACGCGCTGAGCGCCTCGCGGACGATGCGCCGCGGGTCGTACTGCCGGGGGTCGTAGGCCCGCCAGTCGACGTCGGAGAACTCCGGCCCCATCTCCTCCTTGAGCTGCTGCTTCGCCCGGTCGGCCATGCCTCTGGCCTGGCGCACGAAGCGTCCCAGCTTGGCCGCGTAGTCGGGCAGCCGCTCCGGACCGAGCACGAGGATGGCAAGGACACCGAGCAGCAGGAGCTCCCACCCGTTGATGTCGAACACAGTTGCTCATTCCTCCGCGGCCTCGGCACCGGCGTGCCGCCGGCGCCATCATACGGATGCTTGCCGAGATCAGCTCTCGGGATCCGCCTCGAGGGTCATCTGCAGGTCCATCGGCTGGCCATCGCGCTCGATCGTCAGCGTCACGGTCTCACCGACGGCCCGGGACCGGATCGAGACGATGAGCTGGTCCGGGGTGCGGATCTGATCTCCCTCGAAGCTGACGATGACGTCGCCCGGCTGGACTCCGGCCTTGGCCGCTGGACCGCCCGGGGTGATGGCCTTCGCGTCGTCCTGGACGAGGGCTCCCTCGCCGGTGAAGGTCCGGTCGAGCAGGACCCCGATGATCGGGTGGGTCGCCTTGCCCGTCGCGATCAGCTGGTCGGCGGTGCGCCGCGCCTGGTCGCTCGGGATCGCGAAGCCGAGGCCGATGTTGCCGGAGGAGGACGCACCTGCGCCGGGGACGCGGGCGATCGCGGAGTTGACGCCGATGACCTGCCCGGCGAGGTCGAGCAGTGGACCACCGGAGTTGCCGGGGTTGATCGCGGCATCGGTCTGGATCGCGTTGATGAACGACAGCTCGTCACCGGCGCCCGGCGCCACCGGGCGGTTGAGGGCGCTGACGATGCCGGAGGTCACCGTCTGGTCCAGGCCGAGCGGGGCCCCGACCGCGATGACGGAGTCACCGACGACGACCTTGTCCGAGGAGCCGAGGCGCAGCGGCGTCAGGTCGGTGCGCTCGATCCGCAGGACGGCCAGGTCGTAGCTGACGTCCCGACCGACGATGCGCGCCCTCTCGGTCTCACCGTTGCTGAGGACGACCTCGATGACGCCGTTGGCCGCTCCAGCGGCGACGACGTGGTTGTTGGTGAGGATGTGGCCCCGGTCGTCGATGACGAAGCCGGAGCCCGTCCCGGCCCCCTCCGCGCCCGCGTCGACCTTGATCGTCACCACGCTCGGCAGGACCTGCGCCGCGATGTTGGCCACCGAGCCGGCGGGGCGCTCGGTCACTCCCGGACCGGGCTCCGGCAGCGCCCTGCCCCTCGTGATCACCTGGTCCTCGAGCACCTGACCGGCCACTCCCCCGACGACCCCGGAGGCGAGGCAGAGGGCGACGATCCCGGCGGCCACGAGGCCGCGCCGTCGGCGAGGAGCGCGGACGGGCGAGGGAAGGGGGCCCGCGGGAGCCCCGGGCGGCTGACTCTGCCACGGTCCCGGGTAGGCGCCCGGTGACGGGTCCGGGGGCATCCCGTTGTCCACGGGAGGACCGGTCGGTGGCGGCATCGAGCCACCGGGATAGGCGTAGGGCACCCCGACCGGGTAGTCGGGCGATGCTTCAGGCGCCGCAGCCGGACCGGACGGCACGACCGGCGCGGAGTGGCGCGCCCGGTGGGCCTCCTCGGCGAGCGCATCGGCCCGGTCGGACCCCCACGTGGCGTCGGATCGAGCGGGCACGCCGGGTCCCTCGGTGGGGTGCTCGGCGCCGAACCGGCTGAACCAGCCGTGGTCCTGCGACCCCGACTCAGGGCTCGTCATCGGCTGGATCGGCTGGGTCGACGACTGGTCGAGGGCGCGGGTCTGCTCGACCTCCCCGGGGCGGTCAGGTCGTGCGTCGCCAGGCCGCCGCTCGGTGGGGTCGTCGCTCATGGCCCCGATTGTGCCGAAGAGACGAGAGAGATACGAACCGGGGCGGTCACGGGCATGATCGGCCCGGCTCCGCGACTCGTCGAGAGGAGGGAGAAGGGGGCGGGACGGCGCGTCGTGGAGCTCACCGGTCCGGGCTGCGCTGTCGAGGACGGCGTGGCCGAGGGCAGCGACGGCAGCATGACCCCGTAGTTGGCGACCCCGAGGCTCGCAACTCCCGCGGGCACCCTGACGGCAGGGGGGCGCACCGCCCCGGGAAGGGGCGAGACCGCCAGTCCCCACGCGGCCGCGACGGAGGCGCCGGCGGCGAGCGAGGCCACCACGGCCGCGCGCATCGGCGAGCGGTGCAGGGGCGGCGCCATCGGCGGCACCGTGGACAGGCGCTCGGGCGGGCCAGCGGGACCCGCCGTGGCGGACCCGAACGACCCGAACGACCCGAACGAACCGAACGAACCGAACGACACGAGGGACCCCAGCGACCCGGACGACCCGTTCGACCCGCGCGCTGCCAGGGGACCGAGCGGGATCCGCGGGCCGGGGCTCGGGGCCGGCTCAGGATCGGGGGTGGAGGCGAGGCTCATCAGCGAGCTGCGGAGCGAGCCGGGCAGCGCGCCGGCATCGCTGCGCAGGGCTGCGACGATGCGGCGTTCCTGGTCGGCTGCGGCGCGGCACACCATGCAGGCGACGAGGTGGCGGTCGTAGAGATGGAGGATGGCCGGAGGGAGGGCCCGGTCGACGTAGGCCCGGACGTGGCCGCCCAGATGGGGTGTCACTGGGCACCCACCCCCATCGGCTCGGTCCGGGAGGTCACGCGTGGCGCGGGAACGACCGGCGGCACCGTTGCCTGACGACCCTCGCGACTCACGCCGTCATCACCTGGCCCCTGCCGCCACACGCCGTCCCGGCAGTCGCAGTCCCGGACGCGCGGTGCGCGTCTCCGGCTTCCGGGCCGCCTCGGGAGCCCGGTGGGCGAGCGCCTCGCGGAGCTGGGCGCGGCCCCGGTGGATCCGGGAGCGGACGGTGCCGAGCTTGACCCCGAGGGTCGCGCTGATCTCCTCGTAGGACAGCCCCTCGATGTCGCAGAGCACGACAGCCGCACGGAACTCCGGGGCGAGCGCGTCGAGGGCGCGTTGCACGTCGTCGTCGAAGCGGGCGTCGTGGTAGGTCTGCTCCGGGCCTTTCTCGGCGCTCGGGAGCCGGCCGGCCGCGTCCTCGGGGAGGGCGTCGAAGCGGATCCGCTGCTTGCGCCGCATCTTGTCGAGGAAGACGTTGGTCGTGATGCGGTGGAGCCAGCCCTCGAAGGTGCCGGGCTGGTAGGAGCTCAGGGAGCGGAAGACCCGCAGGAAGACGTCGTGTGTCAGGTCCTCGGCGTCGTGCGGGTTGCCGGTGAGGCGGTAGGCCAGGCGATAGACCCGCGCCGAGTGCTGCTCGACGACCTCTTCCCAGGTCGGGGGGGTCCAGCCGGCGTCCGGCACTGCCTCCGCGCTGCCGCGGGCAGCAGCGAGCTGCGGCTCGCCGGCACCGCCGGTGGCCTCGGACAGGACGGTCGCACTCACGCGATCAGACACCTTTCGGGGATTCTTGACCAACACAACGCCGCGTCGGCCGGTTTCGTTCCCCTTCACCCTTCCCGACCGGACCCGTCTTTCGCTGTCATCACCCTGTGGATCACCTGTGCGAGCGGAGGACCCTCGCTCCTGCCTGGCACTAGGGTGACGAGCATGAGCACGCACAAAGTGGCTGCCTGGTCGCATGCCGAGGAGTTCGTCACGCCGAGCGACCACGTCGAGGAGGCCCAACGCCGAGCCGAGGAGCTCGGGGTCGCCGCCGTCAGCAACGGTGTGGGGGCCCTGCTGAGCGCCCTCGCGGCGGCGACGGGCGCCAAGGCCGTCATGGAGGTGGGCACCGGGGCCGGCGTGTCCGGTCTGTGGCTCCTGGCGGGGATGCCGGCCGACGGGATCCTCACGACGATCGACCTCGAGTCCGAGCACCAGCACGCCGCGCGGGAAGTCTTCGGCGCGGCCGGCGTGGCCCACCAGCGCACCCGCGTCATCGCTGGTCGCGCTCTTGACGTGCTTCCCCGGATGACGGACGGGGCCTACGACCTCGTCGTCGTGGACGCGGACAAGGAGGAGTACCCCCACTACGTCGAGCAGGCCACCCGGCTGCTCCGGCACGGTGGCACCCTGGCCCTGACGTGGACCGACCAGGAGTCGGACCCGGCCGCCCGCGACCCCCAGACCCGGACCCTGCGCGAGGTGGGCCGCGCCCTGCGTGACGACGGGCGGTTCATCGTGTCGCTCCTGCCCGTCGGCGACGGCCTCCTGCTCGCCGTCAAGCGCTGAACCCGGGAACGACAACGGCCCCCGACCGGACCGTCGGGAGCCGTGCGCTGACAAACGTGCTCAGTTGACCCCGTCACACCCCTGGATGGCGTCGCGAAGGGCCGCAGCCTCGTCCGGGGTCATCTCGACGACGAGACGGCCGCCGCCCTCAAGGGGCATGCGCAGCACGATGCCGCGGCCCTCCTTGACGACCTCGAGCGGTCCGTCGCCGGTCCTCGGCTTCATTGCTGCCATGGTGCCCCTTCCACAGGAAATCGGGTGGTCTGTAGCCATTATTCCGTGTCGGCTCAGCCGGACCTAATCCGGGATGTGACCACGAGCACCTCGCCGACCCAGCACTTTCCCACACAAGGGGTTTGGGACAGAGTGGGCGCCATGACTGAGCCGACCCCCACACCGCAGCCCGCGCCGAGCCCCGCTGAGGCCATGACAGAAACCACGGCCACCGGCCCCCTCGACGTGACCGTGACGAACGGCGTCGCCTGGGTCCGTCTCGACCGTCCGGACGCGATGAACGCGCTCGACCGCAACCTCAAGGTGGCGCTCCTCGAGGCGCTGCGCGCCGCGGCCGACGACCCGGCGGTCCGCTGTGTCGTGCTCACCGGGAACGGGCGGGCCTTCTGCGTCGGCCAGGACCTCAAGGAGCACGTGGCCGACCTGCGCTCGGGTGAGACCACGCTGGCGACGACGGTGACCGAGCACTACAACCCGATCGTCATGCTCCTCGCGACCATGAACAAGCCGGTCGTCGCGGCGATCAACGGGGTCGCCGCCGGGGCCGGCCTCAGCTTCGCCCTGGCCTGCGACGTGCGGATCATCGTCGACAACGCCGGGCTCAACACCGCGTTCGCGGGGATCGCCCTCTCCTGCGACTCGGGGGCGTCGTGGTCGCTGCCCCGCCTCGTCGGGCCGGCCCGCGCCAAGGACCTGCTCATGTTCCCCCGGACCATCCCGGCGGACGAGGCGCTGTCGCTCGGGCTCGTCTCGCAGGTGGTCTCAGCGGCGGAGTTCGAGCGCGTGGTCAGTGAGGTCGCGACATCGCTTGCCGCCGGTCCCACGCTCGCCTACGGCTCGATCCGGCGAGCCGTGGCGACGAGCGCCGGCACCGACCTCGCGACGGCGCTCGCCCACGAGGCGGAGCTGATGGGCCTGACCGGCCGCAGTGCGGACCACCAGACCGCCGTCGACGCGTTCCTCGCCAAGGAGAAGCCGAGCTTCGAGGGCCGGTGAGCGCACACCCACCGGGGGGCAGGTGAGCATGCCGTATGCCGCTGAGCTCGCTCCCGAGGCCCGGGCCGACCCAGCCCTCCCGCCCTCCCCGACGGCACGAAGTGCACACTCGACGGGGGGCGGGACCCGGCGTCAGGGTGGGTAGTCGCCCGAGGGCGAGGGGACGTAGCGCCAGAGGATGTCGGTCCAGAAGTACTGCCCGATGACGAACGCGACGAGCAGGGGCACGGCTCTGAGGAGCAGACGCGGCCAGCTGTCCGCGCGCTCGGCCCGGTGGCCGGTCCAGCCTGCCCCGACGAGGACGGCGAGCAGGGGGAAGAGCGGGATGAGGTAGCGGAAGATGCTCGTGAACGGGTCGAGCACGGCGGCCAGGTAGGCGGGGTAGGCAACCGTCCAGGTCCGCAGCTCGGCCCCGAGCGCCTTCGCCCATGGCCCGGCCACCATGGCGAGGATGACGACCGGGACCACGACGAGCCACACCGGCCCCCAGGTGTCGCCGAAGACGTAGGTGGACATCTCGACCCACGGGACGAAGGGCTCCACGGCCCCTGAGCTCCGCCAGGCCCCCATCGTGTCGGTGTATGCGCTCGACTCACCGGTCGCCCACCAGGCCACGGCCGGCCAGAGCAGCCCAGCGACACCGCACCCGACGAGGGAAGCCAGCCCAACGGCATACTCCCTCGTCGGGATCGGTCGGGCGGCCCGGGCGCGCCAGCGCAGCCACAGCGCGACGAGGGTGACCACCGCGAGCGGCACGGCGATCGGCCGGCTGAGGCCGACG
Organism: Intrasporangium sp. DVR; assembly: GCF_040365325.1. NCBI lineage: Bacteria > Bacillati > Actinomycetota > Actinomycetes > Micrococcales > Intrasporangiaceae > Intrasporangium > Intrasporangium sp. DVR. The sequence goes on along the minus strand of NZ_BAABZW010000001.1, from coordinate 245,086 downwards.
AGCACGGCCACCCCCGCCGCGACGAGCCAGCGCTCGCGCGACAGGGCGTAGAGGTAGCCGACGAGGAGCAGCATCGCGAGCGACTCCGTGTAGGCGAGCTGCAGCACGACCGACGCGGGGAAGGAGGCCCACAGCACGACGACGACGAGGGTGGCGCGCTCGCCGATGCGTTCGCGCAGGAGCAGCGCCATGAGGACGGCGGCCCCGAAGCCGCAGACGAGGGCGATCGTCGAGCCTGCCGCCGGGAAGCCGACGCCGGTCAGCGCCATCAGGGCCCGCGCGGCGTACGGGAAGAGCGGGTAGAACGCCCACGGGTTCTGCTCGACCCGGCCGTCGTCGGACCGGGGCAGCTGGTCGGGGTAGCCCTCGGTCGCGATGACGTGGTACCACTGCCCGTCCCAGAGGGCCGTGAACGGGAAGTAGGTCACCGGCAGGTGCTCGCCACCGCTCATCCCGCTCGGGACCTGCCGGGGCAGGACGACGAGCAGGATCGCCGTGGTGACGATGCGGCAGGCCGCGTAGAGCGCCAGCACGGTGAGCAGGAACGTCCTCGCCGGACGTGCTGGCGCGGTGGCCCTCATGCCTGGGGCGTGTCGTGCGGCTCAGCCGGCTCCGGCGTGGGCTCCTCGGCCGTCGTGGCGCGGAGGAAGGCGATGTGCTCGTCCTTCTCGCGCAGCTCGCGCCGGAGCCGCTCGAGGACTCCGTCGACCTGGCTCATCCGGTAGCCGCGGAAGGTCACGTCGAACCTGAGCTGGTCGAGGTCCTCGTCGTGCAGGTCACCGTCGGGGAGCGGCTCGTGGCTGAGCGAGGAGGTCGGTCTGCCGAGCCCGCCCGCGCCGCCGACCCAGCCGAGGACCAGTGCGACGACGAAGCAGAGGACGACGATGCCGACGAACAGGATGAACCACTTCACTCGGGCCGCTCCGCTTCGGTCGCGGCGCTCGAGTCCTCGTGCGACTGGATGGCGGCGACGGCCTCCTCGGCCGCGTCGGTGACGACGAGCCGGTCGAGGTCGTCCTCGCCGATCATGCCGCCGGCGAGGGCCGCGTCGCGCAGCCAGTCCAGCAGGCCTCCCCAGTAGGCCGTGCCCATGAGCACGACGGGGAACTGGGTCACCTTGCGGGTCTGCGCGAGCGTCACCGCCTCGAACAGCTCGTCGAGGGTGCCGAACCCGCCCGGCAGGACGATGAAGCCGTGCGAGTACTTGAGGAACATCGTCTTGCGGGCGAAGAAGTAGCGGAAGTTGACGCCGAGGTCGACGTACTCGTTGAGGCCCGTCTCGAAGGGCAGCTCGATGCCGAGGCCCACCGACGTGCCGCCCCCGAGGAAGGCCCCCTTGTTGGCGGCCTCCATGGCCCCGGGGCCGCCGCCGGTGATGACCGCGTAGCCGGCCTCGGCGAGGAGCCGTCCGACCTCGACGCCCATGGTGTAGGCCGGGTCCCCGGCACGGGTGCGCGCCGAGCCGAAGACGCTGACGGCCGGACCGAGCTCGGCGAGCGCCCCGAAGCCCTCGACGAACTCCGACTGGATGCGCATCACGCGCCACGGGTCGGCGTGCAGCCAGTCGGTGGGCTGACCGCGGTCGAGGAGTCGCTGGTCGGTCGTCGTGGGAGGCACCTTGCCGCGACGCATCATCAGCGGGCCGGAGCGGCGCATAGCGTCGGAGACGCGGGCCGCGGGCTTCTCGTCGGGTCGCACCTCCGGGTCACGGGCGACGTCCCGCGTCGCGCTCGGCTGGTGCTCGTCGGTGTCGTGATCACTCACGGGCTCCACCCTAAGCCTCAACCCCGAGCCCCAATCGACAGAGCAGTTCGCGACACCCCCACTCGATCGAGAGAGCAGTTCGCGACACCCCCACTCGATCGAGAGAGCAGTTCGCGACACGCGGCGCGCGGGGTACCCCGCGCGACGTGTCGCGAACTGCTCTCTCGATTGGCTCGGTCGCGAACTGCTCTCTCGATTGGCTCGTGTCGCGAACTGCTCTTTCGATGGTCAGGTGAGCCAGCGGAGCAGGGCCCGCTCGGCCTCTTCGTACTGCACCACCGGGCAGCGCTCGTCGTCCATGTGGGCGAGGCTGGGGTCGCCGGGGCCGAAGTTCACCGCTGGGATGCCGAGCGCGGAGAACCGGGCGACGTCGGTCCAGCCCTCCTTCGGGTTGACCGGCAGCCCGAGGGCCTCGACGAAGGCGCGGGCCGACGGCAGGTGGAGGCCGGGGCGCGCGCCGTCGACGGCGTCGCCGAGCTCGCACTCGAACCCGTCGAAGACCTGCAGCACGTGCGCGTAGGCCGCGGCGACGTCCTTGTCGGGGGCGAACCGGTAGTTCACCGTGACGGTGCACCGGTCGGGGATGACGTTGCCCGCGATGCCGCCGCTGATCCCGACCGCCTGGAGCGCCTCGGTGAAGACGAGCCCGTCGACGTCGACCTGCTCCGGCTCGTAGGCGCCGAGCCGGCTGAGGACCTGCACGGCGTCGTGGATCGCGTTGTGTCCCTTCCACGGCCTGGCCGAGTGGGCGGCCACGCCGCGGGTCGTGACGTCGACGCGGAGCGTGCCCTTGCAGCCGCCCTCGACGACGCCGTCCGTCGGCTCGAGGAGCACGGCGAAGTCACCGGCGAGCAGGTCCGGGTGGTTGGCGGCGATGCGCCCCAGCCCGTTGTAGCGGCCCTCGATCTCCTCGCAGTCGTAGAAGACGAAGGTGAGGTCTCGGGCCGGCTCGAGGACCTGGGCGGCCACCTTGAGCATCACGGCGACGCCGCCCTTCATGTCGACCGTGCCGCGACCCCAGAGGACGCCGGCCTCGCGCCGCGTCGGCACGTTGGGCTCGGCGGCGATCGGAACCGTGTCGATGTGCCCGGCGAGGATGACCCGCTCGTCACGTCCGAGGCTCGTCCTCGCGATGACCGCGTTGCCGTCCCGGACGACCTCGAGGTGGGGCAGCCCGCGCAGCGCCACCTCGATCGCGTCGGCGAGCGGCGCCTCCTCCCAGCTCACCGACGGGATGTCGCAGATCGCGGCGGTCAGCGTGGCGACGTCACTCGACAGGTCGAGCAGGACGCTGGTCTCGGGGACTGAGCTCGGCGGCATACGGGAAGGCTAGTCGGTCGGGCCCGCAGGGCTGCCCGCGTCCCGGGCCACGTGCGCGCGGCGGCGCCGGCCCCAATACCCTTGGCTCCATGTCTGAGCGCAGCGCATGGGGATACGGTCTCACCACGATCACCGACGGGGGGCAGGTCCTCGACACGTGGTTCCCGGCACCGGCCCTCGGTGCCCGCCCTGCTGACGCAACCGCGCCCCACGGCCTCGAGGCCCTGACCGCGGCCGACGAGCTGCGCCGCGTGCGCACCGAGGTCCGGCTCGTCGAGGTCGACCTCGACGCCCCGCCGGCCGACGCGCCGGATGCCTACCTGCGCCTCCACCTGCTCTCCCACTGCCTCGTCCACCCCAACACGATCAACCTCGACGGCATCTTCGGGGCCCTGCCCAACGTCGTGTGGACCAACCACGGCCCGTGCGGTGTCGAGGACTTCGAGGCCACGCGGCTGCGACTGCGGGCCCGCGGCCCGGTCCAGGTGTTCGGCGTGGACAAGTTCCCGCGGATGACCGACTACGTCGTGCCTCCGGGTGTGCGGATCGCCGACGCCGACCGAGTGCGGCTCGGCGCCCACCTGTCGCCCGGCACCACGGTCATGCACGAGGGGTTCTGCAACTTCAACGCCGGCACGCTCGGCGCCTCGATGGTCGAGGGACGGATCGTGCAGGGCGTCGTCGTGGGCGACGGCTCGGACATCGGAGCCGGCGCCTCGATCATGGGCACCCTGTCCGGCGGCGGCACGGAACGCGTCAGCATCGGTGAGCGTTGTCTGGTCGGCGCCAACGGTGGCATCGGCATCGCCCTCGGCGACGACTGCGTCGTCGAGGCCGGCCTCTACGTCACCGCGGGCACCAAGGTGACGATGCCGGACGGCAGCGTCGTCAAGGCCCGCGAGCTCTCGGGGGCCAGCAACATCCTCTTCATCCGCAACAGCCAGACCGGCGCCGTCGAGGCCCGGGCCCGCAAGGGCACCGGGATCACCCTCAACGAGGCCCTCCACGCGAACGACTGACCACCCACTCGACGACGGACGGGACCCCATGCCGCACGACCGCCTCGGACTCGTCCTCGACGAGTCCGGCGTCACTCACCGTCCCCCGCGCCGCCGGCGCCGGGGGCGGGTCGCGCTGCTCATCGTCCTCGTGCTCGTCGCCGGCGGCGGGTGGCTCGCCTCCCGGTTCCTCTACGACAGCGTGCGCACCCAGCGGTGCACGATCACGGCCGCGGGGATGACCGAGAGCTTCGACCCCGAGCAGACGGGCAACGCCGCCCTCATCGCCGCCCTGTCGATCAAGCGGGACCTGCCGCCGCGCGCCGCGACGATCGCCCTGACGACGGCCTACCAGGAGTCGAAGATCCTCAACATCACCTACGGCGACCGTGACTCGCTCGGGCTCTTCCAGCAGCGGCCGAGCCAGGGCTGGGGCACGAAGAAGCAGATCCTCGACCCGGTCTACTCGACCAACAAGTTCTACGACGCCCTCGTCAAGGTCAAGGACTACGAGAAGGCTGACATCACCGAGATCGCGCAGAAGGTGCAGCGGAGCGGCTTCCCGGAGGCCTACCGGGACCACGAGGGGCAGGGCCGGGTCCTCGCCTCGGCGTTGACCGGCCACTCCCCCGCCGGCCTCAGCTGCACCCTCGACGAGGCGACGGCCGGGGCCGAGCCGACGGCGGTCGCCGAGGCCCTGAGCACCGAGATGGGCGTCACGCGGGCCGAGGCGGCCGACCGCGCCCTGACGGTGACCGCGCCTGACCAGCGGACCGCCTGGGCCGTCGCCCACTGGTCCGTGGCCCGGGCCGCCCAGCTCGGCGTGACCGGCGTGTCCGTCGGCGAGCGGGCGTGGGACCGCGAGGCCGGGGACGACGGGTGGTCCGAGGGGGCCGCGTCCACGACGGTGACCATCACCCTGCGCTGAGCGCCGTTCCGCGCCGCGCCCCCCGCTCACCCCCTCACCCGCTGACCCGCTGACCCGCTGACCCGCTCACCCGATCAGTCGCCCGTGATGCCGGCCTTGGCGTCGAGCAGCTGGAGCAGCTCGTGGGCGGCCAGCTCGACGGCCTTGTGCCGCCACTCGGCCGCCCGGTAGACGCAGGCGATGAGCCCGGAGCGGTGCACCCGTCGGAAGTCGCCGCAGACGAAGGCGTACCGCGCCTTCGTCTCGTCGTTGGCCCCCTCGGTCAGGCCGAGGTGCCACGCGGCGTAGTCCTGCCACGAGTGCTTCTCGAGGTAGGCGTTCTGGGCGGCGGCGTCCGGCTGCACCTCGCCCCAGTCGGAGTCGAGCACGTAGCGCCGCTTGTCGATGAGGGCCCGGACGTGCTCGACCGCGGCCGGGTTGACGGAGTAGGAGGCCATGCCCCCACTCTGCCGCGGTCGGCGCGGGCGCGCAGGTCAGGCGGGGTAGTGCCGCTCCGGCTCGCCGGTGTAGATCTGGCGGGGGCGGCCGATCTTCGTCTCCGGGTCGCCCATCATCTCGCGCCACTGGGCGATCCAGCCCGGCAGGCGGCCGATGGCGAACAGGACCGTGAACATCTTCGACGGGAAGCCCATCGCCTTGTAGATCAGGCCGGTGTAGAAGTCGACGTTGGGGTAGAGGCGGCGCTCGACGAAGTAGTCGTCGGCGAGCGCGATCTCCTCGAGCTGCTTCGCGATGTCGAGCAGCGGGTCGTTCTTGCCGAGCTTGGCGAGGATCTCGTCCGCGGCCTGCTTGACGAGGGCTGCGCGCGGGTCGTAGTTCTTGTAGACGCGGTGGCCGAAGCCCATGAGCCGGATGCCGGCTTCCTTGTTCTTGACCCGGTCCATGAACGCCTTGGGGTCCTCGCCGGAGCTCTGCAGGTCGCCGAGCATCTCGAGGACCGCCTGGTTGGCGCCGCCGTGGAGCGGCCCGGAGAGGGCGTGGATGCCGGCGGAGACGGAGTTGAAGAGGTTGGCGTGGGCCGAGCCGACGAGGCGCACGGTCGAGGTGGAGCAGTTCTGCTCGTGGTCGGCGTGCAGGACGAAGAGCAGGTCGAGCGCCTTGGCGACGGTCGGGTCGACGAGGTAGGGCTCCGCGGGGACGCCGAACGTCATCCGGAGGAAGTTCTCGACGAAGTTGAGGGAGTTGTCGGGGTAGATGAACGCCTGCCCGACGGACTTCTTGTAGGCGTAGGCCGCGATGGTCGGCAGCTTGGCGAGGAGGCGGATCGTGCTGATCTCGACCTGCTCCTCGTCGAACGGGTCGAGGCTGTCCTGGTAGAACGTGCCCAGCGCGGAGACCGCGGAGGACAGGACGGGCATCGGGTGCGCGTCGCGCGGGAAGCCGTTGAAGAAGGCGCGCAGGTCCTCGTGGAGCATCGTGTGGCGGCTGATCAGCTCCTCGAAGGTCGACAGTTCGTCGCTCGTCGGCAGCTTGCCGTAGATGAGCAGGTAGCAGACCTCGACGAAGCTGGACCTCTGGGCGAGCTCCTCGATCGGGTAGCCGCGGTAGCGCAGGATGCCCTCGTCACCGTCGATGAAGGTGACCGCGCTCTTGCAGGAGGCCGTGTTGACGAAGCCGACGTCGTAGGTCACCAGGCCGGTCTCCTTGAGCAGCGAGTTGACCCCCAGGCCGTTGCTGCCCTCGACCGCCTCGACTCCCGGGAAGGTGAGCTCCTTGTCGCCGACCTTGAGCGTCGCGTCCACTGCCTTCGTCACTGCTGATTCGCCTCCTCGAGAACCGACCGGCGGGCCGGGATGTCCGCAAGGGACGTTACCCCAGGGGGGTGGTCAGCCGAAAAGCAGGTCCGGCCCGTGGCGCTTGACACCCATATGAAGGATTCGGTATGCCGCTGGGCTCGCTTCCCGGGATCGCCCTCCTCGCGCTACAGCCGGGTGCTCGCCGCCCGGACCCGTTCGTCGGTGGCGGTGAGGGCGATCCGGACGTGCTGTGCGCCGGCTGGCCCGTAGAAGGAGCCGGGGGCCACGAGGATCCCGCGGTCGGCGAAGTCGGACACCGTTGTCCAGCAGTCCTCCTCGCGGGTGGCCCAGAGGTAGAGGCCGGCGTCGGAGTGGTCGATGCGCAGTCCGGCGCGCTGGACGGCCTCGAGGAGGATCTCGCGGCGCAGGCCGTAGGTGTCGCGTTGCTCGGCGACGTGGGGGTCGTCGCGCAGGGCGGCGGCCATGGCGTGCTGGATCGGGGCCGGCATCATCATGCCGGCGTGCTTGCGCACCTCGCGGACCTGCGCGATGAGGTCGGCGTCGCCGGCGACGAAGGCGGCCCGGTAGCCGGCGAGGTTGGACTGCTTGGAGAGGGAGTAGACCGAGAGCAGCCCGGTGTGGTCGCCGCCGCTGACGTCGGGGTGCAGGATGCTCGGGGTCGCCCGGCCGAGCTGCCCGGGGCGCCAGTCGAGCTCCGCGTAGCACTCGTCACTGGCGACGACGACGCCGTGCTCGCGGGCCCAGGCGACGACCTTGGCGAGGTGCTCGACGCCGAGCACCTGGCCGTTGGGGTTGCCGGGGCTGTTGAGCCAGAGCAGCTTGGGGGTGGTGGCCCGGGTCAGCGGCCCGAGGCTCGTCAGGGACTGGACGACGACCGCCGTGGCGCCGGCGAGGCGGGCGCCGACGTCGTAGGTCGGGTAGGCCACCGCGGGGATGCCGACGATGTCGCCGGGCCCGAGCCCGAGGAACGTCGGCAGCCACGCGACCAGCTCCTTGCTGCCGATCGTCGGCAGGACCTGCGCCGGGTCGAGCCCGGGGACGCCGCGGCGTCGGGCGAACCAGTCGCAGATCGCCTCACGGACCTCGGGGGTGCCGATGGTCAGCGGGTAGCCGGGGGCGTCGGCTGCCTCGGCGAGCGCGCGCCGGACGAACTCGGGTGTCGGGTCGACCGGCGTGCCGACGGAGAGGTCGACGAGCCCGTCGGAATGCGCACTCGCTCGCGCCTTGTAGGGCGCGAGCGAGTCCCAGGGGAAGTCAGGGAGGGAGCGGTCGATCACTCGGCCGGGGCCTGCGGCGGCAGCGCCATGATGACCGGGTGGTCCTTGGCGATCTGGCCGAGCTTGGCCGCGCCGCCGGGGCTGCCGAGGTCGTCGAAGAACTCGACGTTGGCGTTGTAGTAGTCCGCCCACTGCTCGGGGACGTCGTCCTCGTAGTAGATCGCCTCGACGGGGCAGACGGGCTCACACGCCCCGCAGTCGACGCACTCGTCGGGGTGGATGTAGAGCGATCGAATGCCCTCATAGATGCAGTCGACCGGACACTCCTCGATGCACGCCTTGTCCTTGACGTCGACACAAGGCTGGGCGATGACGTAGGTCATGAAATCCGGACCTCCTACAGGAGCGATGAGAGAGCGGGTCGTGCTCGCGCCTAGTATGCCGGACATGACCGGCTCGGCGAGGAACCACCCCACCGATAGGACGCAGGTAACAGATCCGTCCGCCCGGCTGACCGAGGGTAGCCGCGTCGTCGTGCGCCGCCGGCTCGTCGGCAGGGAGGTCACCGACGTCATCGGGCACCTCGCCGGGCGCACCGAGGAGCTGCTCCTCATCGACACGGCGACGGGCCGGGTCGAGGTGCCGCGGGGCGAGGTCGTCGCCGCCAAGCCGATCCCGCCGCGGCCGACCCGACCGGGCCCTGCCCACCTGCGCATCTCAATCGACGACCTGGCGCTCCTGGGGGCGCAGGGCTGGGTGGCCGTCGAGCAGGCCCCGCTCGGCTCGTGGCTGCTGCGGTCCGCCCCCGGCTACACCGGGCGGGCCAACTCCGTCCTCGTCGTCGGCGACCCCGGCCAGTCCCTCGACGAGGCCGTCGACGAGGCCGTCGAACACTGCGAGCGGTGGTACGCCGACCGCGGCCAGCGGACGATGTTCCAGGTCAACGGCCGGACCGGCTTCGCTGTCCCCGACGACCCGGTGGGTGCACGGCTGCTCGAGCGCGGCTACGTCGCCGGCGGCGGGCGTCACGACTGGGACCGCGTGTTCGTCATGACCGGGCCCTCCTCCGGCATCCCGGCGCCGGCTCCCGACGCGCCGCCCGTCGAGGTCGGCGACACGCTCACCGAGGAGTGGCTGCTGGCCTACAGCGAGGGCCGCACGCCGGTCCCCGGCATCACCGAGGCGGTCCTCACCGGCAGCGAGCAGCAGCTCTTCCTGTCGGTGCGCGACGAGGAGAGCGGCCGGCTCATCGCCGTCACCCGGCTGGCGCTGCACACCGGCTGGGCGGGGGTCTTCGGCCTCTGGGTCCACCCCGAGCACCGCCGCCGTGGCCTCGCGCGGGCCGTCATGGCCGCCGCGGGCCGGATCGCGCGCGAGGGCCGGATGCCGGCTATCTACCTGCAGGTCTCGGGCGACAACGACCCGGCGATCCGCTTCTACGAGGGCCTCGGCTTCACCGTCCACCACGAGTACACCTACCTCGTCCAGCCGCCCGCCTGACCGACCGGAGGGCGGGAGGCCTGGGAGGCCGTGTCCGAGCGGGAGCGAGCTCAGCGGCATACGGAATCCGCTTGTCCCCCAGCGGGACTCAGGGCTTCGCGTTGGGGTCCGTGCAGATGATCTCGTGCTCGGGGATGTAGTGGGTCGTGACGTTCTCGCTCTTGACGAGCGTCGACGACCCGGGACGGAACCACTGCCGCGTCACCGTCACGTCGAAGCCGGGCTGGGGCTGCTGCGGGTAGCAGGTGGGCGAGTCGTCGCGGATCGTCTTCGGCGGGACGACGTTGCGGCGGGGTCCCTTGATCGACTTGATCTCCCAGACCTTGGTGCTCCACACCCGCCCGTGGACGAAGCCGTCCTCGACCCAGGTCTGCAGCAGCATCCCGTGGGGCGTGTCGTTCTTCCACTTGTTGTCGACGTTCGGCCAGAAGACCGTCGCCTCGCGGCCCTCGGGGTAGCGGGGGATGAAGAAGGCGTGCGGCGTGAACTCGAGCGTCTGGGCGCCGGCGAAGTAGGCCATGTTGTAGATGACCGTGGAGACCTGGGAGATGCCGCCGCCGGTGCCGCGGGTGAGGCGGCCGTTGATGATGACGGTGCCGTCGCGGTAGCCCTTGGCCGTGGTGCGCTCGCCCAGGATCCCGTTGAGGCTGAAGGTCTCCCCCGGCGCGATGTAGGTGCCGTTGATCGTCCGGCTGGCGACGATGAGGTTCTGCGTGCGGGTCGTGTCCTCGGGCGGGAACGGCGACTGGAAGTCGACGACGAGCTGCTTGACGCCGGCCTTCCTGGCGTCCTCGGTGGTGAACTTCGGCTTCGTCGTGACGACCTTGAGCTCGACCCGACGCGCGGGCGCGGTCATCGCCGTGATGAAGGCGTCGGCGATCTGTGACTCGTCGACGGCGGTGCCCTCGACGGAGGGGACGATCTTGGGTCGGCCGCCCTCGAAGGTCCAGCGGGCGTCCTTCGCCTTCTTCGTCGTCACCTTGACCTTGCTCGCCACGACGGCGGTGAGCTTGTCCTTGTCGAACGTCGGCGCGAGCGCGCCCTCCCCGTCGGGCGCCATCGTCACGGCCGGGGCGAAGTCCTCCGGGTCGATCTTGGCGCTGCTCTTGCCGGCGACGACGGTGATCGGCCCGGACATCGCCTTCTCGCCGAAGTCCCGCGCGGCGGCGGCGACGGCCTCACCGGTCACCTGCGGCTCCACCGGACGGACCGTCGCGGTGGCTGTCGTCGAGTGCGGGAAGGCCTTGCGGAGGGCGAGCTTGGTGCCGGCGATGTCGAGGGTGCGGCCGGGCACGGGGGCGGTCACCTCGACCTTGCCGTCGGGGAAGGTGATGGACCCCTCGACCGGCTTCGTCTCGACGGAGGGGGCGAGCTTGGTGAGGCGGTCGGTGAGGAGGTCGTCGTCGACGTGGGTGAGCAGGGGCGCCTGGACGGAGCCGATGAGGCGGTCCCACAGCGTGGCGGGGTTGAGCGTGAAGCCGGTGAGGCCCTCGAGCGAGCGGGCCGCGTCGACGGAGAAGCCGACGTCGGCGGGGACGACCTCGACCGGGTCCTCGATGCCCGGCACGCGGAGCGCGATCGGGGCGGCCAGGAGCGGCTTCGACTGCTTGGCGATGGCCGCCTCGGCCTCGTCCTCGGAGAGGCCACCGATCGGGATGCCGCCGACGGACACCGTCGAGGGCAGGTGCTGCGCCGACCACACGGCCAGGCCCACGTAGCCACCGATCAGAACGACAGCGGCGACGAGCAGCCGGATGATGGTGGCGCGGCGGTCGTTCAGGGGCATGTGGTCTCCGGGCGAGGCGAGGTCGTCAGCGCACGATAACCCAGGGTCGGTCCGACGGCCCCCCGTCTCCCCCTCGCGCGCGGCCTGTGTGCCAGGCCTCCATATGGTTGCATGATCAACCGCTTTGCGCGGAATCAGTCAGTCGACGAGGCCTGCGCGGGTGGCTGGGGCGGTGCTGCGCAGCGGCTCCCACGTCCGCGGGTCGACGCGACCGAAGGCCTCCCGGTCGGTCGTGCGCCGCGCGATGAGGTTGGACAGGGCGTGCAGGTCGTCCGTCGCGACGATCACCTGCGTCGCGTGGGCGCGCAGCGCGGCGAGCTTGGCCGGGCGGGTGGCGGGGTCCTCGACGACATGGGTGACCCGCTCGTCGTCGACGACGGACGGTGGGTGGGGGTCGTCCGCGCCCGGCACGACGAGGCCGTATGCCGCTGGGCTCGCTCCCCGGGTCCAGGCGCGGTCCTCCTCGGCCCAGGATCGCGGCGTGAGGATCTCGTAGGTGCGCGCCGGCAGCTCGGCGTCGGTGAGCTGGTCGAGCGCGGCGCGGGTGAGGCGGTGGGCCTGGATGTGGTCCGGGTGGCCGTAGCCGCCCTCGGGGTCGTAGGTGATGACGACGTCGGGGCGCAGCTCGCGAAGCAGGGCCGCCAGGGCGGCGCCGGCCTCGGTGAGGTCGGCGTTGACGAAGGCGTCGGGGCGCGCGGCAGCGGCGGACCCGGCCATCCCGGAGTCGCGGTAGCGGCGGGTGCCGAGGCCGCCGTGGTCGTCGCCGAGCAGGTGGCCGGTGGCCCCGAGCGCCCGGAGGGCTGCCGTGAGCTCGCCCCGGCGGTGCTCGGCGAGCAGGTCGTCGGGGTGGCCCTCGAGGTCGTGGAGGTGCTCGGGGATGACCTCGCCCTCCTCGCCGAGGGTGCAGGTGACGACGTGCACCTCGTCGCCCCGGGCGGCGTGGTGGGCCATCGTCGTGCCGCACGTCAGGGTCTCGTCGTCGGGGTGGGCGTGGACGAGGACGAGTCGGTGGGCCATCTGCTCCTCCGTGGGCTCGGGTCGGGTCAGCGCACCGCGACGGTGGCCAGGTCGACGATCCCACCGATGGCGTGGTCGTCGTAGTGGAGCACGCCGGCGCCGTGGATGTGCAGCACCTTGGTGGCTGCGAGGGCCACGTAGCCGCCCTTCTCGCGGATGAGGGCGTCGGCCTCGGCCCAGGCCGCAGCTCGCTCCTTCGGGTCCGCGGTCGCCTGGGCGCGGTCCATCAGCCGGGCGACGGCCTTGTCGTCGAAGTAGCCGACGTCCTGGCCCGGGCCGGAGGAGTCGATGTTGATGCGCGCGTCGAACAGGGCGGGGAGGACGCCGCTCGCCGACGGGATGTCGGGCTGCCAGGACCCGCGGAAGACGTCGTAGTCCTTGACCGACGACGGCTTCTCGATCGTCTTGTAGTAGTCCTCGGGCTTGACGGAGGTCCGCTCGACGTCGAAGCCGGCCCGCTCCCAGCCTGCCTCCAGGGCGGCATAGGCCTTGTCGATGAGCAGCGACCGGGCGTGCACGACGCGGACCTTCACCGGGAGGGTGATCCCGGTGCCCTCGAGGAGCTTGCGGGCCGCCTCGGGGTCGCCCTCCACGCTCGCGCCCTTCGGGGCCTTGAGGCCCGCCTCGCCGATGCTCGGGCCGAGCACGGACCACGTCGGGGACCCGGCGCCCTCGCCGCCGGTGGCCGTGACGTATGTGGCGCGGTTGGTCGCCAGGGCGAACGCCTCGCGGACGACGGCCTTGGACATCGTCGCGCTGCGCATGTTGAGCGCGAGGTAGTCGACGCTGCCGGTGTAGGGGAAGGTGAGTCGCGCCCGCAGGGCCGTGCCCGCCTGGTGGCGCAGCGTGGGCGAGGCCTTGACCCAGGAGACGGCCTGGGCGTCGCTCTCCTGCTGGTTGAGCAGGCGCTCGATGACGGTCTCCTCGGTGAGGCCCGTCGTCACGACGATCCGGTCGGGGTAGGCCTTGCGGACCGGGTCGGTGTCGGGGTCCCAGTGCTCGTTGCGGACGAAGGTGCCGCCCTGGCCCGCCTGCCAGTCCCCGTCGAGGCGGTAGGGCCCGGTCGAGAACACGTCGAGCGAGGCCTGCAGCTCGGTCGACTCGGTGCCCGTGGAGCCCTCGGAGCCCTTCGAGCCCGTGGAGCCGTCGGTCGAGCCGGCCTGCTTCGCGCCCGCGTCCGCGGCGGCGGGGCGTGGGGCGAACTCGGGGAGGGCGACGATGCGCGGGAAGTCGCGCTCCGGGGTGCGCAGGTGGAAGGTGATGGTGCGCCCCTTGCACGCCACGGCCTTGAGGAAGGGCTTCTCGTTCTTCCGGTCTGAGGGCCCGGTGTAGGCGGGCTTCTCGAGGCCCTCGGCCGTGACCTTCGTCGGCACGTCGAGCAGGAAGCTGGCGTAGTTGGTGCCCGCGACGTGGGTGGTGCGGTCGAAGGTGCGGGCCACGCCGCGGCGGATGTCGCCGCACGTCACCGGGGTCCCGTCCTGCCATTTCACGCCCTCGCGCAGGGTGAAGGCCCAGGTCCTGCCGCCGTTGGAGGCCTTGCCGGTGTCGGTGGCGAGGTCCCCGACCAGCTCGCGCTCCCGGTCACCGGTGCCGTACGTCGTCAGCGTCCGCACGAAGGTCCGCTGGGCGAAGAAAGCCTCCGGACCGACGTACATCACCTGGGGGTCCCACGTCGCGATGTTGCCCGCGACGAGGACGTTGAGGGTCCCGCCCGACTGGGGCGGCGCTGCGCCGGCCGTGGCCGCGACCGTCGGGTCGGCCTGGCGCGCCGCCATCAGGTCCTCGGGCGTGCACGCCGCGGTGCCGGCCAGGGCGACGACGGCCGTCAGGACGGCGCCGACCCGGGCCAGGCTGTGGAGGCGTGGCGGGAGGGACACGGCAGGGTCAGCCCTCCGCCTTGGCCGCCGCCCTGGCGCGGGCGGCCGTGCGAGCGCGCTCGGTGGCACCGAGGACGACCTTGCGGATGCGCACGGCCTCCGGGGTGACCTCGACGCACTCGTCCTCGCGACAGAACTCGAGGCTCTGCTCGAGGCTGAGCTTGCGCGGCGGGACGATCTTCTCGAAGTTGTCCGAGGAGGAGGCGCGCACGTTGGTGAGCTTCTTCTCCTTGGTGATGTTGACGTCCATGTCGTCGGCGCGGGAGTTCTCGCCGACGATCATCCCCTCGTAGACCTCGGTCGTCGGCTCGACGAAGAGGGTGCCGCGCTCCTGGAGGTTGACCATCGCGTAGCCGGTGACGACGCCGCTGCGGTCGGACACGAGCGAGCCGCTGATGCGCGTCGTGATCGGGCCGAACCACGGCTCGTAGTCCTCGAAGACGTGGTGGGCGATGCCGGTGCCGCGGGTCTCCGTGAGGAACTCGGTGCGGAACCCGATGAGACCGCGTGAGGGCACGAGGAACTCCATGCGGATCCAGCCCGTGCCGTGGTTGGTCATCTGCTCCATCCGGCCCTTGCGGGAGGCGAGGATCTGCGTGATCGGGCCGAGGAACTCCTCCGGGGTGTCGATGGTGAGCCGCTCGACGGGCTCGTGGATCTTGCCGTCGACCTCGCGCGTGACGACCTGCGGCTTGCCGACGGTCAGCTCGTAGCCCTCGCGGCGCATCTGCTCGACGAGGATCGCGAGGGCGAGCTCGCCGCGGCCCTGGACCTCCCAGGCGTCGGGGCGCTCGGTGGGCAGGATGCGCAGCGACACGTTGCCGACGAGCTCGCGGTCGAGGCGGTCCTTGACCATGCGGGCGGTGACCTTGGAGCCGCGCACCCGGCCGACCATCGGGCTGGTGTTGGTGCCGATCGTCATCGAGATGGCCGGCTCGTCGACGGTGATGAGGGGCAGCGGCATCGGGTTCTCGGCGTCGGCGAGGGTCTCGCCGATGGTGATCTCCGGGATGCCGGCGACGGCGATGATGTCGCCGGGGCCGGCGCTGTCGGCCGGCTTGCGCTCGAGGGCCTCAGTCATCAGCAGCTCGGTGATCTTGACCCGCTGCTGGGAGCCGTCGTGGCGGCACCACATGACCTGCTGGCCCTTGCTGATCGTGCCGTTGTGCACGCGGAGCAGGGCGAGGCGGCCGAGGAAGTTGGATGCGTCGAGGTTGGTGACGTGGGCCTGCAGCGGGGCCTCGTCGTCGTAGGTCGGCGCGGGGATCGTCTCGAGGATCGTGGAGAAGAGGGCCTCGAGGTCCTCCCCGTCGGGCAGGCCGCCGTCCTCGGGGCGGGTGAGCGAGGCGCGACCGACCTTGGCCGAGGCGTAGACGATCGGGAAGTCGATCTGTTCCTCGGTGGCGTCGAGGTCGAGGAAGAGCTCGTAGGCCTCGTCGACGACCTCGGCGATGCGGGAGTCGGGTCGGTCCACCTTGTTGATGCAGAGGATGACCGGCATCTTCGCGGCCAGCGCCTTGCGCAGGACGAAGCGGGTCTGGGGCAGCGGGCCCTCGGACGCGTCCACGAGGAGGACGACGCCGTCGACCATCGACAGGCCGCGCTCGACCTCGCCGCCGAAGTCGGCGTGGCCGGGGGTGTCGATGATGTTGATCGTCACGCCGTCGGCGAGGCCGCGCTCCTGGGCCGCCTTGCCGCGGTAGTGCACGGCGGTGTTCTTCGCGAGGATCGTGATGCCCTTCTCGCGCTCGAGGTCACCGGAGTCCATCGCCCGCTCGTCGACGTGCTGGTGCTCCCCGAAGGCGCCGGACTGCCAGAGCATCTTGTCGACGAGGGTGGTCTTGCCGTGGTCGACGTGGGCGACGATGGCGACGTTGCGGATGTCCGCGCGGGTCTTCAAGGGCATGGGGGACAGTCTCTCAGGATTTTGAGGAGCCTCTGAACGCGCCGCCGAGGCGGGCGGCGAGTGCGTCGACGATGGGCAGGTCCGCCGGGAGCCACGGGACGTCGTAGAGCTCCGCGGCGCCGAGCCAGCGCACGGCGTCGTGGTCCTCGATGGGAGCGGGCACCCCCTCGACGACCTCGGCGAACCACACGAGCATCTCGTAGCGCTCGCCGACCGCCCACGTCGCTCCGGGCAGCGGTCCCGGCAGGTGCGAGCCGAGGCGCACCCTCACTCCGAGCTCTTCACGGACCTCGCGGTGCAGGGCCGAGAGCGGCGACTCCCCCGGGTCCACCTTGCCGCCGGGCAGCTCCCAGCCGCCGGCGAGGGCCGGGGGCTCGGTCCGTCTCGCCGCGAGCAGCCGCGTGGGGTGCTCGAGGTCGTCGACGATCGCGGCGCCGACGACGAGGAGCAGGGCGGCGCGCGCGTCGTTCGCCGGCCCGGGCAGGGCGGAGGGGTCCTCTGGGCTCATGGCGCCACCGATCGTCGCACACGCCGCGCACCCGCCGGAGGGCCGCTGGGTTGGATATCGGACGGATAAACATTGTCCGCCATGTGGGATTTCCCCGAAGAACCGCACTAAGTTGCTCCCCAACCGATCGTGGCGGCCATCACTCCTGTCGCGAAAGGTCTCCTCTTGGTCGGCCCATCCCAGGGCGACCTTCGCACTAGAGCGAGGTAACTCATGAAGTTCTTCCGGAAGGCCACCCCGGTCGCCATCATGGCGACTGCGGCGCTGGTCCTCGGGGCCTGTGCCCAGTCCGAACGTGACACCGAAACCCCCGGCGCCACCGGTGGCGCTGCCGCGAGCGGTGGCACCCTCACCTTTGGTGCTGCCGGAGCCCCGAAGCTGTTCGACCCCTTCTACGCGACCGACGGTGAGACCTTCCGCGTGACGCGGCAGATCTTCGACGGCCTGCTCCAGCTCAAGCCGGGCACGGCGGACCTCGAGCCGGCTCTGGCCACCGAGATGCCCACGTCGAGCGACGGCACGACCTGGGACTTCAAGCTCCGCGAGGGCGTGAAGTTCAGCGACGGCGAGCCCTTCAACGGCGACGCCGTCTGCAAGAACTTCGAGCGCATGTTCGACCAGAACGCCGACGCCCAGAAGGGCCCGGCCGACTACTGGTCCTACACGATGGGCGCGTTCAAGGACAAGGCGTCCGAGTCGCTCTACAAGGGCTGCGAGGCCAAGGACGAGAAGACCGTCACCATCTCGCTCACCCGCGTCAGCTCCGCCTGGCCCGCGATGCTCGCCCTGCCGTCCTTCTCGATGCAGAGCCCGAAGGCGCTGACCGAGGGCAAGGCCAACGACGTCAAGGCCCAGGGTGAGGGCTTCGTCTACCCGGCCTACTCGCAGAACCCGGTCGGCACGGGCGCGTTCAAGTTCGAGAAGTACGACCAGGCCAACGGCACCGTGACGCTCGCGCGCAACGACGACTACTGGGGCGACAAGGCCAAGCTCGACAAGCTCGTCTTCAAGATCGTCCCGGACGAGTCGACCCGCCGCCAGGAGCTCAAGGCCGGCAGCATCCAGGGCTACGACCTGCCCAACCCGGTCGACTGGAAGGGCCTCGAGGACGAGGGCAACCAGGTGCTCGTGCGCCCGGCGTTCAACATCCTCTACATGGGTCTCAACCCGGAGAAGAACCCGAAGCTGAAGGACCTCAAGGTCCGCCAGGCCCTCTACCACGCCCTCAACCGTGAGCAGCTCGTCCAGACGCAGCTGCCCGAGGGCGCGACCGTCGCGACGCAGTTCATGCCCGACACCGTCGCCGGCTACAACAAGAGCCTGCAGCCGTACGCGTACGACGTCGAGAAGGCCAAGTCGCTCCTCAAGGAGGCCGGCGCCGAGGGCATGACGCTGAACTTCGCCTACCCGACCGAGGTGTCGCGTCCGTACATGCCGAACCCGCAGAAGATCGCGGAGGCGCTGCGCACCGACCTCGAGGCCGCCGGCGTCAAGGTCAAGTTCACCGCCAAGCCGTGGAACGGTGGCTACCTCGACGGCATCGACGCGGGAGCGTTCGACGCGTGGATCATCGGCTGGACCGGTGACTACAACGCCGCCGACAACTTCATCGGCACCTTCTTCAAGGGCAAGACGAACGACTTCCACACGTACTCACAGCCGTGGGGTCAGAAGCTCAACGACGACCTCGTCGCGGCCGACACCATCCCCGACGAGGCGGCACGCACCGCGGCCTACGAGAAGCTGAACCAGCAGATCATGGAGGAGTACCTCCCGGGTCTGGCGCTGACGCACTCGCCGCCCGCGCTCGTCGTCGGTCCTGGGGTCGAGGGCATCGTCGCCTCGCCGATGACCGCCGAGGAGTTCAACACCGCCTCTGTCGGAGGCAAGTGACCCTTGCCTGAGGCCACCTCTGGCCCGGACACTGTCACAACAGCCGGGGGCCGTCCCATTCACGTGGGACGGCCCCCGGTCGTGAGAAAGGATGGCACCTGGCCATGCTGAGATTCATCGTGCGCCGCCTGATCCAGATGGTCGGCGTGGTCGTGGTTCTCTCCCTCCTCTTGTTCATGTGGTTCAAGGCTCTGCCGGGCGGCACCGTCTCGGCCATGCTCGGTGAGCGGGCGACGCCGGAGCGCCGGGCGCAGCTCGAGCAGGCCCTCGGGCTCGACCAGCCGCTGTGGGTGCAGTACTGGAACTACATCAAGCGGATGGCGACCGGAAACTTCGGTCCGTCCAACGGCGTCCTGCCCGGACGGGACGCCTTCGAGATCTTCCTCTCCCGCTTCCCCGCGACCGTCGAGCTGGCCACGCTCGCGATCCTCCTCGCCGTCCTCATCGGCATCCCGTTGGGCTACTTCGCGGCCCGGCGCCGGGACAGCTGGCTGGACAACCTGTCCGTCATGGGCTCGCTCGTCGGGGTCGCCGTGCCGGTCTTCTTCCTCGCCTTCATGCTCAAGCACTGGTTCGCCGTCGAGCTCCAGTGGCTCCCGGTGTCAGGCCGGCAGTCCCCCACGATCGACGCGACGCGCGTGACCGGCTTCTTCGTCCTCGACGGCATCCTGACTCAGGAGTGGGACGCCGCGTGGGACGCCCTGGAGCACCTGATCCTCCCCGCCCTCGCGCTGGCCTCGATCCCCTTCGCGGTGATCTTCCGGATCACCCGTGCCTCCGTCCTCGACGTGGTCGAGGAGGACTACGTCCGTACGGCGAACGCCAAGGGACTGACCTCGCGGATCATCCGCGGCCGGCACATCCTGCGCAACGCGCTGCTGCCGGTCGTCACGACCATCGGCCTGCAGACCGGTGCCCTGCTCGCCGGCGCCGTGCTGACCGAGCGGGTGTTCAGCTACACCGGGATCGGCCAGGCGCTCGCCATGGCGATCGAGCTCAAGGACTACCCCGTCCTCCAGGTGCTCATCATGGCCGCAGCCGCCGTCTACGTCGTCGTCAACCTGCTCGTGGACATCACCTATGCCATCATCGACCCCCGCATCCGGACGAGGTGACCAGCGATGACCCCATCTCCTGATCCGCGCCGCTTCGGCGACGACAAGAAGGACCGCATCGACTCCCTGGCGCAGACGGCCGGGCAGTCCTCCGGCGCGGCCGGTGGACCGCAGGACGGGACCGTCCTGACGGTCGCCGACGCGGGCCGGGTGGCCGGCGGCGAGGGCCAGTCGCTCATCGCCAGTGCCTGGAAGCGGCTGCGTCGCAACCCGGTCTTCCTCACCGGCGCCGCCATCACGTTCGTCTTCGTCGTGCTGGCCATCATCGGCCCCTGGATCGCGCCCCACGACGCGGCGTCGACGCCCCTGCTCAACCAGGTGCGCCGCCAGAGCAACCCGGTGCCCGGGCCGCAGCCCGGCTTCCCCCTCGGGGGGGACGACATCGGCCGGGACCTGCTCTCCCGCCTCCTCGTCGGCGGGCGCCAGACCCTCATCGTCGGCGTCCTCGCGACCGTGGGCGGCCTGCTCGGCGGGCTCACCCTCGGCACCCTCGCGGGCGCCATCGGCGGCTGGGTCGACGCGCTCGTCATGCGCATCGTCGACGTCATGCTCTCGATCCCCGGCCTGATCCTGGCCGTGTCCATCGCGGCGATCGCCGCGAGCCCGAGCCAGACCACGGTGATCATCGCCATCGCCGTCGTCCAGATCCCGATCTTCGCGCGGCTCCTCCGCGGGTCGATGCTCGCCCAGCGGGCCAGCGACCACGTGCTCGCCGCCCGAGCGCTCGGGGTCAAGCCGGCGGCGATCGTCTTCCGCCACATGCTGCCCAACTCGCTCGGCCCAGTGATCGTCCAGGCGACGCTCGTCCTCGCCACCGCGATCATCGAGGCCGCCGGCCTGTCCTTCCTCGGCCTCGGCAACCCCGACGACCGGCAGCCCGAGTGGGGTCAGATGCTCGGCCAGGCCCAGAACTACGTCAGCGACTACCCCCACCTGGCCATCTACCCGGCGCTCTGCATCATCGTCGTCGCGCTCGGCTTCACCCTCATGGGTGAGTCGCTGCGTGAGGCCCTCGACCCCAAGAGCAGGAGGTGACCGGGGTGTCCCAGACCATCTCATCCGCGTCCACCAGTGCCAGCACCGGACGCCACGGCGACGAGCCGCTCCTCCAGGTGCGTGACCTCAAGGTCACCTTCACCCGGCACGGCGAGGAGTCGTTCGTCGCGGTCGACGGGATCGACTTCGACGTCCGCCCCGGGCAGACGGTGGGCCTCGTCGGTGAGTCCGGCTGTGGCAAGTCGGTGACGTCGCTCGCGATCATGGGCCTGCTCCCCAAGCGGGGCAACCGGGTCGAGGGCGAGGTCCGCTTCGCCGGCACCGACCTGCTGACGCTCTCCGACGGGGAGATGCGCGACCGCCGCGGGCAGGAGCTCGCGATGATCTTCCAGGACCCGCTCAGCTCGCTCAACCCGGTCGTCCCGGTGGGCCTGCAGGTCGCCGAGGTGCTCGAGCGGCACAAGGGGATGTCCCGCAAGGCTGCGATGAGCGTGGCCAAGGAGATGCTCGACAAGGTCGGCATCCCGGACCCCGAACGACGCCTCAAGGACTACCCGCACCAGATGTCGGGCGGGATGCGCCAGCGGGCCCTCATCGCGATGGCGCTGGCCTGTGAGCCGCGGCTGCTCATCGCGGACGAGCCGACGACCGCGCTCGACGTGACGATCCAGGCGCAGATTCTCACCCTCCTCAAGGACCTCGTCCAGGAGACCGGCACGGCGCTGATCATGATCACGCACGACCTCGGCGTCGTCGCGGGCCTCTGCGACGAGGTCAACGTCCTCTACGCCGGCCGCATCGTCGAGCGGGCGGAGCGGCACGCGCTCTTCCAGCAGCCGCGCCACCCCTACACGCACGGCCTGCTGGAGTCGATCCCGAAGCTCGAGGTGGGCCGCGGCGAGCGGCTCAACCCGATCCCCGGCTCAGTCGCCGACAACCTCCCGTGGACGAGCGCCTGCGCCTTCGCGCCCCGGTGCCCCAACGCGCTCGAGGTGTGCCGCGAGCAGACGCCGCAGCTGGAGATGGACTACGGCCGCGCCCTGCGCTGCTTCAACCCTGTGGAGGTGGGTCGGTGACCTCGACCGTGAACCCTGGCCGAGACGAGAGCGGAGCGTCCACCGCGACGGTCCCGGCGGACGCCGACCACCGGGACGTCCTGGTCGACGTGCGCGGCGTCAAGGTGCACTTCCCGATCAAGAAGGGCGTCATCTTCGACAAGACGATCGGCTACGTCTACGCCGTCGACGGGGTGGACCTGCAGATCCGGCGCGGGGAGACCTATGGCCTCGTCGGCGAGTCGGGCTGTGGCAAGTCGACCCTGGGCCGGGCGATCCTCAACCTCGAGCCGCCGACCGAGGGGTCGGTGAGCTTCGACGGGGTGGACATCGCGAGCCTCAAGGGCGAGGAGCTGCGGCGCAAGCGGCAGGACATCCAGATGGTCTTCCAGGACCCGATGAGCAGCCTCGACCCGCGCCAGTCGGTCGAGTCGCTCCTGCTCGAGGGGATGAAGGCGCACGGGCTCGTCGAGAACGACCACGCGGCCAACCAGCGCCTCCGCGAGCTCCTCGCGGCGGTCGGCCTGCCCCCGGCGGCCCTGAAGAAGTACCCGCACGAGTTCTCCGGTGGCCAGCGCCAGCGCATCGGCATCGCCCGGGCCCTGTCGGTCAACCCCAAGCTCATCGTCGCGGACGAGCCGGTCTCGGCGCTCGACGTGTCGGTGCAGGCGCAGGTGATCAACCTCCTCGAGGACCTGCAGGACGAGTTCGGCCTCACCTACCTCGTCGTCGCCCATGACCTCGCGGTGGTGCGGCACATCAGCGACCGGGTCGGCGTGATGTACCTCGGCGCGCTCGTCGAGGAGGCTCCGGCGAAGGACCTCTACGCCCAGCCGCTGCACCCCTACACGCGGGCGCTGCTCTCCGCGGTCCCCGTGCCGGACCCGGTGATCGAGGACCAGCGCGAGCGCATCCTGCTGACCGGTGACCTGCCCTCCCCCGCCAACCCGCCGTCAGGGTGCCGCTTCCACACGCGCTGCCCCTGGCGCCAGCCGACCCGGTGCGACACCGAGCGGCCGGCCCTGCGCACCGTGGACATCGCCGGCGTGCCCGCGGAGCAGCGGGTGGCCTGCCACTGGGCCGAGCAGATCGCCTCGGGCGAGCTGCGCCCGCACGAGGTGCAGGCCGTCGCGGTGGAGCAGGCCGCGCTCATCAACCAACCGGACTCGCCGATCATCGGCCCGACCTCGATCGGCGAGATCGGCTGACGGCAAAGGGGCGCCGCTCCTACAAGCGGCGCCCCTCTAAGTCGATCGAGATAAATTCAGCAGCCGGTCGGGAGGGAGGTGCAGGGCGTGGCGCCAATGCACTCGTCGAGGACCACTTGGCCGGAGGTCGCAACCTCGCCGATCAGGTAAGGGTCCACGGTGTCCTTCACGCCGACCCAGCCGTACACGCGGATCGTGCTCGCACTGCTGCAAGAGGAGTAGACGAAGGTCCGGCACTCCTCTGCGCCCGGACCCACCGTCAAGGGGGCATCCTCGAAACCGGCCCCACACTTGGCAAGCGGCTTGTTCGAGTTGTTCTCCAAGTGGTGGATCCAGACCTGGTACGTCCCGCCACAGTTGTTCTTGAAACAGAGTTGAAGCTTGTACGAGTAGTAGTTCGTGGCGCCCGGCCACTTGCATGCGCTCTGGCCCAGAGTGATCTGGATGCATTCGGGTGATGCCGCGTGGGCGGGCGCCGCGACGATGATCGGGACCGCTGGAACGGCCCAGGCTGCGCCCTTGACGAGCGTGCGGCGTGAGACGCCCTTGCGCTGGCCCTCTTCAGACATTGCGATTCTCCCCTGCTCCGCGGCGCGCGAGCGCCTGCACCCTCTCCCCGACTACCATGCCGAGCGTAACACCGCTGATGCCGTTCGGAGGCAAGTGTGATAGGAGAGGCACTGGACGGCGGTCAACTACGGAGTCGCTCGAGCAAGCCGTCCACGACCAGCAGGTCGAGATACCGCAGCACATCCGGCTCGATTTCGACCGGCTCCCGGGCCACGAGCCGGGCAACGCCGTCGACCACGTCCTCCTCCCCTGCTGAGGCGACCAGCCAGATGACTGCCGCGGTGCCGCTCAGCATGACCGGGGGCCCGTCGGGCAGCCGCATGAGGTAGAGCTCCGGGTTCTCGGGCGACGGCTGGGGCGACCCCTCGGGCGGCTCGCCGTGCATGACGTACGCCACCCGCCGAGGCACGGCGAATCTCACCCCGACCTCCTCCTGCGGCGCCTCGTGACAATCGACGCTGACTCGGCCAGGACCCAACCGATCCGCTCGACGTACGCCCGGGCGAGTTCCCGCCGGGTGGGCGGCCGTCCCAGCCACTCGGTCATCCGTCGGCGGTTGGGCACCACCAGCCTCACCGCCCTGCGGAGCGCGCGGCGCGGTGTCGGCTCGGCACGAACCCGCGCCCACCAGAGGCGGCGCCGGGACATCTCACCACTCGAGAGGGCGGTCCAGAGCCCGTGCTCCCGTCGGGACCGGAAACGGTCAAGGTTTCCAGTGGCGGCGGCGAGCGCCACCTCGGCGTCGAGCTCACGGGCCAGCTGCTCCACGGCCCGTTGGTCAGGCCCGCTGGCGTCGGTCCAGCTCCGCCGGATGTCGCCGAGGTTCTCCGCGCTCATGCGTGCCGCATGGAGGAGGAGGATGAGCCGCTGGGCCGTCACCCCCGGGACGGGGCAGGGGTAGCCGGCGATGGGGGTCTGGACCCGGTCGGCCCACAGTCGGTCGAACGCTCGCTCCGGGTCGACGCCGATCCCGGGGAAGGCACGGTGGACGTCGACCAGAGCAAGCTGGGGGTGCCGCATGGTAGCTGCGTGCTCGAACGCGGAGCCGTCCTCGAAGTCGAACTTCGTCATCCAGCCATGCGCATGCATAGCCCGGACGAGAACCGGCAGGTGGCTCGGACGAACCAGGACATCGGCGTCAGAGCTACGGCGGGGCACCGTCCGGGACAGTGCCCCCTCAAGACCGGCAGGTGAATCGACCCGCTCCAGTAAGTCCGGATGCAGGGTCGGACCCTTGATATGAAGCACGTCGACCCGGACGTCCTCGGCAAGGGCTTGGACGCTCGCGTGGGTGAGCCGGATCCCGACGTCGAGGGGCATCAGGTCGCTCACGCGCTCAGAGTAACCGGGTCCATCCTCACTGGAACGGCGAGAAGGGTGTGCTGCCGGTGATAGCGTCCGGGACGTCTTGGCATCGTGTGCTGACAGTGAATGGGGCGGTATGAAGGTCGTCATCACCGGAGGCGCCGGCTTCATCGGCGCAAACCTAGGCCGTGAACTGCTGAGGCGGCCGGAGGTCGACTCCGTGGTGGCCTTCGACAACCTCACGACCGGCTTCCGCGGCAACCTCGAAGGCACCGGGATCGAGCTCGTCGAAGCCACGATCCTGGACCCCGCTGCGTTGGATGAGGCGTGCGAGGGCGCCGATGCCATCGTGCACCTTGCCGCTCTCCCCTCGGTCCCCCGCTCGGTCATCGACCCGATCGCCTCGCACCACTCGAACGCGACCGGGACCTTAGAGGTGCTGCAGGCCGCCCGCCGCGCCGGAGGCACCCACGTCGTGGTGGCCTCGTCGTCCTCGGTCTACGGCGCGAACCGGGAGCTGCCGAAGCGGGAGAGCATGCGGACCGGCCCCATCTCGCCCTATGCCGTCAGCAAGCAGGCGACGGAGGCCTACACGATCGCCTTCGGCCACACGTATGGGCTGCCCACGCTGGCGTTCCGCTTCTTCAACGTGTACGGGCCACTGCAGGCCGCCGGCCATGCCTACGCCGCGGTGGTGCCGGCGTTCATCGATGCCGCCCTGCGAGGTGTCCCACTGTCCGTTCACGGGGACGGTGAGCAGACGCGCGACTTCACCTACGTCGGCACGGTCGCGCGGGTCCTCGCCGACGCAGTGACGAACAAGGTCGCGGACCTGGATCCAGTCAACCTCGCGTTCGGCACCCGGACGTCGCTCAACGGTCTCATCGACGAGCTCGCACATGTCCTCGACGACCGTCCGACGGTGGAGCACGTCGAGCCGCGGGCGGGGGACGTCCGCGACTCGCAGGCGGACAACTCGCGCCTGCTCACCCTCTTCCCCGACGTCAAGCCGGTCTCGCTGCGCGACGGGCTCCAGGCGACGGTGGACTGGTTCCGGACCCTGCCGGACTACCAGCGATAGCGAGGCGGGCCCCAGATGCTGGGCCGTCTCGGCGGCAGGGAGCTTTTCGGGCTGGCCGTGCTCGTCGTCTGGGTTGGCTGGGCGGGCATCAGGTCGGCCCTCGCCGGCCAAGCGCTTTCGCCCTTGTCGCCCTACGTCGCCGCGCCGTTGTCCTTGGCTGTCGGCGTAGCGCTCGGCGCCCTCCTGGCGCCATACTCCTGGAGGCGCGGCGTCACGCTGGCCCTGCTCGGGGCAACGCTCTACCTCCTCGTCGCGGTGCTGGCCACCGGTGGCCCCGCAAAGAGCCCCACCGGCTACGCCAACGCGAACGCGGCCCTTGCGGTTCAGCTGATCGGCCTGTCCGGGCTGGCTCTCCTCGCCGCTCCTCGCGGGCGTCGATGGCCGTTGGTCGTGGCGGCGATCTCCAGCTTGGGGGTGACGGTGGCCAACGCCTCAGTGGGAGCAATTGCCCTGGGTGGACCACTGCTCGCGCTGGTGCTGACGATGCGCTGGAAGCCAGCCCAGCGGCATACGGGAAAGGTGGTGGCGACCGGCCTGAGCACTGCGGCGATGGCTGTCTCAGCGACGGCTGTGATGGCGCTTGCCACCCAGCCGAGCTGGCCTCGCTTGGTCCTGAGGCTCCTCGACGAAGCCCGACACACCATGTGGGGGGACGCCGTGCGGCTGTGGCGCGAACACGCGGCTTTCGGGGCGGGCCCCGGGGCGTTCGAGCGGATCAGCACGCTGGGACACGACCCGGACACCGCGTCGGCTCACTCAGTCGTGCTCCAGGTGGGCGCCGAGACCGGTTGGGTGGGCGTGGCGCTCCTGCTGGCCATCGGGCTGACCGGCTCGTGGTGGGCGTCACAGGGCCGGCCTGCGTCCGCAGTGGTCGGTGTGGCGACGTGGACCGCGCTGGTCGTCCACTCGATGACGGACCACCTGGTGGATTTCCCACTGGTTGTCCTGGCCGGGGGCATCGTCCTCGGCTGGAGCGGCGCGAGCGGGCGATCAGAACAGCTCGACGTCTCCGAGGGTCAGCCTCCACGCTGACGGTGCCGGCGGCGAGCCGGCCAGCGGGCGTGTCGTCAGGAGGGGTCCCTGGCCGGGCAGCGGCACCAGGCCGGCCGACGGGCCGGTGCGCAGACCGATCGCATAGTCAGCCCCGCTCTCCTTGAGGGCGCGGCGCACGAGGC
Organism: Intrasporangium sp. DVR; assembly: GCF_040365325.1. Taxonomy (NCBI): domain Bacteria; kingdom Bacillati; phylum Actinomycetota; class Actinomycetes; order Micrococcales; family Intrasporangiaceae; genus Intrasporangium; species Intrasporangium sp. DVR. The sequence continues at coordinate 218,110 of NZ_BAABZW010000001.1, read as the reverse complement.
GGGCTCCGGTGCGCCAGTCGGGGACGAGCTGCTCGATGACGGCAGCCTCGAGCGCCTGGCCGCGGCGGCGGAGCCGGAAGACGAGGCCGCCCTCGGAGGGGTCGCCGGGGGACGCGAGCAGGAGGCGGTAGTGCAGCGGCTCGAACGAGGTCCGCCAGACGAGGTACGCCGGGGTCCGGTCGGTGCGGAATCCGCGTCGCGGTGCATGCTGGAGTAGGCGGGCGGCCACGTCGCGGTCGGCCAGCGCGGTGGCAGCATCGAGACCCACCGTCGTGGGCTCGGACCACAGGGATGCCGGGACGCGCGAGCGCACCATCGTCAGGGCGGAGCGGCCGCCCGCCGGGAGGACCCCGACGGGCAGGCGCCGGGCGAGGCTCCAGCCCATCTTGAGGTAGCCGGGTCGGCTCTGGTCGTTGGGAGTGTTGAACACGATGGCGTCGCCCGCCAACGTGAGCTCCGCGACGCTCTGCAGGGTGAGCGTGCGGAAGATGCCCATCCCCTGGAAGGCCGGGTCGGTCGCGGTGTCGACGGCCCGGACGGCCGGGACCGCCTTGCCTTTGTCGTCGAGGAACCGCCAGCGCAGGAAGGTGCGGTAGCCGACCACCCGCCCCTCGTGGAGCGCAACCCATCCCGGCGACTCCCCGAACGGGTTCTCCCTGTGCTTCCAGTGAAAGAAGACCTCGTTCGGATCGCCCGTCGCCCACCCGAGTGACGAGCGGAAGAGCTCGAGCACTCCCGGCTCGTCGGCGGGCTGTGCGGGTCGGAAGTCGAGCTCCGGCCGATCGGACTGCGATGTCATGCATTGCCTCCATCGAGCCACGACTGGAGCATGAGGAGCGTCCAGAGGGCGTAGTCGTGATTCCTGCGGCCTGACTCGTGCTCCGCAAGGGCCACGGCGACGATGTCGGGACGGAGGATTCCCTGCCGCCGCAGGCGGTCAGTCGCAAGCAGGTCATGTGCCCACTCGTTCAGCGGTCCCCGCAGCCACGCAGCCAACGGCGGGTCGAAACCGACCTTGGGTCGTTCCCAGAGAGCCTGCGGCACATGGCGACTGAGGATCTGTCGCACCAGCCACTTGCCGCGGCCATCGCGCACCTTCGCCCTGTCTGGCAGACGCCACGTCAGCTCGACGAAGCGGTGGTCGAGGAACGGCACGCGGACCTCGAGGGCGACGGCCATGCTGGCGCGGTCCACCTTGACCAGCATGTCGTCCGGAAGGGTCGTCAGCTGGTCCGCCAAGAGCATGGCTGCCAGCGGGCTCATGGAGGCGGCGGCTGTGCTCGCTCGGGCCAACGGCGCTGGGGGGGCCACCATCACGCGCGTTGGGTCCCACTGCGTCGAGAGGACGCCGAAGGCAGCCAAGGAGTCCTCGGCCCTCAGTGCGGCGGCCAGCTTGTGCGCCTTCGTGCCGAGGTCGGGGGTCCGCGTCCCCGTCAACGCGGCCAGGCGGTCCCAGCCGGCCGGCGGAATGCTGCGGACTCCGGCAGAGATCCCGGCGCGAAGGGGAGCCGGAAGCCCGAAGATGCGGGAGAGCCCACCGTGAGCCACCTGGTAGCGGTTGTAGCCGCCCAGCAGCTCGTCGGCACCGTCGCCGCTGAGCGCAACGGTGACGTGCTCCCGCGCGGCTGCGCAGAGGAGCGCGGTGGGCATCGCGGACGGGTCGGCGAAGGGTTCGTCGTGCATCTCGGCGACCCGCGTGGCGAGCTTCACGGCGTCGAGCTCGGGGAGCGGCAGCGTCTGGTGCGCCGTGCCGAGGTGAGCGGCGACGCGGGAAGCGGCCTCCGACTCGTCCCCGGCACCACCGACGGCCACGGTGAACGACCGCACCGGCTGGGTGCTCACTTGCTGGGCCAGTGCGACGATGGTCGTCGAGTCGAGGCCCCCGGACAGGAACGCGCCCACGGGAACGTCAGCCTGCAGGCGACGGTGGACGGAGGAGCGCAAGGCGTCTTCCGCAAGGTCGACCAGCTCCGAGTCGTGCAGGGTCAACGGGTTTGCCGAGCCGGCGGCGGAGACCCGCCCGAGTGACCAGTAGGTGGCCGGCTCTGTGGAGACGCCGTCCCGACCAACGCGAACGATCGTGCCCGGGGGCAGCTTGGAGATGCCCGGAAGGATCGAGTACGGAGCGGGGACGAAGCCCAGCCGGAGAAAGGCCGCGACGGCCTCACGGTCCGGCTCCGTCGGAGCCGCCCGAAGTCGTCGGATGGCACTGAGCTCCGAGGCGAAGGCGAAGGTCGAGCCGACTCGGCCGTAGTAGAGCGGCTTCTCGCCCAGACGATCGCGTGCCAGGGTGAGCTGCTGCTCCTGTCGATCCCACAGGCCGAGCGCGAACATGCCGTCGACGGCCATGATCGCGGCCTCGGGGCCTTGTCTCGCGATGAGCTCGAGGAGCACCTCGGTGTCCGAGTGTCCGCGGAGCCTGACGCCTTGGGACTCCAGCTCCGCCCGGTGGTCGGCGTGGTCGTAGATCTCGCCGTTGAGGACGACCACCCACCTGCCGTCTGAGGAGACCATGGGTTGGTGGCCCGCCGGCGACAGGTCGACGATGGATAGGCGCCGATGGGCCAGGACCACCCCGGCCTGAAGGTCCAGCCATCGTCCACGGTCGTCGGGGCCGCGGTGAGCCACTGCTGCGGACATGCGATCCACATCGTCGGCGAGGTGCGCGCTGCCGGGACCGAGCAGACCGGCCAGGCCGCACATAGGTTCCCCTCATGCCCAGGAAGACGCCAGCTCCTTGGCGCCGGACCGAGTCTATGTCGCCGCGGCTTGCGGAGGATGGGTCTGCGGCAGACTGACCCCATGCCGAATGCGGGGCGCGACCACGCCGACCCTGTCCGCGTCCTGTGGGCCATCAAGGGCCTCGGCCCGGGCGGCGCCGAGCAGCTCCTCGTGTCCTCGGCGGCAGTCGCTGATCACCAACGCTTCAGCTACGAGGCCGCGTACGTGCGACCCGACAAGGACCAGCTGGTCGGGGCCTTGGCTCGGGCGGGGGTGCCGTCCACCCTGGTGGGTGATGGGCGCTGGGGCAGGTACCTCTGGCCGATCCGGCTGTGGCGGCTCCTCCCCCGTTTTGACGTCGTTCATGCGCACTCCCCCCTTGTCGCTGGAGTGGCCAGGGTCGCTGCCCGCCTTCTCCCGGCCCAGCGGCGGCCGGTCACGGTCTCCACTGAGCACAACGTGTGGGGCAACTTCTCGCGCCCGACCCGTCTGCTCAATGCCGTGACCGCCGGCCTCGATGCACGCCGCTGGGCAGTGTCGGAAGAGGTGCGGCGCTCCATGTGGCCGTCGCGCCGCTCCTCCACGTCGGTCCTCGTGCATGGGATCGTGCAGGGCGCGGCAACCCCTGAGGAGGGGACGCGACGGCGCGTCCGAGGTGAGCTAGGCATCCCGGAGGACGCGGTCGTGGCCATCACGGTCGCCAACCTGCGGCGGGAAAAGGACTATCCGAACCTGCTCGAGGCGGCACGCCTGGCGCTCCGGGACGATGATCGGCTGGTCCTGCTCGCCGTCGGCCAGGGACCGCTGGCCGACGAGATCGAGGCTCTCCACCACAGACTCCAGCTGGGCGAGAGAGTTCGCCTCCTCGGCTACCGAACCGACGTGGCCGACCTGCTCGCCGCAGCCGACATCTTCATCCTTGGTTCTGCCTATGAAGGCCTGCCCGTGTCCATCATGGAAGCCATGGCGCAGGGCCTGCCCGTGGTCGCCACCGCAGTGGGTGGGGTGCCCGAGGCAGTGACCGACGGCGAGACCGGGCGACTCGTGCCACCGCGTGACCCGCAGGCGCTCGCTCACGCCCTGAACGGACTGGCGAGCGACGTCAATGCTCGACTCACCATGTCGGCGGCTGCCAAGGAACGGGCTCGGTCCTTCGACATCAGGACCGCCGTAGTGGAAGAGGAGCGGGCCTACACCCAGCTGGCTCGTCGCTAGGGCCGAATCCCTGCTGCCTTGCCGGCGCGCACGAACTGCGAGTAGACCCGCTCTGGCAGCAGAGATCCCTCGACCTTGGCGCGGAAGAAGCGGTCGGGGTCGCTCTGCCGCACGGGCACCCGGCGAAGCTCCATGCGGTCCGTGTCAGGACGGTTGCGTCCGAGATGGCCTGTGGAGGCACTGCGGAACCGCTCTCGGAGCGCCGGGCGCAGGTCCGGGACCGGAACGCCCCATGGATAGGTGAAATGCTGCGGCGTCACGCCGAGGTGCTGACGAACCTCGTCGTTGCACCGGTCGAGCTCCCCCACCGAGAGATCTTCCGGGCGAACATGCAGGTGCGTGTGGTTGCCGACCGTGCACAACCCTGAATCGAGCATCTCGCCGAGCTGCACCCACGACATTCCCCGTCCCGGCGCCCCTTGAGCGGTCGCCCCCTCCCAGACCATCGCCGCCCCCATGTAAGCCGACGCGAGGTAGACCGTGAACGGAAGGCCGCGATCTCGGAGGAGCGGCCAGGCATTCTCGTAGACGTCCTCGAACCCGTCGTCGAAGGTCAGCACGACACTCGGGGTGGTGTTGCCCCGGTCCAGGCGGTCGAGTGCATCGTCCAGGGACACGACGTCGTGGTGCTCGAGCATCCGCAGTTGCCTCGCGAAGTCCTCAGGCGACAGGTCGAGCTCGTCACTCGTGGCCCCGCCGACTCGGTGGTAGATCAGCAGGGTCGCCCCATCAGCGACACGGCGTCCACGTCCGAGGGCGAGGACCTCCTTGACTCGCTTGCGACCACGATGGCGTGGTATCGCGCTGGCAGTCGTGTCAGCGGGGCGCATGGTGAACGTCTTTCGTGGCTCGGGCCGGCGACTGCGGTGCGTTGGCGGGGGTGAGAGCCAGAAGGATGAAGAAGAAGGGGAGCATCAGCACACGTTGGCGAGCGAGGATGCCGAAGTTGCCGAAGCCGGAGAACGCGACGACAAACGCCATCGAGTAGGTCATCGCAAACACGACGTACGCGTGTTGGCGCATGACCTGCGGCAGTCGTCGGATGGCGGGCCATGCTCTGACGGTGATGGCCAGAAGAACCAGCCCTTCGATGCTCTGCAGCAGAAGTTGGGCGTTCTGGGCTTCCCACGGAAGCGGGCGGAACAAAATGGTGATGACGGCAATGGGGATCCCGATGACCGACGTGACCGGGACCGGGGAGAAGGAGGACCCGCCCTGAGCGGTCTGCTCCTGTCGGAAATCGACGCTCTCGGAGATCGCCTGCCAGCTGAGATCGTCGATCCCCAGCATCGCGGCGGACTGTGTCGTGAGGACCACGGTCACCGCACCGACGACGAGCAGCCCGCCCAGCTTGCTGAGGATGTCGGTCGACCTCTCGCCGGTGGGGCGGAAGAGCTGAGCCACCGCGAGGCCAGCGAAGAGCAGCAGGGCGATGTGCGGCCGGATGATGCCCGTGCCCGCCGCCCCCACTGCCAGTAGAACGACAGCGCCTGATCGGTGGGCGAACAGCTTGGCCGCTCCTAGAGCGGTGACCCCGACGAAGAGCATCAGCCATGCCTCCTTGCCGATGCTCGAGGGCCAGTACAACATCGATGGGAGCAGCAGGACGAGAAGGGCGTAGCGCCGCGCGTTGGCCCAGGGCAGCGCAACGCAGAATGCCCGGTACAACAGGTATTGACCCCAGAACGCAAACGACGCAAACACGACGAATGCAGCTAGGGGGGAAGGACCGATGACCGTGTAGATGACTGTCGTGATGAACTCCATGTATTGCGTCCCGCGAGCGCCTGCCACCTCCCACTGGATCGATCCCTGCCGCCACAGCTGGTAGTGCGCCGCCGCATAGAGGTTGTAGCGCTCTGCATCTGCCGCCCCCTCGTACACGACGTAGGCGACCGCGTAGCGAACGAGGGTTCCGAGGATCTTGGCGGCGAGCGCCAACACGAGGAGCGAGCCGAGCCACTTCTCTCGTGACCCCCGCGCGACCCGCGAGATCAGCAGGAGGTTGAGTGCGGTGAGGAGCGGGACGACGATGATGGCGCCCCAGACGTTGTACGACTGAGTCCGAAGGGCCCACGAGAGCGCCGCCGCAACGGCGCCTCCGATGACAAGGGCGAGCGTGACCGCCCCCGCACGGACCGAGAGATGCCTCATCGACGGTCAGGCGGACGACGATGTGCGGCGAGAACTACGCTTCCGCGATGCCTCTCGCCTGGCGCTTCGGCTCTCGGGGACTCGCTCGTCAGACAGTTCCCGCGGGCTTTCTACCGCTGGCCGCGGGCTGTTCCCGGGGCCCTTTCCCTTCTTCTTGTCGCCGTATCCATAGCCATAGCCATAGCCGTAGCCCGCTGAGCGCTTGGACTGTGCGCCCACGACGACGACTCCGGCCACTGGCACCTGGAACCGGCCGAGCAGCTCAGAGACCCGGTGGCCCGCTACTTCAGTGAGCCGCCCGGAGCGGACCACGAGAAGCACAGTGTCCACGAGGGGCAGGACATCGAAGACGTCGCTGGCCGCGAGCAGCGGAGCGCTGTCGACGAGCACGACGTCCGCGAGTCCCCGTGCCTCGGTCAGCAGACCGCCCATTCGGCTTGCCAAGGATGCGGGGTGCTCCAACCGCGTGCCTGCCGTGATGATCCGGACACCAGGGACATTGGTGGGTCGGATCAGCGACTCGAGTGGCGTGTCGTCGGGTCCGGTCAGGTAGTCCGAGATCCCGGCGCCTTGGGGGACGTCGAAGATGTTGTGGGTGTCGGGCGAACGGAGGTCGCCGTCGAGTACGAGGATCCGTTGTCCGGTCTCGGCGAAACTCGCCGCGAGGTTTGCGACGCTGGTGGTCTTGCCTTCGCGGGGGTGTGCAGAGGTGACGAGGATCAGGCTCGCCGACGCAGCGGGCACCGGTTCCGGATGTGCCGTGGGTCGCCGCTCGTCGCCCTGGACGAGCAGGCTCGATGTGTGGACCAATGCCGTGCGGGCAGCGCGGTACCCGTCTGCATAGGGGCTCAGCGGCTCGTCCGCCACGCCGATGCTCCGGCCGCGTCGGAGGGAGCGACTGATCTTCGGCACTTCGGCGATGATCGGCAGCCTCAGAGCAGCGGCGATCTCAGAACGCGTCCTCAGCCGAGAGTCCACCCGGTCCAGCACAAGCGCTAGGCCCAAGCCGAGGAGCAGGCCTAGACCCGCGGCGAGCGCCGTGCGAGTGGTGCGGTCCGGCGGAATGACGAAGCCGCCACCTGTGGCGTTTGGGATTGGGGTGGCGCGCTGCAGGATGCTCACGTTCGCACGCCCCACGCCAGGCCTGGTCTTCTTGAAGTAGGTGACGGTCTCGTCGGCGAAAGTGTTGGCTATCGAGGCAGCGCGCTCTCCGTTCGCGTCCGTCACCGCCACGGTGAGAGCCCCCGCGGTGAAGTCCGGCGTGACGGTGAGGCTGGCGGCCAGGACCGCGGGGTCACCCGTGTATCCCAACTCGGCAGCGGCTCGCTGCGGGATCTCGCCGGTGGTCAGGTAGAGCGCGATCCTGCCCATCGGGGACTCTGAGTCAGTCTCCGAGCTCGTGACCAGGAGCGTCGCGGTCGCTGTGTAGGAGCTGGCCTTCTGTGACGTGTCAGCGACTGCTGGGGACGTCATCCACATCACTGCAGCCGCTGCCAGGGTCGTGATGGCAATGACGAGCCAGCGTTGACGGAAGACCTTCAGGTACTCGCTGAGCGTCATGCAGTCTCTCCTTGGTGTCGCGGCAATGGCGGCGTCCCCACGGAAAGCATGCGTGAACCTTCCCACGAATGGGCTCTTGACATGGATCGTATCCGACGGTGATTGGTCGGCCTTTGAGTTCAGGCCCAATCCTGCGACGATGCCGGAGTGCTTGCCGACCCCGCCCCGACGTCGAGCGATGCCCGGCTCCGGATCGGGCACCTCACCACCGTGGACATGAGTCTCGCTCTCCTCCTCGGCACAGAACTGGCCGTGGACGTCGAGCAAGGGCATGACGTCTTTGGCCTCAGCGCTCCCGGTCCGTATGTCGAGCGCGTGGAGGCGATCGGGGTGCAGCACATTCCCATTGACGCACTGACACGCACTTGGCAACCCGGCCGCGATGCCCGAGCCTTCGTTGAATTGGTTCGGACGATCCGCAGGCTTGACCTCGATGTCCTCCACACCCACAATCCCAAGACAGGGGTCATGGGTCGCATCGCCGGTCGACTTGTGGGGGTTCCCGTGGTGGTCAACACGTGCCACGGCCTATGGGCCAGACCCGAGGACTCAGTCGCAAAGCGCGCCTTCGTCTATGGGCTCGAGGCTCTCGCCGCGCGCTTCTCCGACTACGAGCTGTTCCAGAACGCCGAGGACGAGGCGACCCTTCGACGCTTCTTGAAACGTGGGAAGCACCGGGTCGTGGGCAACGGTGTCGACCTGACCCGCTTCACGCGGGACCCTGAGGGCCGGCGACGAGTGCGCGCAGAGCTAGGTGTTGACAACAACGAGCTGCTCGTCGGAACCGTAGGCCGTCGCGTCCGAGAGAAGGGTTTGACGGAGTTCGCGCACGCGGCGAGACGACTAGGAGACAAAGCGACCTTCGTCTGGGTCGGGCCAGCCGACGGCGCTGACGCCGACGCAGCAGCTGTCGACAGGAGCGCAGTCCGATTCGTCGATGAACGCACCGACATGCCCGCGGTCTACTCAGCTTTCGACATCTTCGTCCTGGCGTCTCACCGCGAAGGCTTCTCCAGGGCCTCCATGGAAGCCGCAGCCTGTGGCCTTCCCATGGTTCTCACGAACATTCGGGGGTGCAGGGAGATTGGGCGCGATGGCGTCCACCTACTTCTTACGTCCCCTCAAGACGGAGCGGCGCTCCTCCAAGGAGTCGATCGCCTCATCAGTGACGCGTCGCTTCGAACGCGCCTCGCCCATGCGTCGCGCGAACGGGCACTGCGGGAATTCAACCAGCGCGTGGTGGCGCAGGCTTCACTCGATACTTACGCCCGGGTGGCTGCCACGAAGCGGCGCAGCAGGCCAGAGGACCGCCTCACCGTACTGCATGTGCTGCCCACCGATCTCGCCCGCGGCGCCCAAGTGTATGCCGCTCAGCTGCGGGACGCGCTCGCCGACGACCTGGGCCAACGCCACCTCGTTGTCGCCCTGTTTGAGGCCCCGCCGGGGGGTCTGAGGCCGGACGTTCAGCTTCGGGTCTCCTCCGGCATGCTTCGACGGCTGGGCTTCGATCCGCGGTCGGCCTGGGCTTTACGAAGAGCCATACGAGCCGAGCGTGCGAGCCTCGTTGTCGCTCATGGCGGGGAACCCTTGAAGTACGCGGTTGCCGCGTTCGGACGCGTCCCGATTGTGTACTACAAGGTGGGGCTGTCTTCTACGGAGCTCAGCCGAAGATCGCGACAATGGCTCTATCGCGCCCTCGTCAGCCGCGCGGCGCAAGTGGTAGGCGTCTCGCGGGCCATCCTCGATCAGGCGCACGCAGTGCTTGGAGTACCCGAGGCGAAGCTGTCTCTCATCCCGAACGGGCGCGATGAACGCATCTACCACCCGCCTCCGGACGTCGACGATCGTGCGCACCCGCCACTTATGCTGTTCATAGGACAACTGGAGGAGGGGAAGCGCCCTGATCTTTTCCTCGATGTGGTGGACATCCTGCGCGCCAAAGGCATCGAATTTGAGGCCTCAGTGGTTGGCGACGGCCCGTTGCGACCGGCTGTGGAAGGTCGCGCAGGGGCGCTGGGCGTCACCGTGTTGGGCATCCGCAATGACGTGCCCAATCTCCTGCGGCGAGCCAGCGTGCTCGTGATGACGAGCGACCCGGCGACTGAGGGTATGCCCGGCGTGCTCATTGAGGCAGGGCTTAGCGGCGTTCCTGTGGTCACAACGGCCGCAGCAGGTGTCAACGATGTCGTGTCCGACGGCGTTACCGGCTCGGTGGTCGACACCGGACTCGCTGTGGACCTCGCCAGACGTGTCGGCGCTCTCTTGGAGGACGCGCACCTACGGCAGCAACTGGGGGCGAATGCTCGTCGTTGGTGCGAAGAAGAGTTCTCCTTGAGTGCAACGGCCGGTCTCTGGCGGAACCTTGTCTCGAAGGTTGCAAAGCAATCTGGGCGAACGATGGAGGCGGCCACGCACGCTAGATTGGTGAACGTTCCGAATGAGAGATCGAGCTGAGCCTAAATGAGAATGCTTAGGGGTAAGGCCGGCAAGTCATCTACTGGCTCTTCGATTCTTATCGAGCTCGTGTCAAAGTACCGAGCCCGACTAGCGGCCCTCGCCAGCGTCTCGTTCTTGGGAGCCCTCCTCGAGGCGCTGTTCCTGGTAATCATCACCGGGGTGGCAATGGCCTTGGTGGCTCAGAAGGCGACAGTGGGTCCGGTTCTCGGCCACTCGGCATCCGTGAGCGGCGCCCTTGCACTCGCAGCTCTCGTCCTGATCATGCGCCTAGCCCTAAGCCTAGTGGGCGTCTCGGTTTCCGCGACACTGACCGAAACGGTTACCACCGAACAGCGGGAGGTCTTGTCCCACGCGTACCTCCGGGCAAGCTGGGCCGTCCAACAGGCGGAGCCTGCTGGGCGGCTCCAGGAGCTCCTCACTACGTTCGTTCAGCGGGTGAATAGTACGATCTCCACGTTCGCTCAGGCAGTGACAGCCCTGTTGAGCCTGCTGGCCTTCCTGGGTACGGGGCTATTTGTCGACGTTGCGTCGACCGTTGCCGTTTTGGTGGCTCTGGGTCTGGTCGGCGCAATCCTCACCCCGCTCCGCCGACGCATTCGCCGCCGCGCTGAAGCAGCCGCAGCCGCTGGTTTGAGCTTCGCCAACTCCGTTTCCGAGCTCGGGTCGCTAGGGCTTGAGATGCAGGCCTTTGGTGTTCAGGCACGCTTTGCCAAGCGCATCGACCAGCTCACACACGACGCGGCCGACACCCAGCGCAAGGTACAGATTGTGACCGGGTCTCTGGCCCCCGTCTACATGTCGTTGGCTTACGCCGCCATTCTCTCAGGAGTCGCGATCCTGAGTGTGGTGGGGGTCGGTAACCTCACCGTGATCGGCGCCGTAATGCTCCTCATGCTGCGCTCGCTGAGCTACGGGCAACAACTTGCCTCGGCGATAGGCTCCTTGGCCGCCAACGCACCCTTCCTTGATCTCGTCAGACATACTGTTGAGCGATACACCGCATCTCCCGCCCAAGGCGGCGCTCTCACTCCCGCCAGCGTCGCGCCACTCGAGGCTCACGATGTGAGGTTTTCCTACGGCGAGGGGGCATTGGCCCTACGAGATGCCACGTTCCGCTTGAATGGCGGCGAGATCGTAGGCGTGATCGGACCGTCAGGGGCCGGCAAGTCGACCTTGGCTCAGCTACTTCTAGGGCTGAGGAAGCCAACCTCAGGTTCCGTAAGGGTCAATGGTGTCGATCTGCTCGAGGTGGATCGAAACTGGTGGAGCCGGCGGGTCGCATTTGTGGCACAAGAGGCACTTCTCTTCACGGGGACAGTGGCGGAGAATATCCGCTTCTTTCGCGATGGCATCGATCAATCGGCCTTGGTGCGGGCGGCCGGGCAGGCGAACATCTTGTCGGACATCGAGGCCCTTCCGCACGCTTTTGATACCCATATCGGCCAGCGTGGCACGCAACTCTCTGGCGGCCAGCGTCAGCGCCTCTCCATCGCGCGCGCGCTCGCCGGAAGCCCCGAACTTCTTATCCTCGACGAGCCAACCTCGGCACTCGACGGACAGAGTGAAGCCTTAGTCCGGGACACCCTAGCCAGCCTGAAGGGCCGGGTGACTGTTGTGATCATCGCTCATCGAATGTCCACCTTGGATATCTGCGACCGGATAATGGTTATCGAGACGGGACGAATGACCGCATTCGACTCACCCTCCGCACTTCGCGCTCACAGCGAGTTCTATGAGAAGGCCATGGCCATCGCGGGCATCCCGCCGATTCCGAGGAGGCCCTTGTGAGACTGCTGTACGTTATAGACTCCTTAGCGCCCGGCGGCGCCGAAACTTCCTTGGTTGAGATGGCCCCGGGCCTTGTGGAGATGGGCATCGACCTGCACGTCCTGGCCCTCCAGCCGAAGCTTGACCTAGGTACGGCACTGAAGAGTCAGGGCGCAACAGTCTATACCGGGTCGAGGGAGTTGGGACGCATAGGCAATGTGTACATGGTCGCTGATGCCGTTAGGCGGATCGAACCCCACTTGGTGCACACGACGCTTTATGAAGCCGACCTCGCGGGCCGTATCGCCGCACGGCTCAAACATACTCGTGTGTCTACCAGCGTAGTTGGTGACTCTTACGGCGCGGCGCGCAGGAAAGAGATTGGTTCTGAGCGCCTACGCCTCGCCTTGGCGGCGGACCGGCTCACGGCGAGATTCGCTACGCGAATTCATGCTGTCTCCGAGTCCGTTGCCCATAGCATTACACGCGATCTGCGCTTTCCTCAGTCGCGCATCGACGTCATTCCCCGGGGGCGCAATCCTCACAAATACCGATACCGTCCAGTCGGACTCGGTCGGAGAACGCGCAACTCGCTTGCCATCCCGGTACAGGCCCCTGTGATCCTTGCGGTCGGTCGGTTGGAGCCCGCGAAAGGTTTTGAGGTACTAATGCGCTCCTTGACCGGCGTCGCAGCAAGATTTTCCGACTTAGTAGTCTTGCTCGCCGGCAAGGACGGGCAATCCTCGCGGGAGCTGAAGCAGTCCGCATCACACATCAATGCGGACATCAGGTTTCTCGGTCACCGCAATGATGTGAACGCACTCCTGTCTGCGGCCGACGTCCTGTGTTTCCCTTCTCATCGTGAGGGCAGCCCGGGGACAGTAATCGAAGCGATGGCCGCCGGCTGTCACGTGGTGGCCTCCGACATCGAGCCCAATCAAGAAGTGCTGGGACGGGGTCCTGCCTCGGGCGGTCGAACCTTTCGGACAGGTGACCATCAGCACCTCAGCAGCATCCTGATCACTGCGCTGGATGATCCGGGCGGATCACTCCGCATGGCGCAAATGGCTAGAGCCCGTTTCGAGGAGTTTTACACGATCGACGCGATCGCTCGCCGAATGTACGCCTTCTTCGACTCGACGGCGACGGGTCGGCTTGGGACACCCGTCGGCCGAGGTCATGCCCCACACCTGGACACGGCGGCCCCATGAACACACCTGTTGCCTTCAGCGTAATAATCCCCACACAGGGCTCGCGGCAGTCGCTGCGTGCGGCCGTCGAATCGGTCCTCCAGCAGTCCTATCCCCACTTCGAGTTGGTCGTGGTCTCAGATGGCGACGTCCGGAGAACCCGGGAAATGCTCGCGGAGGTTGCGGACCCACGGGTGTGGATCGTTAACCAGGAACCCAAGGGAGTGTCCTCAGCGAGGAACTTGGGGATATCCAAGGCTAGGCACCCTTGGGTGACCTTCTTGGACGACGACGACCTCGCGCGACCGCACTGGTTGGAGAGCTGGGCGTCGGCCATCTCCGACGACTCACTGGCTGTGACGGCTGCGATCTCTTACCGAAGAGAGGGCGATGAGACTGGGTCCCTCCGTGAGTGCCACCTTTCGACGACCGACCCCACAATGGGCGCGAGCACCATCCTCGCCGGCGGGTTTGCGGTTCGGCGGGACTTACTCCTCGCCGTTGGGGGCTACGACGCACGCCTGAGGGTTTCCGAGAACCAGGACCTCGGGCTTCGGCTTTGCGAATATATTTCAGCTACCGGCCTGGAGGGAGCTATCCCAAGGGTCGAGCACGCGGTGGTCGACGTGTTCGTCGAAAATCACTCGCAGCGGGACCATCGTTATGGATCCTCGCACAAAGAGGCTGCCAAACTGCTCCAGGATCGCTATCGCCATCGCCTCACCGCGGACCCCTCGACCAAGGCGTCACTGCTTCGCATCATTGCACGGCACGAGCGCCTTGAACATAGGTACCGTGCCGCATGTCTTGCTGCGCTAGGCGCCTTACGCGTCCAGCCAATGCACTTCGGCAACGTCAAGAGTCTACTCTTGGCACTATTTCCAACTCTCCACAGGCCGGCTATGTGGCTACGCGAGCGCCAGTGGCGTAGTAGATGAAATGTGTTATGTGAAGGGCACACAATGCGACTGAGCGTCATCATCCCGACGTACAACGTAGCCCCCTACGTAGGCCGCAGCATAAGGTCCGTTCTCGCTCAGAGCGGAGATGATACTGAAATCATAGTGGTGGACGACGGTTCCAGCGATGGAACTGCGGCCTTGTGCACGGAGTTGCTCGAGAGCGCACCCAGCATCCCCTCTCGACTCATTACTCAACGCCATGCTGGTGTTAGCGCGGCACGGAACGCGGGCGCGCGCGCTGCAACCGGCGATTACCTTCTCTTTCTCGATGGAGACGATTATGTCTCGCCTCAATTGGTGTCCCAGCTCCGCGGCGTGCTCCAGACCGAAAGTCCGGACATAGTGTGCTGGGGTTTCGACACTGTGACCCCCGACACGATGGTTATTGGACACTATTTCGAACATTTCCGTCCCCCAACAGAGCGGCCGCTGGGTGGCCTCGCGCTGACTCGTCACCTCGTCCGTGGTGATTTCTCGATCTGGATGGGAAGCGCCGCCTTCAGAAGAAGTTTCCTGTCCCGATATACAATCAACTTCACAGAGGGATGTCGAAGCGGAGAAGATCGCGAGTTCATATACAAGGCCGCCTGTCGTTCGGAGGTGACCGTCTTCATTCCCCAGACACTCTCGTTCTACGTCGCTAGGCCTGGGTCCATGACGCGTAGCGGTGACATCCGGCAATTCGATTCTGTACAGGCGCACATCAGAGCTTCGCATTACTTGGCAGCAGCATCGCAGAACGAGGAATCCAACAATTTGGCGGAAAGCATCCTGATTAATAACGCAGTTGGTGGGTACTTTCGTCACCTCGAGAACTGCATGCGGTACGGAGAGCACGCGAATATGAAGGATCTACTCTTGGAGATCGACCGGCGATACCCTGGTCTAAATCAATGCATGCGAAGGATCATGAAACGTCGGGTTCAAAGATCGACCAAGCCTGCACTCGGTACAGCCCTTTTCCTGCTGTCTCCAAGCCTATTCTGGCGCGCCCTGGTCATGCGCCGGCGAAGCGCTGGTGAGGTCCGTGCACTGTGACCCCCGCGCTAGGGACCCGCGCATCACCCCCTAATGAACAGCCCGCGGCACCCCCTTCAACGCATGCGTCCCACGACCACAAAATGTAGCCACTGCGAGTCGGGAAGGACCGTCGGGAGCCACTTCATGTCTTTCAGCATTCTGCGGTTGATTATGCCGCGAACGGGGCGCAGTCTGGGCTTCTGAGAATTCACACCTCGGCACTCGTCCACCTGGAAACCCGCCCCCTCGAACAGTTCGATCATCGTCGCCTTGGTGAAGAATCGCACATGAGTTCGGTCAAGCGTGCCCATCTCGGTGTAGTCCCATCGACCCTTGATGAGTCCCCGCAGCACCTTCCACATCTGAATGCTGGGAATGGCTGCAACCACCCGTCCGCCCGGGTTGAGATGATCCCGAGCGGCGCGCAAGACGTTCCAAGGGTCCAGGACGTGCTCGAGCACATCGAGAAAGATGATCAAGTCATATCGCTCACTCGGCGGCGTCATCGCGTCAGGGAAATACCCAAGAACAACCTCATCGAACCCATGACCCACCCGAGCTTGACGTACGTTCTCTTCCACGGCGTCAATGCCCACAATGCGGGCATGCTCGCCCAGGAGATCCCTCAACGTACGTCCAAAGCCACCGCGACCGCATCCGACGTCGAGGGCGCTCGTGACCCCTGACGGAATCAGAGGGCGCACCTCGGGGCGTGCTTCGTCCCCGTACACCGACTGCTGTGGGGGATGATTCATCCGCGCCCCCCCAGGGTGAGGACGAAGGCCGATGGAGCCCTCCCTTTAGCGAGTGTCGCATGCGGGTTCGTCATTGGAGTTCCTCCTTGAGCACCCGAAGCCGGGCGTGGCCGACTTCCCAATCTGGCTCAAGATAGTTGCCTTCAGCCCATTCATTCCATGATTTCACCCACAGAAGTCGCTCTTCCGGTGGGCGCGCCGCAAGGGTGGCGACGGCCGAGCGAACGTGGGCCCTGAATCGATCGGGTGTCGCGCCGGTCAGGACCACCCCGTTGCGTCCGGATCTAGGAGTATTGTCCCAGTTGGGAATTACACAAGGTTGGACTCTGGCATGATTTGGGTCAGGGCTCTGCTGAGGCGGCTCTTCGGAGTATCGCCGCACCAAGGGATGTTTCAGCAGCTTACGTCGGATCCGGGTCACTAGCTGTAGGCCTCGCTTCTCCGCGTAGGGGAGGCGCTGATGGAATCCGGCGTCGAAGCCATCCTCGATGAAATGGTCGTACCCGTGACCCAGACCGGCCACGAAGTACAGGTCAGGCAGGCCCGCAGCCTTGGCCAATGCCTGCCAGTAGTCGACGAACTGTGAGGCGCTTGGCAGCGCGCCCGGGCGGTACACATAGAAGATGGGTCGACCATGCACTCGGAGATAACGCTCATCCCGAAAGGCACTCAAGAGGGTCCTAAAGTGGGCAGCAGAATCCTCTGGTCCCGGATAGCGCTGCTCAATCAGCACCTTGTCTGCCGCTCCGTGCCAGATCCCAGTCCACGATTCGTTTGCCCATCCCAGGCAGAAACTGAACTTGGGCACCCCGGACGAAAGCACCTCTTGGAAGGGTCGTTCGAGAATTCGACGACCGTCTCCGAACCAGTAATGCCAATAGCAGAAGGCTTCAATACCGTTAGCGCGAGCAAGAGCCGCCTGTTGTTCCCGGACCTCAGGGACGCGTAAGTCGTAGAAGCCGAGGTCCGCAGGCAGATGCGGTTGTGAGTGGCCAGGAAACAATGGGCGAGCACGAGCGACGTTCGTCCACTCCGTGAATCCGGGCCCCCACCACTCGTCATTCTGGGGAATCGTGTGGAATTGCGGTAGGTACAAGGCTATAGCGCGGGCCCTCCAGGAAATAGGTTTGGGTGGCTCCTCAGCACTCGCGGCTGACTTGCTCACAGGAAGTTCAGTCATTGGGACGCACGCTGGTCATGGGCCCCATGAACTCGCTCATCGTTGCCTGGCCGTCCTGGGCTACGCCTCGGCGCATCAAAACGGCGGTTATAGTCCGCCACAGGATCTCAACGTCAAGTGCGAGATCGCGGCGGTCGATGTAGTTCACATCGAGTGCAAGCCTGTCGACCCAGTCGACCGAGTTGCGGCCGGACACCTGGGCCAAGCCGGTTATCCCTGGCCGGACCTCATGTCGCCGGGCCTGCTCCGCGCTGTAGAGCGGCAGGTACTCCACCAACAGCGGCCGAGGCCCCACCAGGCTCATGTCCCCCTTCAGCACGTTCCAGAGGGTCGGCAGCTCGTCGAGGCTGGTCGAGCGCAGGAACTGACCGACCCCCGTCAGCCGCTCAGCGTCGGTCTGGTGCTCCGCATCGGGATGCCGCATCGTCCGGAACTTCACCAGCTCGAAGATCACGCCATCCTTGCCCGGCCGCCGCTGGTGAAACAGCACAGGCGACCCAAGCGCGGCCCGCACGACTCCAGCGACAACCAGCTGCACCGGCGCGGTCACCACCAGCCCCACAGCGCTCACGACGACGTCCATCCCCCGCTTGACCGCGTCGTAGCGGCGGAGCTGCCGCTCCCGGTCAGCCCGCCGCACGGTCCACCTCCAGGAACGACTCGACCACCGAGTGAATCCGGCCAACCTCGGCAGCAGTCAGCGCCGATCCGCTCGGCAGCGACAGGCCCAGCTCAAACAGCCGCTCACTCGTCCCGTTCAGCACCGACCGCGCCCCCGCGAAGATGGGCTGCAGGTGCATCGGCTTCCACAGCGGCCGCGCCTCGATGTTGTCGGCTGCCAGCGCCAGCCGCAGGTCCTCGGCGCTGAACCCAGCCACAGCCGGCTCGACCAGCACCGACGTCAGCCAGAAGTTGTCGCGCGTCTCGCCACCATCGGCTCCGGACGGCTCCCCGAAGACGGTCACGCCAGGCACCCCGGCAAACAGCTCTCGATACGCCAGCCGATGGCCCCGCCGCCGCTCGATCATCTCCGGCAGCCGCGCCAGCTGGGCCCGCCCCAGCGCGGCAAGCAGGTTCGACAGCCGGTAGTTGTAGCCGATGTCCGTGTGCTCGTAGTGCACGACCGGCTGCCGCGCCTGCGTCGCCAGATACCGCGCCCGCTCCGCGATGCCGGCGTCGTCCGTGAGCAGCGCTCCCCCACCGGAGGTCGTCATGACCTTGTTCCCGTTGAACGAGACCGCAGCCGCCAGTCCGTATGCCGCTGAGCTCAGTCCGTCGCGAACGGCCCCCAGCGATTCGGCTGCGTCCGACAGCACCGGCACCCCGTGGTCGTCAGCAGCTGCCGCGATCGAAGCGTGGTCAGCGACTTTGCCGAAGAGGTCGACCGGCACGACCGCCGCGATCCGGCGGTCGCTCCCAGCGGTCTCGGCGAAGGCCTTGTCGAGCAGAGCAGGGTCGAGGTTGCCGGTCTCGTCGCAGTCGACGAAGAGCGGCTCAGCGCCGGTGTACGTGATCGCGTTGGCGGTCGCCGCGAAGGTCATCGTCGACGTCACGACGAGATCTCCGGGGGCGACACCGAGGATGAGCAGCCCGAGGTGCAGCGCGGCCGTCCCCGACGAGAGCGCGACCGCGTGCTGGCGGCCGCAGAACTCGGCCAGCTCGGCCTCGAAGGCGTCGACCTCGGGACCGAGCGGCGCGACCCAGCCGGACCGGATGGCCCGGAGGACCGCCGCCTCCTCCGCCACGGTGATGTCCGGCGACGACAGGTAGATCCGGTCGCTCATAGCCGCAGGTCCGAGTCGGCTTGGTCAAGGACGTACTTCAGGTCGTAGAGCACGTGGCGATCCCTGGCGCCGAACGCCCTGATCCCGGCCGCGCCGAGCTCGACGAACTGCCGGTGCGCCACGGCCACGATGATCGCGTCGTAGGCACCGGGCTCCGGCTCGGGGACGAGGTCGATCCCGTAGTGGCGGCGCGCGTCCTCCGGGTCCGCCCAGGGATCGTGGACATCGACGGAGATCTCGTAGTCAGCGAGCTCGCCGACGATGTCGACGACGCGCGTGTTGCGCAGGTCGGGGGTGTTCTCCTTGAACGTCAGCCCGAGGATCAGCACGCGGGCCCCCCGCACGGACAGGTCCTGCTTCGTCATCCGCTTGACGAGCTGCGAGGCGACGTAGGAGCCCATCGAGTCGTTGAGGCGACGGCCGGCGAGGATGATCTCCGGGTGGTAGCCCACGGACTGCGCCTTGTGCGTCAGGTAGTACGGGTCGACACCGATGCAGTGGCCGCCGACGAGGCCGGGCCGGAAGCCGAGGAAGTTCCATTTCGACCCGGCTGCACGGAGCACGTCCTCGGTGTCGATCCCCAGCCGGTTGAAGAGCACCGCGAGCTCGTTGATCAGGGCGATGTTGACGTCGCGCTGCGTGTTCTCGATGACCTTCGCGGCCTCGGCGACTCGGATCGACGGCGCGCGGTGCGTCCCCGCCGTGATGACGAGCCGGTAGAGGGAGTCGACGAAGTCCGCCACCTCCGGCGTGGAGCCCGAGGTGACCTTGACGATGGTCGGCAGCCGGTGCTCCCGGTCGCCGGGGTTGATCCGCTCGGGGCTGTAGCCGACGAAGAAGTCGCGGTTGAACTTCAGCCCCGAGACCTCCTCGAGCAGGGGGACACAGCGCTCCTCCGTGGCTCCCGGGTAGACGGTCGACTCGTAGATCACGGTGCCACCGGGCTGCAGCGCCCGACCGATGGCCTCGGTCGCGGACAGGACCGGTGAGAGGTCCGGCTGCTTGAACTCGTCGATGGGGGTCGGCGTCGTGACGATGTAGACGTTCGCATCGCGGAGATCGGTCTCGTCGTCGCTGTAGCGCAGCCGCGTCGCCGCGGCCAGCTGGCCGTCCTCGACCTCGAGCGTGTGGTCGTGACCGCCCCGCAGCTCCTTCACCCTGCGCGCGTCGATGTCATATCCGACAACGTCGAGCACCTTGCCGAACTCGACCGCCAGCGGCAGGCCGACGTAACCCAGGCCGACGACGGCAAGGCGGATGTCCTGCGGGAAACGCGGTAGTCCCATCAGTGCCTATTGTCCACGCCGCCAGAACCGGTGGGGCGGGGGTCGACCAGGTCGCCGAGATCGCTCTCGGTCACCCGGTCAGCGAGCAGCGGCACGGGGTCGAGCGGCGGGGCCGAGACACGGGTGATGAGCGAGTGGCTCGTCGGCCGTCCCTGCTCTGCCGCGCTGAGCAGCACCTCGTGCAGCTTCTCGCCCTGGCGCAGGCCCGTGAAGGTGATGTCGATCGAGCGCTCGGACTCGTCGATGAGGCGACGAGCGACGTCGACGATCCGCACCGGCTGGCCCATGTCGAGGACGAGCACGTCGCCCGCGGCACCGATCGCACCGGCCTGCAGCACGAGCTCGCACGCCTCGGGGATCGTCATGAAGTAGCGCGTCACGTCAGGGTGGGTCACGGTCACGGGACCGCCCCGGTCGATCTGGGCACGGAAGGTCTCCAGCACGGAGCCGCGGGAGCCGAGGACGTTGCCGAAGCGCACGGACAGGAAGGACCGCCCGGTCTCGTCGCCGAACCACGCGGTGAGCCGCTCGGCCAGCCGCTTGGTCTGCCCGAGCACGCTCGTCGCGTCGGCGGCCTTGTCGGTGGAGACGTTGACGAAGTGCTCGACGCCGATGTCCACGGCGCACTGCAGGACGTTGAGGGTCCCGAGGACGTTGGTCTTCCAGCCCTCCTCGGGGAACCGCTCGAGCATCGGCAGGTGCTTGAGCGCCGCGGCGTGGAAGACGACCTCGGGGCGGTGCCGGTCGAAGACGTCGCAGAGCGCGTCCGCGTCCCGGATGTCGCACAGGACGATGGTGTCGTCGTCGAGCAGGCCCGACCCGTCGATGGTCAGCTGCACCGCGTGGAGCGCCGACTCGTCCCGGTCGAGCAGGACGAGGGAGGCCGGCCCCAGGGCGTGCACCTGACGCGCCAGCTCCGAGCCGATGGACCCGCCGGCGCCGGTGATGAGCACGACCTTGCCGGTGACGTAGCCGGAGATCTGGGCGGCGCTCGTCTCGATCTCGCGGCGGCCGAGCAGGTCGCTCACGTTGAACTCGCGCAGCTTGTCGAGCTCGACCCGCCCACCGATCATCTCGCGGACCGGGGGCACGACGACGAGGCTCAGCCCGGCCTCGGTGCAGCGGTCGGAGAGGTCTTGGAGCAGCTGTGGCGACGCATGCGTGATCGCGACGATGACGACCTCGGCCCCGGTCGCCTCGGCCACCTGAAGGAGGTCGGCCCCACGGCCCATGACGCGCCGGCCGCTGACCCGCAGGAACCGCTTGCGGGGGTCGTCGTCCAGGAAGCCGACGATGGCGTAGGGAGGGTGGTCGTCGAGGTCGACGAGGTGGGCCACCTGGTGCCCCGCCTCACCCGCGCCGTAGACGAGCGCCGGGACCGACGACTCCTGGTCCCGGTTGCGGCGAGTGCTGCCGGTCGCGGTGCGGAACGCCCAGCGGCCCGCACCCATGATGACGAACGCCAAGGCCGGGACCGTGATCACGAGTGACCGCGAGAAGACCGGCTGGGAGATGAAGTACCAGCCGCCCAGGACCACGCTGATGCCGGCGACGATGAGGGCCGACAGGCTCACCTCGTCGAAGCTGCCGAGCCGGCTCCGGCCGCGGTAGAGATGGAAGTGGTAGCCGGCCACGATCTGCAGCACGATGGCCAGCACGACGTACGTCAGGGCGGCCTGCCAGACGCGAGCGGGCAGGACCATCGCGAAGCGCACCACGATGAACGCGAACAGGGCGATGACCCACGCCATCGCGTCCCAGGCGATGACGAGCCATCGCCTGTCATTGAAAATTGAGATTGACACCCCTGGAACCCCTACCACCCCGAACACCCAATGCCTCCCCCAGGCAACCCACAAGCATGGTATGTCGGGGTGCCGACAAAGGCACCCGAACATCCAAAATCGCCGAAGGTGGACGCCGTGACCCAAGCCACGTCCGCGAGGGAGGATCCTCAAGCGGGAGCGAGCCCAGCGGCATACGGACTCGACGTGCCCGGGCACAAAGGAAGAGGCGCCACTCGCTCGGGGGTCCGAGTGGCGCCTCTTTCACCCCGTACAGCGCTCGGGGGCACGCGGACGTTACACACTCCCCGAATCTTCTTTTCCTGAGCTCGGGATGCACCCTCAGGCGTTCATGACGGCGCCCGCGACCGGGCTGAGGCGCAGCACCTCCCCCAGACGCTGGGAGACGCCCGGCGGACCGTCGACGGCGAGGACGCCCCGGCGCATCGCGGTGGCGATCGGCAGCCGCCCGAGCCAGACCTCGTAGAGGGAGCGCACGTCGGAGCGGATCGTCAGGTCCACCTCGTAGCCCGGGTCGGCCGTGCACACCGACGGGACACCGCGGTCGACGACGATCCAGAAGCGCTTCGGCTCGTCCGCGAAACGCACGTGGACGACCTGACGCTCGCCCGACGGGCCCTCGGACCGGAGCAGGCTCGTGTCGAGGCGGGTGTGCATCCACCAGACGAGCAGCTCAGCGTCCAGCTCGTGCTCCTCCGGCTCGCCGAAGACCCAGCGCGCACCCCACTCGGCCATCCCGAAGACGAGCGGCTCGAGGGCACGGCCGGACTGGGTGAGCCCGTAGCCGGTGTCGGACCGCTCGATGATCCCCGCGCGCTCGAGGTGGCGAAGGCGGGTGGCGAGCAGCGTGCGCGAGAGGCCGGGCAGCCCGCGCGCGATGTCGTTGAAGCGCGTCGCGCCGACGAGCATGTCGCGGACGATGAGCAGGGTCCACCGCTCCCCGAGCACGTCGAGCGCCCGCGAGATGGGGCAGTACTGCCCGGCGCCGGGCTGGTGACGTCCCATCTGTCGAGTATCGGCAGGCGGCGGCGCGCTGTCAGTCCAATCCCTGTACTGGCGCGGCTCGCGGATGCGGCCGCATCCTCGGTGGAGGCCGGCAAGGGGCGGCGTGGGGCCGCCCGGCCGAGGGGGCGCCGGCCGACACAGGGAGGACCTTCATGACCACCGTCATCGACCCTGCCGCGGACGCGGCACTCAAGGCGAAGCACGCGGCGATGTGGGCGCTGGGCGACTACCCGAAGGTGGCGCGGCAGCTGATCTCCGGGCTCGGCGCCGAGCTCGTCCAGGCGGCCCGGATCGGCCCCGGGGACCGCGTCCTCGACGTGGCCGCCGGCTCGGGGAACGCCGCCATCCCGGCCGCGCTGGCCGGCGCCGACGTCGTCGCGTCGGACCTGACGCCGGAGCTCGTCGAGTCGGGCCGAGCCGCCGCGGAGCGAGCCGGGGCGCAGCTGGACTGGCGGGTCGCCGACGCCGAGGCGCTGCCCTTCGGCGACGCGGAGTTCGACGCCGTCATCTCGTGCGTCGGGGTGATGTTCGCGCCCTTCCACGAGCGCTCCGCCGCGCAGATCGCGCGCGTGACGCGCCCCGGGGGCCGGCTCGGGCTCATCTCGTGGACACCCGAGGGCTTCATCGGGCAGATGTTCGCCGTGATGAAGCCGTATGCCGCTCAGCCCCCTCCCGGGGCGACACCCCCGCCGCTGTGGGGACGTGAGGACCACGTCCGGGGCCTCTTCGACGAGGCGTTCGACGGCCTCTCGATGGAGCGGCGCACGGTCACGGAGACCTTCCCCGGCCCGACGGACTTCCGGGAGTTCTTCAAGGCGAACTACGGCCCGACGATCGCGACCTACCGCTTCATCGGCGACGACGGGGACCGCGCCGCCGCGCTGGACGCTGCTCTGGACGCGCTGGCGGCCGAGCACTCCGACGGCTCGGGGCGGATGGAGTGGGAGTACCTGCTCGTGACGGGGACCCGCGCCGGATAAGGATCCGGTCACGACACGGGTGAGTCTGGCAGCTTCTGGCGGGGCCCGGCGCCTCCTCGGGTTACTCTCAAGTAAGCACTGATGACCCGAGGAGGCGTCGTGAGTCCCCTCACCCCGCGGCAGACCACGCTGTATGGCCACACCCTGTCCTACGTGGACAGTGGAGAGGGCGAGGCGATCCTCTTCGTCCACGGCCTGCTCGGCTCGCACCGCAACTGGCGCTACCTCGTCGACCGCCTCGACAACACCAACCGCGTCATCGTCCCCGACCTCTTCGGGCACGGCGCGTCCGAGAAGCACGAGGGCGACTACTCCCCCGCCGCCCAGGCCGGGACCCTGCGGGACCTCATTGACCGGCTCGGCATCGACCGCGTCACCATCGTCGGGCACTCGCTCGGCGGCGGCATATCCCTCGCCTTCGGCTACCTCTTCCCCGAGCGGGTCGAGCGCCTCGTCCTCGTCGGCACCGGCGGGCTCGGCCGCGAGGTCAGCCCGGTCCTGCGCGCCGCCACCCTGCCCGTCGCCGACGTCGTGCTCCCGGTCATCGCCTCACCCTGGGTGCGCGGCGGCGCCGAGCTCGTCGGCCGGGGCCTGGCCCTGCTCGGGTGGCGGGCGAGCCACGACATCCGCGCAGCGTGGGAGGGCTTCACCGAGCTGAGCGACGCCGACAGCCGGCGCGCCTTCCTCGCCACGACGCGGGCCGTGATGAACGCCAACGGCCAGCGGATCGCCGCGCTCGAGTACCTCACCGAGCTCTCCGGTGTCCCCGTGCTCATCGTCTGGGGCACCAACGACATGGTCATCCCCGCCGAGCACGCCAAGCGCGCCGCCGAGCTGGCGCCGGCCTGCCGGGTCGAGCTCTTCGACGGCGCCGGCCACTTCCCGCACCTCGACCAGCCGGACCACTTCGTCGACGTCCTGCGTGACTTCATGGCGACGACCGAGCGCGAGGACGACCTCCCGCCGAGGCCGGCGCGGGCTGCCCACCCGCGGAGCCGGCCTCGCCGGGCCACCGCTCGCTCCGCCCGCCCGGCCCATCCGGCTCGCCCGGCTCCAGAGGCGCCCCTCAGCGCCGCGCCCAAGCGGGACAAGAGCGCCTAACGGCCCCGTCCCCATCCGGGACGGTCAGGCCATGTGCAGGACCTTCTTGGCCTTGCCCGCCAGCAGGTCGGCGAGCACCACGGCCTTGAACCCGAGCCCGTTCGTCTTCGGCAGGAAGCCCAGCTGCACCATCATGTCGAGGCTGTCGTAGTACATCGTGAAGTGGCTGAGCAGGTCGCCGCGGAAGCGGTTGAACGATGCGCCGCTGACCTGGATCTTCTTGCCGGTCGCCGGCATCTTCCCCTCGGGGGCGACGAGGTCGCCGGTCATCGTGGCGTAGAACGTCCACGTCAGAACGCACTCGGCGTCGTCGACGTTGGTGTGCACGTGCGCCATCTCCTCCGGGAAGTGGATGTCCGGGAACGCCGTGAAGATGGCGCGGATCCGGGCGGCCACCTCGGCCTTGCCGTGCGCAGCCGACTCGAAGCCGGGGTCCTCGTAGACGACGTCGTCCGTCATCAGCGCGATGCAGGCCTCCACGTCGTGCGCGTTCCAGGCGTCGAAGTGGGCCTTCGCGAAGGAGCGAAGCGCGGCGTCACTGAGCGGCTTCTTGGTGGAATCCATGGTGTCCTCCTTCTGCGGCGCCATGGCCGCCGAAGGTCGGCGACGGGTCACCGCCGACTCAGCGTCGTGGCGCCGGCGGGGCTGCACCAGAGTCGAACGTCCCGGTGTGTGAGGCTCGTCC
Source organism: Intrasporangium sp. DVR (assembly GCF_040365325.1). Classification (NCBI taxonomy): domain Bacteria; kingdom Bacillati; phylum Actinomycetota; class Actinomycetes; order Micrococcales; family Intrasporangiaceae; genus Intrasporangium; species Intrasporangium sp. DVR. The sequence continues at coordinate 192,483 of NZ_BAABZW010000001.1, read as the reverse complement.
CACTGATCGCCCAGACCCGCTGCCCGCTCGGGTGAGCGTATGGTGGAGGGAACCGCGCTCGACCCCTCCGATAGCGGTGGAAAGCAGGGTGGCACGCATGAGCGGCCCGACTCCGCTATGACCATGGACCCTCCGGATGCCGGTTCCGCCGTCACCGGCTCCATGGGTCGCGACGCCTCCCACCTGCTGGAGGCGCTCCGGCACAGCATGGAAGAAGCCCGCGAGGCCGTCATGGAAGCCCGGCGAGTCCCGGCCGCGCACACGCAGCTGGAGAGGGCACGCAGCGACTACCTCCTCGCGATGCTCGCCTACCAGCGAGCCCTGACGGTCTACCGGCTGCCCACGCCCCCGCGGCTGCGCGACGAGCTGCGCCTGCTGCGCAGCCTCACCACGAGCGCAGACCCGGCGACCCTGCTCGCCCGGCGACCGGCCCCCTGGGTTGACCCGGAACGGAGCCGCCGCAGTCATCGCCGAGGCCGCTGAGGCGCCGCTGAGGCGCCGCTCGGGCCCCGCTCAGGCGCCCCTCAGGCGTGCTGAGCGACTGGGGCCGGTGGGTGGTGCCTGGCGTGCTGCTGGGTACGTCGACGGGGTGACCTCGGCCGCGCGGCCGCCAGCAACGGGACGGAGCTCGAGGAATGAGCCAACGCGATGTCATCATCGCTGGGCGCTATCGCCTGATCGAACGCATCGGCGTCGGCGGGATGGGATCGGTGTGGCAGGCCCGGGACGAGCGCCTGCAGCGGACCGTGGCGGCGAAGCTGCTCCACCTGCCACCAGGCGCTACGGACGCCGAGGCCGAGACGGCGAAGAACCGCGCGATGCGGGAGGCGCGGATCACAGCGAAGCTGCACCATCCCCACGCCGTGCCGGTCTTCGACGTCGTCGAGCACGAGGGACAGCCGTGCCTGATCATGCAGTACCTGCCCTCGCGGACGCTGCAGGAGGTCCTCGCCGAGGGTGGGGCGCTGGCGCCGGACGAGGTGGCGCTCATCGGGGCCGAGGTCGGCGGTGCGCTCGCCGCCGCCCACGCAGCGGGGATCGTCCACCGCGACGTCAAGCCGGCCAACATCCTCATCACCGAGGACGGCTCGGCGAAGATCACCGACTTCGGGATCTCGCGCGCCTTGGGAGATGCCACCCTGACGGCTGCGGGCATGGTCACGGGGACGCCGGCCTACCTCGCCCCGGAGGTGGCGCGCGGAGAGGAGTCGTCGCCGGCGTCCGACGTGTTCTCACTCGGGGCGACTCTCTATGCCGCAGTGGAGGGCGCGCCGCCCTTCGGCCTCGACGACAACCCGATGGCGCTGTTGCATCGGGTCGCCTCCGAGCAGGTCTCGGCGCCCGCCAGCGCGGGCGCGCTCACTCCCCTCCTGCTCGGCATGCTCGCAGCCCGGTCCGAGGACCGGCCGTCGATGGCAGAGGTGGTCGAGTCGCTGCAACGGCTCGACCTGAAGGCTGGTGCCGTCGCCGAGCCGACCGTCCCCGAGCCGACCGTCGCCGAGCCGACCGTCCCCGAGCCGACCGTCCCCGAGCCGACCGTCCCCGAGCCGACCGTCCCCGAGCCGACGGTCGCCCTGCCGGCCGCGGCCGCTGCTACCCAAGCCCTGCCGCCGGCGCTGCCGCCGCGCCCGTCGGAGGGGCACCGGACTGCCGGCCCGCCGCCGCTCCAGCGCCGCTCGCGCCGCGGGGTCGCCGTCGCCGTCGCGGTGCTCGCACTGGCTCTGGTGGCCTTTCTTGCGGTCCAGGCCCTGCTCGGTGGAGAGGGTCAGACCCCCGCCGCAGCACCGCCTGAGACGTCTGCCGCGGCGGGCAGCTCGCCGTCATCGCGGGCGACCAGCCGCCCGACCAAGACCACACCGTCCGAGCCGACCACGAGCTCTTCCAGCGCGTCACCGACAGCTGGCACGACGACCACGGCCACGGAGCCCGCGCCCCGCAGCGCCCAGCTGACCAAGGCCGTCCGGGACTACTACGCCTTGCTGCCGGACGACACCGACGAGGGATACCAGCTGCTGACCGAGCGGTATCGGAGCACGACCGCCGGGAGCCAGGACACGTACGAGGCGTTCTGGGACGACATCAGGAAGGTCAGCGTCCGCAACCTGAGCGCCTCCCCGCCGGGGGCGGTTGAGGCCACCTTGACGTACACGTTCGATGCCGGCCGAGTCGTCGAGGAGCGCACGGCGTACGGACTCGTCGAGGACGACGGCGTCCTGAAGATCGACAGCTCGACGGTGCTCAGCAGCCGCAACCTGTAGCGATAGCATCGCCGCATGACGATGCTGGCTGAACGTCCACCTGAGCAGCCCGACGTGGAGACCCGAGATCTCAGGGCGGCGGCCTGCCTCTTCCGCGGCTTCTCCGACCCGTCGAGGCTGGCGATCCTCCAGCACCTCGCCCTCGGCGAGCACCGCGTGGTCGACCTCACCGCTCACCTCGGCCTGGCCCAGAGCACCGTCTCGAAGCACCTGGCCTGCCTGAAGGACTGTGGTCTCGTCACCTCCAGGCCCGAGGGCCGGGCCTCGGTCTTCTCGCTCAGCCACCCCGGTGCAGTCCTGGACCTCCTCGAGGCCGCCGAGCGTCTGCTCGGCCTCACCGGCGACGCCGTCGTGCTGTGTCCCCGTTACGGCGCCGAAGCCACGGAAGAGTCCTGATGTCGACCCCGTCCCACGAGCACGCCCTCCTGCAGCACGAGGCCGCCGAGACCGAGCGTCTGACGCGGCGAGGGCTACGGCTGGCCCAGTTCACCGTCGCCTACAACATCGTCGAGGGCATCGTCGGCGTCACCGCCGGGCTGATGGCCGGCCTGGTGTCGCTGGTCGGCTTCGGGCTCGACTCCGGCATCGAGTCGGCCGCGGCCGTCCTCGTCGGCCTCCGCCTCGCCGCGCGACTGCGCCACGGCGAGGCGGACGAGCAGAAGGAGCGCCGCGCCCTCCGTGGCGTGGCCATCACCTTCTTCCTCCTCGCCGCCTACGTCGTGGTCGAGGGAATCCGGTCCCTCATCTCCGGGGAGGAGCCGGACCAGTCCCTCGTCGGCATCATCCTGCTCAGCACGTCCCTCATCGTCATGCCCCTCCTCGCCGCCGCCAAGGAACGGGTCGGCCACCAGCTCGGCGGCGACCGGCTCATCCTCGCCGACGCCGCGGAGACGAAGATCTGCGTGCTCCTCAGCGTCTCGACGCTGCTCGGTCTCGGCCTCTACGCCCTGACGGGGGCGGCGTGGCTGGACCCGGTGGCCGGCTTCGTCATCGCCGCCTTCGCGATCAACGAGGGGCGCGAGGCCTGGGAGGGCGAGCTCGTCGAGGATGACGACGACGACGACGATGACGATGACGATGACGTCGACCAGCACGAGCGCCACGGCGAGGACTGACCGGATGGGAACGGCGCATGGGCACGGCCAGACCGGCCACGTGACGCCGGGCCATGCCGGGCGCCGCCACCGCTGGCGCCTGCGAGCAGCATTCCTGCTCACTGCGGCGTTCTTCGGCGTGGAGCTCGGGGTTGGCTGGCTCACCCAGTCCCTGGCCCTGCTCTCCGACGCCGGCCACATGGCCGCCGACGTCGTCGCTCTCGGTGCCGCCCTCGTCGCGACGACCGTCGCAGCGCGCCCTGACTCGACCGGCCGACGGACCTACGGCTCCTACCGCTCCGAGATCTTCGCCTCCGGCCTGGCGGCCCTGCTCATGCTCGGGGTCTCGGCGTACGTCGTCGTCGAAGCCGTCGGCCGCATCGGGGAGCCCGTGCAGCTGCGGGCCGGCCCCATGCTGGTCGTCGGCGCCATCGGCCTCGGCGTCAACATCCTGGCGCTCCTGCTGCTGCGCGGCGGCGCCACCGAGTCCCTCAACGTCAAGGGGGCCTACCTCGAGGTGCTGGCCGACGCTGCCGGCTCGGTCGGCGTGATCGCAGCCGGGTGGCTCGTCAGCTCGACCGGCGACGTCATCTGGGACACCGTCGTCGCACTCGCCATCGGTGCCTTCGTCGCGGTGCGGGCCGTGCTCCTCGGGCGGCAGGTCCTCGACGTCCTCGGCCAGAGCGTCCCCGAGGGCCTGGATCCCGAGCAGGTGGCTGCCGATCTCGAGGGCATCCCCGGCGTGTGCGACGTCCACGACCTGCACCTCTGGACCCTCACCTCCGGAATGCTCGTCGCCACCGCACACCTCGTCGCAGAGGAGGGCGCGCAGACACCCGAGGTCCTGCACAGCGCCAGAGCGGTGCTCCGCGATACGCACGGAGTCCTCCACGCCACGCTCCAGGTCGAGCCCGCCCGCAGCACCGAGTGCCATGAGCTGGACTGGTGATCGCGGGGAGACCTTCGACCGGTCACGGCGGGAGGACGCGCAGGACGCTGACCACGAAAGGAGCTCAGCGGCATACGGGACCTCGCCGTCGTCAGCCTGGTGCCGCGGCCGTCGACTCCGCGGACGGGGCGAGCAGCAGGTAGCCCTGCGCGATCAGCACGACGCAGATCGCGACCCACTTGCCGGTCGGCAGCTCGACGCCGTACCTCCACCGGTCGATGAGCAGCAGCCCGACCTGGAGGATGACGATCCACCCCATCGTCACCAGGGACAGCTCCGCGTACCTCAGTGAGGAGGCATACACCCACCAGAGCACGAGGAAGGAGACCGAGCCCAGCGCGAGGGCGCGGACCGTGCCGTTGTCGGCCCATTCCTTGGCGGCGACCGCGCCGACGAGATCGAGCACGGCGAGCACGACCATCGCGACGGTCGCGATGACCGGCACCGGCCACCCGGACGGAACCCTGATCAGCGGGAACAGCTCATGAGCACTCACGACGGAGACCCCCTTCCGACTCCTCGGTCAGAAGCAGCCGGCGGACAGGCTGATACAGCCGCTCGAGGGATGGACCGGACGAGAACTCCCTGCCGACCCGTAGCACAAATGAAGTGATTTGGCCCGCATGTCAGGCACGTGTCGCGTGTTTCTATTGGGATTCCTGAGACGCAGCGCCTACTTCGTCCTAGATTGCGACGGAGAACACGGCGAACGGGAGAACCATGGACGCGACGACCCGACCGGGCCGGCAGACGCCAGCGAAGCCCAGACCCGCGCGTCCCCTTGCCTTGGTCATGGCGCTCCTCACCATGTGGGCGACGACCCTCGGCGTCGCAGCGCCCGCACGGTCCGCGGAGTGGATCGTGCTGTGCACCGGCTACGACGCGTGCGCTGCCGCCGGGTACTCGCACTCGGGGTACAAGGAGAACGCGTCGACGAGCTGGTGGAGCCAGTCCACGGGCCACAACTGCACCAACTACGCCGCCTACCGCCTGGTCCAGAACGGGATGTCGAGCACCAAGCCCGCCACGCTCAGCGGCAACGCCTCGAACTGGGGGCCCTCGTTCACCACGCAGACGAACTCCAGCCCCGCGGTCGGGTCCATCGCGTGGTGGGACACCTCCTTCTCGGCCACCGGCCACGTCGCCTACGTCGAGCAGGTCATCTCGGCCTCCGAGATCGTGATCTCGGAGGACAACTGGGGCGGCGACTTCCGCTGGCGGCGAGTCACTCTCGGCGGCGGGCGTTGGCCCACAGGTTTCATCCACCTCGAGGACCAAGGCTCCACCGTCGCCACCGATGCACGCGCCTGGCAGGTGGTCGAACCCGTGCGTCTGCTGGACACGCGCACTGGAGTCGGAGCGCCGGTGCGAAAGGTGCTCGCCGGCCAAGCCGTCACCCTGCAGGTCACCGGCCGCGGGGGCGTGCCGGCCTCCGGCGTGGACAAGGTGCTCATCAACGTCAACGCCACCTCGCCGACGTCGAACGGCTACCTCACCGTCCACGCGAACGGGACGACACAGCCCGGCTCGCGCAGCATGTCCTTCCTGGCCAGCTCGGTCAACACGCAGGTCGTCCTGAGCCGCGTCGGCGCCGACGGGAAGGTGCGACTGTACTCGTCGGCGACCACCGACCTCTCCGCCGACGTCGTCGGCTGGTCGCCGACCGACGGCTTCCTCTCGGGTGGCGCGCCCGCGCGGGTCCTGGACACCCGGAAGGGTCTCGGCGCCCCGACGGGGAAGCTCGCCGCGGGCGGCACCCTCACCCTCACGGTCACCGGCAAGGCCGGCGTGCCTACCGACGCTGCAGCCGCCGTGCTCAACGTGTCATCCACCGATGCTTCGAGCGCCGGCTGGCTCACGGCGTACCCCAACGGGGTCACGCGCCCGTCCACGCCGCAGGTCCGCTTCGGGACGGCCAAGCCCGCGACAGGACTCGTCGTGGCCCGGATCGGGTCGTCGGGCGCCGTCCGCATCCACACGACCGCTCAGACCAATGTCCTCGTCGACGTCGTCGGCTGGCTGCCCACCGGCGCCGACCAGGTGGCGGTCACTCCGAAGCCGATCCTCAACACCGCCAAGGGGCTCGGCTACCCTGCCGGTCGCGTCGGAGCGGGCGGAGCGGTCACCCTCAACGTGGTCGGTCTCGCCGGCGTGCCGTCGACCGGGGTGCGGGCCGTCGTGCTGACCGTGAGGGCCACGTCCCCGACAGCGTCCGGCTACTTCACCGCCCACCCCAGCGGCACACCCGAGCCTGCCTACGCCTCGGCGAAGTACCCCTACGGCCGGTCGGTGACCAACACCGTCGTCGTGCCCGTGGGCAGTGACGGAAAGGTTCGCATCGTGACGTCGGCGTCGACCTACCTCAGCGCTGACGTCCAGGGATACATCCGCTGGTAACCCGGATCCGGCTGCGCGACCAGAACTCGGTCCAAGCTCATCGTGAGGAGCGTCCCCGCCGCATAGGCGTGAGCGGCCGGCCAACGTCGCTCGAGGTCGAGCGATGGTGCGACGACTCGCGCCTGCCGCGGCGGGCTCCTATACCTTCGCCGATGCCTGTGGTTCCGACCCGCCCCAGTAGGACCAGCGCCACCGGTCGCCGTCGAGTTGGAACACGCCCGTTGTCCAGTACGGAACGAGCTCGTCCACCCCGTCACGGATGACATGCACCGAGCCCAGGATCTGCGCCCAGGCGACCTCGCCTCGCCGCCAGACCGTGACCGTCTCCGGCGTCCACCTCAGACCCCAGGACGACACGGCCCGCGCCGCGGCCACGGCCTCCTCCGGCCCGCTCCACAGCTCACCTTGTCCGGAGCCTGCGATCGCGATGTCCTCAGCCCCGAAGAGCTCGCCAACCTCGGAATCGGGCGTGGACATGGCATCGTAGGTCGTCTGGACCAGGGCCAGGACGGCGAGCCGGGTCTCTTCGTCGGCGATCATGTGCCGTCCTGCTCCGCATCAGACCCCTCGACGTCCCGCTCCGCGGCCTCACCCTGCGCCGGACCGGCCTCGATGATGGTGTGCACGGGCGTCGGAACGGTGCCGGTGATGCGCCAACCGGACCGAGCCAGCAGATCACTGTACTCACCGAGGGTGCGCTCGCGCCCTCCCACGAGCGCGAGCATGGAGACGTCGATGTCGGTGGCTTCGAAGTCGCCATCGCCGTCCGGGATGACGAACTCGAACAACAAGAGGACGGACGACGGCGTGGCCGACGCGCGGACCGCGGTGAGGATCGACACCGCGTCCTCGTCGGACCAGTCGTGGACGACGTTCGAGAGCAGGTAGCAGTCGGCTTGCGGGAGCGGGTCGGTGAAGAAGCTGCCGGCCTGTACCTCGATCCGCGGATCCGGCGGCAGGTCACCGACCACCTGGGCCCGGTCGAACAGCACTCCGCGGGCGCCCGGTGTCTGCTCGAGCACGGCCCGGAGCAGGTGACCGCGGCCGCCGCCGATGTCGGCGATCACCCCGAACGGAGTGAAGTCGTAGCGCGGCACCATCCGGGCGACCCGTCGAAGGGTCATGGCCGACATTCCCTCGTCGTAGACCTGCGACTCCTCCGGGTGCCCGTCGAGGTAGCTGAAGAAGCCCTCGGGGTCAACGAAGCTCGTGCCGGGACGCCCCCTCCTCACCGCCTCCTCCAAGTGCCCCACCGACTCCCAGATGACGGGCAGGCCCAACATTCGGATCAACGGTGCCAGGCCGCCCGGGTCGTCCGCGCGCAGCAGCCGTGACGCGTCGTTGTGCCCGATCCGCTCACCCGCGCAGGCGAAGACTCCCAAAGCGGCCAGATGCCGGACGACGCGGCCAAGCGCCCCGGCGTCCGCGCCCACCTGCTCGGCCACGTCCGCGACGCTGCGCGGCTCATCGGTGACCGCATCGGCCAGGCCGAGGTTGACCGCGACGTGCAGACACCGCGAACCGAGGAAGCCCTCGGCCAGCGAGCCCAGCAACTCTGCGGGGTCGACCCGCTCGCTCATGAGGACAGTATCGCCGTCCTGCTCGTTCTCAGGAGGCAGATCGGTGGATCGGCTCGCTGACCCGGAGGTGGAGCCCTACTTCTTCCGGGTGCGCCGATGAGAAGGCATTGACACCGGGCTAGTGAGAAGCCAGATCGCGACGAGGCTTGATTCGCTCGGAGGGGGATAGTGACGGACGAAGTCCGGACTTCACACTGGCCGACGGCTCCCCTGCTGTGCCTTCTAGCGCTCGATCTCCTCCATGTCCCACACACGCACGTGTGGCGAGGTCCCGGGAAGGCCGTCCCGAGTGCGACTAGCTTCTCCAACGCCGCAGCATGTTCGGCGGCGCAGAGCGCCACCCTGACACGTCGTTCCTGCTCTGCGACGCGGTAAACCCTCACCTCACGTCCTGGGTCCCAGCACACGTCGCAAACTCTGTCTGCTGGGTGATGACCGCCATGTCCGCAGACCTATTTCGGCACTCCAGGACCTGGCCGGGCATGCCACTGCCCGATACGGATATCGCTGCTCGTCACCGTAGCGGTGACGAGAAGGCGCAAAGAGATGGTCTTGAGCAGGAAGGCGCGGGGGCCGGCAGGGCCGGTCACGGCGTGCGTGACCGGCCCTGACTGGTTGGGAGCGAGGTGCTCAGGGCGTGACGGCCTGGACGACCACGTCTGCGGAGCCGACCAGGATGTTGCCATCGGTGCGCACCTGCACGTTGCCCAGCAGCACCCGACCGGCCGCCGCCGCCGAGTCGGCCGACACCGTCGCCGGCACCGTCCAACCAGTGCCCGCAGGTCGGACCGCGTTGGCGTCGGTGACGTTGATGGAACCGAAGGCCGCGTTGGTGAACACGTCGGTGTAGTTGTACGTCGTTGTCCCGGCTGGGACGGCGTACCCATCGACGAGCGCGACCCACGTGCCGGCCGCCGGGCTGGCGATCGTCACGGACTCCTCGCTGTCACCGTCGGCGGACTGTCCGGCGAGTACGCACGAGCCGGAGACGCAGTTGAAGACATACAGGTCCAGATCGGCGCCAGGATCGGAGGTGCCGCCGATCGTCACCCGCAGCGATGTGCTTCCGGCGGTCACCGTGATCGGGGACTGCTGCTGCGCGCCGTTGGCGATCGACTCGACGGACAACTTGGCGCTGCCGAAGGTGGTGCCGACCATCCGGCCGGTCAACGCGCCGTACAGGTTGGTCGCCGTGTACGACCGGCCCAGCGGAGTGCCGAGGGTGGCCGATGCGATCACGTCGGGGTTCGGCGTGACCGACGCCCCGAGAATCGAAGCCGTGACCGTGTACGAGGCATCGAGAACGTCAGAGGTGCGTCGGGCCTCCACTGTGACCTCCCAGACCCCCGCCTGCGGGTTGCTCGTCGTGCGGCTCGTCGGGCTGCCCCCGCAGGAACCAGCAGACGGGTTGTAGCAGCTCGTCGACGCGTTGCTGTCGATCCCCACGCCGTAGGGGTGGAACCGCAGGAACCGGATCTGCCCGGTCCCAGCAGTGGTGCCGCCGCCCTGCAGGTCGACCTTGAACGCGGGGGTGCCGGCCGGCACGTTGAAGAAGTAGCTGACCGAGTGGTTGCGCTCGATCATTCCGGTGTGGCTGATGGTGTAGTTGTTACCGGCGGTGAACTGCTCGGCGGCGACCACGGTGTTGAGCGTCTGGGCCTCTACGCCGGCGCTCGATGGGTCGTCGAGGTTGAGGATGGCGGAGTGCACCCCAGCCGTCGTCGGGGCCACCGTCACCGGGAAGGTGACGGGGCTGTTCAGCGGCAGCGCGATCGACGAGGCGGACGAGAAGGTCCCGTCGCCCCCGACCCAGCCGACGGCGTACGTCCGGGTGCCGCCACCGCCACTGGTGCGGGTGAACGTGTAGGTCCGCACGTACGAGTCGCCTGCCTTGACGCCCTCACGGTCGAAGATGCCCTGCCCCTTGCCCGGGGTGGCCAAGAAGCCGGACAGCACCGTGCGGACCGGCACGGACGAGCGGATATCGACCGTCTTGACGTTGGTCTTGAGGACGTCCCAAGCGTTGGAGACACGGAAGAGCCCGTTGCCCTGCTCGTACGCGCCGTAGCCGTCGATGAACCGGGCCGTCGAGTTGATCGCCTTGCGAAGCTTCTCCGGCTGGTACTGCACACCGGTCTGCTTAGCCGCCGAGACCAGCAGCGCCGCAGCGCCGGCCGCCTGAGGAGAGGCCATCGACGTACCGTTGAACATCGCGTAGCCCACGGGGCATGCATACGGCAGGCACGCGCCCGCAGGGCTCTGCCAGGTCGGAACCGTGGACACGGCCGATCCTGGAGCGATGACCTGCGGCTTGAAGCCGCCGTCCTCGCGCGGGCCGCGTGATGAGAACGGGTGCATGTTGTCGGGGTCCTCGACCGTGGAACCGTAGTTGCTCGCCCAGGTCGCCTTGGTGATGTACGAGCCGACACTCATGACCTTGGACGCCACGGAGGGGTCGCCGACCGTGTTAAGACCGGCACCGCTGTTGCCGGCCGAGATGAACATCTGCACGTTGCTCTGCGTGATCAGCTTGTCGTAGAGCGTCGCCCGAGCGTTGTTGCCATCGTTGAGAGCTGGTAGTCCGCCGATCGACATGTTGATGACATCGACGTTGGCCGTCTTGGCCGCGTAGATCATGCCCTCGATCAGCGCGTGCGCTGTACACCCGGCCACGAACAGGCAGGCACGGACCGACACGATCTTCGCGCCAGGCGCGGCGCCTGTCATCGCCCCACCGAACATGCCGTTCGCCGCAGTGATGCCCGCCACGTGCGAGCCATGCGCACCGGAGACGATGCCGATGTTGACCGCCTTGTTGCCGCCGTCGGTCTGCACGACGAACGGCAACCGCTCTTGGACCGGGGTGGCCGGGTTGTCCACGCCGAAATAGTCGACGTCGTAGCGGACCTTGAAGTCAGTCATGGTCATCTCGTCCGCGAACGAGCTGTTCTGGTTGGTGTCCACCCAGACACTGCCCGCCTTCGCGTCCCACAGGACCCCGAACAGGCCAGACGAGCCGGCGGGGTTGCCGTCGCGGTTGACATCGTTGCCCAGCTCGCCCCCCAGCGCCGGATCGCGCTCGTCGAAGACGCCGATGCGGTACGAGCCGGCCGCCGGTGCGATGTAGGTGACGCCCTTGTAGCCGAACGAGGACCCGCTGACCTGGGTACCCATTTGGATCCACGTGGGGTCGCCGTCGTCGTTCTTCCCGTCCGTGAACGTGGGGGCCGTCGCAGTGACCCAGTCAACGATCTTGCGCTCACCCACCGGGGTGGCCAAGAGGGCCGGATGCGCCAGGTCGACACCCGTGTCAATGATGCCAATGGTCGTCCCGCGCCCATCCCACGTCGGATGAGCCGCGACGAACTGCGCCGCGCCAGTGTCGCCGATCGGCATGTAGGGGTTGACCGCCGGAGTCGCGGACCCTGGCGGGTCTTGGGGCGTCGGTGTCTGCGCGGCGCCAGGCCGTGGGTCCTCGAGCGGGAGCACCTCGTCCACGTCCACCGCCTCGACGCCAGCGACGGAGGCCACGGCCCCGGGGACCGATGGACCGTCTGCACGGCGCCCTGTGGCCAGGCCGGGGCATCGGTCGACCGCTTGGGCCTGGGCGCTCACCCGGTAGAACGCCCGCCGACGCCACTCCGGGTGCGGCAACGGCAGACCGATCGCCCACGAGGCCCTCACCGCCGCTACGCTCCCGCCAGCGGCGCCATCCCACCCCGTGTCCGACAACCAAGGGTCAAGGCCCGGCGCGGTCTGACCTGCGCAAATCCCTCTGATCACACGTTGAAGCGGAACTCCACGCATCTTCGTGGTCGTTAAACGTGAACGGGTCTACGGTGGTTCCATGAGCACCACACAGACCAGCACCGCACCCCGAGCCGCCGTCTACCTCCGCGTCTCCCTCGATGCCACCGGCGAGATGCTGGCCGTCGAGCGCCAACGGGAGGACTGCCGCAAGATCGCCGCCAACCGAGGCTGGACCGTCACCGGGGAGTACGTCGACAACTCCATAAGCGCCAGCGACTCAGAGAAGGTGCGGCCCGCCTACGAGCGGATGGTGCAGGACTACCGGGACGGGGCATTCGACGCGCTGGTCTGCTGGGACCTCGACCGGCTCACCCGCCAGCCCCGGCAGCTTGAGGACTGGATCGAGGCGGCGGAGAAGCGGAGGCTGCAGCTGGTGACCGCGAACGGGGAGGCAGACCTGTCCACGGACGGCGGGCAGCTGTTCGCCCGCGTCAAGGTGTCCGTGGCCCGCAGCGAGGTCCAGCGCAAGGCCGCCCGGCAGAAGCGGGCCCTGCAGCAGCGGGCCGAGAAGGGCAGGCCCCCGCTGGGGGTGCGCCTCACCGGCTACACCACGAGCGGTGACCTGGTCCCCGACGAGGCCGAGATGGTGCGCGGGATGTTCGCCGCCTTCAACGCCGGGGAGTCGCTGCGGGGCATCTGCCGGATGCTCGCGACCCAAGGGCACACCACCCGCCGCGGGAAGCCGTGGTCTCCCTCGACCGTCCGCTCCATCCTCACCAACCCCCGGTATGCCGGGCACGCCGTCTACTGCGGCAAGGTGCTCGACACGGCGCAGGACGTGTCTTGGGAGCCGCTGGTCAGCCCGGACGTCTTCGCCCTCGTCCAGCACCGGCTGGCCGACCCACGCCGGGCCATGAACCGAGAGGGCACCGACCGCAAGCACCTCGGCAGCGGCCTCTACCGGTGCGCCTGCGGCCTGCCCGTCCGCGGCTGGTCCGGCCACCGGTACCGGTGCGTTGACGGCTGCCACTCCCGCTCCGGGCGCAACGTCGACGCGTTCGTTCGCGACGTGATCGAGGAACGGCTGTCACGGCCCGACCTCGGGGACGTGCTCGCTTCCCGGATCGACAACGCCAAGGCCGACGTGCTGCTCGCGGAGAGCCACCGGCTGCAGGCCCGGCTGGCCACGATCGAGGCCGACTACGACGCGGAGCTGATCGACGGTCGCCGGTATGCCGCCTCGACGGCGAAGGTCAAGGCCTCGCTGCAGCGGGTCGAGGTCGAGCGTGCCCGGCTGCTCGCCGGTGTGGGTCCTGCCGCGATCCTGACGGCGAAGGACCCCGTAGCGGCCTTCCGCAGCGCCTCGCTGATGCGCCAGCGGGCCGTGATCGACTTCTTCGTGACGGTGACGCTGCACGGCGCGGCCCGGGGCAGCAAGACCTTCGACCCGTCCTCCGTGGGGGTGGAGTGGAAGGTTGCGTCATGACCTACGAGCTGCGCGTCGAGTGCGAGCACGTCGACCGGCCCGAGCACGGTGTCGAGCCCGCGTACCTGATGGGGCAGTTCAACTCCCGTGCCCTGTCCGGGGAGGTCGTCTTCCCTGCGGTCCGGGCGCTTGAGCAGGAGCGGGACGAGCTGCGCGCCGCGAGGAAGCAGGTCGAGGCCGCGGCTGCTGTCCCCGGACTGACTCGGCTGGATCAGGCCGGGTGGGACCGGCTCGACGTCGAGCGGCGGCGGGCCGTGGTGGAGTCGGTGCTGGACGCGGTGATGGTGCGCCCGTCCACCCGCAGCACGGGGAACAGGTTCGACCCGGAGCGCCTCGACCCCGTGTGGAAGTAGCACTCTGCACTCGCTTGTGTTTACACGAATCCTTTGTTTACACAAGGGGATTCCGGCGTGTTGAACTTGCTGCCCGTCGCTAACGGCGCATAGCGTGGGCTCAACCTCAAAGTGGCTGGCACCGTGTATGGAGGTTTCCAGCCATGAGCCGGTCCGAGTACCACCACGAGCGTGCCCTGCACGCCAACCTCATTGGCCGCGGGTACGCCTACGACCACCCGGAGGTCGTCCGTCACCGCCGCGCCATGCAGGTCGCGAAGCTGGCCGAGCACGTCTCGCAAGTCGTTGCCGAGGCTCCACCGCTCACCGCCGAGCAGGTCAAGCGCCTCACCTCGCTGGTGCGGGGTGGGAAGCGATGACCACCACCACCACCACCACCGACCGCGCCCCCCGGGAACCGAAGCCCGTCGAGACGCTGCGCGAGTACGTCAAGCGCCTCGTGGACACCGCGCCCCCGTTGTCCGAAGCCCGGAAGACCGAGCTGTCCCGGCTCCTTGCGGGTGGTGAAACGCCATGAGCCTCAATGCTGCCCACGACACGAGGTTGGCCCTGCGGTCGCTGATCGAGGCCGCAGACGCCGGGCACGACATAGCGGGGTGCAGCTGCGCCGGGTGCGTCGACCACCGGGGCCGGGTGCGCCACCTGGTCGAGCAGGGGGACCTGCCTGACGAGGTGCGGGTCGAGCTGGCCCTGATCCTCGCCGGGGGTGCGCCGTGAGCCGCCTACATGGCAGCGGCCCCGACCTGTCGAGGGTCGAGGCCGCGCACAAGGACGCACCTGCGGGAACATCCGCTCTCAGTGTGGCAGGCCCCGGCGACACAGTCCGGGAACCACACCCCGGCTACACCTTCGATGACCTGCAGGCCGCGTACCTCGCCGGTATCGAGCAGGGCCGGATGGAGCGGGTCGACGTCGAGGCGGAGCAGCGGGCGTACGAGCTGGTCCACGAGCGCGCGGTCGAGGCGTTGGGGCTGGCGAGGTCGGAGGCCTCGAAGGTGGGTCCGGCGTGGGCGGCGCTGGTCGAGGACGCCGCGGCAGTGCCGTGGCGCGAGGAGTGGTCCGCATGAGCTTCTACGGCAAGGACTACCCGGAGCCGGTCGAGTACGACCCGACCGTTCCCGTTGTCTCACTCGAAGAGGCGCACGCCGTCTTCGCCCGCTGGCTTGGGGATGACTACGACCTCGACGCGCTCGACGCGATGCTGGCCGCGGTTGCCGTTGAGCGACTGGACGGCGACCCGGTGTGGCTGCTCATCCTCAGCGGCTCCGGCAACGCCAAGACAGAGACCGTGCAAAGCCTCGACGGGATCCACGCCCACATCGTCAGCACCATCAGCTCCACCGGCGCGCTCCTGTCCGCGACAGCCCAGCGGGAGCGGAGCAAGGACGCGACCGGTGGCCTGCTGCGGGAGCTCGGCGCCCGCGGGGTGCTCGTGATCAAGGATGTGACCTCGATCCTGTCCATGAACCGGGATATGCGCGCCGAAGTGCTCGGGGCTCTCCGCGAGGTCTACGACGGCAGGTGGTCGCGGCGCGTCGGTACGGACGGGGGGCGCGCGCTTGAGTGGTCAGGTCGTGTCGTCCTCGTGGGAGCCGTCACGACAGCGTGGGACCGCGCGCACGACGTGATCGCGTCCATGGGCGACCGTTTCGTGCTCCTGCGGATGGACTCGCGCGAGGGACGGCAAGCCGCTGGTCGCAAGGCGATTGGCAACACCGGGCACGAGGTGCAGATGCGAGCTGAGCTGGCCGACGCGGTGGCCGGGGTCCTCGCTGGTGTAAGGACCCCCGGTGTCGACGTCACCGAAGAAGAGACCGGCGTGCTGCTCGCTGCCGCAGACCTGGTCACGCTGGCCCGGACGGGGGTCGAGTACGACTACCGGGGTGACGTGATCGACGCGCACGCACCCGAGATGCCGACCCGGTTTGCCAAGCAGCTCGCGCAGATCGTTCGGGGTGGCGTGGCGATCGGGATGGACCGTGGGCGGGCGATGCGTCTCGCGGTCCGGTGCGCGCGCGACTCGATGCCACCCCTGCGGCTGGCGATCCTCGATGACGTGGCGGCCCACCCGGACAGCCCCACGGCGGAGGTTCGGAAGCGACTCAGCAAGCCGCGGGCGACGGTGGACCGGCAACTGCAGGCGCTCCACATGCTGGGCGTGCTTGAGGTGGACGAGCAGGAGGGCATGTGGGCCGGTAAGCCTTCCACGGTGTGGCGCTACCGCGTGGCCGAGGGCATCGAGGCCTCCGCGCTCGACGTCGAGCAAATCAGTACCAGATTTGTTAGTACCCATCCCCACTCCCCTAGTAAGGAGCCCGAGACGGAGCAGACAGCGCGCCTACCTACCAACATTTCTGGTACTGATCTGGCCGCGGTCATCGCAGAGCTGGGAGGCCGTTGCCGCACCTGCGACCGCGTCGTGTGCTCCTGCTCGACGGGAGGCGCGAGCACATGAGCACCAGCTGCTCACACCCCAACTGCGAGCGCCGTGCCGCGATCGTCCTGCGCGACGGCACCATCCAATGCAAACGCCACGCCGACCGCGCACCCTCTTGGCTGCGCAAACCACCGCCCCGAAAGAGAACGGCATGACACCCCGCCGCCCATCCACCGCGACAGCGCAGGACCCGACCGTCACACCCGCCCGGGTAGCACCGAACCCCGACTACCCCGGCGCGGTCCTCCTGTGGGTCGAGTGCCCCCACTGCGGGCGGACCCACCTCCACGGCAACCTGATCGCCAGCCAACCGACCGGGCACCGCATGGCCTACTGCAACCGGGGCGGCTACCACATCGGCGAACCCGGCCCCGAGACGGTGATCGACCCATGACCCCGTACATGCCCGTAAACGGTGCCTGTGCGCCTCACAGCAGCCACGGCAGCCCCACCCGACCCAACCAGACCCGGACACCAGCTCGAGCCCGCCAGCGAGGCGCACAGCGACAGCCCGACACGACGAGGGCGGGGAGGGGGTGCCCAATCCCTGCACCAGATCGCCTCCCCCCTGCCCCGGTAGCAGGGGCTCTACCTCCGGCACCCCCCACCCCCGTTCACGCGCGCGCGTGGGTCGACCCTCGGGCGTTTTGCCTCCCGACGCACCACCCCCCTCCCGGCGAGCTGCTCCGAGGCCGCAGCTGCAGCCGCTCGACCACCCGAGACCACCCCCGCAGGAACACGACGGAAGGACCCCACCCATGACCGAGAACCCGAATGCCGTTGACGCCCGGCTCGACGCCCTCGCAGCGGTCGATGCCCTGGTCCGTGGCGACCTCGACGGGGCCGACCACCTCGTGCGCGCCTCGACGGACCCGTGGGAGCTGGCCTCTGCAGCTGTCGGCCTTGCCGGGTCGGTGCTGCTGCTGGTCGACCCGGACACGCGGGAGCGGGTGGTCGCCGGGCTGCGCGCCGCAGCCCGGGAGTAGCCCGTCCGCCCGGACACGTGTGCCGGGGCTCGCTGTGCGCCTCGCTGCGGGCCTCGACGGCCCTGCCGCGACTGCTGGATGGGACACGCGCCACAGCAGCCCCAGCGGCCCCACAGCGCGATACGCTGAGGCTGCACGGCAAAGTCGAGGAACCCCAACGGGGGGTCAAGGCCGAGGACCCGCGAGGGCAAGGCCGAGGAACCCACCCCCGGGTCAAGACCGAGGACCGTGCACCCGAAGCGGTCGGACCCGCCGACGCTCCCCCCTCACCCGGGGGTCGAGCCTCCGCACCCGGCGCAGCGGCACCCCCCATCACTTCGCCCATGCCGCCACAGCTGCGGCAGGAGAGCAGCACGACATGAAGCAGATTCCGCAGCACCTCAAGGCAGCCCGCGACGTCTTCGCGAAGGCCGACGCCGAGAACCGTGACCTGACCGCCGACGAGCGGGCGCAGGTCGAGCAGCACCTCAAGGCCCACGAGAGCTGGCTGGCCGGCACCAAGCCCAGCACGCCCGGCTGGCCGACCGGCCTCAAGGGCTTCGAGCAGCTGCTCGGCCTCGAACCCGGACCGGGGACCGACCGCAAGTCGTCCACCTGGTCGACCAAGACCGCGGACGCGCTCATGGCCGCGATGCCCGCGGGTCCGGGCGGAACCAAGGCCCTCGTGTCCGGCACCATCACGACCGCCAACGTCATCGAGGCCAACCCCGTCCCCATGGCACGCACCGCCCGGACGGTGCTCGACCTGATCCCCACCCCGCCTCCCCGCGGGCCGCAGTGGAACCCGGACCCGTCGACGCTCGGCACCGCCCCCGGCAGCCTCGGCGACGGGGCCACGCAGGACGGGTCCAACACCTTCCAGTACCTGCGCCAGACGGTCCGCACGAACAACGCCAACGTCACCCCGGACCTCGCCCTCAAGCCCACCAGCGTCTACACGCTCGATGAGGTCAACGACTGGTTCCGCATCATCGCCCACCTGTCCGAGCCGGTGCCGCTGCGCTACTTCGCCGACCACCCCCGCCTCCGGGACTTCCTGCGGATGGAGATGGAGTACGGGCTGCGGGAGAAGCTTGAGCAGCAGGTCATTTCAGGTACCGGGGCCGAGACCATCCCCGGCGACCCGTCCAGCGCCCAGCTCGTCGGTGTCCTCAACACCAGCGGCGTCCAAGCCGTGCCGTTCGCGACGGACCTGCTCACGACCGCCCGCAAGGCGATCACGGCGATGGACAACTACGGGGTCACCCCGAACGCGTGGGTCATGGCCCCTGCCGACGCGGAGGCCTTCGACCTGCTCCGTGAGGGTGCGGGCACCGGCCAGTACCTGCTCGGTGGTCCCGGCGCTGCGTCCGACCTGCAGCTGTGGTCCATCCCCCGTGTCACGTCGACCTCCCTCACGGCAGGCACCGCGATCCTCGCGGACTGGACGACGACAGAGCTGGTGGTCCGGCAGGACGCGACCCTCGCGATCGACCTCGGCGGGGACAACTTCACCCACAACACGGCCACGATGCGCGTCGAGGGCCGCTTCGGGTTCGCGGCCAAGCAGCCGTGGGCCGTCGCGGTGGTCGACCTGACGGCCTGACCGCCCCCGGCTGGGGTCCGGCGTCAACGCCACCCGGCAGGGTCCCTCTTCCATGGCGTCACCGGGGACCCTGACCGGGACCGATGGGCGGCACCTGCTCGTGGGTTTCCTTTCGCAGCCACGAGCGCCGCACCAGCGCCGGACCCCGCACCTGGTCGAGTGGAAAGGACCTCGGCATGGACGTGTGCA
Source organism: Intrasporangium sp. DVR (assembly GCF_040365325.1). Lineage (NCBI taxonomy): Bacteria > Bacillati > Actinomycetota > Actinomycetes > Micrococcales > Intrasporangiaceae > Intrasporangium > Intrasporangium sp. DVR. The sequence continues at coordinate 173,419 of NZ_BAABZW010000001.1, read as the reverse complement.
CCCTCTGCGGCTCCTGCTGCGACGGGCAGCTGTGCGACCGGTGCGCGCCTGTCGCGCCGTCCCGGCCCTGCTCGGTGTGCTTCGAGCCCGCGTCGGACGTGCTGTGCCTGCGGTGCCGCCGTGAGCGGGTCCTGCACGGGCGAGCCAAGGCCCGGATGCGCGCCCAACGGTTTGCCGCTCGATGTACGTAAAGCCGCAAACCGACCACTCCGAGGTCTAGTGTTCGGAATGACCACTAGGGGGGCTTTTGACGTACTGGCTGGACCTATTCACCGTCGAGACGTGGCAGGAGTTCAAGGCCGCTGGGGCGACCACGTCAGGGTTCCGAGAATCCCGCTGGGGCCGGGTGAGGAAGATGAAGCCTGGCGACCTCTTGCTCTGCTACGTCGTGGGCCTACAGCGCTGGATCGCCGTACTCAAGATCACGGGCGAACCCTTCTACGCTGCAGAGCCGCGAATCTGGGAGAGCGATGCTTTCCCCGCGAGAGTGCAAGTCGAGGTCGAGCTGGAGCTCACTCCTGAAACCGCCGTCCCTGCCATCGAGCTTCTCCCTGAAATGCCCATGTTTGACAAGCTCGACGGCACAAGGGGATGGGGCGCTTTCTTCATGGGCAGCCCTGCGGCATGGGCGGACGCCGACGGCAAGGTGGTAGCGGAAGCGGTGCGTGCGGCCATTGACCATCCGGTCAGCAGACCTATCCCGAAGCGAGCTCTGCGCAAGCGTGTCAGGACAGCTGAAGCCCCCGAGCTTGGCACCGTGGCGCTGCCTGAGGCGGAGGACGAAACCGAGGAGCTACCACCCGGCTCAGCACCCGCGTCGGAGCACACAGAGATACAGGGTCTTCTGGCACGCATGGGCCGTCTGATGGGGCACAAAGTCTTCATCGCCCGTAATGACCGGAGCCGGGAGTGGCGGGGCCAGCCGCTCGCGTCATTACCGGGGGTGGTCGACACGTTGCCCACGCAGTTCAACGACGCCACGAACAAGGTGATTGAGCTCATCGACGTCCTCTGGCTCGATGACAACGCCGTTGCAGCCGCATTCGAGGTCGAGCGCAGCACCGTGATCTACAGCGGGCTCCTCCGCATGAGTGACCTCTTGGTGATGCAGCCGAACCTGGACATCCCGATTTTCCTCGTCGCCCCGGAGGACCGGCGCGACCGGGTGATTCGTGAGGTCAACCGTCCGTCGTTCAAGGCCATGAAGACCAAGAAGCCTCTCCACAAGACGTGCAGGTTCATCTCTTTCGAGGCACTCAGCGACGCAAGCGTGAAGTATGCCGAGGTCCTGCCTCACCTTCAGGTCTCTTGGCTACGTAACGATCTTTCCGAGTCCTGCGAAATAGACGACGCCTGACTGGCCCACGCCCCCGCCGGGGGTCCCCGCTCTTGGGGGGGTGCCCGCGCTCGACCCGCCCGCCGATCACGCATCCTCCGGCGCCTGCCCAGGATGGCCGCAGGGCGGGCCCCTACTTCTTGGCAGCTGTTGTTGCTCCGTGACGAAACTCCACGACGTCGCCGTCCTGCATGACGTAGTCCTTGCCCTCGATGCGCACCTTGCCGGCCGCCTTCGCCGCCGCCATGGACCCCGCCGCCACGAGGTCGTCGAACGACACGACCTCGGCCTTGATGAAGCCGCGCTGGAAGTCCGTGTGGATCACGCCCGCCGCCTGCGGGGCGGTCCACCCCTTGCCGATGGTCCACGCGCGAGCCTCCTTGGGCCCGGCCGTGAGGTAGGTCTGCAGCCCCAGCGTGTGGAAGCCCTGCCGGGCCAGCTGGTTCAGCCCCGACTCCTCCGCACCGAACGACTGGAGCAGCTCGAGGGCCTCGTCGGGCTCCATGTCCATGAGGTCCATCTCGAGCTTGGCGTTGAGGAAGACCGCGTCCGCCGGGGCCACCGAGGCCGCCAGCTGGCGCGTCAGGTCCTCGTCGGCGAGCTGGTCCTCGTCGAGGTTGAACACGTAGATGAAGGGCTTCGTCGTCAGCAGACCCAGCCCCTTCGCCTCGGCCAGGTCGACCCCGGAAGCGGGCCCAGCGGCATACAACGTCCTGCCGTCCTCGAGCACCTTCTGGGCGGCGAGCGCGTTGTCGAGGGCTGCCCTGCGGTCCTTGTTGACCCGGGCCTCCTTCTCGAGGCGGGTCACCGCCTTCTCGAGCGTCTGCAGGTCGGCGAGGACGAGCTCGGTCTCGACGGTCTCGATGTCGCCGCGCGGGTCGACCTTGCCGTCGACGTGGACGACGTCGTCGTCGTTGAAGACGCGTACGACCTGGCAGATCGCGTCGGACTCGCGGATGTTGGCGAGGAACTTGTTGCCGAGCCCCTCCCCCTCGCTCGCGCCGCGCACCAGGCCGGCGATGTCGACGAAGCTCACCGTGGCCGGCAGGATCCGCTCGGAGCCGAAGATGTCGGCGAGCGTGTTGAGACGCCCGTCGGGCAGCGGCACGACACCGATGTTGGGCTCGATCGTCGCGAACGGGTAGTTCGCCGCGAGGACGCTGTTCTTGGTCAGTGCGTTGAAGAGCGTCGACTTGCCGACGTTGGGGAGCCCGACGATTCCGATGGTGAGTGCCACGGGGACAAGAGTCTAGTGGCCGTGTGGCGGGCTCCCGACCACGTCGTATGCCGCTGAGCTCGCTCCCAGCCGGGCCCGCGCTCCCAGCCCTCCCGACCTGAGCCCGCCGCCCTGAGCCCGCTGACCTCAGGAAGCGGGCCGGACGCCGCACAGCTGGCGGGACTGGGCCACGAGAGTGCCGGTCGAGTCCCAGATCTGCGCGTCCTCCTCCATGAGGCCCCCGCCGACGTTCTCGGTGGTCAGCAGGACCCGGAGCCATCCCGGCGCCGGCCGCCGGCGGATGTGACCGGTGAACTCCAGCGTCGGGGTCCAGCCGTAGAGCCCGAGGTCGAAGGCGACCGGCGGGAAGGCGTCGAGGGCGAGGGCGAGCATCGTCGTGTCCGGCTCACGGGGGTCGCGCAGCCGCAGCCAGCCCTGGATGAGCCCGCGCATCGAGGGCCGGCCCATCGCCCAGCCGGCGGTCGCGGGGTCGAGCCGGATGTCGACCCGGTCGAGGAAGTGGTTGTGCCGCAGGAAGTCCGGCGGCGCCTGCTCGGTGGAGACGCACTGGTCGGGCGGCGGGAGGTCCGGTGGGGCGGACTGGCGGTAGGTGTCGGCGCCGTCGAGGTTGCCAAAGGACGCGATCGCCCGCATCCGCTCGACGCGCTCGCGGTCGGCGTCCTGCCACACGCTGACCTGGCCGGTGCTGAGACGGCGCCCGGCCCGCATCAGCTCGGTCGTCGCGGTGAAGGGGCCCGGCGCGGACGCCGTCATGAAGTAGGCGCTGACGACGACGGGGTCGACGTGCTCGGCCACCTCGTCGGGGTCGGCCGAGAGGTGCTGGCGCAGGGCCGTGAGGGCGGCCGCCATGACGACTCCGCCGTTGACGGCGTTGCCGATCATCCAGGACTCGGTGAAGGCCCCTCGTCTCGTCGCGGGGTGCTCGGCAGGCTCGAGCCGGATGGCCTCGTCGTACTCAGTCACAGCACGGTGTCTAGCAGACCCCCGTGACGGCGTGGCCTGCCGGGCGCTGTCGGTGCGCTCTGCGACGGTTGCCGCATGGACACCACAGCGCTGCTCACCGGCCTCGTCGTCGGCGTGCTCCTCGGCGGGCTCATCGCCTCCCTCTGGGTGCGCGGCTCGCTCCTGTCGCGGGCCACCGCCGCCGAGGCCGAGCGCGACGTCCTGCGCCAGCGGCTCGACGACCTCGAGCTCGCCCGGGCCGAGTCCGCCGACGCCGCCGCGCTGCTCGCGCCGCTGCGCGACACGATCGGCCGGGTCGAGCGGCAGGTGGGAGCCCTCGAGCGAGACCGGGTGGAGCAGTTCGGTGAGCTCGGCGAGCGGCTCACGGCGGTCAGCCGGTCCACCGAGTCGCTCCGCTCCGAGACGGCCACCCTGGCCAGCGCCCTCAACGCGTCGTCGGTCCGCGGTGCCTGGGGCGAGGTCCAGCTGCGCCGGGTCCTCGAGCTGTCCGGCCTGCTGGCCCGGTGCGACTTCGACGAGCAGGTGACCCGCACCTCCAGCCACGGTGCGACGATCCGCCCCGACGCGGTCGTCAACCTGCCCGGCGGGCGGCACGTCGTCATCGACAGCAAGGCGCCGATGTCCCACTTCCTCCAGGCCCAGGCCGAGACGGTGAGCGCCCAGGAGCGCACCGAGCTGCTCGGCGCGCACGCCACCTCGCTCCGCCGCCACGTCGAGGCCCTGGCGGGCAAGGCCTACTGGAGCGCGTTCACCCGCTCCCCCGAGGTCGTCGTCTGCTTCGTGCCGGGCGAGGCGATCCTCGGCGCCGCCCTGGCCGACGACCCCGGGCTCTATGAGCACGCCCTGAGCCGCAAGGTCGTCCTCGCCTCCCCCGGCACCCTCTTCGCGGTCCTGCGCACCATCGGCGCGGTCTGGCAGCAAGACGCCCTCGAGCAGAACGCCCGGGACCTGCTCGCCCTCGGCCAGGAGCTGCACGCCCGGCTCTCGACGCTGGGCGGCCACGTCTCGGCGATGGGCCAGTCGCTGGCCAGGAGCGTCGAGAGCTACAACCGCTTCGTCGGCACCCTCGAGTCCCGGGTCCTCGTCACGGCCCGGCGGCTGCGCGAGCTCGGGATCTCCCAGCACGACCAGCCGGCCGACCCCCTGCCCCTCGAGGCCGCACCCCGGGCGCTCAGCGCGCCGGAGCTCCTCGACGAGGCCGGCCTCGGCGGGCTCAGCCGGGAGGCACGTGACGAAGTTCACCTCGCCCGCGAGCGCGTGCTCGACGTGGGCGCCGAAGCAGGGCTCCACGACCCGCGCGAGGCCAGCGCCTAGGCCCTCACCTGCACAGATCCGGCGAATCGCACAAGTCCGGCGGCCCGGAGAGGGTGGACTTCCACCGTGCACCCCCCGAGAATTGCGACCGTGGATGGTGGAGCACAGTGACCGCAGGTGGGGGCCCCGGGCCGGATGAGGTGCCGAGTCGGCCGGAGCGCCGCGTCGGACCCTACGAGGCGTCGCTTCGTGAGTCGGCTGCGCGGGCGGAGGAGACCCATCGGGAGCGGCTCCGCGCCGGCCGCCGCCGGCGGATGATCGTCGCCGCGGTGACTGCCGTCGCCGTCGCCGCTGCCGGGTTCGTCGGGTGGCGCCTGCTCAGCCCGGCCGCGCCACCGACGGCGGTGCCCGCCACGGCAGCGGCACCGGTGTCCTGCTCCGACCCCACGCCGGTCTCCATCGCGGCCGCCCCGGCGATCGCGCCGGTCCTCGCTTCGCTCGCTGAGTCGCTGAGCACCGAGGAGAGCGGCCCGTGCGCGGCGTTCACCATCGAGTCCGTCGAGGCGTTCACCGTCTCCGGGACGATCGGCACCGCCGCCGAGCCGGACGCGTGGGTGCCCGACTCCGCCGAGTGGGTGGCGCGGGCCGGGTCGCTCGCCGACCGGGAGATCGCCGTGCCCGAGGCCTTCGCCTCCACCGGGATCGTCGTGGCCCTCCCCCGCGCCTCCGCCGACGCGATCGGTGACCAGGCCACGTGGTCCGCTGCCCTCACGGGACGCACGCCGGTCCGGGTTCCCGACCCGACCCGGTTCACCGTCGGAGCGGCAGCGCTCGGGGCTGCGGTCCCCGGCCTCGCGCCTGACCGGGTGACTGCCGTGATCCGCGGCAACGTCGCCACGCCCGCGCCGGGACTGGCTGCAGTGTCCCAGTCGCCCACCCCGGTCGGTGTCGTCGTGACAGCCGCCCAGCTCCTCGCCTTCAACGAGTCCAACGGCGGTCAGGCGCTCGCCGCCCTGGCCCCCGTCGACGGGGCGACCTTCCTCGGCTACAGCCTCGTCACGCTCACCGAGGAGCAGGACGTCGCCGACCTCATCGCCGAGCTGACCGCCTACCTCGCCACCGAGGATGCCAAGGACGCCCTCTCCACCGCGGGGTTCACGACGCCCGGCGGCCCGGACCCGGAGGTCCCGAGCCCGCTCTACGGCTCGGTGACGGACCAGCCGGCCTCCGACGCGGCCGTCCTCAAGACCGTGCGAGCCGCCTGGGCCGCCGCCAGCCCCAAGCGACAGATGCTCCTCGCCCTCGACGTGTCCGGCTCGCTGCTCAGCCGCACCGAGGGAGGCACGCGGCTGGCCGTCATGGAGCGGGCGACCCTCGAGGCCATCGCCGGCCTGCCCGGCGGCAACCGTCTCGCCCTCTGGGTCTACTCGCTCCACATCGGCAAGCAGGGCGACGACTTCCGGCCCCTGCTGCACCCGCTGCCCGTCGGCGACCGCGCCCACCTGCTCGACCTGCGCAAGCAGGTCGGCGATCTCAAGCGCACCGTCGGGGGTTCCCGCGGGCTCTACGACACGATCGTGGCGACCTACCAGCGGGCCCGGTCCACCTTCGCCAAGGGCTACCGCAACTCCGTCGTCATCGTCACCGACGGGCCGAACGACGACGACTACGGCGCGTCCTTGGCCGTCGCCCTGAGCCGGGTCAAGAAGCTCGTCGACCCGGCCAACCCGGTCCGCCTCGACATCATCGGCTACGGCAACGAGCCGGACGAGAAGGCGATGACGTCCTTCACGCAGCTGACCGGCGGCCGCTACCTGCCCGCCGCCGAGGCGAAGGACCTCCTCCCGGCCCTCCGCAGTGCTCTCGGCGGCTGACCGCACACCGAAACTCCGGCCGCACTCTTGGTGAACTCCTGTCGTCGCCAGGGTGTCGGTCACCTGAACGCCCGGACCTGACCCGCGGCGGTGGGACGGGTGTGCGTCATTGCGGCACAGTGCCATTGGCCGACCGACGATGGTGCACCCGACCCAAGGTTCCCGGCGCTGGGCCCTCTGGTCAGCGGTTGGCCCGGCGGCCCGATCGCCCCATACTCCGGTCGTGGACATCGGCGGGCACAACGAGACGAATCGCGACCGGAACGCAGCCATTCCGCCTCCGGCCCCACGGAGAGTCGGCCCCTACGAGGCGTCACTCGTGCAGAACCGCGCACGCGTGCAGGAAGCGGTGCAGCGCCAGCAGCAGCGCCGCCGCCAGGTGCGGATCACCGTCTCCGCGGTCGCGGCCGTGGCCGTCGTCGCCGCGGGTGCGGTCGGGTTCCAGCTGCTGCGGGGCGGTGGCGGCGCCGCGCTGTCGGCACCGGGAGTCGCTCCCGACGCCCCCACCACCCAGCTCGTCGCATCGGGCTGCAGCCGGCCCGCTGAGCTGACCGTGGCCGTGCCCGCCGCCATGGCCCCGGCCTTCACCGAGATCGTCGGGGCCTTCAACGCCCAGCCCGGTGTGCCGTGCGCGAGCTTCACGGTCGTCCCGCGCGAGGCCAGCACGGTCGCCCAGTCGATGGCCGGGCCGACCCGACCGGACGCCTGGGTCACCGACGCCGGCCTCTGGCTCGAGCAGGCCAACCGCCGCGCCGGGCTCGGACTCGTCGCCGACGAGCCGTTCGCCGCATCGCCGGTCCTGCTCGCCATGGGCGGCGACGCGGCCGAGGACGCGGAGGGCTCCGGCTGGGCCGAGCTGGCCAGGACCGGCCCTGACCTCGTCCTGCCCGACCCGGCGACGTCGACAGTGGGCCTGCTCACCCTCTCCGCGTCCGCGGCGCACTGGTCCGAGCCGGTCCTGCGCCAGGTGGCCGAGAGCTCCCGGTCCGTCCGCGCCGGCGACTCCGCGCTCGTGGCCGCCAGTGACGGTCGACGCGACGTCGCGACCCCGGTGTCCCGGGCCGAGCTGGTCGCCTACAACACGACGAACCCGCGCTCCCCCCTGGCAGCCGTGGCGCCCTCCGACGGCGCTCCCGCGCTGGAGTACTCGCTCGTGGCCGTCGCCGACGGCACGGTGGCCTCACGGGTCCTGCGCAGCCTGCGCGACTTCCTCGCCTCCGACGCCGCCCGGGCCGTCGTGGCGCGCCACGGCTTCACGCCGCCCGGGGAGGCCGACACTCCGCAGCCGAGCGAGGCCGCGACGCCGGCGAGCGCCGGCGTGGGCGCACCCGCCACCACGACCGTCCGCGGCACCGTGAAGACCCTCGCACCGCCCGCCCTGGCCACGGTGGAGAAGCTGCGCGACACGTGGGCCGCCCTGCAGCCTGCGCCCCAGGCGATCCTCGCGCTGGACACGTCGGCGACCACGCTGGGCCGGCTCGACGGCGAGACGATCCTCGACCGGATCACCGAGGCCGCCCAGGTGGGCATCGCGACCCTGCCCGACCGGTCCAAGGTCGGGGTGTGGCTCTACGGCCAGCACCTCGGACCGAAGGGCGAGGACCACCGCGCCCTGGTCTCCCCCGCCGCGCTGAGCGGGGCGGGGCAGCTGCAGGCGATCGCGAAGGGTCTCGGGTCGATGTCGTCCGTGGCCGGCGGCGGCCGCGGCCTCTACGACACCGTCATCGCCGCCGTCGGCGCCGCTCGCGCGCAGGCCCAGCCCGGGCGCGCCAACACGGCCGTCGTCGTCACCGCAGGCCCCAACGACGACGACTTCGGCGCGTCCCTCGGTGCCGTCAAGGCCGCCCTCGGCAAGACTGCCTCGGGGCAGGGCGTCCACCTCGTCATCATCGGGGTCGGCGCGAAGCCCGACGCCACGGTCCTGACCGAGGTCGCCGCGGCTGCGGGCGGCTCCTACCGAGCGGTCCAGCAGGGCAACGAGCTCGCTCCGGCGATCTCGGCCGCGCTCGCAGGACGGCTCTGAGACCGACCGAGCCCAGCGGCATACGGCCTTGTGCCGGTGCGGCGTCGCGTCAGTGCAGCGAGCCGGCGTCCTCGAAGGCCGCGTCGTGGCGCACCTTGCCCGCCTCGGCTCCGGAGAGCCGCTTGATGTCGCGGGTCAGCTCGTGCGGCAACGCGAAGAGCAGCGACTCCTCGGCCGCGACGACCGGCTGCACGGTGCCGTAACCGCGCTCGGCGAGCCAGTCCAGCACGTCTCGGACGAGCACCTCGGGGACGCTCGCCCCTGACGTGACGCCGACCGTGGTGACACCGTCGAGCCAAGCCTCGTCGATCTCCTCGGCGTAGTCGACGAGGTGCCCGGCCCGCGCGCCGTGCTCGAGGGCGACCTCGACGAGGCGCACGGAGTTCGAGGAGTTGCGCGAGCCGACGACGATCATCAGGTCGGTGTCCGTCGCCATCTTCTTGACGGCCTGCTGGCGGTTCTGCGTGGCGTAGCAGATGTCGTCGCTCGGGGGGTTCTGCAGGGCGGGGAACTTCTCCTTGAGCCGCTTGACGGTCTCCATCGTCTCGTCGACGGAGAGCGTCGTCTGCGAGAGCCAGACCACCTTCTCGGGGTCCCTGACGGTGACGTTGTCGACGTCGTCGGGCCCGTCGACGATGGTGATGTGCTCGGGCGCCTCACCGGAGGTGCCGATGACCTCCTCGTGGCCCTCGTGGCCGATGAGGAGGATGTCGTAGTCGTCGTCCGCGAAGCGCACCGCCTCGCGGTGGACCTTGGTGACCAGCGGGCACGTCGCGTCGATCGTCTTGAGGCTGCGGGTGCGGGCCTCCTCGTGGACGACCGGGGCGACACCGTGCGCGGAGAAGATCACCGTGGCGCCCTCGGGCACCTCCTCCGTCTCGTCGACGAAGATCGCGCCGCGCCGCTCGAGCGTGCTGACGACGTGCTTGTTGTGGACGATCTGCTTGCGGACGTAGACCGGCGGCCCGTAGAGCTCGAGCGCCTTCTCCACGGTGACCACTGCGCGGTCGACGCCGGCGCAGTAGCCGCGCGGAGCGGCCAGGAGGACCTTCTTCTCGGGCTGAGTCATGCGCCCATGGTAGGTCGGCAGGGGGTGACCCCCCGAATCGCGCCCGTATGCCGCTGGGCCCGCTCCCGGCCCGAGGCGCGGTTCCGTGGTCGCCGGGTCGCCGTAGGGTGACGACCGTGAGCACCATGGGAGCGCTGCCGGAGAAGGCGGCCGAGACCACTGCCGAGCGGCCCTGGCCGGTGCGCGTCCTCAGCATCAAGATCGCCGACTACGTCGACCGGATGTCCCAGCTCTGGGTCGAGGGGCAGGTCGTCCAGTTCAACCCGCGTGGCGGCACCGCCTTCCTCACGCTGCGCGACCCCGACGTCGACATGTCGCTCTCGGTGTCGGTGTCGATGAACGCCGTCAACGCGATGCCCATCCCGCTGACCCAGGGCGCCCGGGTCGTCCTCCAGGCCAAGCCCACCTTCTGGACCAAGCGCGGCACCCTCCAGCTCGAGGCCCGGCAGATCCGGCCCGTCGGCATCGGCGACCTGCTGGCCCGCGTCGAGGTGCTCAAGCGCACCCTCGCCGCGGAGGGGGTCTTCGACGCCGAGCGCAAGCGGCCCATCCCGTTCCTCCCCCACAGGGTCGGCCTCATCACCGGGCGCAGCTCCGCCGCCGAGAAGGACGTCGTCGAGAACGCCCGGCGACGGTGGCCCGCGGTCCAGTTCGAGATCCGCGAGGTGGCCGTCCAGGGCAACACCGCTGTGACCGAGGTCTGCGCCGCGCTCGTCGAGCTGGACGCACACCCCGACGTCGACGTCATCGTCATCGCCCGCGGGGGCGGCGCGCTCGAGGAGCTGCTGCCGTTCTCCAACGAGGCGATGATCCGGGCGGTCGCCGCGGCCCGCACCCCGGTCATCAGCGCGATCGGCCACGACGTCGACCAGCCGCTGCTCGACCTCGTCGCCGACTGGCGCGCCTCCACCCCGACCGACGCCGGCAAGAAGGTCGTGCCCGACGCCGCCCGCGAGCTCGCCCTCGTCGGTGGTGGCCGCGACCGTCTGCGGGCGGCCGTCCGACGGCGGGTCGAGGCCGAGCAGCGCGGGCTGCGCTCGCTGCTCAGCCGGCCGGTCCTCGCCGACCCGGTCGCCCAGGTCCGGATGCGCCGGACCGAGATCGACGGGCTGCGGCAGCGCGCGGCGGCGCGCATGGACGCGCGGCTGCAGCGGGCGGCCGACCAGGTCGAGCACCTGCGGCGCCAGGTCACCGCGCTCTCGCCGCAGTCGACCCTCGACCGGGGCTACGCCGTGGTGCAGCACCGGGACGGCCGGATCGTCATGGACCAGGCCGACATCGGCATCGGCGAGCTGCTCCGCGTGCGGGTCGCCCGTGGGGACTTCGGGGTGCGGCCGGTGAGCGACGGTGTGGCCGACCCTGCGCCCACGCCGCTCTCGACGCCGCGCTCCACGCGCAAGCGGGCGACGAAGCCCCCGGCATAGGGTGTCCCCCATGGCTGACGTGGACCCACAGGCGACGTTCCCCGACATCGCGCAGCTGCGCTACGAGGACGCGCGTGAGGAGCTCATCGGCATCGTCGCCAAGCTCGAGGCCGGCCAGGCGCCCCTCGAGGACTCGATGAGTCTGTGGCGCCGCGGCGAGGCCCTGGCCGCGCACTGCCAGAAGTGGCTCGACGGCGCGCAGGCCGAGATCGAGCGGGCCACGGGGGCGCGCGACACAGCCCGCCCCGACGAGCCCGCGGAGTAGTCGCAAAGCGAGCTCAGCGGCATACCCCCCTTTCCAACGCAACACACCCGCTTACCGTCTGGACCCACCGCCTGCAGGCGGCACCACCACTCGACAAGCGGGTGTGTTGCGGGCGGGTCAGGGGGCCGGGGTGACCGGGCGCAGGGCCGCGACGAACGCCCTGAGCTCCTCCTCGGCCGCGGCGCCACTCGCGACGAGGGTGGTCTCGTCCGCCCCGGCGCCGCGCTCGACGTAGCTGATCTGCGAGCCGCCCCGCGCGACGTACCGCTCGAACGTCCGCCCCGCAACGGTGACGGAGCCGTCGCGGGTGCCGTCGTTGACCGACCGGCTGACCCAGCCCTCGGTGGCCTCGCTGGCCTCCTTGAGGGCGATGTCGCCACCTTCCGGGGTCTCCCAGACCGTGGTGAACGTCGGGACGTTCTCGGTGCCCGGAGCGAAGGTGGCCACCGTCGGGAGCCAGCCCGCACCGAGGCCCTCAGGCAGCTCGAGCGTGCCGCCCGTCTGGGCGATCGTCGCGCGCGCCTTGCCCAGGGCGTCGACGGCCGGGCGCTGCACCTCGCTGATCCGGGGCACGATCGCGACGAGCGCGGCGACGAGGAGACCGATGAAGAGCAGGGACCGCAGCATATTGGGCAGCGAGCCCAGCGAGTAGCGACTGGGCGGCGGCGCGGCGGTCGTCGGGACGGTCTCCGGGGCGGTCATGGCTCCATCGTCCCCGAGCGCGGGGACCCCGCCAAACCGGATCCCACGCCCGATGCCGCGTCCGCCGCCACTCCCACGCCCCGATAGGCTGGCGGCGTCCGCGATGACGCAGAGCCGGAGGATCCAATGAAGCACAGTCCGCCCGATCGCAACCTAGCCCTCGAGCTCGTCCGAGTCACCGAGGCAGCAGCGATGGCCGGTGGACGGTGGGTCGGCCGCGGGGAGAAGAACAAGGCGGACGGGGCCGCCGTCGAGGCGATGCGCGCGATGATCTCCACGGTGAGCATGAACGGCATCGTCGTCATCGGCGAGGGCGAGAAGGACAACGCCCCGATGCTCTTCAACGGCGAGCACGTCGGCGACGGCACCGGCCGCGAGTACGACGTGGCCGTCGACCCCATCGACGGGACGACGCTGACCGCCAAGGGCATGCCCAACGCCGTCTCGGTCATGGCCGTCGCCAACCGTGGGGCGATGTACGACCCCTCAGCCGTCTTCTACATGGACAAGCTCGCCACCGGGCCCGACGCGGCCGACGTCGTCGACATCCGCCTCCCCGTCGCCGAGAACATCCGGCGCGTCGCCAAGGCCAAGAACGAGACGACGGCCGACGTCACCGTCGTCATGCTCGACCGTCCGCGCCACGACGCCCTCGCCGCCGAGGTCCGCGCGGCCGGCGCCCGCATCCGCTACATCACCGACGGCGACGTGGCCGGCGCCGTGATGGCCGCCCGGCCCGGCACCGGCGTCGACCTGCTCCTCGGCATCGGCGGCACCCCCGAGGGCATCATCGCGGCCTGCGCCATCAAGTGCGTCGGCGGCGTCATCCAGGGCAAGCTCTGGCCCAAGGACGACGACGAGCGCCAGCGGGCCCTCGACGCCGGCCACGACCTCGACCGCGTCCTGTCCACCGACGACCTCGTCACGAGCGACTGCTTCTTCGTCGCGACCGGCATCACCGACGGCGAGCTGCTCCGCGGCGTCCGCTACGGCAGCAACTCCGCCCGCACCCACTCGCTCGTCATGCGCTCGCGCAGCGGCACGATCCGCACCATCGAGAGCGAGCACAACTTCAGCCGGCCGGGCTGGTTCGGCGCTGCCGACATGGTCGAGGCCTGACGGCTGCGCCCATGACCGACCGTCCCTCCTCCGCCGCCCACGGCTCGCGCACCCTCGTCATCGGCGAGGCGCTCATCGACGCCGTCACGAGCGCTGTCGGCGTGAGCGAGGAGCACGTCGGCGGGAGCCCGGCCAACGTCGCCTTCGGCCTCGCGGCCCTCGACCACCCGGTCGCGCTCGCCACGTGGATCGCCACGGACGAGGAGGGCAACCGGATCGCCGAGCACTGCCGCGAGCGGGGCGTGGACCTGACGCCCGGCTCCCAGGGGGCACCCTTCACCTCGGTGGCCCACGCGACCCTCGACGAGAGCGGGGCCGCGACCTACCGCTTCGACCTCGAGTGGCAGCTCGCCCCCGTCCCGGGTCTGCCCGACTTCGACCACCTCCACACCGGCAGCATCGCGGCCGTCCTCGAGCCCGGAGGCAGTGCCGTCCGTCACACGCTGCGGACGGCCCGCCCCACCGCGACGATCTCCTACGACCCCAACGCCCGCCCCTCGCTGATGGGCGACCCCGAGCAGGCCCGACTGCTGATCGAGGAGTGCGTCGCCCTCGCCGACGTCGTCAAGGTGTCCGACGAGGACATCGAGTGGCTGCGCCCCGGTGACCTCCTGGCCGACGTCGTCACGGAATGGTCGGGGCTCGGGCCGGCGCTCATCGTCGTCACGCGCGGTGGCCGGGGCGCGACCGCCACCCTGGCCCGCACCGGCGAGACCCACACCACGGCGGTGCCGCCCGTCACGGTCGTCGACACGGTGGGAGCGGGCGACTCGTTCATGGCCGGCCTCGTCTCCGGACTGCTCGACGCCGGGCTGGCCGGCGGGCCCGAGGCACGCGACCGGCTCCACGCCGCCCGCCTCGCCGAGGTCGTGCCCGCACTCGAGCGCGCTGTGGCCACCAGCCGCCTGACTGTCGCCCGAGCCGGAGCGCACGCGCCGACCCGGGCCGACCTCGCCGGTGGATGACTCGTCATTCGACAAGACCGGCTGTCCCAAGCGACAATCGGCGCGAATCCCCGGGTAGGTTGCTCGGTGGTTCATGTCTCGACGCCCATCCCCCGGGGCGTCTTCATGTGAGGATCATCCGTGACCAACCCACCACCTCCACAGCGTCCCGCCGGTCCCTACGAGCAGAGCCTGACCGAGACCCGGGCGGCCCGGAAGGCACTTGAGGCGCGCATCGCCGCGGCCCGGCGACGACGACGGCTGGGCGCGATCCTCGCGATCCTCGCCGTCGTCGGCGGTGGAGTTGGCGGGGTGGCGTGGTGGATGGGCCGCGGCACGGAGCCCGTGACCGCACCGGTCGCCGCCGCCACCGCGAAGAAGTGCTCGACCCAGACCCCGGTGACGCTGTGGTCGGCGCCCTCGATGCAGCCGGCCGCGGTCGCGCTGGTCAAGGCGTTCCAGGCCGACCCCAGCTCTCCCTGCGTCGACTACCAGGTGATCTCCCGCAAGCCGATCGAGGCGATGATCGGCCTCGGCAAGGGCCAGCCCAACCGTCCGGACGGCTGGATCCCGGACTCGCCCCTGTGGGTCCAGAAGGTCAACCAGGCCGCCCAGCTCAACGCCAAGGTGGCCACCCCGTTCGCCGAGAGCCCCCTCGTCATCGCCATGGACCCGACCGCGGCCTCCCAGCTCGAGGGCCAGCCCGCGTGGCTCGAGCTCGTCGCCTCCGACTCGCCGATCCGCCTCAGTGACCCCCGAAGCACCACGGCGGGCATGCTCACCCTCTCGACCACCCTGCCGCTGCTGAGCAAGGAGCAGGGCCGCGTCATCATCCCGAAGCTCGCCCAGCAGATGGCGGCCTCCGACGACCAGCTCTTCGCCACCTACACGACCGAGCCGGCCAAGGCGAGTGCCTTCCCGACGTCCGAGGCGGCGCTGGCGGAGCACAACCGCGTCAACCCGGACAAGAAGATGGTGTCGGTCATCCCGGCCGAGGGGACGCCCGCCTTCGAGTACAGCCTCATCAACGTCTCGACCAACCCGGCCAAGGCCCAGGGCATCGAGGCGCTCCGCGCCTTCCTGCGGTCTGAGGACGCGGCCAAGACCCTCGCGTCCTTCGGCCTGCGCTCCACCGCGGTGCCCGTGACCCTGCCGACGCCGCCGGGCAGCATCGGCGACATCAAGCCGGGCTCGACCCCCAACGCCGCCCAGGTGACTGCGGCCATCGACGTCTGGCAGGCCGCGACGACGAGCTTCCAGCTCCTGTCCGTGTTCGACGTGTCCGGCTCGATGAACGAGGAGGTCGGCAACACGACCCGCGTCAAGATCACCCAGGAGGCCGCCGGCATCGCGCTCAACGCCCTGCCCCGCTCGACCAAGCTCGGCCTGTGGGTGTTCTCCAGCGACAAGGGCGGCGGCCGCGACTACAAGGAGCTGGTCCCGATCGGGCTCCTGAGCGAGGATGCCCACCGCGCCAAGATGGCGGTCGCGGCGACATCGCTGAGCAAGGAGGTCGAGGGCTGGACCGGGCTCTACGACACGATCTGGGCGGCCTACTCCAAGGTCAAGGCCAGCTACGACCCGACCCGGGTCAACGCCGTCGTCATCCTCACCGACGGCAAGAACGAGGACCCGGGTGGCGGCCTCTCGCTCGAGCAGCTGCTCGCCAGGATCAAGGAGGCGACCGACCCGAAGCGGCCGATCGCCATCACGACGATCGGCATCGGCCCCGGCGTCGACGCCGACTCGCTTCGCAAGATCTCGCGCAGCTCGTTCTCCGACTACTACGGCGCCGAGAACCCCGCCGACATGACGACAGTGCTGGCCAAGGCGCTGTTCGACCACGAGTGCAGGGACGGCGTCTGCGCCTGAGCCACGGCGTGAGGACACGAGCGAGGCACGAGCGAGGCCCGGAGCGCCAATTCGGCTCAGGCGCCAGAGAGTGCGCCTGAGCCACGGCGTGAGGACACTGAGGGGCTCCCGGTTCGCCGGGGGCCCTTTGGTTTCGGCTGCCACCGGTGGCAACCCGTTGGCAACGTTTCGTACTCACCTACTGGTTTCGGCTCGCGGCACAGGGTAGGAATGAGAAGGGTGAGGTGACTCACCTCACGGACGCAGCTGTCCAGGGCACAACTCACGGCGAGGAGTGGCGAATGAGCGGTATCCGTAAACGAGTCGTGCTGGCAGGGGGGCTGGCGATCGCCATGACCTTGCTGACCGGATGCCTCCAGAATCCCAACCCCACGGGCGGCGCAGGCGGCGCTGGCCTCGGCGGCTTCGTCGACGGCGGCAGCCCGGACGCGGACAAGAAGGTGACCATCCTCGGCGCCTTCGGCGGCGCGGAGCAGAAGGCGTTCGAAGCCTCCCTGACGGCGTGGGAGCAGGAGAGCGGGATCGACATCCAGTACACCGCCGACCAGGACTTCACCACCACCATCAAGCAGAAGGTCAACTCCGGGGACTCCCCCGACATCGGCCTCTTCCCACAGCCCGGCGGCCTGCTCGAGTTCGCCGGCCAGGGCAAGGTGCAGCCGATCGACACCTTCCTCGACTACGACAGCCTCGACTCGACGCTGATCCCCGGCCTGCTCGACTCGGCCCGCTACAAGGGCCGCGTCTACGGCGCCCCGATGCGTCTCGCCGCGAAGAGCTTCGTCTGGTACCCCAAGAAGGCCTACGAGGCGGGCGGTTACGACCCCAAGCCGAAGTCGATCCAGGAGCTGCAGAAGGTCGCCGACCAGATCAAGGCCGACGGCATCGCCCCCTGGTGCATGGGCTGGGAGTCGGCGCAGGCCACCGGCTGGGTCGGCACGGACTGGATCGAGGAGCTCGTCCTGCGCATGTGGGGCCCCGACGTCTACGACGACTGGACCTCGCACCGCATCCCGTTCAACGACGACCGGATCGTCAAGTCGTTCGACGAGTTCGCCAAGATCGCCAAGGACGAGACGATGGTGCTCGGTGGCCCCAAGGGCGTCCTCAGCACCGCGTTCGGCAAGGCGGCGCTGCCGTCGTTCAAGAACCCGCCCCAGTGCATGATGGAGCGCCAGGGCAACTTCGTCCTGTCGTTCTACCCCAAGCCGGTCCTCGAGGACCTCAACAACCAGGTCGGCATCTTCGTCTACCCGCCCTACGAGGGCGGCTTCGAGGGCCAGCCGATGCTCGGCGGCGCGGACCTGGCGGCTGTCTTCAACGGCAACGACGAGGACACCAAGAAGGTCATGCAGTTCCTGACCTCCGACAAGTTCGGCGCCGAGTGGGCGAAGGCGGGCGGCTGGCTGTCGCCGCACAAGTCCTTCGACGACTCCAACTACCCCGACGACATCACCCGGGCGGTGGCGAAGTTCGCGGCCGAAGCCGACGTGTTCCGCTTCGACGGGTCCGACGTCATGCCCAAGGCGGTCGGCTCGGGCAGCTTCTGGACCGAGATGGTCAAGTGGGAGAACGGCCAGTCCTCGAAGGAGACCGCCGACAACATCGAAGCTAGCTGGCCGAAGTCATGAGCACCGCGATCCCGAAGGTCATCAACGAGGAAGCGCAGCCACCAGATCGCTCGGTGGAGGGACCGGAGAACGTCGGTCGCGCCCAACCCGTCAAGATCCTCATCGGCATCGTCGGGATGGTCGTCGTCGTCTGGTTCCTCGCCAACCTGTTCCTCGGGTTCAGCTACTACCCGGAGTGGTTCGGACACAAGATCGTCATCGGGCTGCTCGCCATCGTCGGTGGCGTGGGTGGTGCGGCGGTGCTCTTCTACTTCCTCAACATGTTCGTCGAGGGGTTGCCGGGCCGGCTGTCCCAAGGCGTCATCCCGTACGTCTTCCTCCTGCCGGGCCTGTTCTTCGTGGCCCTGATGCTCATCTATCCGACGTTCCAGACGATCAACTACTCGTTCGCCAACTCCGACAGCACCGCCTATGTCGGCCTCCAGAACTACCGGACCATCTTCGGCGACCCGGAGTTCCGGCAGTCGATCGTCAACAACCTCCTGTGGCTGCTCATCGTTCCCGCGGTGGTCGTCGCCTTCGGTGTCGTCGTCGCCGTGCTGTCCGACAAGCTCTCCGCGGGAGGCGAGAAGCTCGCGAAGAGCCTCATCTTCCTGCCCATGGCGATCTCGGCCGTCGGGGCCTCGGCGATCTGGCTGCTGGTCTACGCCTACAACAACCCCGGTCAGGAGCAGATCGGCCTGCTCAACTCCATCTGGAGCAGTCTGGGCGGCACGCCCCAGGTCTGGCTGCAGATCGAGACGGCCAAGCTGAACTCCATCCTGCTCATGGTGATCCTCATCTGGCTCCAGGCCGGTTTCGCCATGGTGCTGCTGTCGTCGGCGATCAAGGGCGTCCCCGAGGACACCCTCGAGGCGGCCCGGATCGACGGGGCGAGCGAGTTCCAGATCTTCTGGCGCGTCGTCATCCCCCAGATCAAGGGCACGATCATCACGGTCTTCGTCACCGTGTTCATCACCGTGCTCAAGATCTTCGACATCGTCTACGTCACGACCAACGGCTCCTACGGGACCAACGTCATCGCGAACCTCTTCTTCAACAAGCTGTTCGCGGCGAGCGAGGCAGGGCAGGCCACGGCGATCGTCGTCGTCCTACTCATCGCGGTGATCCCGCTCATCTGGTACCAGATCAGGCACTTCCGCAACGAGGAGGCAAACCGATGAGCCGCCGGTTGATGAAGGATGGACGGCCGCTCAGCCCGTTCTCGATCGTGGTCATGGCGCTGCTCGCGCTGCTCTGGTCGATCCCGACCCTCGGTCTGCTCGTCACCTCGTTCCGCAGCCGCGACGACGCGGCCACGTCGGGGTGGTGGTCCGCACTGTTCAACCCGTTCGGGACCGACTGGACGACGAGCAACTACAGCGGGGTCTGGACCGGCCAGGACTTCTCGAGCGGGTTCATCAACAGCATCGTCGTGGCCATCCCCGCGACGATCATCCCGATCATGTTCGCGGCCTTCGCGGCCTACGCGTTCACGTTCATGGACTTCCCGTTCAAGGAGTTCTTCTTCCTGATCATCATCGCGGTGATGGTCGTGCCGATCCAGGTGGCGTTCCAGCCGATGCTCGACATCCTCGGCCCGCGGGGCCTGGGCATCTCGGGCAGCTACATCGGGGTCTGGCTGCTCCACACCGGGTTCGGGATGCCGCTGTGCATCTACGTGCTCCGCAACTACATGAGCACCCTCCCGACGAGCGTCGTCGAGTCGGCGAAGATCGACGGGGCCACCCACTTCCAGACCTTCTGGAAGCTCGTCGCCCCGATGTCGATCCCGGCGATCGCGGCGTTCGCGACGCTCCAGTTCCTCTGGGTGTGGAACGACCTGCTCGTCGCCAAGCTGTTCCTCAACAGCGCCAACACGACGGTCATCGTCAAGCTCCAACAGCTCCTCGGCACGCAGGGTCAGGGGCAGGAGCTGCTCACCGCCGGCGCGTTCATCTCGATCATCATCCCGATGATCGTGTTCGTCGCCCTCCAGCGCTACATGGTCCGCGGCATGACCTCGGGCGCCGTCAAGGGCTGAACGATCGCTGACGCAATCAACGGCTGAACGATCGCTGACGCAATCAACGGCTGAACCCTGGCTACGCCCACAGGCTGACCCAGCCACGTCGGTCCCCTCCCAGCCCAATTAGGCTGGGAGGGGACTTTCGTATGCTGCTGAGCTCAGCGGCATACGGCCGTGGCCTCCCAGCCCTCCCGCACGACCCGAGAAAGGACGCCTCCGTGGCCGAGTTCGCCTACGAGGATCTGCTGCCCATCGGCAGCGACGAGACGCCGTACCGGCTCCTCACGACGGAGGGGGTGCGCGCCGTCGACGGACCGGGAGGCCGCACCTTCCTCGAGGTGGACGGCGAGGCGCTGCGGCTGCTGACCGAGACGGCGATGCACGACATCGCGCACTACCTGCGGCCGGGGCACCTGCAGCAGCTCGCCAACATCCTCGACGACCCGGAGGCGAGCAACAACGACAAGTTCGTCGCGCTCGACCTGCTCAAGAACGCCAACATCGCGGCCGGTGGGGTGCTGCCGATGTGCCAGGACACGGGCACCGCCATCGTCATGGGCAAGCGCGGCCAGCAGGTCCTCACCGAGGGGACCGACGAGCGCGCGATCAGCCGGGGCGTCTACGACGCGTACACCCGCCTCAACCTGCGGTACTCCCAGATGGCTCCGGTGACCACGTGGGAGGAGCGCAACACCGGCTCCAACCTCCCGGCGCAGGTCGAGCTCTACGCCGACACCGCGCCCGGCCACGAGACGAGCTACAAGTTCCTCTTCATGGCCAAGGGCGGCGGCTCGGCCAACAAGAGCTACCTCTACCAGGAGACGAAGGCGATCCTCAACGAGGAGGCCATGCTCCGCTTCCTCGACGAGAAGCTGCGATCGCTCGGCACCGCCGCGTGCCCGCCCTACCACCTGGCCATCGTGATCGGCGGGACGAGCGCGGAGTTCGCCCTCAAGACGGCGAAGTACGCGTCGGCGAAGTACCTCGACAGCCTGCCCAAGCACGGCGACCCGGCCACCGCCCACGGCTTCCGGGACACCGAGCTCGAGGAGAAGGTGCTCGAGCTGACCCGGCAGTTCGGCATCGGCGCGCAGTTCGGCGGCAAGTACTTCTGCCACGACGTCCGCGTCGTCCGACTGCCCCGCCACGGCGCCTCACTCCCCGTCGCCATCGCCGTCTCCTGCTCGGCCGACCGGCAGGTCCTCGGCAAGATCACCCCCCAGGGCGTCTTCATCGAGCAGCTCGAGACCGACCCGGCCCGCTTCCTGCCCGACGAGAGCCACGCGGGCCTCGGCGACCTCGGCGAGCACGCCGACGATGCCGTCGGGGTCTCCTCGACGAGCAGGAACGTCGTGGTCAAGATCGACCTCAACCAGCCGATGGCCGACATCCTCGCCGAGCTGTCCAGGCACCCGGTCAAGACCCGCCTCTCGCTGAGCGGGCCGTTGGTGGTGGCGCGTGACATCGCCCATGCCAAGATCAAGGAGCGGCTCGACCGCGGCGAGGAGATGCCGCAGTACCTCAAGGACCACCCCGTCTACTACGCCGGGCCGGCCAAGACCCCGGAGGGCATGGCATCCGGCTCCTTCGGGCCGACGACCGCCGGGCGGATGGACTCCTACGTCGACCAGTTCCAGGCGGCCGGGGGCTCCCTAGTGATGCTCGCCAAGGGCAACCGGAGCACGCAGGTCACCGATGCGTGCGCCGCCCACGGGGGCTTCTACCTGGGATCCATCGGCGGTCCGGCCGCGCGCCTGGCCCAGGACTGCATCAAGCACGTCGAGGTCCTCGAGTACCCCGAGCTCGGCATGGAGGCGGTCTGGAAGATCGAGGTCGAGGACTTCCCCGCGTTCATCGTCGTCGACGACAAGGGCAACGACTTCTTCGCCGAGGTCGCCAAGCCCGTCGCGTTCACCATCGGCAAGCGTCCCGGACTGGAGTGATGAATGACTGACAACGTCTCTGTGGCAACAGGTTTCGACGACCTCCTGGAAGCCAACCGGCGCTTCGCCTCCGACTTCCGACTAGGCGGCTTCGACGGCATCGCCCAGGCCGGCGTCGCCATCGTCACGTGCATGGACTCCCGCATCGACCCCCTGGGGATCGTCGGGCTCGAGCCGGGCGACGCGAAGATCTTCCGCAACCCCGGTGGGCGCGTCACCGAGGCCGCCCTCGAGGCGCTCGTCCTGGGCACGCACCTGCTCAACGTCAAGCGGATCCTCGTCGTCCCACACACCCGGTGCGCCATGACGAAGTTCTCCGAGAACGAGCTGCGCCAGCGGATCACCGAGCTGTCCGGCGTCGACGCGTCGTGGCAGAGCTTCGGCGTCATCGACGACCAGGTCCAGAAGCTGCGCGAGGACCTCGCCAAGGTCCGCGCTCATCCCCTCATCCCGGACGAGACGCTCGTCGCCGGCTTCATCTACGACGTCGACACGGGGCTCCTCGAGCCGGTGGCCTGAGGCCGACCCCCGCCCCCGCCCGCGTCAGCGGTGGACCGGGAGCCGGCCCACGGCATACCCCCGAATCCGCCGCCGGCTCAGACGAGCCCGCGCCGCTCGAGGAGGTGACGCGGGTCGGCGTCCTGCCCGCGGAACTCACGGTAGGACGCCAACGGGTCACCAGCGCCGCCCAGGCCGATGACGTAACGGCGGTAGCGATCGCCGTTGGCGCGCGTCAGCCCGCCGTTCTCGGTGAACCACGCCACGGTGTCGGCGTCGAGGACCTCGCTCCAGATGTACGCGTAGTACGCGGCGTCGTAGGCGTAGGCGAAGGTGTGCGCGAAGTAGGGCGAGGAGTAGCGCGGAGGCACCACGGGGTTGTCCAGGCCGACGTCCTCGAGGGCCCGGCGCTCGAACGCGCCGACGTCAGCCACCGCGGCAGCCTCCTCGACACCCAGCGCGTGCCAGGCCTGGTCGAGCAGCGCCGCGGCGAGGTACTCACTCGTGGCGAACCCCTCCCCCCACGACCGCGACGCGATCAGCCGGTCGACGAGGTCCTGTGGCATGGGTTCCCCCGTCTCGTGGTGAACCGCGTAGTTGGCGAGCACCTCGGGCCAGAGCATCCACATCTCGTTGACCTGGCTCGGGTACTCGACGAAGTCGCGGAAGACGCGAGTCCCCGAGAAGTGCGGGTAGGTGACGCGAGCCAGCAGGCCATGGAGGGCATGCCCGAACTCGTGGAAGAAGGTCGTCACCTCGTCGTGGGTGAGCAGGGTCGGCTCCCCCGCCGCCGGCTTCGGCACGTTGAGGTTGTTGGTGACCACCGCGTGCGGCTCGTCCAGCAGGGTCGACTGGCGCACGAGGCTCGTCATCCACGCACCGCCCTTCTTCGTGTCCCGGGTGTAGAGGTCGAGCAGGTAGAGGCCGATCGGGGTGCCGTCCTCTCGAACCTCGAAGACCCGGACGTCCGGGTGGTAGCCGGGCAGGTCCGGCCGCTCGTGGAAGGTCAGCCCATAGAGCCGCTCCGCCGCGAAGAAGATCCCGTCGTGGAGCACCCGCTCGGCCTCGAAGTACGGCCGCATGGCGGCGGTGTCGACGTGGTAGGTCCTCGCGCGGACCCGGTTGGAGTAGAAGGCCCAGTCGTGGGCCTCGATCGGGTGGCCAGCCACCTCCTCCAGCGCCGCCTGCTCCCGACGCGCGTTCGCGGCAGCAGCGTGGGCCATCGGGGCGAGGCGCTCCCGGACCCGCTCAGGAGACCCGGCGGTGGAGTCCGCGAGCGCCGCCGCGGCATGGGTCGGGTAGCCGAGCAGCCTGGCCCGTTCCGCGCGGAGCCGCACGATCTGCAGGACGAGCTCTCTCGTGTCGTTCTCGTTGCCGCGGCTGCCACGGGCGCGCTGGGCGTCGTGCAGCCGTCGACGCACGTCACGGTCGGTCAGGGAGGCCAGATGGGGGTGGTTGGTGGGCAGAACAAGGCTGATCAGGTAGGACCCGTCATGGCCGTGCTCGCGGGCCGCCTGCTCTGCCGCGGAGATCTCGCCGGGGGTGAGGCCGTCGAGCTGCGCGACGTCATCGACGACGAGGGCCAGGTCGTTGGCGTCGGCCTGCAGCTGCTTCTCGAAGCGGGTCGTCAGGCCCGCCAGCGTCGCGTTGAGCTCGCGCAGGCGCTCCTTGGCGTCCTCGGCGAGGCCTGCACCGGCGACGGTGAACTCCGTGAGGTAGCGCTCGACGAGATGGCGCGACTCACGGTCGAGGGTGGCCAGCTGGTCGGCGTCATCATGCACCGCGCGGATGCGCGCGTAGAGGCGCGAGTCGAGCCGGATCGCGTCCGCGTGGGCCGCGAGCGTCGGGGCGTACTCCTCCTGGAGTGCCTGGACCTCCGGCGTCGCGAGCGCGCTCGAGGTGCCGAAGAAGCAGCTGCTCACCCGGGTCAGCAGCGCTCCGGAGCGTTCGAGGGCGACCACCGTGTTCTCGAAGGTCGGGGGGTCGGCGCTGGCCGCGATCGCCTCGACCTCCGCCCGGTGCTGCGCGATCCCGGCGTCGAACGCCGGACCGTAGTGCTCCGTAGCGATCTCGCCGAAGGGTGGCAGGGAGAAGGGCAGCGGGCTCCGGGCGGCGAACGGGTTGTCCTCGAGCGACCCGCCGGTGGCGACAGCGCCCGGGGTGGCGCTGGGGGTGGAGGCTGGCGTGGAGGCTGGGCTGGAGGGTGCCGCGGAGGCTGCGGTGGGGTCGGTCATGTACCGACCCTACGGACCCGAGCGGCTGAGCGACCTAGAGCTTGGTCATCTTGCCGAACGGCGTGGTGATCCGGACCGTCCGGCTGCCGAAGTCGACCGTGACCCCGCCCGCGTCGACCCCCACCACTCGACCGAGCCCGTGAGAGTCGTGCGAGACCCGGTCCCCGAGCACGTACTGCTCGATCATCTGCTCGGGGGGCGGCTGGAAGGGACTGCTGGCGTGACGAGGACGCGGGCGTGCAGATGAAGTTGCCATTACCGCAAGTATGCGCTCTGCAGGCCCCCGCCGGCACCTCGGACCACCATGCGGCGCGCGGCGGGCCCCCGGCTGGCCCGTGCACGAGGCCCACACGGCGGCCGGCTGTGCGAAACTCGGGGAGATGCAGACACGCTCGGGTGACTTCGAGTTGACGATGGACGAGCTGCGAGCTGTTGCCGGCTACGCGGCGGCGTGCGCCGAGCAGTCGCTCGTCGTGTTCCGCAGGGCCAGTCCCGATGACCCTCGCCCTGCGGCGGCCCTCGAGGCCGCCCGCGTCTTCGCCGGTGGGGCGCCCCGCTCGCGGCTGCAGCGGACTGCGGCGACGAATGCCCTTCGCGCCGCGAGGGAAGCCCCGACCGAAGGTGCCGCGCACGCCGCCACCGCGGCAGCAGCTGCGGCCGCGGCGGCCTACCTGCACCCGCTGGCGAAGGCGACGCAGGTCCGGCACATCCTCGGCGCAGCCGCCCACGCCGCCCGCGCCGCCGAGCTCGCCCGCGGCGATGACCCGGTCGTCGCCGAGTACGTGATCACCGCTGCCGCCAAGCGCGCCGACCCCGTCGTCGTCGACGTGCTGGCTCGCTACCCGCGGGCACCGAAGGGGCGCAGCCGGGTCGCGGTCCTCACAGGGCGGCTCGACAGCCTCCTTCGTGATCCTGCTCCGACGCCACGCGTCGTCGACGACCCCGGGCCCTTCTTCCACGGGACGAAGGCGGACGTGCGACCGGGTGACCTGCTCACACCGGGGTGGCGCTCGAACTACGGTTCGCGGCGTGAGGCCAGGCACATCTACCTGACCGCGACCCGCGAAGGTGCGCCCCTGGCCGCTGAGCTCGCTCATGGTGAGGGACCCGGACGGGTCTACCGGGTGGAGCCGCTCGGCCCGATCGAGGACGACCCCAACGTCACCGACAAGCGCTTCCCCGGCAACCCGACCCGGTCCTATCGGACGACCGAGCCTCTGCGGGTCCTCGAGGAGATCACCGGCTGGGAGCGACCCCCGCAGGAGATGATCCGGCACATGCGCGAGCGGATGGCGGAGCTGGCTGAGCTCGGGATCGAAGCGATGGACGACTGATGGTCCCTCGCTCGGTGCCGCTCGGGGGGATGAGTGACCGGGCCGACGATCTGAGGGGTTGAGCTGCGGATCTGAGGATCCGGACCCCTCGTCGGCGGAGAAGCCTCGAGCCAGCTCGGTGACCTCGATGCGCCCGTCAGCCGCCGTCGGCGGCCAACGCGTCCGGACGACTACAGCGCGAGCTCCGCCTTCACGACGTCGACGAGGCGGCTGGCGACGAGGTTGGCCTGGTCGCCGTCGGCGGACTCGACCATGACGCGCACCACCGGCTCGGTCCCGGACTTGCGCAGCAGCACCCGCCCGGTCTCGCCGAGCTCGGCCTCGGCCAGGCGGACCGCGTCGGAGACGACCCCGGAGGACTCGAGGCGGCTCTTGTCGACGCCCTTGACGTTGATGAGCACCTGCGGGAAGCGCCGCATGACACCGGCGAGGTCTGCGAGGGTGCGGCCCGTCTCGGCGAGGCGGGAGGCGACCATGAGCCCGGTCAGCGTGCCGTCGCCGGTCGTCCCGTGGTCGAGCATGACGACGTGCCCGGACTGCTCGCCGCCGAGCGAGTAGCCGCCGTCCTTCATGCCCTCGAGGACGTAGCGATCACCCACGGCGGTCTGGAGCACCTTGATCCCCGCCGCGCCGAGGGCCTGGACCATTCCGAGGTTGGACATGACGGTGGCGACGAGGGTGTCGCCGCGCAGAGTGCCCTGCTCCTTCATGGACAGCGCGAGGATCGCCATGATCTGGTCGCCGTCGACCTCCCGGCCCGCGGCGTCGACCGCGAGGCAACGGTCGGCGTCGCCGTCGAAGGCGAAGCCGAGGTCGGCGCCGACCTCGACGACCGTGGCCTGGAGCCGGTCCAGGTGGGTCGAGCCGAAGCCGTCGTTGATGTTGATGCCGTCGGGCTCGTTGCCGATGACCGTGACCTTCGCGCCGGCGTCGGCGAACACGCGGGGGGCGACCACGGAGGCGGCCCCGTGCGCGGTGTCGAGGACGATGTGCAGGCCCTCGAGGCGGTGCGGCAGGACGGAGAGGAGGTGCTTGACGTAGCGGTCGGCGCCGTCGGTGAAGGGGGTGATCCGGCCGACGTCGGCGCCGGTCGGGCGCTGCCAGTGCTCGCCCATCCGCTTCTCGATGGCATCCTCGAGCTCGTCCGCGAGCTTGTGGCCGCCGCGGGCGAAGAACTTGATGCCGTTGTCGGGCATCGGGTTGTGCGAGGCCGAGAGCATCGCCCCCAGGTCGGCGCCGAGGTCCGCGACGAGGTAGGCGATCGCGGGTGTCGGGAGCACGCCGGCGTCGAGGACGTCGACGCCGGCCGAGGCCAGACCGGCGGTCGTCGCGGCGGCGAGGAACTCGCCCGAGGCCCGCGGGTCGCGCCCGACGACCGCGACCGGCCGGTGCCCGTTGAACTCGCCCACCTCGCCGAGCACGTGCGCCGCCGCGACCGACAGGTCGAGGGCGAGTTCCGCGGTGATGTCCTGGTTGGCGATCCCACGGACGCCGTCCGTGCCGAAGAGTCGAGCCACGTTGGATGTGCCTTTCGTACGGGCGCCGGTGGAGTGCAGGTGGAGGGCGGGTGGAACGCTGGTGAACGCGCGGCGCCAAGGAGAACTTACTCCCCCGTCACAGCGAAAGGCCCCGAGTGGCACTCGGGGCCTTTCGCGGTGATCAGAGGTGCAGGGTCAGCGCTTGCTGTACTGCGGGGCCTTGCGGGCCTTCTTGAGTCCGGCCTTCTTGCGCTCGGGGACGCGGGCGTCCCGGCTGAGGAAGCCGGCCTTCTTCAGGGCCGGGCGGTTGAGCTCGGTGTCGACCTCGTTGAGGGAGCGGGCGACGCCGAGACGGACGGCGCCGGCCTGGCCGGAGGGGCCACCACCGTGGACGCGCACGAGGACGTCGTACGAGCCGTC
Source organism: Intrasporangium sp. DVR (assembly GCF_040365325.1). NCBI lineage: Bacteria > Bacillati > Actinomycetota > Actinomycetes > Micrococcales > Intrasporangiaceae > Intrasporangium > Intrasporangium sp. DVR. The sequence continues at coordinate 145,791 of NZ_BAABZW010000001.1, read as the reverse complement.
GAGCTCGAGGAGCGTCAGCGGCTCCTTGACGATCTGCTGGTGCACCTTGTTGGGGAAGTAGTCCTCCAGCGTGCGGCCGTTGATCTTCCAGTCGCCGCTGCCCGGGACGATCCGGACGCGGGCGATGGCCTGCTTGCGGCGACCGGTGGCGGCACCGGGGACCGAGACCTCACGGGCGCGCTTGGGCTCGGCGGCGTCGGCCGCGGACGACTCGGAGGTGTACTCGGACAGCTCCGGCTCGTCGGTGTCGAGGACGCCCTCGTTCACAATGTCAGTCACGTGCTTCTCTTTCTACGCAGTCAGTGTGCTCAGTGCTCGAGGTGACGCTTACTGCGCGACCTGGGTGATCTCGAACGGAACGGGCTTCTGGGCCGCGTGCGGGTGCTCGGCGCCGCGGTACACCTTGAGCTTGGAGAGCTGCTGACGCGCCAGCGAGTTCTTCGGGAGCATGCCGCGAACGGCCTTCTCGATCGCCTTCTCCGGGCTCTTGGCGAGCAGCTCGGTGTAGCTCGTGGCCTTGAGGCCGCCCGGGAAGCCGGAGTGACGGTAGGCCTTCTTCTGCTCGAGCTTGGCACCGGTGAGGGCGACCTTCTCGGCGTTGATGATGATGACGAAGTCACCGGTGTCGACGTGCGGCGCGAACTGCGGCTTGTGCTTGCCCCGGAGCAGGACCGCAGCCTGGCTCGCGAGACGGCCGAGCACGACGTCGGTCGCGTCGATGACGTGCCACGTGCGAGTGACCTCGCCGGGCTTCGGGGTGTACGTGCGCAATGGAGTCTGCCTTTGCTGTCGTGATGGTGCCGTATGCCGCTGGGCTCGGTCCGCGTCGCCCCCTCCCCTCGCGGGGCGGCTGGGTTCGCAGACGCCTGCTGCACAACCTCACCCATGTTACGGGTCGGAGCCGGGCCGCCCAAATCGGGCTCAGCCACCCACGATACCGCCGCTGACCTGCGCAAACTCAGCCCAGCGGCATACGAGCAAAGGACTTGTGCAAAGGAAGTGTGCATGACTATTGTGCATAGCATGGCTGCATCCGACTCCTCCGCGACCACCATCCGGCTCACCCCGGAGAGCCTTCGCGTCCTTGCCCACCCCCTGCGGTCCCGCCTGCTCAGCCACCTGCGCATCGGTGGGCCGTCCACGGCGACCCAGCTGGCCGCCGCACTGAGCACCAACAGCGGCGCGACGAGCTACCACCTGCGCAAGCTCGAGTCCGTGGGCCTCGTCGAGGACACCGGCGACGGGCAGGGCAAGCAACGGGTGTGGCGGGCGAGCTCGGAGTTCCACGCGTGGGACCCGAGCGACTTCGCCGGTGACGAGGACAGCGAGACGGCGCTCAACTGGCTCTCGCACGACTACGCCCGCCACTTCAGCGAGCAGTACGACCGGTGGCTGGGCGTGTCGATGACCTGGCCGGGCGACTGGCAGGACGCCTGCGGCAGCAGCGACGCCATGGTCCTCGTCACGAGCGACCAGCTCCGCGAAATGCGCGACGAGATCCTCGACGTCGTCGCCCGCTACCGCCGCGTCGGCCAGGGCAACCCGCGGGCGCGACGGATCGCGGCCTACACGTTCCTCTATCCCCTCGACCTCGACCGGCCGCCCGTCCAGGACGCCGGCGCATGAGCAGCGTCCTCGGTCCCAGGGCCGCGCGCCGGGTCTTCCTCACCCTGACGACGACACGGTGGCTGTCGATCGGGCTCGTCGTCGGCATCTTCGTCCTCTGGTACCTCGAGCGCGGCCTGACGATCGGCGAGGCGGCGGTCGCGACCTCCTTCACCGGCATCGTCGTCTTCCTCCTCGAGCTGCCGACCTCCGGCTTCGCCGACGCCTTCGGCCGGCGCCCCGTCTACGTGGCCTCGGCCGTCGTCGGCGTGCTCGCCTCCGTCGCCCTGCTGTCCGCACACTCGTTCGTCTGGTTCGTCGTCGCAGCGGTGCTGACGGGGATCTTCCGGGCCCTCGACTCCGGGCCGCTCGAGGCCTGGTTCGTCGACACGGTCCACGCCACGGACCCCGACGCCGAGGTCGATGACGCGCTCGCCGCCCAGGGCACCGTGCTCGGCGTCACCATCGCGCTCGGCGCCCTCGCCTCTGGCGGCCTCATCTGGTGGCACCCCGTCAGGTCCCAGTCGGCGCTGTGGCTGCCCGTCCTCTGCAGCGTCGTGCTGTCGGTGCTGCACCTCGTCATGGTGGTGCTCCTGCTCAAGGAGCCGCGCGTCGCTGAGCACCTCGACGCCTCGGGGGTGCGCCGGGCCCTGGCCTCGGCCCGTGAGGCGCCGGTCGTGGTGCGCGACGGCCTCCGCCTGGTGCGCAGCAGTGTCGTGCTCCGCGGCCTCATGCTGGCCGAGGTGGCCTGGTCGGTCGCCATGGTCGTCTTCGAGATGTTCCAGCCGGTGCGCCTCGCCGAGCTGCTCGGTGGGGAGGAGGCTGCGGGGGCCTGGATGGGGCCGATCGCGGCCGGGGGTTGGGCCGTCTTCGCTGCGGGGTCGGCGCTGGCCGGCCTGACGAGCAAGCGGCTGGGGGTGGCGCGCACCGCGATCGTCGGGCGCCTCCTCAACAGCGTCGGGGCGCTGGTCATGGGCCTGGTGGCCGGGCCGGTCGCCCTCGTGGCCGCCTACGCGTTCACGTACTCCATGCATGGTTTCCTCGGGCCGATGCACGCGGCCCTGTTGCACCGGGTCGCCGAGGCGCGCAACCGCGCGACGATCCTGTCGATGAACTCCATGACCGCCTTTGCCGCCTTCTCCGTCGCGATGCCCCTGCTCGGCCTGCTGGCCGAGCGCGCCTCGACCTCGGTCGCGATGGTCGTGGCGGCCGGCGTCAGCCTGGCCGGACTGGCCGCCTACGTGCCCGCACTGCGCGCCGAGCGGGCCCGCAGCGGCCGCACTCCCACGGACACCTCGAGTGGCCCGGCCGTCCACAGGACCACCTGACCCGGGCGCCCGGGACTCGCCCCACCACGTATCGGGCCCCGGCCCGATCCTTGTCGCCACCCACCCCGACAGCCCACCACGTATCGGGCCCCGGCCCGATACGTGTCGCCACCCACCCCGACAGCCCACCCCCGACAGCCCACCACGTATCGGGCCCGACAGCCCACCACCGATCAGGCGGACTCAGCCCAGCTCACGTCGGGTGGGCACGTCCTGCCGGCGCACCGCAGACGGGCGGCTCGGTCAGCCGGCGGGCCAGGGCAGCGCCCCCGAGCACGAGCGCCAAGGCTGCCCGCTCCCCCTGGTGCGCGGTCTCGATCGCCAGCCACGGGCCGGCGACGGCGAGCGCGAGCCCTGCGACCGCGCACGGCGCACAGCCGAAGTCGGGCCGCCACCCTTCGCCGGGACGGGGAACGAACAGCGCGAGCGCAAGCGAGGACAGCACCAGGGTCGCGGCCGTGAGGCTCGCCCACAGCGGCGCCTCACCGAGTGGCCAGCCCACCGTTGCCGCCACGAGGACGACGAGCCCCACGAGGATCGAGCCCGCGGCAACGCGCCGCCGCCGTGGCCATCGCTGACTCGTCGCCGGTCCGCTCGCCCCGGCGACGACGTGAGCGAGGACCGGACTCCCGGCCAGCACGCCCGGGACGGCGGAGGGTGCCGTCGAGTCCGGCTCGACGCGAACCAGGTCCTGCTCGAGTGCGGCGAGCGCCTCGAGGCCTCCGGCGATGTACTCCTCGGAGCCCGGCCTCGCTGCGAGCGGCCCGCTGATCCCCGCCCAGGCGGTCCGCACCTCGTGGATGACGGACTGCGCGGCGTCCAGCGCCGGGCCCTCCGCTACAACCGAGTGAGCTCGCCGCAGGGCTCGGCGCACGTCGGACAAGGCGGCCGCAGCGCCCTCGCTCGCCTTCACGGTCTGCCTCGTGCCGTCGACCCGGCAGAGCGGTGCGCCGCCCGTGGCGGCTTCCAGCGCGGAGAGCGCCGCGGCCTCGTGGCGAGCGACAACCTCGAGCGGAGCCCGGCCCGGAAGGTTCCCGGCTCCTCCCTGAGGGCTCTGCGTGAGGTGGTCGGTCATGACGCACTCCGGACGCGGCACGAGCCGTCGACGCAGGGGCGGCGGCGTGCGGCGTAGCCGACCGCACCGACGAGGGCGACGAGCGAGATCGCGGCCAGCCAGGGCTGGAGCGGCTCCCAGATGCCGAGCGCACCGGACGTGCCCAGGGCGATGAGGACGATCTTGTTGCAGACCGGGCAGGCCACGGCGAAGAGGGCCAGGCCGGCGGCGCTGTAGGCCGGCGCGTTGGAGTCCTCGCCCGTGACCGTCCCGTCGTCGGCGACGACCCGACGCGCGCGCTGGAGCCCGAACCACAGCCCGGTGAAGACGCTCGTGGCGAGCAGCACCCACGGCTCCCACGGCCGGACCGGCACCTCTCGCCCGAAGACGGGGTTGGGGACGATGTCGGTCGGCACCCCGATGACGAGGAAGGTCAGGGCCGCGGCCGCGACCGTGATGCCGAGGTGGGGTCTGGGGCGCTCCCAGTGGGTCGGCTCGCGTCCCTCCTGGGCCTGGACGCTCGAGGAGCCTGATCGGGACGATTCCTCGGAGGCACTGGGTTGCATACCCCGTAGGGTATATCAACGGCGCCGCTCACCCCGAGGTCGGTCAGCCGGCGGCGGCCGTGATCAGGTCGAGCTCGTCGAGGTCAGCGACGGTCGGCTGCCACGAGCCGGCCCGGACGTTGTCGAGGACCTGTTCGGGGCTCGTCGCTCCGGCGATGACCGACGCGACAGCCGGCTGGGCCGCGAGCCCGCCGATGGCGACGTCGATGGGGCGCAGGCCTCGCTCGGCGGCGTAGCTCTCGATGGCCTCGACCACGTCCCAGTCGGCCCGCTCGAGAACCCCCGGACGCGACTGGAGGCGAGTGCCCGCCGGCGCCTCCTCGCCGCGGCGGTACTTGCCCGTCAGCAGGCCTGAGGCGAGCGGGAAGTACGGCAGGACGCCGACGCCGACGTGCTCACAGGCGGGGACGAGCTCCTCCTCGACGGTGCGCTCGAGCAGCGAGTACTCGTTCTGCGCCGACACGAACCGCTCGAACCCCTCGGAACGGGCCACCCAGTCTGCATCGACGACCTGCCACCCGGCGAGGTTGCTCGAGCCGAGGTAGCGGACCTTGCCCTCCTGGACGAGCTCGGTCAGCGCCGCCAGGGTCTCGCCGATGGGGGTGACGCCGTCCGGCCGGTGCAGCTGGTAGAGGTCGATCCAGTCGGTGCCGAGTCGGCGCAGGCTCGCCTCGACAGCACGCCGGACGTAGCGACGCGACCCGCGGACGCCCCAGTCGGGACCGTTGGCGCCCTGCATGTCCATCCCGAACTTCGTTGCGACGACGACGTTCTCGCGCTCCGGGCCGAGCGCACGCCCGAGCAGCTCCTCGCTGGCACCCTGCCCGTAGATGTCTGCGGTGTCGAAGAGGGTGATGCCCGCGTCGATCGCCGCCCGCACCACGGCAGTGGTGGCCTCCTCCTCGATCCGGCGGCCGAAGTTGTTGCAGCCGAGGCCGACCGTGGACACGGTGAGACCGCTGTCGCCGAGCTGCTGGTACGTCATCTCTGGGGTGATCACGAACTCCACCGTAGTTGGGCGCCGCCCCGCTGTGCCCGCCCCGCGGGACGCTCGTGGCCCCGCGCCCGAGGGAGCGGGGCCACGAGAGCGAGCTCAGCGGCATACGGCCGGGTCTCAGCTGGGTTGGACGAACACCGCCACCGTCCGCGCGGGCACCGTCAGCGTCGACGAGGAGGCGTCGTATGCCGCTGACCTCGCCACGCTGTCAGCACCCTCCCGCTGGACCGGGCTCAGCGCCACCGGACCCGTGAGGCCGGGCACCTGCTGGACCACGGCGTCGGGGGTGGCGTTGAAGACGACGACGAGGCCGCGGAGGGCCGGGTCGACGTCCTCCCCCACCGTGTCATCGACACGCATGACGATGACGCCGGGGTGGGCCTGCGCCGTGCCCGACACGGGGAAGCTGACCTTGGCCCTGATCGCCTCGGCCGACCCGAGGCGGAACAGCGGCGTGCTGAACCGGAGCTCGAGCAGGTCCTGCGCCATCTCGGTGGCGTGGCGCACGTCCGACTGGGCGGGCTTGAGCGCGGTGTCCGCGAGCAGCGGTCGCATGAACGGCCACTTGGCCGAGTTGACACCCTCGGGCGGCAGACCGTGGCCGAAGCCGTTGTCCGCCCCGGTCCAGTCGAGCTCGTTGAACCAGTCGCCGCTGTCGTAGGAGTCGCGGTTGAGGCTCTTGCTGCGCAGCAGGTCGGCCCCGGCGTGCCAGAACGACGGCGTCTGGGCGAGCGCGGTCGTCGCCAGCGACAAGGTGTTCATCCGGACCCGCTCGGCCATCGTCGTGGGGACCGGCAGCTTGTAGGTCAGGGCGTCGAAGAGCGTCTCGTTGTCGTGCGCGTCGACGTAGGTGATCACCTCGTCCGGCTCGTCGGCGTAGCCGGCCGGCGACCCGTTGTAGTCGACCTGCGTGCCGGTGACGACGTCGCCGCTGGACTCGCTGCGGAAGGTGAACGTGCGCAGGTTGCCGGCCAGGCCGAGCTGGACGAGGTCGGTCTCGTGACCCAGCCGGGCGGCCGCGGTCGCTGCGTCTCCGTTGACGGGGGCGCCGTTCGGGTCGGTCGAGAGCCCCGAGCCGAAGCCCTGCTTGCGCGGGTCGTCGTCGAACGGCCCCCCGCCGCGGACGGCGTCGCGGAGCCGGTCGGAGAACGTCCCGATGTGGGTGCCCCCGAGCTGGCCCTGGGTGGCCTGCTCGAAGAGCCGGTTGCCGGCGACCTCACCGAAGTTCCAGCCCTCGCCGTAGAGCTGGACCTGCGTGCCGTCGACGCCGTCCCTGGCGGGTGTCAGCGCGTCGAGGGCAGCCCGGACGGCGAGCAGGTTGGCCTTGCTGTGGTGCCCCATGAGGTCGAAACGGAAGCCGTCGACCTTGTAGTGCCTGGCCCACGTCACGACCGAGTCGACCATCATCTTCTCCGCCATCGCGTGCTCGGTCGCGACGTTCTGGCAGCACGTCGAGGTCTCGACGGCGCCGGTGGCGTTGAGGCGGTGGTAGTAGCCGGGCACGACCCGGTCGAGGACCGACCTGGCGCCCTGCCCGGACTCGGCCGTGTGGTTGTAGACCTCGTCGAGGACGACCCGCAGACCATCCTGGTGGAGCGCCCCGACCATCGCGCGGAACTCGGAGACTCGAGCGCCTCCGTCAGCGGCGTCGGCGGTCGACGCGTAGGACCCCTCCGGCGCCGTCCAGTGGTACGGGTCGTAGCCCCAGTTGAACGCGTCGGTGGAGGCCACCGCCGACGTGCACTTCTGCTGCTCCTCGCTGTCCGGGGCGAAGGCCTCGAGGTCGCAGTCCGGCTCCTGCTGCTTGGCCGGGTCCTCCTCGATCGAGGCGATGTCGAACGTCGGCAGCAGGTGGACGGTGTTGAGTCCTGCGGCTGCGAGCGCCCGGAGGTGCTTGCGGCCGTCACCGTCCTCGGCGAAGGCGAGGTAGCTGCCCCGCAGCTCCGCGGGGACCGTCTCGTCGGTCGCCGAGAAGTCACGCACGTGCAGCTCGTAGATCGTCGTGTCGACGGTCTGGGCGAGCCGGGGTGACCGGGCGCTGCGCCAGGTCTGCGGCATGTAGGCCGGGTCCCTGAGATCGACGGCCACGGAGTGGGTCGAGTTGAGAGTCAGGGCAACGGAGTTCGGGTCGGTGACCCGGTTGGTCTCGACCTTGCCGGTCGAGGGGGCGAAGACCGTGACCTCGTAGAGGTAGCGCGCCTCCTTGGCGTTGGTGCCGAGCCTCGTCGACCACGAGCCGTCCGCCGCACGCGTCATCTCCGTGCGCGTCGCCCGGTCGAGGGTGAGCGCGTCGGAGCCCGCCGGCCACGTCAGGAGGTTGACATCCTGAGCGGTCGGCGCCCAGAGGCTGAACGACACCCCACCCTTGGGGAAGGTGACGCCGTACGAGCGCTTCCGGGCGTCAGTGGCATACAGCCGGTCGAGCCCGATGGCGATCTGCGCACCGGTCGCGTCGAGCAGCACCCCGGTCGAGTCGTACATCCCGACCGCCACCTGGCCCGTGAGGATCTCGGGCATGCGGGCGGCCGTGCGCTTGTCGGTGCGCAGGGCGACGGCGCCCTCGAGCTCCGGATGTGCGGCGAGGACGTCGTGCGGCAGGCCCTTGGGGTCGCGGGTCAGGGTCGCCACCGACCCGCCGGTCACTGCCTCGGCATCGACGGCGAGACCTCCGGTGGCCGACCAGTGGAGGCGCCACGTGAGGGTGGCCGGGTCGGTTCCGGCCGGAAGGGAGGTCGCCGGCCAGGCGACGAGGTCGTCGTCGAGGATGAAGGCCTTGGCCTTGGTCAGGTCGGGCGCCGCCCCGGCCCGGGAGGTCCGGACCGAGATCTGGTGGGTGCCGAGGACGTAGCTGATCGTCACGAGCGTCCCGTCCGACGGGACGGAGAAGGCGACGTTGGGTCCGTTCTGAGCCCCGCCAGCGCCGTAGTTGACGTCCCACGACAGGTCGTGGGTCACCTTGAACTCGTAGCTGCCCGCTGGGATCCCGCTCGAGGACCAGGTGTAGGTGCCGTCACCGTCCGGGTCCTGCAGCCACGAGCGCATGCAGTCCGGCGACCAGTCGCCCGGGCAGCCGAGCTCGCTCTGGAAGCTGCCGGGCGCGGTGATGATGTCACCGTCGGCGTCGCTGGTGACCCAGTGGGTCCGGTGGTCGTAGTAGAAGGTCACCGGCTCGCCGGTCACCCGGAGCGGGATGTTGGCCCCGTTGCGGGCGGCGCCCATGCCGTAGTTCTCGTCCCAGCTCTTGTTGACGGCCGCCTTGTACTCGTAGTCGCCGGCGGGCAGCGCCGCCGTCAGCCGCCAGATGTCGTCGTTGGGGTTGCGGGTCAGCTGGGCCTGGTCGCAAGCGGGGTCCCAGTCCCCGGCGCAGCCCATCTCGGAGTTGAGGTTGCCCGGCACCGACACGTGGTCGGGCTGGACGACCGGTCCGCTGCCCCCACCGCTGCCGCCGTCGCCGCCGCCCGCCTTGGGGTCGCCGACGATTCCGTATGTGGACGTGGCCGCGAGGTTGCCCTCGATGTCGCGAGCCACCATCCGGTACTCCAGCAGGGTGCCCTTGGCCAGGCCGGTCACGTCGTGGAAGACGCGGTACGGCGCGTTGTCGTCGGTGCCGAGCGGGGTCCACTCGGTCGTGCCCACGGGACGCTGGAGGAAGGTGACCTCTGCGAAGGCGCTGCCCGGCATCGCGGCCCCGATCTCGGCGCGCCCACCGACGACGCCCCCGGCGGCCGGCGCGGCCGGGTACACCGTGATCGCCGACTCGGGAGCGTGGAACGCGGTCTTGGCCCGGAATACCTGCACCGACAGCGGCGGAACCGTCACCGTGACGCGGCCGGCGCGGTCCGAGGTGAGGCCACGGGAGGCGCCGAGCAGCGGGAGGAAGCTCGTCTTCGGCGAGGAGGTGGCGAAGGTCGCCGTCTTCTCGGTGGTCGCGTTGTTGGCGACGACGACGTACTCGCGACGCGCCTCCTTGTCGATCCGGCTGACCGCGTAGACACCGGCGGCGTCCGAGGCGTAGCGGTGCAGCTGCGCCCCGTCGGCGAGCGCCGGGTGGGCGGTGCGCAGGGCGGCGAGGTCGCTGATGTGCGTGTAGAGCGGCCCCGAGGTGCCGTAGCGGTCCAATGAGCCCATCGGCTCGTCGGCCCCGCCGTCGATGATGACGTCGTCCTGGTAGTCCGCGACCTGGGTCGCGAACATGTCCTGACGGGCGTCCTTGTCGCCGCCCGCGCCGGTGAAGCCCTGCTCGTCGCCGTAGTAGACGACGGGCTGGCCGCGGGTGAGGAACATCAGGGAGTTGGCGAGCTCGGTCCGGGCCAGCAGCTCGTCGCCGCTGAACCCGCCGTCGCGCCTGAGCATCGTGCCGACCCGGCCCATGTCGTGGTTGCCGAGGAAGGTCGGCAGCGAGTAGGCGTTGGAGTCGAGGTCGGTGTAGTGGTCGTCGCCGGCGAAGAGGTCACGCAGGCCGGTCGTCGGCTTGCCGGAGGCGAAGCCGACGGCAGCGCCCTGGAAGCCGAAGTCGAGCGTGGCGGGCAGGCGGCCCTCGGTCGTGTAGCGGCTCATGACGGCGGGGCTGCCGTCGAAGACCTCGCCGAACATGAAGAAGTCGTCCTTGCCTGCTGCCTTGGCGTGCTCCATGAGCGCCGGCCCGAAGCTGCGCCAGAACGGCAGGTTGACGTGCTTGACCGTGTCGATGCGGAAGCCGTCGATGCCGAAGTCGACCCACGCCTGGTAGATCTCCTCCATCCCCTTGACGACGACGGGGTCCTCGGTGAAGAGGTCGTCGAGGCCGAAGAAGTCGCCGTAGAGGCTCGACTCGCCGGCGAAGGTCGAGTTGCCGCGGTTGTGGTAGCGAACCGGGTCGTTGAGCCACGCCGGGACCTTGAGCGTGGCGTCCTGCGGCGTCCGGAAGGTCGGGACGTAGGGGAAGGAGGTCGCCGCGTCGAGCGTCGGGAAGTCGGACGAGCCCGCGACCGCGGCGTCGTCGAACTCGTGGCCCTCGGCGTCCGTGTAGGGGTAGGCCTCCTTCGACCGGTAGGTGTCGGAGTCGCCCTCGTAGTCGATGACGTCGGCCGTGTGGTTGGTGATGATGTCGAAGTAGACCTTCATCCCCTTGGCGTGGGCGGCGGCGATGAGCTCCTTCATCTCGGCGTTCGTGCCGAGGTGGGGGTCGATCTGCGTGAAGTCGGTGATCCAGTAGCCGTGGTAGCCGGCGCTGATGTCGTCGCCGCTGCCCTGCACGGGCCGGTTCGTGAACGACGGGGTGAGCCAGATGGCGGTCGTGCCGAGGCCCTTGATGTAGTCGAGCCGCTCGGAGATCCCGGCGAGGTCACCACCGTGGTAGAAGCCCTTGTCGGTCGGGTCGAGGCCGCTGGCGAGCCGGTCCCCGTCGATCCCGCCGTCGTCGTTGGCGGGGTCGCCGTTGGCGAACCGGTCGGCCATGACGAAGTAGAACCGCTCGCGCGTGGGCGCGTTGCGCAGCGACGGGGTGGCCAGCGCCGCGTCGGCCTCGGTGGCCGGCCCGGACAGCTCGACGGGCGCGATCCCGATCTGGTGGGTGACGTCGTCGTAGGTGAAGCGGATCCGCGCCGGCCCCTCGAGGACGAGGGGCAGGTTGGCGCCGCCCTTGGCACCGTCCGCTCCGTAGTTCTCGTCCCACGAGCGGTTGATCGCCACCTTGAGCTCGTAGCTGCCCTTGGGCACGTCGAAGACCTTGCCGTATGCCGCTGGGCTCGCTTCCAGCGCCAGCTCCGTCGCGCTGCAGCCGGGGTCCCAGTCGCCGGGGCACCCGAGCTCGCTCTGGAGGGAGCCGACGAGGGTCACCGTGCGGACCTCGGCCCAGGCCGTGACCGCACCGGTCACTGGGGCGACGAGACCGGCCGTCGCGATGGCGGTGACCGTCGCGGCGGTGAGGAACGGACGTGGGCGCATGCGCACTCCTTCGTGGGCAGCAGAACGGGGAAGGTCCAGCGAAGCGAGCCGTCGCGAGAGCGGGTGTGGTGGTCACGTCACACGTCCGGCAGGGGCAACGTAGCGTCGGGGCCGGGGGACGCGCCAGAGGTTTCTGCAACTTTTTGCAGCGATGGCCACATTCTTGCGACTCGCTTTCGGCAGGAGGGCCGCACCACCACCTATCGGACCGCGGCTCGATCCGCGGTGGGTCCGAGCGGGACCCCACCACCACCTATCGGACCGCGGCCCGATCCGCGGTGGGTCCGAGCGGGACGCCACCACCACCGATCGGACCGTGGCCCGATCCGCGGTGGGTCCGAGCAGGACCCGGGTTACGGTGACGCCATGCCCAGCCCCGAGGGAAACCTGACGTGGATGCCCGCCCTTGACCATCCCGAGCTGCTGGCACCGCCCGTCGCCGCGGCCCTCCCCGGCATACGCACGGCTCGCGTCGCGGCGATCGACCCCGGCCTCGCCGACACCGCCGCCTTCTGCGCGGCCTACGACGTCGACCCCGCCGCCTCAGCCAACTGCGTCGTCGTCGAAGGGCGCCGTGGGGACGTGACGACGAGAGCGGCGGTGATGGTCCTGGCCACCGACCGGGCCGACGTCAACCGCGTGGTTCGCAAGCATCTCGGGGTCCGCAAGATCTCGTTCGCCGACCAGAGCGTGGCCGAGGAGCTGACCGGCATGCAGCAGGGCGGCATCACGCCGGTCGGCCTGCCCGCCGGCTGGCCGATCCTCGTGGACACGGCAGTCGTCGCTGCCGGCCCGGTGGTCATCGGCGCTGGCCTTCGCGGTGCCAAGCTGCTCGTCGACGGCGCCGCGCTGACCGAGCTGCCCGGCGCGGAGGTGCTGGCCCTGACCCTCTGACGGGGGTGCAGGTGCCCATCCTGCACACTCGACACGGGCCGATTCGCTGGGGCACCACACCTCGTCGAGTGTGCAGTGCGTGCCGCCGACTCGCCGGGGGTCAGTCGCCGACGATCCGCCCGACGACCACGGCGGCCGGCACGTCGCCCGCCTCGCGCCAGCCGGTGCCGGCCCAGAGCGCCAGGCACCGGTGGTCGTCCGCGGCCGCGGACGCCCTGCGGATCGGGCTCGTCAGGTGGTGCACCTCGGGATAGGCAGCTGGCGCCAAGCCGTCTCGTTCCCGCACGAAGTCGGTCTCCAGAGCCCGGGCCAGACGTCCCGACCAGGCGCGCGTCACGACCGTCCGGGTCAGGCTGGGGTCGGCAAGGGCGCGACGGTAGGCGAGGGAGGTGCCGGCCTCCGGCGTGCGCAGCAGGGCGGTGCCGACCTGGACCGCCGTGGCGCCCGCGTCCAGGAGCTGGCGCGCCCGCGCCCGCGTCGCGATCCCGCCCGCAGCGACGATCGGCACGGTGCTGCCCTCACGCACCGCCGCGACGAGCTCCGCGAGGTCCTCGGTCGACGGCTCCTTGACCGGGTCGAGAGTGCCGCGATGACCGCCGGCCTCCGGCCCCTGGACGACGAGGACGTCGACGCCGGCCTCGATCGCGGCCTCCGCCTCCTCGACGTCGCTGACCGTCACCACCGCCTCGATCCCGGCCCGGCGCAGCTCGACGAGGACGGCCGGCCCGGGCAGCCCGAAGGTGAAGGACACGACCGGCACCTTCTCTCGGACGACGAGGTCGAGCTTGCGGTCCCAGTCGTCGGTGTCACCCGCCACGGCCTCCGGCAGCTCGACCCCGAGCCGCTCGGCCTCGGGCAGCAGGCTCTCGCGGTACCGGGAAACGGCCTGGGCACGGAGGTCACCGGTGAGCGGGGCGAGCCCAGCGGCATACGACGTCGTGAAGGTGTTGGCGCTCTCGGGGACGAAGAGGTTGACCCCGAAGGGTCGCGACGAGGTGTCCCACACGTCCGCGATCTGCCGGGCCAGCTGGGGCGTCGGCAGGTAGCCGCCCGCGAGGAAGCCCAGGCCGCCGGCCTCCGACACCGCCGCAGCGAGCTCCGGGGTGGACGGGCCGCCCGCCATGGGCGCCCCGACGAAGGGAACGGCCAGCGAGCTGATCACCATGGCTCGACGCTACTCCTTGACCGGCGAGCGCGGCGCCGCCGCATGTGCAGGTCGTTGGTCCTTGTCCGCGGCGCCGAGCGGTCACACACTGGCGGAAAGAACCGGAAGCGAGGCCATCGTGGACACTCCCAACGCCGCCAGCCGACGTCTCACCAGCGCGCTCCGCACCGGCCTCACCGCCGTGGTCGCCGCCACGCTGGCGGCCCTGTCCCCGGGCACCGCCACGGCCACCGCCACGGCCACCGGCACCGCCGGCGTCACGAGCGCCGCCTCACTCCCCGCGCCGCTGCCGGGCGCGGAGGTCTACCCGCGACCGTCGGACGGCACCTACGACATCACCGGCGGCGGCTTCGGCCACGGGATCGGGATGTCGCAGTACGGCGCCCACGGCGCCGCTCTCGCGGGCCTGACCTATGGCGAGATCCTCGAGTTCTACTACCCGGGCACCGTGCGATCCCTCGAAGCGCTGGCTTCGCTCCGCGTCGGGATCACCGTCGACGACGACGGGGTCCTCACCGTCCCGGCCCGCTCGGGCCTCTCCGTGACGATCGGCGGCACCAAGGAGGCCCTGCCGACGGCACCGACGCAGTGGCGGGTCCGCGCCACGGGTGCGACGACGAACACCTGCTCGCTCGATGCGTTCGACGGCTCGGCCTGGTCGAGCTACCGCAGCGGCAGGATCTGCCCGGTCCGCTTCTCGACCTCGGCCGGCACCGTCGACGTGCTCCTGCCCGGCGAGCGCCGCGTCTACCGCGGGTCCCTCATCGCCGTCTGGCGCGCGCCGAGCACCGTCGGAACGGCCAACGACGTCTCGATGCAGTCCTACCTGCGCAGCGTCGTCCCGGCCGAGATGCCCCCGTCCTGGGCCGCGCAGGCGCTGCGTTCCCAGTCCGTGGCCGCCCGCACCTATGCCTCGCGGCGGTCCGGCGCGACGTCCTGGTACGACACGTGCGACACGACGGCATGCCAGGTGTACCGCGGCCTGGGCCGGCGCAACAGCGACGGGACGATCACGTGGTACGAGTACGCCAGCACGGACGACGCCGTCCAGGCGACCGACGACGTCGTGCTGATGTTCCGCTTCAGCGACGGTGTCACCCGACTGGCGACGACGATGTTCTCCTCCTCCAACGGCGGCTACATCGCGCCGGGCTCACCCGACCACCCCTACCTCACGGCGAAGTCGGACCCCTACGACGACGTGTCGATCAACGCGAGGCACCGCTGGACCGGGCTGCTGCCGGTGACCGCGCTGGAGTCGTACTTCCGCATCCACCGCGTGGACCGTCTCCAGGTCACGAAGCGCGACGGCTTCGGCTCGTGGGGCGGTCGCATCGTCAGCGTCCGCGTCGAGGGCGTGACCTCGACCGGCGCCTACACGTACGTCGACGCGACCGGGAACGACCTGCGGGCGGCCCGGCCGTGGCCGACCTACAGCACCGGCCTGTCCTCGACCTACTTCGGAATCGCGCCCACCGTCACGGCGACCCGGCTCGCCGGAGCGGACCGCTACGCCACCGCCGCGGCCGTCGCTGCGGCGCGCTACTCGCCCGGCGTCGAGGTCGTCTACGTCGCGTCGGGCCTCACCTTCCCGGATGCGCTGGCCGGCGCGGCCCGCGCGGCCTACAACCGGGCGCCCCTGCTGCTGACGCGCCCGACGTCCCTGCCGACGTCGACTCGCGACGCCATCATCCGTCTGCAACCGGCCCGCGTCGTCGTCCTCGGTGGCGCCGTCAGCGTCTCGGAGCCGGTCGCCGCCAGCCTGGCGGCGCTGACCACGACGGGCGACCTGCAGCGGGTGTCCGGGACGGACCGCTATGCCACGGCGGCCGAGCTGGCGGGGTACTACCCGAGCGGACCGGCGGTCGCCTACGTCGCCTCGGGCGAGACGTTCCCCGACGCGCTGTCGGGTGCGGCCATCGCCGGGCGCGACCGTGTGCCCATCGTCCTCACCAGGGCGGCGTCGTTGCCCGGGTCGACGGCCGAGGCCCTGCGCCGGCTCGCTCCGAGCCGCATCGTCGTCGTCGGCGGGCAGGCCGCGGTGTCCGACGCGGTCCTGGCGCAGCTGCAGAGCCTGGCCACCTCGGGCGTCGTCAGTCGCTACGCCGGGGGTGACCGCTACGCCACCGCCGCGCGCGTCGCCGCCGAGTACAGCTCCGCCGCGAGCGTCTACGTCGCCTCCGGCGAGACGTTCCCCGACGCCCTCGCCGGCGCCGCGGCAGCCGGCCGGGACCGGGTCCCGCTCCTGCTGACCCGCGCCGGGTCCCTGCCCGCACCGACGGGGGACACGCTCCGACGGCTCAACCCCACGCGAGCCTTCGTGCTGGGCGGGACGGACACGATCAGCGAGAACGTGCGCCTGGCCATTCTCGAGGCCATGTCCAGCTGAGGCCGCGCGCTCACCGGGGCCGGAGGACTCGCCCCTCGTCCCACACCGGCTCGGCCGACTCGTAGACCCGCCCGTCCTCGCCGAAGACGAGGTAGCGGTCGAAGCCCCGCGCGAACCATCGGTCGTGGGTCACGGCGACGACCGTCCCCTCGAACTGGGCCAGCCCCTCCTCGAGCGCCTCCGCGGACTGGAGGTCGAGGTTGTCGGTCGGCTCGTCGAGGAGCAGCAGGGTCGCGCCGGACAGCTCGAGCAGGAGGATCTGGAAGCGGGCCTGCTGCCCACCGGACAGCGACTCGAACCGCTGCTCACCGGCGCGGGCGAGGCCGTAGCGGTCGAGGGCGCGGGCGGCCTCCTCGCGTGGCTTGCCGGCCCGGTGCTCGTCGCCGCGGTGGAGGATCTCGAGCAGCGTGCGGCCAAGGAGGGTCGGGTGGTCGTGGGTCTGGGCGAACCAGCCCGGGCGGACGCGTGAGCCGAGCCGGACGACCCCGGTGTGCTCGACGGGCGCCGGCCGCACGTCCCCGACGGGCTGGTGCTCCCGCTCGGGGTCGGTGCCGCCGGAGGCGAGCAGGCGCAGGAAGTGCGACTTGCCAGAGCCGTTCGAGCCGAGGACCGCGACCCGCTCGCCGTACCAGACCTCGAGGTCGAAGGGCCTCATCAAGCCGGTCAGCTCGAGGCCCGTCGCGACGATGGCACGCTTCGCGGTGCGCCCCCCGGTCAGGCGCATCCGGACGTTCTGGGTCAGCGGGATCGCCTCCGGCGGGCCGGCCTCGACGAACTTCGCCAAGCGGGTCTGCGCCGCCTGGTAGCGCGAGGCGAGCCCGTCGTTGTAGGCGGCCTTCTGCTTGTACATGAGCACGAGGGCCTTGAGCTTGGCGTGCTCCTCGTCCCAGCGACGGCGCAGCTCCTCGAGCCTCGAGTTGCGGTCGAGGCGAGCCTGCGCGTAGGTCGCGAAACGCCCCGGGTGCACCCAGAGGGTCGCACCGACGGCGCCGGGCTCGAGGGTGGCGACGCGGGTGGCCACCCGGTCGAGCAGCTCGCGGTCGTGGCTGATGAAGAGCACGGTCTTGGGCGAGGCGACGACGGCCTCCTCGAGCCACCGCTTGGTCGGCACGTCGAGGTAGTTGTCCGGCTCGTCGAGCAGGAGCACCTCCTCGGGACCGCGGAGCAGGGCCTCGAGGACGAGCCGCTTCTGCTCACCTCCCGAGAGGGTCGTGACCTGTCGCCACTGGGCGCGCTCGTAGGGCAGGCCCAGCGCCGCCATCGTGCACTGGTCCCACACCGTCTCCTGCTCGTAGCCGCCGGCCTCCCCCCACTCGACGAGGGCGTGGGCGTAGGCGAGCTGGTCCGCCTCGGAGTCCCGCTCCATCATCAACAGCTCGGTGCGGTCGATCTCGGCGGCGGCGGCGCGGATGCGCTCGGGTGCGACGGAGACGAGCAGGTCGCGCACCGCCGACTCGTCGCGGACCTTGCCGATGAACTGCCGCATCACCCCGAGTCCGCCCGACCGGGTCACCGCGCCCTCGTGCGGGTCGAGGTCGCCGGCGATGATCCGCGTCAGGGTCGTCTTGCCGGTGCCGTTGGGCCCGATGAGCGCGACCTTGGCGCCTTCGCCGACCCGGAGCGAGACGTCGCGAAGGAGCACCCTGCCGTCCGGCAGGGTGAAGGTGACCGAGTTGACGTCGACGTGTCCCACAAGCGTCAAGACTGACGTATGCCGCTGGGCCCGGTCATGCGGTTATCGAAACCGGGTGCCCTTCCGGGCTCCGCGACGGTGGGCGAATCGGCGTGCGCGCGGTGGACCGACCCCGGGCGGTGGCCGGCGGTCATCCCCACGTCCAGGAGTCGAGCACCGCGGCGAACGCAGCGAGCGCCTCGCGCTCGTGGTCGGGGTGGTAGGTGACGCGGATCGGGAAGGCCCGCTCCGCGTAGATGCTGATGGCGTAGGCGTGTCGGGTCCGCGGTGGGACGTCGACGAGGACACCGGCGGCGGTGAAGCCGGCGACCTGCCGGGCGGGACGGGCGGTGAGCGTCCCTTCTCCCGAGAAGCCGCCCTCGAGCTGGGCGACGACCTCGTCGAGGCTGCGGGACCCGACATCGAAGACGCGGTCCACCGCGATGTAGTAGGGCAGCGCCGAGTCGCGGGGCGCGATCATCGAGTCGGGCTGCGGCTAGGCATGGGGGTGCACCTGGGCCCAGTCCGTCGGGATGCTGTAGGCGTAGTCCTGGCCGCGCACCCGCTCGTCGCTCAGCTGGACGGCGGGCAGGCCGGTCGGTGGCGAGTCCGACGGTGCAGCGCCGGCACAGCCGGCCAGGGCCGCACCGAGGATGACAGCGAGTCCGAGCCGACCGGCCCGTGCGGTGAGCGAGCGTCGGGGCACCACTACGTCCAGGTCCAGCTCTCGAGGATCTCGGTGAAGTCGGCGTCCGCCTGCGCGGTCGCGGACGTCGCCGCGCTCACCGTGAGCACGTAGACCCGGCCGCCGCGGTGCAGACCGTAGGACCGGGCGACGACCTCGATGCCCTGCTGGGTGACAGACGTCGTGAACCCGGTCGCCGGGACGCCTGCGACGGTGATGTCCGGCGCCCCGGACACGGCTCGTCCCTGGTCGGCCAGCTCCTCGCGGCCCCGCTCGAGCTCCGCCTCGAGCGACGCGGCGTCGCCCTCGGCGACGTGGACGACGAGGTTGGTGTTGAAGCCGTCAACCGGCCGCGACGACATGAGCACGAGGTCGATGCCGGAAACGGCGCCGACCTCGTCGGTGGCCTCACCCCAACCGTCCGGGGGCAGGACGGTGTAGGTGCCGGCCCGCCCGGCGATGGCGTCTGCAGCATCGACCGGTCCGGTCGATGTCGCAGTGGAGCCGGAGGACGAGGCCGATCCTGTGGCGCGGGCCGTGGTCGAGGCTTGCGACCGGGCGCTGCCCGACGCCGCCTCCGCGGGCGTCCGAGCGTCGGCGGAGCATCCCGTCAGCAGCACTGCGCCCACCAGCCAGACCGCGGGGCCCCTCAGGCTCGGCCGGGGCACACGGACGGGTCGGCTGAGCATGGCCAGATCAAACCACAGCGGCCTCGTCAGCCGTCCACGTCCCCCGCGCGGGGCCGCTCACGTCGGGCCCGAGCCGCCTCGGCGCGGCTCTCCAGCTCGGAGTCGGGCGGGTAGGTCACGGCCTCGAGGCTCAGCCCATGGGCGGGCATCACCCGCACCTCCGACGCACGCGCCGAGCGGTGCAGCAGCTGCGCCGGCCAGGACGTCGGCCGCCGGCCCTCCCCCACGGCCACCAGCGCGCCGACGAGCGAGCGGACCATCGAGTGGCAGAAGGCATCGGCCCGGACGGTGGCGGCGAGCACCCCGTCGTCCAGGCGCGCCCAGCGGTACTCGAGCAGGGTGCGGACCGTCGTCGCCCCCTCGCGGCGCTTGCAGAACGCGGCGAAGTCCTCGAGGCCGAGGAGCCCGTGCGCCGCCTCGTCCATCTGGGCGGCGTCGAGCGACCGGGGCCACCAGACCGTGTCGTGGCGCCGAAGGGGGTCCCGCGGGGCGTCGGCATCGGCGAGCCGGTAGAGGTAACGGCGCTCGAGCGCCGAGAACCGGGCATCGAAGCCGGGCGGTGCGCGGTGCACTCGGTGGACGACGACGTCGGAGGGCAGGAGGCCGCCGAGCCGGTTCCGGAGCGCCTCTTCCGGAGTCCGGTCCGACCGCCCGGGCAGCGAGGCGAGGGCCCCGGGCTCCACGTCGACGTGGACCACCTGGCCGCGCGCGTGGACGCCAGCGTCGGTGCGTCCCGCAACGGTGAGGCTGACCGGGGTCGCCGCCCTGAGCACCGTGGCCAGGGCCGCGCTCAGCTCGCCCTCCACCGTGCGCAGGGATGGTTGGGCGGCCCACCCGGAGAAGCCGGTCCCGTCGTAGGCCAGGTCCAGCCGGAGCCGGACCGTCATCGGAGCCGGACCGTCATCGGAGCCGGACCGTCATCGGAGCCGGACCGTCATCGGAGTGGAGCCTCGAGCGCGCCGAAGACAGCCCGGCCGATCCGACTCGCTCGGGCGATCCCGCTGTCCTGGTCGGGCTGGGCCCGCTGCATCAGCGCCATCGCGTAGTCCCGTCCGCCGCCACGCACATCGCCGACGCTGTTGATGACCCAGGGGTCGTCGACCCGCATCCAGCCGTTCTTGACGTGGACGTCCACGGCGGCCGTGCGGACGGTCCCGACTCCCCAGCGCTGCCCGTCGACGACCTGCGCCATGAGGCTCAGCAGGACAGCGTCGTCGTCCGGGTGGGTCGCCGGGCTCCCGGAGCTGAGCCGCTCCATGAGGCGGACGAGGTCGTTGGGCGTCGTGCGGGTCAGTCCCCACTGCTCGACCGAGGGGGCTGCTGCGGTCGTGACCATGCCCAGCGCCAGGGCCAGCTCGGCGACCGCCGCGTGCCCCCCGATCCAGGTGTAGAGCGCGTCGGCCGACGCGTTGTCGCTGCGGGTGATGGCGAGTCGAGCCTGCTCGCGCTGCGCGGTCGTGAGGCGGCCCTGCTCAGCCCGGGCCTTGCGCAGCGCAGCGGCCACGATGAGCACCTTGGAGACGCTGCCCGACCGGACCGTCTCGTCGCCACGGTAGTGCCACCACACTCCGGTGCGGCGGTCGAGCACGCTGACGCCGATGACCGTGGAGCGACCGCCCATGGCCGCGACCACGGCCCTGGAGAGCCGGGCCCGCCCCGCCGTGTCGACGCGAGCCGACGGCGTGGGGACGAGGCTGCGGGCGAGCGAGCCCGCCGTGTCGAAGGCCCGCCTGGCCGCCGCGCCGACCTCGCCGGTCACGCGCTCGGCCACCGTTGCCGTCGCGAGCGCCAGGAGCCCGGCGGGCAGCAGGAGGAGGGCACTCCGGCGCGAGAGGGCCGGGTCGGCCACCGCTGGGCGTTCGGTCCGAGCCGGCCCGCGCCCACGCTTGACGATGAGGTGCACGCGGTCATTGTGTCGCACCCCATGACGGCGGACGGCAGCCCGTCATCGACGCGCCCACCATTGCTGATCGAAAGAGCACTTCGCGACACCACACCGCCTCCCTCGCAGTCGAAAGAGCACTTCGCGACCCCCACCCCCGACAATCGAAAGAGCACTTCGCGACACGTGCCCCACGAAAAGGAGCAGTTCGCGACACGGCCTGTGTCGCGAACTGCTCTTTCGATGAGGGCTGGGGTCAGCTGCCGGAGCCGGCCTTCTTGAAGCCGGCGGCCTCGGCGTCCTCGGCGGACTTGAACCAGAACTCGGCGATCGTCTGGTCGTACCACTGGCCGTCCGGCTCGTGGTAGAGGCCCGAGTCGGCGTTGCCCTTGACGGTGTAACCCTCAGGGGCGGAGCCGTCCTCGTTGGCCGGGGCTGCACCGGCGGGCAGGTCGACGGCGGGAGCGTCGGCCTCGGCGTCGACCACCGCAGCGGCCTCGGTCGCGGGGCCGTCCGTCGCCTCGACGTCGGCGGAGGCCTCGGTCAGGGTCAGGTCCTCGGACTTCTCAGCGTCCTCGGCGGCCTTGGTCTTGGCGGCAGCCTTCTTGGACTCGGCCTGCTTGGCGGCGCGCTTCGTCGCAGCCTCGGCCTCCTTGACGGTCGCCTTCTTGGCCGAGAGCGGCTCGCGGACGAGCTCGACGACGACCATGGGGGCGTTGTCTCCCTTGCGCGCACCGATCTTGGTGACGCGGGTGTAGCCGCCCTCGCGCTGGGCCATGTCCGGCGCGATCTCGGCGAACAGGCGGTGGACGACACCCTTGTCCCGCACGACCGTGAGGACACGGCGGCGTGCGGAGAGGTCGCCGCGCTTGGCGAAGGTGATGAGCCGCTCGGCGAGCGGGCGGAGGCGCTTGGCCTTGGCCTCCGTCGTCGTGATGCGGTCGTGCTCGAAGAGCGACGTCGCGAGGTTGGCGAGGATCAGCCGCTCGTGAGCGGGACCGCCGCCGACGCGGGGGCCCTTGGTGGGGGTGGGCATTGTGTTCTCCTAGAAGGGATCTGACCAGGCCGCTCGGGAGTTCCCCGGAGGCGAGGTCAAGCGGTTGGTCAGAGCTGCTCGTCCTCGACGAAGGACTCGTCGTCGTTGTAGTCGTCGTCACCGTAGCCATCGACCAGGGCCGACGGGTCGAACCCGGGGGGGCTGTCCTTGAGGGCCAGGCCCATGCCGACGAGCTTGGCCTTGACCTCGTCGATCGACTTCGCCCCGAAGTTGCGGATGTCGAGCAGGTCGGCCTCGCTGCGGCCGACGAGCTCACCCACGGTGTGGATGCCCTCGCGCTTGAGGCAGTTGTAGGACCGAACCGTCAGGTCGAGGTCCTCGATCGGCAGGGCGAGGTCGGCGGCGAGCGCGGCGTCCGTCGGGGACGGGCCCATGTCGATGCCCTCGGCCTCGACGTTGAGCTCGCGCGCGAGCCCGAAGAGCTCGACGAGAGTCTTGCCGGAGGAGGCCATGGCATCCCGCGGCGTCATCGAGTTCTTCGTCTCGACGTCGACGATGAGCCGGTCGAAGTCGGTGCGCTGCTCGACACGGGTCGCCTCGACCTTGTAGGTGACGGCGAGGACCGGCGAGTAGATCGAGTCGACCGGGATACGGCCGATCTCCTGGTCGCCGGACTTGTTCTGCTGCGCCGAGACGTAGCCACGACCGCGCTCGACGGTCAGCTCCATCTCGAGCTTGCCCTTGTCGTTGAGCGTCGCGATCGCCAGGTCGGGGTTGTGCACCTCGACGCCCGCCGGCGGCGTGATGTCACCAGCGGTGACGACCCCGGGGCCCTGCTTGCGCAGGTACATGACGACCGGCTCGTCGTGCTCGGAGGAGACGACGAGGCCCTTGATGTTGAGGATCATCTCGGTGACGTCCTCCTTGACACCAGGCACGGTGGAGAACTCGTGGAGCACGCCGTCGATGCGGATGCTCGTGACGGCCGCACCGGGGATGCTCGAGAGCAGGGTGCGACGGAGGCTGTTGCCGAGCGTGTAGCCGAAGCCGGGCTCGAGCGGCTCGATGGTGAAGCGGCTGCGGTTGTCCGCGACGACTTCCTCGGAGAGCACGGGACGCTGTGCGATGAGCACTGTTCATTTCCTTCCCACGGGCGACCGCTATATGACGCCGCGTGACGTCCGGGACCAGGCCCGGATGTGCGACCCACCTCTGTCTGTGAGCCTCACTGGCCCCGAGGTGCCCGCGCGACGAGCCGAAACCTGCCGCGCGGGTCCTTCGGGGGGTTCTCGGGGGCCCAGGCCGCCAGGGCCGTGAGCTCCCGAGGGGTCAGTTCTTGGAGTACAGCTCGACGATCAGCTGCTCGGTGAGCGGCACGTCGATCTGTGCGCGCACCGGGAGCTGGTGGATGAGGATCTGCAGCGAGCCCTCGGACACGTGCATCCACGCCGGGGGCGTGCGCTCACCGAACGTCTGGCGGGCCAGCTCGAACGGGAAGGTCTCGACGGACTGCTTGCGGACCGTGATGACGTCGTACTGCTCGACGCGGTACGAGGGGACGTCGACGCGCACGCCGTTGACCTCGAAGTGACCGTGCGAGACGAGCTGACGGGCGTGCCGACGCGTGCGGGCCAGGCCCGCGCGGTAGACGACGTTGTCGAGACGCGACTCGAGGATCGTCAGCAGGTTCTCACCGGTCTTGCCAGGGCGGCGGGCCGCCTCCTGGTAGTACCGGACGAACTGCTTCTCCATGACGCCGTAGGCGAAGCGGGCCTTCTGCTTCTCCTGCAGCTGGGTGAGGTACTCCTTCTCCTGGATCCGGCGACGGCCGTGCTGGCCGGGCGGGAAGGGACGGAGCTCGAAGTTCTTGTCGCCGCCGACGAGGTCGGTCTTGAGGCGACGG
This sequence comes from Intrasporangium sp. DVR, assembly GCF_040365325.1. NCBI lineage: Bacteria > Bacillati > Actinomycetota > Actinomycetes > Micrococcales > Intrasporangiaceae > Intrasporangium > Intrasporangium sp. DVR. The sequence goes on along the minus strand of NZ_BAABZW010000001.1, from coordinate 122,040 downwards.
GACTTCTTGGTGATCGGGCCGGTGTAACGAGCCATGGTTTATCTTCTCTTTCTCAGCTCGGGCCGGATCAGACGCGACGGCGCTTGGGCGGGCGGACACCGTTGTGCGGCGTGGGGGTGACGTCGCTGATCGCGCCGACCTCGAGCCCAGCAGCGGTGAGGGAACGGATCGCCGTCTCGCGACCCGAGCCCGGGCCCTTGACGAAGACGTCGACCTTGCGCATGCCGTGCTCCATGGCACGACGCGCAGCGGCCTCGGCGGCCATCTGGGCGGCGTACGGGGTCGACTTGCGGGAGCCCTTGAAGCCGACCTGGCCGGCGGAGGCCCAGGCGATCACGGCGCCGGTGGGGTCCGTGATCGAGATGATCGTGTTGTTGAACGTGCTCTTGATGTGAGCGTGCCCGTGGGCGACGTTCTTCTTTTCCTTGCGACGAACCTTCGTCACACGAGCCTTGGGAGGCATGTTTCTCCTACGTCAGAACTTGAAGTCGATGAGGACCCGACCGGCGAACCGATCAGGGTCACTTGGCCTTCTTCTTGCCGGCCACGGTGCGCTTCGGGCCCTTGCGGGTGCGCGCGTTGGTCTTCGTGCGCTGTCCGCGCACGGGGAGACCGCGACGGTGACGAAGGCCTTCGTAGGAGCCGATCTCGACCTTGCGGCGGATGTCGGACTGAACCTCACGGCGCAGGTCACCCTCGAGGCGGTAGTTGCCCTCGAGGAAGTCACGAAGCGCAACGAGCTCGGCGTCGCCGAGGTCCTTGACGCGGGTGTCGGGGCTGACGCCGGTGGCTGCCAGCGCCTCCTTGCTACGGGTGCGACCCACACCGAAGATGTAGGTCAGTGCGACCTCGACGCGCTTGTCGCGCGGAAGGTCAACTCCAACAAGACGAGCCATGTTGGTGGTTCTCCTGATTTCTGTTTCGCGGAGGTCTGGTGCAGTCACCGGTCCGGTTTCGTGTCCGTCCTTCAGAACGGGCGGACTCCGGTCCCCGGCCTCCGTGCCGGGGGTGACGTCCTGCGCCGACGCGACGGTCGGTCATCAGGGGCCGGGTGCTGCTGTTCATATGTGTGCGTGCGGTCGAAGCTCGACGACACTGCAGGGTTCGGATCGCTGCTCAGCCCTGGCGCTGCTTGTGGCGCAGGTTGTCGCAGATCACCATGACCCGCCCGTTGCGGCGAATCACCTTGCACTTGTCGCAGATCTTCTTGACGCTCGGCTGAACCTTCATCTGCCTGCTGTCTTCAGATCGCGCTCCTGCCGCCACCGACCCATGCGAGGGCCGCCACCGTCAGGTGCTGTTGGATAATCGGGAGTTGGGTGCTTCGTGCGCGTGCCCTCGCGGGCCCGGGCGCTCAGCGGTAACGGAAGACGATCCGACCGCGGGTCAGGTCATAGGGCGAGAGCTCCACCACGACCCGGTCCTCGGGGAGGATCCGGATGTAGTGCTGGCGCATCTTGCCCGAGATGTGTGCGAGCACTTTGTGACCGTTGGTCAGCTCGACCCGGAACATTGCGTTCGGGAGAGCCTCGACGATCGTGCCCTCGATCTCGATGACACCGTCCTTCTTGGCCATGTCCTCCGTCAATCTGTTGGCGGCCGGCCCAGGCTGGGTCGGCACATGAATGAATGGCGTGCAGGCGCACGACACCCAAGGATCAAGATTACGCCACCCGGGCGCGAAGGAGAAATCGACCCGGACCCCGGCGGGCGCGGAGGGAACACCCGTCGGGAGCGAGCTCAGCGGCATACGGCAACAATCCTTCCACGGGAGGATCACGTATGCCGCTGTGCTCGGTAGCGTGCCTCCGTGACCTCCCAGCCGTCCCCCGCTCCCGCGGTGCCGAGGCGGCCGGTGCACTGGCTCGTCGTCGCGGCCGTGGGGCTCGCCTGTGCGCTCGCGGCCGTGCTGGCCGCGACCTCGGACGTCCACGTCGACCTCGCCCGCGAGTACCCCTCGGGCCGGTTCGACCCGGGGCCCCTCTTCTGTGGCTCGGCCTACGACGTCACCCTCTTCGCGCGGGGCGGCTACCTCGGCGGCGAGGTCCCGCTCAACCAGGCAGAGGTCGACGCCGCCTGCGTCTCGGGGGCCGGCCGGCGGATGGTGCTCGCCGCTCTCTTCGGCCTGGCCGGCGCAGCGGCCGTCGTCGTCGCGACCCGCCTGCGGCACCGGGCCCGCCCGGCCAGTGACGCGGCGCCTCCCACCGGGCCCCTCGTCGACCGCGTCGGAGCGATGATCGGCTTCTTCTACTTCCTCGTCTCCATCACCGTTGCCGGGCTCCTCGGCATCGGCGCCTGGTGGGTCAACGTCAACGAGCAGCCGGCGGCCCTCGGCTTCGTCGGCGTCGCGCTGGGGGCGGCCCTGCTCGCCTTCCTGCCACGGTTCCCCCGAGAGACGTTCATCGCCTGTGGCGCGCTGGCCTTCCTGCTCTACGGCGGCGGCGTCCTGCTCGGCCTGCCGACCGTGGTCATGGCGCTCATCGCGCTCTTCGGGGTCACCCTCTGGACCGACCGGCGCAGTGGCCTCTGGGCCCTGACGGCGTCCCTGGGCGCACTCGGCCTCGCCGTCGTGCTGCTCTTCGTCCGCTACGGCTTCTACCTCCCCCCGCTGGAGATGTTCGTCAGCGACCGGGTGGCGATCTTCCTCTTCAACAGCTCCGGCGTCGTCGTGCTCACCTGGGCCGTGGCCGACCAGGTCCGTGCTGCCCGGGAACGCCGGGCACTCCAGCGGCAGTCGGAGGCGCACGCCGCCGAGGCCGCCGCCCACCACGAGGCGGAGCAGGCTGCCCGCGGCCAGGTGGAGGCGCTCGCCGACCGTCACCGCATCGCCCGGGAGATGCACGACATCGTCGCCCACGGGCTCTCCGTCATGATCGTCCAGGCCGACGGCGCCCGGTTCGCGGCCGCGAGCGACCCCGCTGCAGCGACGACGGCGCTCGCGACGATCGCCTCGACGGGCCGGGCGTCGCTCGCCGAGATGCGCCGGCTGCTCAGCGTGCTGCGGGACGACACCGCACCGGTCCCCGAGGGGCCGCAGCCGGGTCTGGGCGACGTGCCCGCTCTCGTGCAGACCCTCGTCGACACCGGGCGCGACATCCGCCTCACCGTCCACGGCGACCTGTCCGAGTCGGCGGAGGCCGACGCCGTCGGGCTGACGGCCTACCGCACGGTCCAGGAGGCACTGACCAACGTGATGAAGCACGCCGGGGACGACCCGACCGCCTGGGTCACCCTGACGGTCGAGCCGCGCCGCGTCGTCGTGGACGTCGTCGACGACGGGCCAGGGGTCTCCGGGGCCCCGACGCGCGGTCACGGCCTGAGAGGCATGTCCGAGCGGGTCGAGATGGTCGGCGGGCACCTCGTCACCGGACCGGATGCGCGCGGCGGCTTCCGCGTCCTGGCCACCCTGCCTCGTGGGGACGACGCGTGATCCGCGTCATGATCGTCGACGACCAGGCACTGGTCCGGGCCGGCTTCGCCATGCTGGTCAGGTCCCAGCCCGACCTCGCCGTCGTCGCGGAGTGCGTCGACGGGGTCGACTGCATCGAGACGCTCGATCGGCTCGAGGCCGCGCACCCCGGAGCACCTGGTGGCGAGGGAGCGGTCGCCCCGGAGGTCGACGTCATCCTCATGGATGTGCGGATGCCTCGCCTCGACGGGATCGAGGCGACGAAGCAGGTCGTCGCGCGCCACTGCTCGACCAAGGTCCTCGTCCTGACCACCTTCGACCTGGACGAGTACGCCTTCACCGCGCTGCGGGCCGGGGCATCCGGCTTCTTGCTCAAGGACGCACCTCCCGAGGACCTGCTCGCGGCGATCCGGACGGTCCACGCGGGCGACGCGGTGATCGCACCCTCCACGACGAAGCGCCTCGTCGAGACGTATGTACGCGGCGTGGCGGCTCCGCAGGCCCTCATCGACCGGACGGCCACGCTGACGGACCGGGAGCGGGAGGTGTGGCTGGCGATCGCCCAGGGCCTGACCAACTCCGAGATCGCCGAGGCGCTGTTCGTCTCCGAGACGACGGTCAAGACGCACGTGGGCCACATCCTGGCCAAGACCGGGGTCCGTGACCGGGTGGCGCTCGTCGTGCTCGCCTACCAGACCGGCGCGATCTCCCCGGCCCCCTGACCCCCTGCCCGCCGCCCCGCCGCTTCCCCCGCCGCCCCTTTCCCCCGCAACACACCCGGTTGACTGCAACACACCGGCTCCCGTTCCCGGTGTGTTGCAGGTAACCGGGTGTGTTGCGGGGATGCGTGGGCCGGGGCGGGGTGGCTCCTCCCGTGGGAGGACGCGCGAATGGACCCACAGGCCGATGTGCCTCACCGCAGTGCTCCCCTAGCGTCGACGACGTGACCTCCACACTCGAAATCCCATCTGGGGAAAGCGATTTCGACCTTGACCTCGGTGACGGCCTCGCAGAAGCAGTCATCGACCACACGGCGATCGCGGACAACGTGCGCACCCTGCGCTCTCAGGCCGGCGCTCCGGTCATGGCCGTCGTCAAGGCCGACGCGTTCGGCCACGGAGCCGTGCCCGTCGCCCGCACGTGCCTCATGGCGGGGGCGGACTGGCTCGGCGTCACCCGAGTCGCCGAGGCCGTGGCCCTCCGGCGCGCCGGCATCGACGCGCCGGTCCTCGCCTGGCTCCATGACGGCCGGCTCGCCGACGTCGCGATCCGACACGACGTGGACCTCGCGGTGAGCAGCCCGATCGACCTCGCCGCGCTCGGGCGACCGGCCACCCCGCGCCCGGTTCGCGTCCACCTCAAGCTCGACACCGGCATGCACCGTAGCGGGTGCCCCGGAGAGGACTGGAGCCGCCTGGTCCGCGCCGCGGCCGATCTCGAACGTGCCGGGTCAGTGCGGGTCGTCGGGATCTGGTCCCACCTGTCGCACGGCGGCCAGCCCGGAGCCATCGCCACGCACCGCCAGCTGCTCATGTTCCGGATCGGACTCGACCTGGCACGCGGCGCCGGCCTCCGGCCGGACGTCGTACACCTCGCGAACACCGCTGCGGTCCAAGCCAACCCGGCCCTGACGCGGCATGACCTGGTCCGGGTGGGTGCCGGCCTCTACGGAATCGGCGACGGCCTCCGTCCCGCCATGACGTTCCGGTCCCGCGTCGTGCAGGTCCGCCACCTCGCTGCGGGTCGCGGCGTCGGCTACGACCACCTGCACCGAACCGTCCACGACACCCATGTGGCTCTCGTCCCCGTCGGCTATGCGGACGGCGTCCCCCGAGCCGCCACGGGCCGGGCGCAGGTCTGGGTCCGCGGCCGCCGCGCGCCGCTCCTCGGATGGGTGTCGATGGACCAGATCGTCATCGACGTCGGACCCGAGCCCGTGGCCGTCGGCGACGAGGTCGTCCTCTTCGGCAGCGGCGAACGCGGAAAACGCGGAGAACGCGGAGAACGCGGAGAACCGACGGCACGGGACTGGGCGCGGTGGGCCGGCACCACCGAGCACGAGATCTACACGGGGATCGGCAGTCGCGTGACGCGAAGGCACGTCGCGGAGCCCGCTCCCTCGCGGCTGTCCGACGTCAACCACGCAGGAGCGGTGGCATGAGAGTCGCGGTCATCCACGGCGGTACGAGCACGGAGCACGAGGTGTCACTCGCGGGCGCGCGGTGCATCATCGAGGCGCTCGAGCAGCTGGGTCACGAGCCGCTTCCCATCCTGATCGACCGCACCGGGGAATGGCACTCACCCGGTGCCACCGGTCGCGCCGCCGTCATCACAGCCCTGCTGACCTGCGACGTCGTGGTTCCGGCTCTCCACGGAGTGCACGGCGAGGACGGCACGGTCCAGGGCCTGCTCGAGATGCTCGGCCTGCCCTATGTCGGAAGCGGCGTGCGGGCCAGCGCCCTCTGCCTCGACAAGGAGCTCACCAAGGCGGTCGTCGGCCGCGCGGGCGTTCCCGTGGCAGCCGGGCTCCGGGTCGACGCGCCGAGGGTGCAGCAGAGCATCGCGAGCAAGGTCGACCGTGGCGCGCTCCTGCGCGAGCTGGCGCACGCGGGCGTCCGTTTCCCGGTCTTCGTGAAGCCGGTCCAGGGCGGGTCGAGCATCGGCGTCAGCCGCGTGCCCGACCCGGACTCGCTGCGCGCTGCGCTCGAAGCGGCGCGCGCCGCAGCCGCCGGCGGCGCCATCCTCATCGAGCCGGAAGTCGTCGGCCTGGAGGTCGACGTCCCGGTGCTCGAGCAACCCGACGGGAGCCTTCGCTGCGGGCCGACCCTGCTCATCGACAGTGACCCGCGCGAGCCGTTCTTCAACGAGACGGCCAAGTACGCGAGCGCCGTGACGGGCTTCACGATCCCTGCTCCCCTCGCGCCGGAGACCACACGGGCGCTGGAGGAGCTCGCCCTCGCGGCGTTCCGGGCCTTGGGTTGCCGGGGCCTGGCCCGTGTGGACTTCTTCGTCACGGACACCGGCCCGGTCCTGAACGAGGTCAACACGTTCCCGGGGTTCACCGAGCACTCGCAGTTTCCGCGGATGTGGGCGACGGCGGGGCTCTCCTACCAGCGGCTCGTCGCGACCATCCTCGCCACTGCTCACGACAATCCCTTCCCACTGCCCGACCTGCTGGGCCGCGGTCCCTTCCACGTCGGCGCGCGAGGCGCCGCCCACCACCATGGGGATGGATCGGACATTCAGGATGTTCCACGTAGCGCGGCGCCCGACCGGCAGCGTTGACTGCAACGGCTCGTGGGTCACGTACTCCACGAAGCGCACCATGACCGGGTACTCGAACATCGAGCTCTACGTCCAGGGCGTCGCCTGGAGCGAGGGCACCTGCCTGAGCGGCCCGTTCGACGACATGGGCTTCGGCGTGCGGACCTACAGCTCCTCGGGCGTCTACCAGACGACCCAGACCGACTACGGGCCCTCGGCCGCCTGACACGAAAGCGAACACAGCATGCGCGTGGTCCCGTTGACGAAGCTCCCTCTCCTCGCCGTCGTCCTGACCTTGGTCGGGTCCTCGGTGGCGTGCACGTCACACGACGCTTCGGTGGCCGGTGACCAACCCGCGGGCGGCGACCAGATCCCGTCCATGACCTACGACGACTACGTCGTCGAGTACAGCGCGACGAAGCGCTCACCCGACGTCCCTCCCCGCTACCCGAAGGACCGCGTCCGTCACGACCCGAGAGCTTCCGAGCCGACGTCCTTCCAGGTCGGCGGAGGCGCAACGGCGGCGGTGAGCGAGTGGAACTGCGCCTGGGGAGCGAGGTATGTCAGCTCGGCGCCCCGGGAGCTAGCGGAGGCCCTCGATCTCCGCGACCCGCAGCCGGACGATGCGCTCGACGACCGGCTCGGGCACGGGGCGGTCGACGTCGAAGCGGATCGTCCCCTTGGAGAGGGAGAACCCGTCCAGGTCCCCGGCGACCGCCTCGACGACCGCGCTGCTGAACGGGAACAGCGACAGGTGTCTGGCCGCCGAGACGACCGCGATGAGCGGTTTGCCGCGGTGGCGCAGGGCGGGCATGCCGTAGCTCATTCCCTCGTCCGCGTCCGGGACCAGGTCACGCGCGATGTCGATGACCCGGCTCAGCGCGCTTCGCCGCCGGTCGTCGCCGGTCGCAGCCAGGTAGTCGGTCACGGTGCCCATCGGCCCATAATCGCACCGTGACCTACGACGCGACAGAGTCAGACCAACCGGAGACCATCGAGGAGTTCTACGCGCGGATCCGTGCGGCGACAGATGCGGAGGGCCGCCTCCCGGTCGCCGTCGAGGAGATGCCCGGCTGGGACATCTACCCCTACGAGATCGACAGCCTCCGGCTCAAGCCACTCCAACCCCTGGCGGACGAGGAGCCGCCGAGGCGCGGCGAGGACGCGAGCGAGTGCTGGTGCGTGCAGCCGGCTGCGGAGGACGACGCCGCGCTCGTGTGGTGCAACGACCGGTGGAGACTGCGTCTCGCTGTCCCGACGGGTCTGCCGATCGCGCTCACGCTGAGCCCGCTCGAGCACCATGACGTGCCCAGCCTGCCGAGCGAACTGGCTGCCGAGATGGGCCAGCTCATCGTGGCCGTGGGCGACGCCATCGAGCAGCTGCCGTCCGTCGGCCGGTTCCAGCTGGCCAAGTGGGGCGACGGCGGAGCCCACGCCCACCTGTTCTTCATGGGCCGTCCGTCGCGGGCGCTCCAGTTCCGCGGCTCGCCCCTGATCGACTGGGAGGAGAACCTCCCCCGCGTCCCCCTCGCCGTCCTCCAGCGCAACGCCCGCGTGGTCGCAGACCGCCTCCTCGTCCACCTCGGCGGGCAGGCGGGCCTGCTCGGGCGGTAGGAGCAGCACCGAGCCGTATGCCGCTGAGCCGGCTCAGCGGCATACGGCGCCCTCGGCAGGTCGGTGGCCGCTCAGGCGGTCTGGTGCCTCGGGCGCTCGAAGAAGAGGACGGCCACGACGCCGGCCAGCAGAACGGCGGCCGGCAGGACCATCGACTCCGCCATCGCGGCCGCGAACCCGTCGGCGATCGCCGGGGGCATCGTGCCGCCGCCGTGGCGGATGGCCGCCCCGTCGCTGGGGATGCCGGGAAGGTTCGTGGCGAGCCGCGCTTGCATGAGCACGGCGATGGCCGCGCTGCCGAGGACGGCGCCGACCTGACGGGTCGTGTTGTAGACGCCGGACCCGGCGCCCGCCGCGGCCATCGGCAGGTTGCGGGTGGCGGTCGCGGACAACGGGGCCCAGAGGAACGGGCTGCCGACCCCCATCAGGGCCATGGGGAGCAACAGCTGCCACGTCTCGGTGTCAGGGCGCATCACGGCGGACAGCCAGAACAGCGCCCCCGCCGTCGTCACGACCCCGAAGCTCGTCAGGCTCCGAGGGTGAAGCCGGTCGGTCAGCCGACCGGCGACCGGGGCGAGACCACCGGAGATGACCGCCATCGGGGCGAGCAGCAGCGCGGCCCCGGTCGGGGACAGGCCCCGCACTCCCTGGGCGTAGAGCATCAGCGGGAAGGCCATCGCCGTGATGGAGCAGCCGACGGCGGAGATGCCCGCGTTGGCGAGCGAGAAGTTGCGGTCGCGGAAGAGTCCGAGGGGCAGCAGCGGCTCGCGCGAGTTGCGGCTCTGCCACCAGAGGAAGACCCCGATGACGAGCAGGCCGACGATGATCAGCGCGGGGATGGAGATGGGCCCAGCGATGGTCCCCCAGTCGTAGGTCTCGCCCTCCTGGATGGCGAAGACGATGAGGAACATCCCCACGGCGGACAGCACCACGCCGAGCCAGTCGAAGCTGTGGGTGTGGGTCTCGAGGCGGGGCACGAGCCGGATGGCGAGGACGAGCCCGAGGATGCCGACCGGGACGTTGACGAAGAAGATCCACTCCCAGCCGGGACCGTCGGTGAGCAGGCCGCCCAGGATCGGTCCGACGAGCATGGCGACGCCCGCGGTCGCGCCCCAGAGCGCCATCGCCTGCCCACGGGAGGCGGCCGGGAAGGTGCGGGTGATGACGGCCATCGTCTGGGGAGTGAGCATCGAGGCGCCGAGCCCCTGCACCACCCGGGCCACGATGAGGGCGCCGATCGTCGCGGTCAGCCCGCACCACAGCGACGCCAGCGTGAACACCGTGAGCCCGATGAGGTACAGGCGTTTCGGTCCGTAGCGGTCACCGAGGCGGCCGGTGATGAGCAGGGGCACGGCGTAGGCGAGCAGGTAGGCGCTGGTGACCCACACGACCCCGTTGACGTCCGCATCGAAGGCCACCATGATCGCCGGGGTCGCGACCGACACGATCGTCGAGTCGACGAGGATCATGAAGAAGCCGAGCACCATCGCCCACAGCGCGGGCCAGGGGCTGGGCGCCTCCCCCTGCGGACCCCCCGGGGCGAGCGGGGTCACGGGGCCGGCCGGTTCGTCGTCCATCCGGCTCGCCTGGGCGGCATGTCTCTCGGTCGTCATTCGTTCCCCACTCCCCCGGGCGCCCGGACCACCCCGGCGCTCGGAGCCCACAGTCTCTCGCGAACCTGTGGGAATCCTGAGACCGGCGCGCGGCGACCCCGCGGGGTCAGATGACGCCGAGAGCGAGAACGGCCTCGGCGAGCTGGACGAAGGACGAGGTGTTGGCCCCGACGACGTAGTTGCCCGGTGCGCCGTACTCGTCGGCCGCCGAGGCGCAGCGCTCGTGGATGCCGCGCATGATGCCCGCGAGGCGCTCCTCGGTGTACTCGTGGCTCCATGAGTCACGCGAGGCGTTCTGCTGCATCTCGAGGGCCGACGTGGCGACGCCGCCGGCGTTGGCCGCCTTGCCGGGGGCGAACAGCACCTCTGCGTCCGTGAGGACCCGAGTCGCTGACGGGGTGGTCGGCATGTTGGCGCCCTCGGCGACGACGTGGACGCCGTTCTTGACGAGGGTGATCGCAGCGTCCTCGTCGAGCTCGTTCTGGGTCGCGCACGGAAAGGCGATGTCGCACTCGACGTCCCAGATGCTGCCCCCGGCGACGTACGTCGCGGCCGGGCGCTGCTGGACATAGCTGCTGATCCGGTCGCGGCGGACCTCCTTGAGCTCCTTGAGCAGGTCGAGGTCGATGCCGGCCTCGTCGACGACGTACCCTTCCGAGTCGGAGCAGGCGACGACGTGGGCGCCGAGCTGCTGCGCCTTCTCGACGGCGTAGATCGCGACGTTGCCGGAGCCGGACACGACGACCCGCTTGCCGTCGAGGGAGTCACCCCGGGAACGCAGCATCTCGTCGGCGAAGAAGACGGTGCCGTAGCCGGTCGCCTCCTTGCGAACGAGGGAGCCGCCCCAGCCGAGCCCCTTGCCGGTCAGCACACCCGACTCGTAGCGGTTGGTGATCCGCTTGTACTGCCCGAAGAGGTAGCCGATCTCCCGACCGCCGACCCCGATGTCACCGGCCGGCACGTCGGTGTACTCACCGATGTGCCGGTAGAGCTCGGTCATGAAGGACTGGCAGAAGGCCATCACCTCACGGTCGCTGCGGCCCTTGGGGTCGAAGTCGCTGCCGCCCTTGCCGCCGCCGATGGGCATGCCCGTCAAGGCGTTCTTGAAGATCTGCTCGAAGCCGAGGAACTTGATGATGCCGAGGTTGACGCTCGGATGGAACCGCAGACCTCCCTTGAAGGGCCCGAGCACCGAGCTGAACTCGACTCGGAAGCCTCGGTTGATCTCGATCTCCCCGCTGTCGTTGACCCAGGGCACCCGGAAGATGACCTGTCGCTCCGGCTCGCAGAGTCGCTCGAGGACCTTGGAGTCGGCGAACTCGGGATGCTTGCGGACGACGGGGGTCAGGGACTCGAAGACCTCGAGCACCGCCTGGTGGAACTCGTCCTCGCCCGGATTGCGCCTCAGCACGACGTCGTAGATGTCCTGCAGGTGGGGGTCGAGGATGCTCATCGTCACTCCTGGTCGCTGCGTCTGTCACTCTGCGTCTGTCCCTCGGCGATTGTCGCGCTGCGCAGGTTCGGCCGTCGTGGCGTCCGAATGACGAACGTGGCGTCTCAGTGGACGGGACGCAGCGGTGGAGGGCCCACGGCGAGCGCGAAGGGATCGCTGCCGGGGAGCGGCCGTTCCCGCCAGGCCAAGGTGGCCTCCCCCGCACGGAGCCGCGCGGTGACCCGGAACCGGTGCGGCGTCTCGACGACGAACACCTCCGCCTCGAACGTGTCACCGTCGACCCACCCGCCGCTGGCCACCACGGGCAGGCGCAGCGCCCCGAGCCGGAGCTCCGACTCGAGCCACTCGCCGTCGCCGACCTGCAGCTCGAGCACCGAGTCGCGTCGGCGGAGTCGCATCAGGTGACCTCGCCGGCCACGGCGCACCGAGACCCCCGTGTAGGCACCGGAGAGGCTCCGATCGCCCGTTGCGGCCGGCGCGCTGTGGTCGGCACCGCTGCGCCCGACGTCAGCGTCGTCCGGACCGCGGTCGACCCCGGAACGGGCGGGAAACGCGAGGGCGGCGAGTCGCTCGGAGAGGACGGCATCCGCCTGGGCCGTCCCCGGTCGCCCCAGGGCCGGGTGGGCGGTCTCCCAGAAGGCGTCGAGGATCTCCTGCATCGCGCCGTGTTCCGCGGTGATCGCGACCGCAGCGTCCTCGTCGGGAAGGACCAGCCCGAGCTGTCCGAAGGCCCCATCGGCCCGGTAGCCGTGCCGGGAGGTCCAGAACGAGTAGCCGTAACCGAGGACGGAGTCGTCGTTCGCCGCCGGATCACGATGCCGTGGACCGAAGGGCGCGCTGGCCTCGTCGACCCAGGCCGCCGGAAGCAGCTGCTGACCCCGCCACTCCCCGCGGTCGAGGTGGAGCTGGCTGAAGGCGAGCAGACCCTCCGTCGTCAGGTGCGCGCCGGTGAAGCCGAGCTCGTGCCCCAACGGGTCGCGTTGCCACGGCAGCTCGGGGATCCCCAGAGGGTCGAGCAGCCGCGGGCGAAGGATGGCGACGAGACCGCGCCCCGACGCGGCCCGGGCGACCCGGGACAGCAGGTAGGTCGCGACCTGGTTGTACGTGAACGTCGACCCCGGTATGTGCTCAGGAACCGTGCCGAGCACGATCGGGAGCCAGTCGGTCCCGGGCCGCAGCACGTCGCCACCCAGGCCCGCGAAAGCTGGGTCCCAGGCGTCGGCCTCATGGCCGACGGTCATGGTGAGGCAGTGGCGGACCGTCACCTGAGACCAGTGCGGGTGGAGGGTCTCCCGCTCAATCCCGGGCAGGTGCGCGAGCACCGGGTCGTCGAGCGAGAGGACACCGTCGTCCACGAGGAGGCCGATGGCCGTGGCGGTCAGCGACTTCGAGACGGAGTAGACCAGGTGAGCCCGCCCAGCGGCATACGGCTGCCACCAGCCCTCCGCGACGACGCGTCCGTGGCGCGCCACCATGACGCTGTGCAGCTCGATCCGCCGCTGCTGGACGGTGTCGAGGAAGTCGACCAGGCCTCGGGCGTCGACGCCCTCCTGTCGCGGCGAGCTGCGGGGAAGGATCACCCTCCCGACGCTAGGTGAGGACGGTGACGACCGTGCGGTGTCGGCTCAGCCGAGCGGGGCGTATGCCGCTCCGCTCGCTCCCAGCGCGGCCTCGCCCCCGTCGATGGCCGTGAGGATCCACAGGCCCTCTGGGCGCACCGCCACCGAGTGCTCCCAGTGCGAGGCCCGGGTCCCGTCCGCAGTGACGACCGTCCAGTCGTCCCCGAGCACCCGCGTCGTGGAACCGCCGAGGGTGACCATCGGCTCGATCGCGCCGGTGAAGCCGGATGGCAGCTTGGGACCGGACTCGCCCACCGCGTAGTTGGGGATCTGCGGGTCCATGTGCATCTCGGTGCCGATTCCGTGCCCGACGTACTCGTCGACGATCCCGTAGGTGTGGCCGTCCCGCTCGGCGGCTGCCTCGATGCTCGCCTCGACGGCGTCACCGACGGCGTAGAGCCTCCCGCCGACGCGCATGGCGGCGATTCCCGCATAGAGGCTCGCCTCCGTCGCCGCGATGAGGGCAAGGTCCTCCGGACGGGCGGCCTCGGGACCGCCGACGACGACCGAGATCGCCGCGTCGCCGTTCCAGCCCTTGACCTCGGCGCCGCAGTCGACCGAGATGAGGTCGCCTGCCTCCAGGACCCGCTCGCCGGGGATGCCGTGGACGACCTCCTCGTTGACGCTCGTGCAGAGCGTGTGCGAGTAGCCCGGGACGAGCTGGAAGTTCGGGATGCCGCCGTGGCTGCGGATGAACTCCTCGGCGAGCCGGTCGAGCTCGACCGTGGTGACCCCCGGGACGATCCGCTCCCGGAGCATCTCGAGGGTGCGACCGACGAGCAGCCCCGCCTCACGCATGAGGAGGAGCTGCTCGTCGGTGCGACCTTGGAGCTTGCGACGACCGAACACGGACCCGCTCAGTCCTCGGCTGCCGGGGTCGGCAGTGCGGTCAGGATGCGGTCGGTGACCTCGTCGACCTCACCCATGCCGTCGACCTGGACGAGCAGACCGGCATCGGCGTAGTGCTTGGCGAGCGGTGCCGTCTCACGACGGTAGATCGCCTGACGCTCGCGGATGACGTCCTCGGAGTCGTCGGCGCGGCCCTCGATCTCGGCCCGCTTGAGCAGCCGCTCGACGACCGCGTCCTCGTCGACGGTCAGCTCGAGGACCGCGTCGAGGCGGTGCCCGTGGCGGGCCAGCATGCCGTCCAGCGCCTCGACCTGGCCCGACGTGCGCGGGTAGCCGTCGAGGAGGAAGCCGCCGGTGGCGTCGGGCCAGGACAGCCGGTCCTCCACGATCTCGTTGGTGACCTCGTCGGGGACGTAGCCGCCGGAGGCGAGGATCTCCTCGACCTTGCGCCCCAGCTCGGTCTGCTCCTTGATGTTGGTCCGGAAGATGTCGCCCGTCGAGATGGCCGGGATCGACAGTCGGTCGGCGATCCGCGCGGCCTGCGTGCCCTTACCGGCGCCGGGCGGGCCGAGGATGATCAGACGCATGTGGGCGCCTCCTGCGACGAGGAGGCCGGGGCGAGGACGGTGAGAGACATCAACGGAGGAACCCTTCGTAATGGCGCTGCTGCAGCTGCGCCTCGATCTGCTTGACCGTCTCCAGGCCGACACCGACGATGATCAGGATCGAGGTACCACCGAAGGGGAAGTTCTGGTCCGCGCCGATCGCCGCGATGGCGATGAGCGGGATGAGCGAGACGATCGCTAGGTAGAGGGCACCCGGCACGGTGATTCGGGTGATGACGTAGTTGAGGTACTCGGCCGTGGGTCGCCCGGCACGGATACCCGGGATGAAGCCGCCGTACTTCTTCATGTTGTCGGCGACTTCGGTCGGGTTGAACGTGATCGACACGTAGAAGAACGTGAAGAAGATGATGAGGGCCGTGTAGACGATCATGTAGACCGGGTGATCACCTCGGGTGAGGTTCGCCTGGACCCACTGGACCCACGCGGGCGGCGTCTGCGTCGGGTCCGTGTTGAACTGCGCGACCAGGCCCGGCAGCGCCATCAGCGACGCGGCGAAGATCACCGGGATGACGTTGGCCATGTTGACCTTGAGCGGGATGTAGGTCGACGTGCCGCCGTACATCCGACGACCGACCATCCGCTTGGCGTACTGGACCGGGATGCGCCGCTGCGACTGCTCGACGAACACGACCGCCGCGATCACGAACAGGCCCAGGAGGATGACCCCGAGGAACGTCCCCCAGCCCTGGTTGTCCTTGATCGCCCACAGCGCGCGCGGGAACGACGAGGCGATCGAGAGGAAGATGAGCAGCGACATGCCGTTGCCGACGCCACGGTCGGTGATCAGCTCGCCGAGCCACATGATCAGGCCGGTGCCGGCCGTCATGGTGAGCACCATGATGAGGATGGTGATGAACGACGAGTCGATGAGGATGTTGTCGCAGGCGGGCCCGAAGAGGCTCGAGGGGTTGCGGGCGAACGTCACGAGGGTCGCGGACTGCAGGATGGCGAGGCCGATCGTGAGGTAACGCGTGTACTGCGTCATCTTCGTCGTGCCCGCCTGACCCTCCTTCTTCAGCTCCTCGAAGCGGGGGATGACCACGGTGAGCAGCTGGACGATGATGCTCGCGGTGATGTAGGGCATGATCCCCAGCGCGAAGACGGACAGCTGCAGCAGGGCGCCGCCGCTGAAGAGGTTCGCGAGGTTGAGGAACCCGGACGTCGCGTCACCCGCTGCGTCCCGCGCCTCGAGGCAGTTCTGCACCAGCGGATAGCTCACGCCGGGCGTGGGCAGGTGCGAGCCCAGACGGAACAGCACGATGATGCTCAGGGTGAAGAGCAACTTCTTGCGCAGATCCGGGGTACGGAACGCACGAACGAAGGCGGCGAGCACAGGGTCCTCCTGAGGGCCCGACCCGGTGGGGTCGGCTGAAGTCAAGCAATCCGTGGAAGGTTAACGCAAAGGCCCAACGCCCCGAGCACCCTCCCCTTGGTCGACGTCACATCGACCGCGGATCAGGCGCCCGGGGCGCTGGGTCACACGATGTGTGGGGTGGTCACGCGGACCGCTCAGTTGTCGGCCAGGGCCTTGACCGAGCCGCCGGCGGCCTCGATCTTCTCCTTGGCAGAAGCCGAGAACTTGTGCGCCTCGACATCGACCTTGACCGAGATCTCGCCCGTGCCGAGCACCTTGACCGGGTGGCCGTCGCGGACGGCGCCCTTGGCGACGAGGTCCTCCACCGAGACCTGCCCGCCCTCCGGGAAGAGGACCTGCAGACGGTCGAGGTTCACCACCTGGTACTCGGTGCGGAACGGGTTCTTGAAGCCGCGGAGCTTGGGCAGGCGCATGTGCAGCGGCATCGAGCCGCCCTCGAAACGCTCCGGGA
Source organism: Intrasporangium sp. DVR (assembly GCF_040365325.1). Lineage (NCBI taxonomy): Bacteria > Bacillati > Actinomycetota > Actinomycetes > Micrococcales > Intrasporangiaceae > Intrasporangium > Intrasporangium sp. DVR. The sequence continues at coordinate 105,767 of NZ_BAABZW010000001.1, read as the reverse complement.
CCTGGTAGCGGGCCTTCGTGCCCTTGGTGCCACGCCCGGCGGTCTTGCCCTTGGAGCCCTCACCACGACCCACGCGGGTCTTGGCGGTCTTGGCTCCGGGAGCCGGACGCAGGTGGTGCACCTTGAGGGCGGACTCGCCCTGCTTCTTGGTGGCCATGGTCAGTCAACCTCCTCGACGGTGACGAGGTGCGTCACCGTCTTGACCATCCCGCGGATCTCGGGACGGTCCTCCTTGACGACGATGTCGCCAATGCGCTTCAGACCGAGGCTGCGCAGCGTGTCACGCTGGTTCTGCTTGCCGCCGATCTCGGACCGGATCTGGGTGACCTTGAGTCGTGCCATCACGCACCAGCCTTCTCGGCGGCGGCCCTGGCCTCGGCGAGGCCAGCAGCGCGCGCACGGAGCATGGCGGCCGGGGCGACGTCCTCGAGGGACTTGCCGCGACGCGCCGCCACCGACTCCGGGCGCTCGAGCTGACGCAGGGCCTGAGCCGTCGCGTGCACGATGTTGATGGCGTTGTCGGAGCCCAGCGACTTGGAGAGGACGTCGTGGATGCCGGCGCACTCCAGGACCGCACGCACCGGACCACCGGCGATGACGCCGGTACCGGGAGCGGCGGGACGGAGCATGACGACACCAGCGGCCGCCTCACCCTGGACGGGGTGCGGGATGGTGCCCTGGATGCGCGGGACCTTGAAGAAGTTCTTCTTGGCCTCCTCGACACCCTTGGCGATGGCCGCGGGAACTTCCTTGGCCTTGCCGTAGCCGACACCCACGGTGCCGTCACCGTCACCGACGACGACGAGGGCGGTGAAGCTGAAGCGACGGCCACCCTTGACGACCTTGGCGACGCGGTTGATGGTCACGACGCGCTCGACGTACTGGCTCTTCTCGGCGTCCCGACCGCCGTCACGGTTGTCACGGCCGCCGCGGCGGTCCTGACGATCGCCGCGCTCGGTGCGCTCGCCGCCACCGGCGGGACCGGTGCCTCGACGCTGCTGTCCGGGCATCAGATGTTCCTCATCTCAACGATTGCATGGTGCGTGGTCACAGGGACAACCCGCCTTCACGAGCGCCCTCGGCGATCGCCGCGACGCGACCGTGGTACTTGTTGCCCCCGCGGTCGAAGACGACGGCCTCGACCCCGGCGCTCTTCGCGCGGGCGGCGACGAGCTCGCCGACCTTCTTGGCCTTCGCCGTCTTGTCGCCCTCGAACGTCCGCAGGTCGGCCTCCATGGTCGAGGCGGACGCGACCGTCTTGCCGATCGTGTCGTCGACCACCTGGACGAACATGTGCCGGCTCGAGCGTGAGACCACGAGACGGGGACGGGCCGGGGTGCCGGCGATCTTCTTGCGACCGCGAACCTGGCGGCGGATGCGGGCGGCAGCCTTGGTCTTGCCGCGCTTGATGATCATTGCCATGGCTTACTTACCGGCCTTTCCAACCTTGCGACGGATCTGCTCGCCCGCGTAGCGAACGCCCTTGCCCTTGTAGGGGTCGGGCTTGCGCAGCTTGCGGATGTTCGCGGCGATCTCTCCCACGCGCTGCTTGTCGATGCCTTGCACCGAGAAGCGCGTCGGGTTCTCGACGGCGAAGCTGATCCCGTCCTCGGCCTTGACGAGGATGGGGTGCGAGTATCCGAGCGAGAACTCGAGGTCCGAGCCCTTCGCGGCGACACGGTAACCCGTGCCGTGGATCTCCATCTTCTTCTCGTAGCCCTCGGTGACACCGAGGACCATGTTGTTGAGGAGCGAGCGGGTCAGGCCGTGCAGCGAGCGCGCCTCGCGCTCGTCGTTGGGGCGCTTGACCTCGAGGGCTCCGTCCGTCTGCTCGACGGTGATGGGTGCCGGGACGGTGAGCGAGAGCTCACCCTTCGGGCCCTTGACCGTGACGTCCTGACCGTTGAGGGTCACGTCGACACCTGAGGGCACGGTGACAGGGAGTCGTCCGATTCGCGACATGTCAGTGCCTCCTTACCAGACGTAGGCGAGGACTTCCCCACCCACGCCCTTCTCGTGTGCCTGCTTGTCGGTCAGCAGACCGCTCGACGTCGAGAGGATCGCGACGCCGAGGCCGCCGAGAACCTTGGGCAGGTTCGTCGACTTGGCGTAGACGCGCAGACCCGGCTTGCTCACGCGGCGCACGCCGGCGATGGAGCGCTCCCGGTTGGGGCCGTACTTGAGGTCGACGGTCAGCGTCTGGCCGACCTCGGCCTCCTCGACCTTCCAGCCGGCGATGTAGCCCTCGGCCTCGAGGATCTCGGCGATGTTCTTCTTCAGCTTGGAGTACGGCATGGAGACCGTGTCGTGGTGCGCCGAGTTGGCGTTCCGCACACGGGTCAGCATGTCCGCAATCGGGTCAGTCATGGTCATGTGGGCTCTCCGCCCTTCCTCACCGGGGTTTCGACTCGGCGTGCGTCCCGAACGGGCACGAACAGCCGGGCCGACCTACGGTGTCAGAGGTGTGTTGGTCTGTGGTTGCGTTCCCCCGCCACGCGGGCGTCTCGGGGGGCACTCGGGGGGCGGACCCCCCGGAGTGTGGGTTACCAGGAGCTCTTGGTCACGCCCGGCAGCTCGCCCGCGTGCGCCATCTCGCGAAGGCAGATGCGGCAGAGGCCGAACTTGCGGTACACCGAGTGCGGGCGACCGCACTTCTGGCAGCGGGTGTACGCACGGACCTTGAACTTCGGCTTCCGGTTCGCCTTGTTGATCAGCGCGGTCTTGGCCATGTCAGTTCTCCTTGAAGGGGAAGCCGAGCGCCTTGAGCAGCGCGCGACCCTCGTCATCGTTGGTCGCCGTGGTGACCACGGTGATGTCCATGCCCCGGACTCGGTCGATCTTGTCCTGGTCGATCTCGTGGAACATCGACTGCTCGGTCAGACCGAACGTGTAGTTGCCCCGACCGTCGAACTGCTTCGGGGACAGCCCACGGAAGTCGCGGATGCGCGGGAGCGCGATCGTGACGAGTCGGTCGAGGAACTCCCACATCCGGTCGCCGCGCAGCGTCGTGTGCGCGCCGATGGGCATGCCCTCGCGGAGCTTGAACTGGGCGATCGACTTGCGCGCCTTGGTGACGACCGGCTTCTGGCCGGTGATGTTCGTCAGGTCGCGGACGGCACCCTCGATGAGCTTGCTGTCCTTGGCGGCGTCGCCGACGCCCATGTTGACGACGACCTTGACGACTCCGGGCACCTGCATGACGTTGCCGTAGCCGAACTGCTCGAGCAGCGCGGTCTTGATCTCGTCCTGGTAGCGCTGCTTGAGGCGCGGCATGGTCGCGGTAGCGGTGGTCATGGTGTTCTCAGACATGTTCACAGGTCCTTGTCCGACTTGACCGCGACACGGACGCGGGTCGCCTTCTGGCGGCCATTGCGCTCGACGGTCTCGACCCGCGTGCGGACGCGCGTCGGCTTCTTCGTCTCGGGGTCCACGATGGCCACGTTGCTCACGTGGACCGCGGCCTCGGTGTGGGTCAGGCCACCGGTCCGGGTGCCACGAGCCGTGGCGCCGGCCTTGATGTGCTTGGTGACGCGGTTGATGCCCTCGACCAGCACGCGCTGGGTCTCGGGGTAGACCGCGATGACCTTGCCCTGCTTGCCCCGGTCGCCGCCGTTCTTCTGGCTGCGGCCGGAGATGACCTGGACGAGGTCACCCTTCTTGATCTTCATCTTGGCCTTCGCCATGTTCACAGCACCTCCGGCGCGAGCGAGATGATCTTCATGAACTTCTTCTCGCGCAGCTCGCGGCCGACCGGGCCGAAGATTCGGGTTCCGCGCGGGTCGCCGTCCGCCTTGAGAATCACCGCGGCGTTCTCGTCGAACTTGATGTAGGAACCGTCAGCACGACGGCGCTCCTTGACCGTGCGGACGATGACCGCCTTGACGACATCACCCTTCTTGACGTTGCCGCCCGGGATGGCGTCCTTGACGGTGGCGACGATGGTGTCGCCGATGCCGGCGTATCGACGGCCCGATCCACCGAGAACACGGATGCAAAGGAGCTCCTTGGCACCGGTGTTGTCGGCGACGCGCAGTCGCGACTCCTGCTGAATCACTGTCTAACTCCTGTCGTCGTGCTGGTTCTCCCGGCGAGAAGAATTGGCGCTCAGCGCCATTTCTTCTCGCCGGAAGCCTTGCCGAACCAAATGGAAACGTTCTGTGTGGGACCAAGCCCAGCGGCATACATGAGGCTTTGCCGTATGCCGCCCAGCTGGCTCCCCGACTTTCCGCACGGTCCCAGCCACGCGGGTTGTCGGGGGGGCCACGGGGGGGCGGAGCCCCCCGTGTGTTACTTGGCCTTCTCGAGGATCTCGACGACGCGCCAGTGCTTGGTCGCGGAGAGCGGACGCGTCTCCATGATCAGCACGCGGTCGCCGACGCCGGCCTCGTTCTTCTCGTCGTGCGCCTTGACCTTGCTGGAGCGACGGATGACCTTGGCGTAGAGCGCGTGCTTGACGCGGTCCTCGACCTCGACCACGACGGTCTTGTCCATCTTGTCGCTCACCACGTAACCCTGACGGGTCTTGCGGTAGTTGCGCTCCGTGGTCTTCTCAGGGGTCTGCTCGCTCATGCCTGGGCCTCCTCGTCAGCCGCCTGCGCCTTCTTGGCCGACTTCTTCTCGGCCTTCTCGGCCTTCTTCGCCTTCTTGTCCGACGCGTCGGACGTGTCGGCCTTGGGCGCGGCGGGGGCCGAGCCGATGCCGAGCTCACGCTCACGCATCTCGGTGTAGATCCGCGCGATGTCCTTCTTGACGGCGCGCAGACGGCCGTGGTTGTCCAGCTGCCCGGTGGCCGACTGGAACCGGAGGTTGAACAGCTCCTCCTTGGCCTTCTTCAGCTCGTCGGCCAGACGCGCGTCGTCGAGACCACGCAGCTGCTCGGAAGCCAGGTCCTTGGTACCGACTGCCATCAGATGTCACCACCCTCACGCTGAACGAAGCGGCACTTCATGGGGAGCTTGTGCATCGCGAGACGCATCGCCTCACGCGCCACCGGCTCGGACACGCCCGAGAGCTCGAACATGACCCGGCCCGGCTTGACGTTGGCGATCCACCACTCCGGCGAACCCTTACCGGAACCCATGCGGGTCTCGGCGGGCTTCTTGGTCAGCGGACGGTCGGGGTAGATGTTGATCCACACCTTTCCGCCACGCTTGATGTAGCGGGTCATCGCGATACGAGCGGACTCGATCTGACGGTTCGTCACGTAGGCCGGCTCGAGCGCCTGGATGCCGTACTCGCCGAACGCGATCTTGGTGCCACCCTTGGCCGCACCGTGGCGGTCCGGGTGGTGCTGCTTGCGGTGCTTGACTCGACGGGGAATCAACATGTCAGGCCTGCTCATTCTCGGTGGCGGCCGGGGCCGGAGCCTCGGCGGTCACCGTGGACTCAGGGGCGGCCGTCTCGCGCGGAGCGGAGCCCTCGTTGCGGTCACCGCGACGGGCGCGGCTGGGGCGGCTGTCGCCGTCCCGGCGCGGGCCACGCGACGGGCGGGGGGCGGCGGCCTGCTGGGCCGCGAGCTCCTTGGCCGTCATGTCGCCCTTGTAGATCCAGACCTTGACCCCGATGCGGCCGAACGTCGTCCGGGCCTCGTAGAAGCCGTAGTCGATCTGCGCGCGCAGCGTGTGCAGCGGAACGCGACCCTCGCGGTAGAACTCGGTCCGGCTCATCTCGGCGCCGTTGAGGCGGCCGGAGACCTGGACACGGATGCCCTTGGCGCCGGCGCGCTGGGCGGACTGCATGCCCTTGCGCATGGCGCGACGGAACGAGACACGAGCGGAGAGCTGCTCGGCGATGCCCTGGGCGACCAGCTGGGAGTCGGTCTCGGGGTTCTTGACCTCGAGGATGTTGAGCTGGACCTGCTTGCCCGTCAGCTTCTCGAGCTCACCACGGATGCGGTCGGCCTCGGCGCCGCGGCGGCCGATGACGATGCCGGGACGAGCCGTGTGGATGTCGACGCGGACGCGGTCACGGGTGCGCTCGATCTCGACCTTGGCGATGCCGGCGCGCTCCATGCCCTTCTCCATCAGGCGACGGATCGAGACATCTTCCTTGACGTAGTCGCGGTAGCGCTGCCCGGCCTTGGTCGAGTCAGCGAACCAGCGGCTCTTGTGGTCGGTGGTGATGCCCAGACGGAAGCCATGGGGGTTGACCTTCTGACCCATCAGCGGGCTCCCTTCTTCTCGAGCTGGGACACGACCACGGTGATGTGGCTCGTGCGCTTGTTGATGCGACCGGCGCGGCCCTGGGCCCGCGGACGGAAGCGCTTCATGGTCGGGCCCTCGTCGACGAAGGCGGCGCTGACGATGAGCTCACGCTCGTCGAAGGCGACCGACTCGCGGTCCGCCTGGAACCGGGCGTTGGCGATGGCGCTCTGGAGCACCTTCTTCACCGGCTCGGAGGCGGCTTGCGGCGCGAAGGTCAGCGTCGTGACAGCGTCGGTGGCAGCCTTGCCGCGGATGAGGTCCACGACACGGCGGGCCTTCTGCGGGCTGACCCGGACGTGCCGCGCCGAAGCCTTGGCTTCCATGACAGATTCCTTGGTGTTTCCCGTTGCGGCGGCCATCAGCGACGACGACCCTTCTTGTCGTCCTTCACGTGACCCTTGAAGGTCCGCGTCGGAGCGAACTCGCCGAGCTTGTGGCCGACCATCGACTCGGTGACGAACACCGGGACGTGCTTGCGGCCGTCGTGGACGGCGAAGGTGTGACCGAGCATGTCGGGGCTGATGACCGACCGACGTGACCAGGTCTTGATGACGTTCTTCGTGCCCGCTTCGTTCTGGGCGTCCACCTTCTTCTGGAGGTGGTCGTCGATGAAGGGGCCCTTCTTCAGGCTACGAGGCATTCCAAAGGCTCCTTATCAGCGCTTCTTGCCAGTACGACGGCGACGCACAATGAGCTTGTCGCTTTCCTTGTGTCCCTTGCGGGTGCGGCCCTCGGCCTGGCCCCAGGGGCTGACAGGGTGACGTCCACCGGACGTCTTGCCCTCACCACCACCGTGCGGGTGGTCAACCGGGTTCATCGCGACGCCACGCACGGTCGGGCGCTTGCCCTTCCAGCGCATGCGGCCGGCCTTGCCCCAGTTGATGTTGCTCTGCTCGGCGTTGCCGACCTCGCCGACGGTGGCGCGGCAGCGCGCGTCGACGTTGCGGATCTCACCGGAGGGCATGCGCAGCTGGGCGTAGGCCCCCTCCTTGGCGACGAGCTGGACGCGCGCACCGGCGGAGCGAGCGATCTTGGCACCGCCACCCGGCTTGAGCTCGATCGCGTGCACGACCGTGCCGACCGGGATGTTGCGCAGCGGCAGCGAGTTGCCCGGCTTGATGTCGGCCGTGGGGCCGTTCTCGATCGGGTCGCCCTGCTTGAGCTTGTTCGGCGCGAGGATGTAGCGCTTCTCGCCGTCGGAGTACTGGACGAGCGCGATGCGCGCCGTGCGGTTGGGGTCGTACTCGATGTGAGCGACCTTGGCCGGCACACCGTCCTTGTCGTGGCGACGGAAGTCGATGACGCGGTACGCACGCTTGTGACCGCCACCGATGTGGCGAGTCGTGATCCGGCCGGAGTTGTTGCGGCCACCCGTCTTCGTCAGGGGACGGACGAGGGACTTCTCCGGGGTGGAACGCGTGATCTCGACGAAGTCGGCGACCGACGAGCCGCGACGACCCGGTGTGGTCGGCTTGTACTTACGGATACCCATGTTCGTTAGTCCTTAAGGATCTTCGTCGTTCTCAGGCGCCCGCACCGAAGATGTCGATCGAACCCTCGCGGAGGGAGACGATCGCACGCTTGGTGTCCTTGCGCTTGCCGATGCCGAAGCGGGTGCGTCGGGCCTTGCCCTGGCGGTTCAGGGTGTGCACCTTGTCGACCTTGACGTTGAAGATCTGCTCGATGGCGATCTTGATCTCGGTCTTGTTCGCGCGCGGGTCGACGATGAAGGTGTACTTGCCCTCGTCGAGGAGGCCGTACGACTTCTCGGAGACGACCGGTGCGATGAGGATGTCGCGGGGGTCCTTGGCGTGGATGCTCACTTCGAGCCCTCCTTGTCGGCCTTGACCGGACCGGCGACGAACGCGTCGAGCGCACCCTGCGTGAAGACGATGTCGTCAGCGCACAGCACGTCGTACGTGTTGAGCTGGTCGGCCACGAGGACGTGGACGTTCGGCAGGTTGCGGACCGACTTGAAGCTGACCTGGTCGCCACGCTCGAGCACGACGAGCAGGTTGGGGCGGTCGGTCAGGCCGGCGAGGAGCGCCGCCGCGGCCTTCGCCGACGGGGCGTCGCCCTCGACGAGGGAGTCGATCACGTGGATGCGGTCGAAGCGGGCGCGGTCGGAGAGGGCCCCACGCAGCGCGGCGGCCTTCATCTTCTTGGGGGTCCGCTGCGCGTAGTCACGCGGCTGCGGGCCGTGGACGACGCCGCCACCGGCGAACTGCGGTGCGCGGGTCGAGCCCTGGCGGGCGCGGCCGGTGCCCTTCTGGCGGTACGGCTTGCGCCCACCGCCGCGGACCTCGCCACGGGTCTTCGTCGAGTGCGTGCCCTGACGGGCGGCCGCGAGCTGGGCCACCACGACCTGGTGGATCAGCGGGATGTTCGTCTGGACATCGAAGATGTCAGCGGGAAGGTTCTGCGTCTTGGTTGCCATGTCGTTCATGCACCCTTCGCAGCCGTGCGGATCAGGACGATGCCGCCACGGGGACCGGGAACGGCACCCTTGATGAGCAGCAGGCCCTTCTCGGCGTCAACGGCGTGGATCTGGAGGTTCTGGGTCGTCTGGCGGACGCCACCCATGCGACCAGCCATGCGCATGCCCCGGAAGACACGGCCGGGCGTGGCGCAGCCGCCGATGGAGCCCGGCTTGCGGTGGTTCTTGTGGGCACCGTGCGAGGAGGACACGCCGTGGAAGCCGTGGCGCTTCATGACACCCGCGAAGCCCTTGCCCTTCGTCGTGCCCGTCGCGTCGATGCGCTGGCCGGCCTCGAAGATCTCGGCCGAGATCTCCTGGCCGAGCTCGTAGTCGGCGGCGTCCGCGGTGCGGAGCTCGACGAGGTGGCGGCGCGGCGTCACGCCGGCCTTCTCGAAGTGGCCGGACATCGGCTGGTTGACCTTGCGCGGGTCGATGGCGCCGAAGGCGATCTGGACGGCGTCGTAGCCGTCGGTGTCACCGTTGCGGACCTGCGTGACGACGCAGGGGCCGGCCTCGACCACGGTCACGGGCACGAGCCGGTTGTCGGCATCCCAGACCTGGGTCATGCCGAGCTTCTTGCCGAGCAGGCCCTTGACGGTCCGGTTGGAGGTGGTGGCTGCAACAGTCATCGTGGCCGCCTCAGAGCTTGATCTCGATGTTGACGTCCGCCGGCAGGTCGAGACGCATCAGCGAGTCGACGGCCTTGGGCGTCGGGTCGATGATGTCGATGAGGCGCTTGTGCGTGCGCATCTCGAAGTGCTCGCGGCTGTCCTTGTACTTGTGCGGCGACCGGATGACGACGAAGACGTTCTTCTCCGTCGGCAGCGGAACCGGGCCCACCACAGTGGCGCCGGCACGCGTCACCGTGTCGACAATCTTGCGCGCCGAGTTGTCGATGACCTCGTGGTCATACGACTTCAAGCGGATGCGGATCTTCTGTCCCGCCATCTCCGTTACGTCTCTCTCTCGCCGTACCTAGCAACCGGTTCCCTTGGCATCCGACCCCCGAGGTCGGGCGTGTCGCGCCCGCTCCGCGGTGAAAGTCCGCACCGAAGTGCCACTCTCGTCGTGGATTGCCCGGCCGAACCGGGTGGCTTGCGCTTCCCTCGGCCTCTCAATCGAGTCCTAGTCATCACATCCCCGTGAGGGCGATGACGAGGGGCGGCGGCACCGACATGGGTCAGCGACGCGCGTCAAGCAACCTGATAAGTGTGCCAGAGGGCGGAACCTCTATCAAATCGAGGTGGCTGGGGCACGCACGCCGGCTTCCGTGGCGCGCCGTCGCCGCCTGCCGTATGCCGCTGGGCTCGCCCGCGCTCGGGGGCTCGCTCCCTGCCCCCGAGTCGGCAGCGCTCAGTGGGTCGGCGCGAGGAAGGCGGCCAGCGCGGCGGCGTACATCGCCGGGTCGTCGGCACCGCACAGCTCACGGGCACTGTGCATCGAGAGCAGCGGCGCCCCGAAGTCGACCGTCGTGGCCCCGGTCAGGGCGGACGTCATCGGCCCGACGGTGGAGCCGCAGGGCAGGTCGGTGCGGACGACGAAGCTCTGCATCGGCACGCCTGCCTGCTCGCAGGCGAGCCGGAAGGCGGCCTCGCCGAGCGAGTCGGTCGCATAGCGCAGGTTGCTGTTGATCTTGAGCACCGGGCCACCGTTGACGGCGATGTGGTGGTGCGGCTCGTGCCGGTCGGCGTAGTTCGGGTGCGTCGCATGGGCCATGTCGCCGCTCGCGATGACGGTGCCGGCGAGGGCACGCCAGTAGTCGTCGCGGGAGCCGCCGGCGGCGAGGACGAGGCGCTCGAGGACCGAGGGCAGCAGGGTCGACATCGCCCCGCGCTCGGACACGCTGCCGATCTCCTCGTGGTCGAAGAGCACGAGGACGGGAACGCGCTGCGGCTGCGTGGCAGCGGCTCGGACGAGCGCGCGGACGCCGGCGTGGGACGTGGCGAGGTTGTCGAGACGCGGCGCGGCGATCAGCTCCCGGCGGCGGCCCAGGCGACGGGACGGCTCGACGGGGTGCGTCATGACGTCCCAGCCGAGGATGTCGGCAGCGGGCACGCCCACCTGCTCGCTGAGGTAGCCACGGAAGTCGCCGGGCGCGTCGCCCAGCCCCCAGAGCGGCTCGAGGTGCTGCTGCCGGTTGAGCGTCAGGCCGTCGTTCTGCTCGCGGTCCAGGTGGATCGCGAGCTGGGCCACCCGCAGGAGCGGAGCGCTGTCGTGGAACAGCCGCGACTCGACCGCTCCCCTGCCCTCACCGCGCACGGACACCCGGCCGGCGACCCCGAGGTCCCGGTCGAGCCACGAGTTGAGCAGGGGCCCGCCGTAGACCTCGACACCGAGCGACTGCCAACCGGCCTTGAGGTGGTCCGGGTTGGGCTTGACCCGAAGGTTTGGGCTGTCGGTGTGCGCCCCGACGACACGGAACCCGGCAGCGGGACCGAGCCCAGCGGCATACGCCCCCCTCGTGTCCCAGGCGATGAGTGAGCCGCCGCGCACGAGGAAGTGGGCACCCGGCTCGGTGGGGAACGGCTCCGACTCGACGACCTCGCTGAAGCCGGCCTCGGTGAGCCGGGCCGCCGCCTGCCAGCACGCGTGGAACGAGGTGGGCGACGCGTCGACGAAGTCGATGAGTCCCTGGGCTTCGGTGTCGGTGTCGAACGCGTGCGGCATGTCAGCGACCTTAGATGATGGGCGCATGAGCGAATCGAGCCCGTCCTCCTCCCCCGGCCGCCTGGGCCCCCGCCTGCGGGTCGGGGTGCAGCTCCCGGAGGTCGAGAGACGCGTCGAGTGGCCGGAGATGTTCGACCTGGCCCGCGCCGCCGAGGACGTCGGGCTCGACTCCATCTGGCTCGGGGACCACCTGCTCTACGACCTGCCCGGCGGGGTCACCCGCGGCCCGTGGGAGGTGTGGACCTCGCTGGCCGCACTCGCGACCGTCACCTCCCGGGTCGAGCTCGGGCCGTTCGTCGCGTCGACGTCGTTCCATGCCCCCGCCATGCTCGCGAAGATGGCGGCGACGGTGGACGCCATCTCCGGCGGCCGGCTCGTCCTCGGCGTGGGCGCCGGATGGAACGAACGGGAGTACCGCGCCTTCGGTTTCCCCTTCGACCAGCGGGTGGCGCGCTTCGAGGAGGCCTTCACCGTGATCCGGCAGCTCCTCCGGGAGGGGCGGTCCGACGTCCGTGGCCGCTTCCATGCCGTCGAGGACTGCGTCCTCGACCCACCGCCGAGCCGACCCGGCGGCCCGCCGCTCATGCTCGGATCCGTCGGCCCGAGGATGCTGCGGATCGGCCTGCCCCACGTCGACCTGTGGAACACGTGGTGGAGCGACTACGGCAACACCGTGGAAGGCTTCGCGGCCCTGCGGGAGCGGGTCGAGGCGGCAGCCGAGGAAGCCGGGCGGCGCCCCGCCGAGGTGGGTGCGACGGCGGCGGTGCTCGTGCGGTTCGGGAAGGGCCGCGGTCGGGTCATGGGCGAGGGCGACCACAACACAGCGGTGGACCCGGTCCCCGGCGAGCCCGCAGCGCTCGCCGAGCACCTCGCGGGTCTCGCTGAAGCCGGCGCGGTCCACGCCCAGCTCGTCCTCGACCCGATCACCGTCGAGTCGATCCACGAGGTCGGCAGAGCCGTCGCGCTGCTCTGACGGGCCGGCCCCGGACAGCGGGAGGGCCCGGCCCGCCGAAGCGGACCGGGCCCTCCCGGAGGTCTTCCCCGACGGCAGCTCAGCTGCGCGTCGAGGCGCAGATCACTTGAGGATCTTGGTGACGCGACCGGCGCCGACCGTGCGGCCACCCTCGCGGATGGCGAACTTGAGGCCCTCCTCCATGGCGATCGGCTGGATGAGCTCGACCTTCATGTCGGTGTTGTCGCCGGGCATGACCATCTCGGTGCCCTCGGGCAGGTGCACGACACCCGTCACGTCCGTGGTGCGGAAGTAGAACTGCGGACGGTAGTTGTCGTAGAACGGCGTGTGACGGCCGCCCTCGTCCTTGGACAGGATGTAGACCTGAGCCTCGAACTCGGTGTGCGGGGTGATCGAGCCCGGCTTGCAGACGACCTGGCCACGCTCGACGTCCTCGCGCTTGACGCCACGGAGGAGCAGACCGACGTTCTCGCCCGCGCGACCCTCGTCGAGGAGCTTGCGGAACATCTCGACACCGGTGACGGTGGTCTTGGTGGGAGCGCCGGTGTGGATGCCGACGATCTCGACCTCCTCGTTGACCTTGAGGACACCGCGCTCGATGCGGCCGGTGACGACCGTGCCACGACCGGTGATCGTGAAGACGTCCTCGACGGGCATGAGGAACGGCTTGTCGATGTCGCGCTCGGGCTCGGGGATGTAGGTGTCCACCGCGTCCATGAGCTCGAGGACCGACTTGCCCCACTCCTCGTCGCCCTCGAGGGCCTTGAGCGCCGAGACCTTGACGACCGGCAGGTCGTCGCCCGGGAACTCGTAGGACGAGAGCAGCTCACGGACCTCCATCTCGACGAGCTCGAGGATCTCCTCGTCGTCGACCATGTCGGCCTTGTTGAGCGCCACGACGATGTAGGGAACGCCGACCTGCTTGGCCAGGAGGACGTGCTCACGCGTCTGCGGCATGGGGCCGTCGGTCGCGGCGACCACGAGGATCGCGCCGTCCATCTGAGCAGCACCCGTGATCATGTTCTTGACGTAGTCAGCGTGACCCGGGCAGTCGACGTGGGCGTAGTGACGACCCTCCGTCTGGTACTCGATGTGGGCGATCGAGATCGTGATGCCGCGCTGGCGCTCCTCGGGAGCCTTGTCGATGTCCTCGAACGCGAACTGGGGGTTGAGGTCCGGGTACTTGTCGTGCAGGACCTTGGAGATCGCAGCCGTCAGCGTCGTCTTGCCGTGGTCGATGTGACCAATGGTGCCGATGTTGACGTGCGGCTTGGTCCGCTCGAACTTTGCCTTCGCCACTGTGGTCCTCCTCAGGACTTCATAGTGTTACGCCGTACGACCAGGGCAGGACGTGGCGCTGTTTGGGTTGTGAATCGGGTGTGATTTCCCTTGGATTCCTCGGGAGAGCCTATCGGGGATGTCCCGAGAGTCACTCGCCGCGGGTCTTCTTGATGATCTCCTCGGCAACGGCCTTGGGGACCTCTGCGTAGGAGTCGAACTCCATGGAGAAGCTCGCGCGACCCTGCGTCTTGGACCGCAGGTCGCCGACGTAGCCGAACATCTCGGACAGGGGGACGAGACCGCGGACGACCTTGGCGCCGCTGACGTCGTCCATGCCCTGGATGTGGCCACGGCGGGAGTTGATGTCACCGATGACGTCACCCATGTAGTCCTCCGGGGTGCGGACCTCGACGGCCATCATCGGCTCGAGGAGCACGGGGTCGGCCTTGCGGACGGCCTCCTTGAGCACCATCGAACCGGCGATCTTGAACGCCATCTCCGAGGAGTCGACGTCGTGGTAGCCGCCGTCGACGAGCGTCGCCTTGATCCCGACGAGCGGGTAGCCGGCGAGCACGCCGTACTGCATCGCGTCCTGGATGCCGGCGTCGACCGACGGGATGTACTCGCGCGGGATGCGGCCACCGGTGACGGCGTTGACGAACTCGTAGAGCTCGCCGCCCTCGGCGTCGACGAGCGGCTCGAAGGTCACCTGGACCTTGGCGAACTGGCCGGAGCCACCCGTCTGCTTCTTGTGCGTGTAGTCGTACTTCTCGACCGCGCGACGGATGGTCTCGCGGTAGGCCACCTGCGGCTTGCCGACGTTGGCCTCGACCTTGAACTCGCGCTTCATGCGGTCGACGAGGATGTCGAGGTGCAGCTCGCCCATGCCGGCGATGATCGTCTGGCCGGTCTCGTCGTCGAGGTGGACCTGGAAGGTCGGGTCCTCGGCGGAGAGCTTCTGGATGGCCGTGGACAGCTTCTCCTGGTCGCTCTTGGTCTTCGGCTCGATGGCGACCTGGATGACCGGCTCGGGGAACGTCATCGACTCGAGGACGATCGGGGCGCTCAGGTCACACAGGGTGTCACCGGTCGTCGTGTCCTTGAGACCGATGGCCGCATAGATGTGACCCGCCAGAGCCTCGTCGACCGGGTTCTCCTTGTTGGCGTGCATCTGGAAGAGCTTGCCGATGCGCTCCTTCTTGCCCTTGGTCGAGTTCATGACCTGGCTGCCGGCCGCGATGCGCCCGGAGTACACGCGGATGAAGGTCAGCGTGCCGAAGAAGGGGTGCGAGGCGACCTTGAAGGCCAGCGCGGAGAACGGCTCCTCCGTGCTCGGCTTGCGGGTCATCTCGACCTCCTCGTGCCCGGGCTTGTGCCCGATCATCGGGGGCACGTCGAGGGGCGACGGAAGGTAGTCGACGACCGCGTCGAGCATCGGCTGGACGCCGCGGTTCTTGAACGCCGACCCGCAGATGACGGGGTAGAGCTCGGAGGAGGTGGTGAGCTTGCGGATCGCTCCCTTGATCTCCTCGGGCGTGAGGTCCTCGCCGCCGAGGTACTTCTCCATGAGGTCGTCGTCGGACTCCGCGACGCGCTCAACGAGCTGGTGGCGGTACTCCTCGGCCTTCTCCTTGAGGTCGGCCGGGATCTCCTGGATCTCGTACTTGGCGCCCATCGTCACGTCACCCTTGGCGTCGCCCGGCCAGACGAGGGCGCGCATGTAGATGAGGTCGACGACGCCGACGAACTCGCTCTCGGAGCCGATCGGCAGCTGGAGCACGAGCGGCTCCGCGCCGAGACGGTCCTTGATCGTCTGCACGGTGAAGTAGAAGTCCGCACCGAGCTTGTCCATCTTGTTGACGAAGCACACGCGCGGGACGTCGTACTTGTCGGCCTGCCGCCACACGGTCTCGGACTGGGGCTCGACGCCCTCCTTGCCGTCGAAGACGGCGACCGCGCCGTCGAGGACGCGCAGCGACCGCTCGACCTCGACCGTGAAGTCGACGTGGCCGGGCGTGTCGATGATGTTGATCTGGGAGCCTTCCCAGAAGCAGGTGACGGCCGCGGACGTGATGGTGATGCCGCGCTCCTTCTCCTGCTCCATCCAGTCGGTCGTCGACGCACCGTCGTGCGTCTCGCCGATCTTGCGGTTGACTCCGGTGTAGAAGAGCACACGCTCGGTCGTCGTCGTCTTGCCGGCGTCGATGTGCGCCATGATGCCGATGTTGCGGACCTGCTTGAGGTCCGTCAGGACGTCGAGTGCCACGTCAGTTGTCTCATCTCATTCGTGTGGGAAATCTGCGGGAGCCGAGCCGGCGTGAGCACGGCAGGGCTCGGTCCCGGGGGTGTGCCGCCGAGCTGGCCCAGCGGCACACCACCGGCCCGCTGTCACCAGCGGTAGTGCGCGAAGGCCTTGTTGGACTCGGCCATCTTGTGCGTGTCCTCGCGACGCTTGACCGCGGCGCCGAGGCCGTTGGACGCGTCGAGGATCTCGTTCATGAGGCGCTCGGTCATCGTCTTCTCGCGACGCTGACGGGCGTAGCCGACGAGCCAGCGCAGGGCCAGCGTCGTGCTGCGGCCCGGCTTGACCTCGATCGGCACCTGATAGGTGGCGCCACCGACACGGCGGGACTTGACCTCCATGGCCGGCTTGACGTTGTCGAGCGCGCGCTTGAGCGTGGCGACCGGGTCGCTGCCGGTCTTCTGGCGGCAGCCCTCGAGGGCGCCGTAGACGATCGTCTCGGCGATCGACTTCTTGCCGTCGAGGAGGATCTTGTTGACGAGCTGCGTCACGAGCGGGCTGGAGTAGACCGGGTCGACGACCAGCGGACGCTTCGGAGCGGGTCCCTTACGAGGCATCAGCCCTTCTCCTTCTTCGCACCGTAACGGCTGCGAGCCTGCTTGCGGCCCTTGACACCCTGGGTGTCGAGGGTGCCGCGGACGATCTTGTAGCGAACACCGGGGAGGTCCTTCACACGACCACCGCGGACGAGCACGATCGAGTGCTCCTGAAGGTTGTGGCCGACGCCGGGGATGTAGGCCGTGACCTCGATGCCGCTGCTGAGGCGGACACGGGCGACCTTGCGGAGGGCGGAGTTCGGCTTCTTGGGGGTGGTGGTGTACACGCGGGTGCACACACCGCGGCGCTGGGGCGAGCCCTTGAGCGCCGGGGTCTTGGCCTTGGAGGCCTTGTCCTCGCGGCCCTTGCGGACCAGCTGGTTGATGGTAGGCAACCTGGTTACTCCATAACGTTGCTTGTTGTCGTGCCGACCCTGCTGGGCCGACTCCTTGGCTGTTCGGCTTCCCGACCCCCGCGCTCGGGTGTGTCCCGCGGAAGTCACTGAACCGGTTCTCCCCCCTGCACTCCCCACTGGGGTACAACTGACCCTGGTGGATTGCCCGGCGAGAGGTTCGCTCTGGACCACAGTGATGTCGCGCTGGCCGTGGCCGGCGGACAGGGCACCGAAGCCGTCATCGCGCATGCCTGAGCGCATGTCTCAGACACAGTGTTCAAGCGTACCGGCGTGTTGCACGCCGACCAAATCCGTCACCCTTGCCTTGACCGCCCGGATGCCGTATGCCGCTGGGCTCGCTCCCCCGGGCAGCGCCCTCACCCGCTGGGGCTCGGTCACTCCTCAGGCCGTCGGTCAGCCGAGACGCCAGTCCCCCGCGTAGATGTGCAGCACCGGCAGGCCGAGCACCTCCCGAGCCCGCGAGGCCCAGTCGGTGTGGAAGGTGTCCTCGACGGCATGCGGCTCGGTGACGACGACGACCTCGCGGGCGTTCAGGCGCTCGACCTCCGCGACGAGGGTCGGCATCGGGTCGTCACCGGTCACCTCACCCGTCACCGTGAGCCCGCGCTGCTCGAACTGCTCGAGGCTCTTCGCGAGCGCCGTCCGCGCGTCGGCGTGGGCGCCCTCGCGGTCGACCGGCTTGAGCGACTCCAGGGCCTCGCGCATCTCGAAGAGGCTGAGGTGGTTGAGGAACGCGCTGAGCATGTTGCGGTCCGTGTCGGCCGGCACGAGCACCCGATACGTCTCCTCGACGTCGTCCCCGGCATGCAGACCGACGATCTTGTCCACGTCAACCGGCTTGAGGGCCTCCTCGGTCAGCACGATGACCGTGGCAGGGGCCGGCGTGGCTTCGGACTCTGAAGGGCTCTCGACCGTGCTGTCGAGGGGGGCTGCGTCGCTCATGCCAGCACCCTATCCATCGGCTGCCCGCCCCCACCCGTCAACCGGAGAGCCCGCTGGGCTGGGACTGCGCCTGTGCGCGGTCCCAGCCCAGCGGCATACGGCCTCGTGTCGGCCGGTGACGGTGCGGTCAGAGCTTGTCGAGCCCCAGCGCCTCGTCGTCGAGACGGATGGCCTCGCCGGTGCCCGTGCCGAAGCTCGCGTAGTCGTACGCGTCGTAGCTCGGCAGCGAGTACATGGCGGCCTTGGCCTCCTCGGTCGGCTCCACCTTGATGTTGCGGTAGCGCGGCAGGCCAGTCCCGGCGGGGATGAGCTTTCCGAGGATGACGTTCTCCTTGAGGCCGAGCAGCGGGTCGGACTTCGCCTCCATGGCGGCCTGCGTGAGGACACGCGTGGTCTCCTGGAACGAAGCGGCCGACAGCCACGACTCGGTCGCGAGGGACGCCTTGGTGATGCCCATGAGTTCCGGACGACCCGCAGCGGGGCGCCCACCCTCGGCCATCACCTTGCGGTTCTCCTCCTCGAAGCGGCCGCGCTCGGCGAGCTCGCCCGGGAGCAGGTCGGCGTCGCCGGCCTCGATGATCGTCACCCGACGCAGCATCTGGCGCACGATGACCTCGATGTGCTTGTCGTGGATCGACACACCCTGCTGGCGGTACACCGTCTGCACCTCGTCGACGAGGTGCTTCTGGGCGGCCCGCGGACCGAGGATGCGCAGCACCTGCTTCGGGTCGATGGCGCCCTGGACGAGCTTGGTGCCGACCGTGACGTGGTCACCGTCCTGGACGAGCAGGCGCGAGCGCTTGCTCACCGGGTAGGCGTGCTGCTCCGAGCCGTCGTCCGGCGTGAGCAGGATGCGACGCGCCTTGTCGGTGTCCTCGATCTCGATGCGGCCGGTGGCCTCGGCGATCGGGGCGACACCCTTGGGCGTGCGGGCCTCGAAGAGCTCGACGACACGCGGCAGACCCTGGGTGATGTCGT
Organism: Intrasporangium sp. DVR; assembly: GCF_040365325.1. NCBI lineage: Bacteria > Bacillati > Actinomycetota > Actinomycetes > Micrococcales > Intrasporangiaceae > Intrasporangium > Intrasporangium sp. DVR. Next base: position 86,990 of record NZ_BAABZW010000001.1, on the reverse strand, counting down.
CCGCCGCAGCCGCACCACCCGTGTGGAAGGTCCGCATCGTCAGCTGCGTGCCCGGCTCACCGATCGACTGCGCCGCGATGATGCCGACGGCCTCGCCGATGTCGACGAGCTTGCCCGTCGCCAGGGAGCGGCCGTAGCACTTCGCGCACGTGCCGACCTTGGAGTCGCACGTGAGCACCGAGCGGATCTTGACCGAGTCGATGCCTGCGGCGTAGAGCGCGCCGATGACGACGTCACCGAGGTCGATGCCCGCCTCGGCCAGCACGGTGCCCTCGGCGTCGGTGACGTCCTCAGCCAGCGTGCGGGCGTAGATCGAGGCCTCGACGACCTCCGAGAGGGTGCGCGTGCCCGTCGTCTCGTTGACCTGGGCGATCGGCAGCGTCAGGCCGCGGTCGGTGCCGCAGTCCTCCTCGCGGATGATGACGTCCTGGGAGACGTCGACGAGACGACGCGTCAGGTAGCCCGAGTCAGCCGTGCGGAGCGCGGTGTCGGCCAGACCCTTGCGGGCACCGTGGGTGGAGATGAAGAACTCCAGCACGGTCAGGCCCTCACGGAAGTTCGCCTTGATCGGCCGCGGGATGATCTCACCCTTCGGGTTGGCCATCAGGCCTCGCATCCCGGCGATCTGACGGATCTGGAACCAGTTACCACCCGCACCCGAGGACACCATCCGGTAGATCGGGTTGGTCCGCGGGAAGTTGGTCTCCATCTCCTTGGCGACCTGGTTGGACGCCTGGGTCCAGATCTCGACGAGCTCCTGACGGCGCTCGTCGTCGGTGATCAGACCGCGCTCGTACTGGGTCTGGACCTTGGCGGCCTTCGTCTCGTAGGCCTCGAGGATCTCGGTCTTGTTGCCCGGCGTCGTGACGTCGGCGATCGCGACGGTGCTGCCCGACCGGGTGGCCCAGTGGAAACCGGCCTCCTTCAGGGCGTCGAGCGACGCGGCGACCTGGACCTTGGAGTAGCGCTCCGCGAGGTCGTTGACGATCGCCGAGAGGCTCTTGCGGTCGACGGCCTTGTTGATGAACGGGTAGTCCACCGGCAGGGTGTCGTTGAAGATCGCCCGGCCGAGGCTCGTCTCGATGATGAGCGACGGGACCAGGCCGTTCTCGTCCGGCTCGACGCCCTCGGGCAGCTCGTAGCCGGCCGGGGGCACGACATCAGTCAGGCGCAGCTTGACCGACGAGCCGAGCTCGATCTCGCCGCGGTCGAAGGCCATCCGGGCCTCCGCCGGGGACGAGAAGGCACGACCCGCACCCAGACCCCCACCGTCGACCAGCTCGGTCAGGTGGAAGATGCCGGTGATCATGTCCTGTGTCGGCATGGTCACGGGGCGACCGTCAGCCGGCTTGAGGATGTTGTTGCTCGACAGCATGAGGATCCGGGCCTCAGCCTGGGCCTCCGCCGACAGCGGCACGTGCACGGCCATCTGGTCACCGTCGAAGTCGGCGTTGAAGGCCGAGCAGACGAGCGGGTGGATCTGGATGGCCTTGCCCTCGACGAGCTGCGGCTCGAACGCCTGGATGCCGAGGCGGTGCAGCGTCGGTGCGCGGTTGAGCAACACGGGGTGCTCGGTGATGACCTCTTCGAGGACGTCCCACACGACCGGGCGGGCGCGCTCGACCATGCGCTTGGCCGACTTGATGTTCTGGGCGTGGTCGAGGTCGACCAGGCGCTTCATCACGAACGGCTTGAACAGCTCGAGCGCCATCTGCTTCGGCAGGCCGCACTGGTGCAGCTTCAGCTGCGGGCCGACGACGATGACCGAACGGCCGGAGTAGTCGACGCGCTTGCCGAGGAGGTTCTGGCGGAACCGGCCCTGCTTGCCCTTGAGCATGTCGGACAGCGACTTGAGCGGACGGTTGCCGGGGCCTGTGACCGGGCGACCACGACGGCCGTTGTCGAAGAGGCTGTCGACGGCCTCCTGGAGCATCCGCTTCTCGTTGTTGACGATGATCTCGGGCGCGCCGAGGTCGAGCAGCCGCTTGAGGCGGTTGTTGCGGTTGATGACGCGACGGTAGAGGTCGTTGAGGTCCGACGTCGCGAAGCGGCCACCGTCGAGCTGGACCATCGGGCGCAGGTCCGGCGGGATGACCGGGATCGCGTCGAGGACCATGCCGGTCGGGTGGTTCGTCGTCATCTGGAACGCGTTGACGACCTTGAGCCGCTTGATGGCGCGGGTCTTCTTCTGGCCCTTGCCGGTGGCGATGATCTCTTGGAGGGAGTCCGCCTCGGCGTCGAGGTCGAAGGACTGGAGCCGCTTCTGGATCGCGGCGGCGCCCATGCCGCCCTCGAAGTAGAGACCGAACCGGTCCCGCATCTCGCGGTAGAGGATCTCGTCACCCTCGAGGTCCTGGACCTTGAGGTTCTTGAAGCGGTCCCAGACCTGCTCGAGCCGCTCGACCTGCTGGTCGGCGCGACGACGGATCGCGTTCATCTCACGCTCGGCGGAGTCGCGGACCTTGCGCTTGGCGTCGGCCTTGGCGCCCTCGGCCTCGAGCGCGGCGATGTCCTGCTCGAGCTTCTGCGCGCGGGCCTCGACGTCGGCGTCGCGGCGGTTCTCGATCTCCTTCTTCTCGACCTGGATCTGCGCCTCGAGCGAGGGCAGGTCCTGGTGGCGCTGCTCCTCGTCGACGGACGTGATCATGTAGGCCGCGAAGTAGATGACCTTCTCGAGGTCCTTCGGGGCGAGGTCGAGGAGGTACCCGAGGCGTGACGGGACGCCCTTGAAGTACCAGATGTGGGTGACGGGGGCGGCGAGCTCGATGTGGCCCATCCGCTCGCGGCGCACCTTGGCGCGCGTGACCTCGACGCCACAGCGCTCACAGATGATGCCCTTGAAGCGGACCCGCTTGTACTTGCCGCAGTTGCACTCCCAGTCCCGGGTGGGGCCGAAGATGCGCTCGCAGAACAGGCCCTCCTTCTCCGGCTTCAGGGTGCGGTAGTTGATGGTCTCCGGCTTCTTGACCTCGCCGTGGCTCCACTGGCGGATGTCCTCCGCCGTGGCAAGGCCGATGCGCAGCTCGTCGAAGAAGTTGACGTCGAGCACGTGGTTCCTTCTCTCGTAACTCTCGTTAAGTCTTTGGTCTGAGTGGGATTCGTTGACTCAAGGTGCCGTATGCCGCTGAGCTGGCCCAGCGGCATACGGACCGCTTGTCGTGTGGTTGGCCGTCTTCTCAGACCTCTTCGACGCTGGACGGCTCACGCCGGCTCAGGTCGATGCCGAGCTCCTCCGCTGCGCGGAAGACCTCCTCGTCGGATTCCTTCATCTCGATGGTGGTGCCCTCGGAGTTCAGGACCTCGACGTTGAGACACAGCGACTGCATCTCCTTGAGGAGGACCTTGAACGACTCCGGGATGCCCGAGTCGGGGATGTTCTCGCCCTTGACGATGGCCTCGTAGACCTTGACGCGACCGGGCACGTCGTCGGACTTGATCGTCAGCAGCTCCTGCAGCGTGTAGGCCGCGCCGTAGGCCTCGAGCGCCCAGACCTCCATCTCACCGAAGCGCTGGCCACCGAACTGGGCCTTACCGCCGAGCGGCTGCTGGGTGATCATCGAGTACGGGCCCGTCGAGCGAGCGTGGATCTTGTCGTCGACGAGGTGGTGGAGCTTGAGGATGTACATGTAGCCCACCGCCACCGGCTCGGGGAACGGCTCGCCGGAGCGGCCGTCGAAGAGCCGGGTCTTGCCCGACGCGTCGATGAGGCGCACGCCGTCGCGGGTCCGCAGCGTCGAGTCGAGCAGGCCGGTGACGACCTCCTCGGACGCACCGTCGAAGACCGGCGTCGCCACCCGCGAGCCCGGTGCCGCCTCGTGCGCGTCGGCCGGGATCTGCTTGGCCCACTCGGGGTTGCCCTCGATCTTCCAGCCGCGGTTGGCGGCCCAGCCGAGGTGCAGCTCGAGGATCTGGCCGAGGTTCATCCGTCGCGGCACACCGTGCGGGTTGAGGATGACGTCGACCGGCGTGCCGTCCTCGAGGAACGGCATGTCCTCGACCGGCAGGATCTTGGAGATGACACCCTTGTTGCCGTGCCGGCCGGCGAGCTTGTCACCGTCGGTGATCTTGCGCTTGTTGGCGACGTAGACGCGGACGAGCTGGTTGACGCCCGGGGGCAGGTCGTCGCCCATGTCGGCGCGGAACTCCTTGACGCCGATGACGGTGCCGGTCTCGCCGTGCGGGACCTTGAGGGACGTGTCGCGGACCTCGCGGGCCTTCTCACCGAAGATCGCGCGCAGCAGCCGCTCCTCCGGGGTCAGCTCGGTCTCGCCCTTGGGGGTCACCTTGCCGACGAGCAGGTCACCGTCGCGGACCTCGGCGCCGACGCGGATGATGCCGCGCTCGTCGAGGTCGGCCAGGACGTCCTCGGAGACGTTGGGGATGTCCCGCGTGATCTCCTCCGGGCCGAGCTTCGTGTCCCGGGCGTCGACCTCGTGCTCCTCGATGTGGATCGAGGAGAGGACGTCGTCCTGGACGAGCCGCTGGCTGAGGATGATCGCGTCCTCGTAGTTGTGCCCCTCCCACGACATGAACGCGACGAGGAGGTTGCGCCCGAGGGCCATCTCGCCGCCGTCGGTCGCCGGACCGTCGGCGATGACGTCGCCGGCCTCGACCCGGTCGCCCTCGTTGACGACGACGACCTGGTTGTAGCTCGTGCCCTGGTTGGACCGGGCGAACTTGGCGATCCGGTACGTCTGGTAGGTGCCGTCGTCGTTGGCGACGGTGACCAGGTCGGCGGAGACCTCCTGGACGGCGCCGGCCTTGTCGGCGCGGACGACGTCACCGGAGTCGAGCGCGGCACGGAACTCCATGCCGGTGCCGACGAGCGGGGCCTCGCTCTTGACGAGCGGGACGGCCTGACGTTGCATGTTGGCACCCATGAGGGCGCGGTTGGCGTCGTCGTGCTCGAGGAACGGGATCATCGCCGTCGCGGCCGACACCATCTGGCGCGGGGAGACGTCCATGTAGTCGACGTCCTCGGCCGGGACGAGCTCGACCTCGCCGCCCTTGGTGCGGACGAGGACGCGCTCCTCGGAGAAGCGGCCCTTGTCGTCGACCGCCGCGTTGGCCTGGGCGACGACGAACTTGTCCTCCTCGTCAGCCGAGAGGTAGTGCACCTCGTCGCTGACGACACCCTTGTTGACCTTGCGGTAGGGCGTCTCGATGAAGCCGAACGCGTTGATCCGTCCGTACGAGGCGAGGGAGCCGATCAGCCCGATGTTCGGGCCTTCCGGCGTCTCGATCGGGCACATGCGGCCGTAGTGCGAGTGGTGGACGTCGCGGACCTCCATCTGGGCCCGGTCCCGGGAGATACCACCCGGGCCGAGCGCGGACAGACGACGCTTGTGCGTCAGACCCGCGAGCGGGTTGTTCTGGTCCATGAACTGCGACAGCTGCGACGTGCCGAAGAACTCCTTGATCGACGCCACCACGGGGCGGATGTTGATCAGGGTCTGCGGGGTGATCGCCTCGACGTCCTGCGTCGTCATGCGCTCGCGGACGACACGCTCCATCCGGGACAGTCCGGTGCGGACCTGGTTCTGGATGAGCTCGCCGACGGAGCGGAGGCGACGGTTGCCGAAGTGGTCGATGTCGTCGACCTCGACGCGCACGTCGATCTGCTCGCCGTTCTTGACGCCCTGCATCGAGTCACGGCCGTCGTGGAGCGCGACGATGAACTTGATCGTCGCGACGATGTCGTCGATCGCGAGCGTCGAGTCGTTGATCGAGGAGTCGAGCCCGAGCTTCTTGTTGATCTTGTAGCGACCGACCTTGGCCAGGTCGTAGCGCTTGGGGTTGAAGTAGAGGTTGTCGAGCAGGGTCTGCGCGGCCTCCTTGGTCGGCGGCTCGCCCGGACGCAGCTTGCGGTAGATGTCGAGCAGCGCGTCGTCCTGGCCCTGCGTGTGGTCCTTCTCGAGGGTCAGGCGCATCGACTCGAACTCGCCGAACTCCTCGAGGATCTGGGCCTCGGTCCAGCCGAGCGCCTTGAGGAGCACGGTGACGGACTGCTTGCGCTTGCGGTCGACGCGGACGCCGACCATGTCGCGCTTGTCGATCTCGAACTCGAGCCACGCGCCGCGGCTCGGGATGATCTTCGACGTGTAGATGTCCTTGTCGGACGTCTTGTCGGGGGTGCGTTCGAAGTAGACGCCCGGGCTGCGGACGAGCTGCGAGACGACGACACGCTCGGTGCCGTTGATGATGAAGGTGCCGCGCTCGGTCATCAGCGGGAAGTCACCCATGAAGACCGTCTGGCTCTTGATCTCACCGGTCTGGGCGTTCATGAACTCGGCGGTCACGAACAGCGGGGCGTCGTAGGTCTGGTCGCGCTCCTTGCACGCCTCGATCGTCTTGCGCGTCTCCTCGAAACGGTGGTCGCGGAACGACAGCGACATCGAGCCGCTGAAGTCCTCGATCGGGGAGATCTCCTCGAATATCTCCTCGAGGCCGGAACGGTCAGGGACATCAGTGCGGCCCTCGGCCTTGGCCGCGGCGACGCGAGCCTGCCACCGCTCGTTGCCGAGCAGCCAGTCAAAGCTCTCCGTCTGAAGGGCCAGGAGGTCGGGGACCTCGAGGGGTTCGCGAATCTTCGCGAAGGACAGACGCCCGGAGGCAGTCTGTGCAGTGGACATGTTCGTCGCAGTACGCGCGGCAGCCAAGGAGGGTCCTTCCACGGGCCTTTTCGTATTCGTCGTCTCCGCCACGCATGGCTCGACACACGGGTCCCAGGGCGAGGTCCGTGCTGGCGGCACGGCGAAGGACGCGACTGGGGGTCGTGTAGCGAGGGCATGGGCAGCGCAAAGGCCTAGCCTACCCACAAAGGGCAGGAGTGTCCAGCCGGGTCAAGAGGCGGAGGTCGCAGACCTCGACACTTCCCGGACCGGGAGTCCCGTGGAGGAACGCGACGAATATGGCCCCCCCGCGTCGCCACGTCAAGCCCTTCTCGTCAGTAGCTGCATCGAGATGGTGCAAACCGCCCGTTGTGCCGCGCCGCGGCGGCCTCGGGTGCCCCTTGCGAGCCCGGACCTCGGGCCCTCACCGATCGAGTGCGCAGCTCGTGCCGGGGCGCACCGGGGCGCACCGGGGCGCACCGGGGCGCACCGGGGCGCACTGCGGCAGCAGCTGCGCACTCGACAGGTCGGGTCAGACGGCGGGCTGCTGCTGGGTGATGCAGTGGATGCCGCCGCCCCGGTCGAAGAGGGGTCGCGCGTCCACGCCCACGACCCGCCGCCCGGGGTAGGCGTCGGCGAGGATCCCGAGGGCTCGCTCGTCCTGCTCGTCGTCGTAGGTGCACGCGATGACCCCACCGTTGACGACGAGGTGGTTGATATAGGACCAGTCGACCGGGCCCTCCGCATCGCTGAGCCGGCGCGGCGCCGGCACGCCGACGACCTCGAACCGCTCCCCCCTCGCGTCGCGCGCATCGGACAGCAGCTCACGCAGCTCGGCGGAGACGGCGTGGTCCGGGTGTGCCGGGTCCCCCTGCTCGTGCAGCAGCAGCACCCCCGGCGCGGGGATGGTCGCGACGATGTCGACATGGCCCCGCGTCCCGAACTCGTCGTAGTCCCGCGTCAGCCCCCGGGGCAGCCAGATCGCGTGCGTCGTCCCGATCGTTCGGGACAGCTCGGCCTCGACGTCGGCCCTGGTGAGCGCGGGGTTGCGGCCGGGGTCGAGCTGGACGGTCTCGGTGAGCAGCACCGTGCCGAGGCCGTCGACGTGGATCCCGCCGCCCTCGTTGACCAGCGACGACGGGATGAGCTCGGCGGGCGTCCGGCCGGCGACGAGGGCGCCGATCCGGGCGTCGTGCTCCCACGACGCCCAGGGCTGGGCGCCCCACCCGTTGAAGACCCAGTCCACCGCGCCGAGTCGACCGTCGTCCCCGATCACGAAGGTCGGCCCGATGTCGCGCATCCACGCGTCGTCGAGGGCTGCCGGGATCAGCTCGACATCGGGGTGCAGGTGCCGGCGCGCCACGGCGACGTCGTCCGGGACGACGACCATCCGCACCGGCTCGAACTCGATGACGGCGTTGGCGACGGCTGCCCAGGTCAGACGTGCCCTGGCGACCTCCTCGGGGGTGTCCCCGAGGGTGTAGCCCTGGCTCGGCCACGCCATCCACGTGCACTCGTGCGGAGCGGTCTCCGCCGGCATCCGCCAGCCCGTCACGAGGCCCCCTCAGCCGGCGTCACGGCGGTGCTCGGGGCGGATCGGCTCGACGAGCGCCCGGTACGAGTCCGGGCGGCGCGTGGCCAGGAACGGGAAGAGGTCGAGCCAGTCCTGCCGCTGGGCGAGGTCGAGGTCGGCCACGAGCACGGCCGCCTCGTCGCGCGGGGCCTGGACGAGGATGCGGCCGTACGGGTCGGAGATGAACGAGGATCCGTAGAAGGTGATCAGCCCTTCGGTGCCGCAGCGGTTGGGGACCACCATGAAGAGCCCGTTGGCGATGCCGTTGCCGACGATGACCTGCTGCCACAGGGGTTGGGTGTCGAACTGCGGATGGTCGGGCTCGGAGCCGATCGCGGTCGGGTAGCAGAGGACCTGGGCTCCGGCCAGCGAGTAGAGCCGTGCCACCTCCGGGAACCACTCGTCCCAGCAGGTGGGCAGCCCGAGGCGCATCCCCTGCTCCTCGAGGTCGACGACCGGGTAGGCGTTCTCGGCCGGCCCCGGACGGAAGTACTTGTCCTCGTAGTAGCCGGCGGTGACCGGGATGTGGGTCTTGCGGGTCCGGGCGACGATCTCGCCGGACGGCGCGACGATGACCGCCGTGTTGAAACCGAGCCCATCGCCGTCGTCGGCGCGCTCGTAGAGCGACGCGTGGACGTGGACGCCGAAGTCGCGGGCCGCGTCCCGGGCGAAGGCCACCGTCGGTCCCGTCTCGAGGTCCTCGGCGAGCTCGCTCGGCGTGCCGGTGGGCATCGTGTCCGCCGGGTAGCGCGAGAGGGTCAGCTCAGGCAGGAAGACGATCCTCGCGCCGGCCTCGGCCGCCGTTCGGACGCCGTCCCGCAGGGTCTCCACGAGGGCGTCGGGGTCGTCGACCCACTGGTGCTGGACGAGCCCGACGCGGACGGGCGGGGTGGCCGGCTCGTCGACACGGGCGAGGGATTCAGGGACAGCGTTGGCCTGGATCAGTTTCACGCCCCGCAGTATCCACCCCCGGCAGGCACTCCCGACGACCCGACGGGTCAGTAGGCCTCGAGAGCGCTCAGCAGCCAGCGGTCGCCCACCTTGGTCATCGTCGCGATGACCCGGTTCTGGTCGATCGCCGGCGTCCGCTGCGCCGTCGAGGTGGTCGCCTGGTTGACGAAGGCCATCACGCGGACCACGGTCCCGGGACCCCCGTCGCCCGTCGTGGCCATGATGCCGGCCTCCTGGACCCTGGCCTGGACCGTCGCCTCGTTCTTCACCGCCAGGGGCTTGATGTCGGTGCGCGCGACCTGCGTGAACTCGTCCTTGAAGGGCGCCGCGAGGAGGGGCGCGACCTCGGCGACGTGCTCGTCGAAGGTCGTCCCGCTGTAGCTGAGCACCGACTCGAGGGTCGTCCGGGCCGAGCCGACGGCGGCCGACCGGTCCGCGTCGGTCAGCGCGGGGCGTAGGGAGTAGCCGAGCGTGAGGGCGAGGAGGCCCGCCGCGAGGACGAGCGGGAGAAGCGGCCGCCACAGACTGATGGCCGTATGCCGCCGGGCCGGCTTCTCGGGGGCCGCGCCGGCCGGTTGGTCGGCCGGCTGGTCGGCCGGCTGTGGCCGCTGGCGGGCCCGACGGTCGACCAGCCGGGGCGGGGGTGGGTGCGCCGCCCCGGCTGGCGTCGTGGACCGCCTCGATCCCGCGACGCGGCGGCGTGGGGACGTGGCCGACCGGCCTTCCGTCCGGTTCCGGCGGACGTCAGCTGACGAAGTCAAGGGAGCTCACCTTCCAGGAGTCGCCGGCCTTCTCGAGGTCGAGCCGGATCCGGTACGTCTTCTTCTCGGGTTCCTCGGTTGCGGTGTTCGTCGTGGGCGCGACGAGTCCGACGAGGACCACGGCCGAGTCGCTGTCGCCCGAGACGTAGGCCGCCTCCGCGCGCTCCACGGTGGAGACGGTCTTGTTGCCCTCGACGACCGGTTTGAGCTCGTCGAGGGCGCCTTCGTACTGTTCCTTGAACTCACCGGTCGCACCGGCGACGACGCGTCCCGTGTCGGCCGCGAAGGTGCTCGCGTCAAGCGTGACGAAGTTGACGGCGAGCTGCCGTCCTGCGGCGAGCGCCTCCGCGCGGGCCGCGCCCGCCTGGGTGCGCTCCCATGCAGTGCGGCCCAGCGTGGCCGCAACCGTGGTCGCCGCGAGGGCGAGGATGAGGGCGACCGCCCAGAGCGCCGGGCCGGTTCGGCGTCGTGTGGTCGTGGTCATGAGTGGTTCCCTTCGTCGCGGTGCGTCAGCGCACGGCCTCCTGCATCAGCCAGAGCCAGGTGTCCGGCCCTGAGTCGTCCGCCGGAGGGACGGGCGCCTGCACGGACAACGAGCCCACCGCCCCCGGGGTCACGCCAGGACCTGGAAGGGTCACCGGAGCCGAGCCCTGGGCCGTCGGGTGGCTCTGGCCTCCACCCCGGGTGGGGCGAGGGGCGTTCTGCGCTCCGCGGACGTTGATGCCGGAGCCACGGGGGGCGGCGCAGTGGGCGTCGAGGTTCGGTGGTGGCAGGTCGGCCGTCCGGTGCGGTTCGACCTTCCGGGTGCCTTCGTAGCCGACGTCACAGGCGGGGGGGTCGTCGGCGTTGAGGACCAGCCCGAAATGGGCCGTGCCGTCTCCGGGGACGACGGTGAACCCGCCCTCGACGACGTAGGGGTAGGTGACGAGGATCTGCTCGATCCCGTCGAGGCGGGCCGTCGTGACGTTCCCGATGGTGATGAAGTTGGCGATGAGCGCGGCGAGGTTCTGGCGGTTCTCCTGGATCAGGTTGTCGAGCTCACCGGCTGCGAGGGCTCCACGGTCGAGGACGACCCGCAGGTCGGGGTCGGCGAGGCGGAGGGCGTCCGCGACGTCAGCGAACCCCGTGACGGTCGTGCGCAGGTCGTGGGCGCTGCCGACCTGCGTGCGCAGGACGATCCGCCCGTCGTCGACGAGACGCACCGTCTCGGGGAGCGCCCCCGCCGCGGCCCTGGTCAGCCGGTTGCCGGAGTCCATCAGGCGTTGCAGGTCCGCGCCACCGCCCCGGAACGCTGCCGCCAGCTCGTCGACCGTCGTGACGAGGGCGTCCTGGGGCACGGACGTGACGGTCCGGTTGACGTGGGTGAGGAGGCGGTCGATCCGGAGCGGCGTCTCGGTGCTGGTCCTGGGGATGACGTCGCCGGACGCCAGGAGCGGCCCTCCGTCGGTTCGAGGCTGTAGGTCGAGGTACTGCTCACCCACGGCGGAGCGGTTCTCGACCACGGCCCGCGTGTCCTTGGGCACCTTCGTCCCGCGGTCCAGCCGCGCGTCGACGACGACCCCGTCCCCGGCGAGGCGCAGGCTTTCGACCGAGCCGACCGTCACACCACGGTAGGTGACCTCCGCCCCGACGAAGATCCCTCCCGAGTCCGCGAGGTCGGCGGAGACGACATAGGTGCCCCCGAGGACCTTGTCGGTGAGCCCCACGTAGCTCGCGGAGAGCACCGAGACGAGGCCGAGGGACAGGAGCAGGAACGCAGCGAGCCTGACTCGCACGGCACGGGTGATCATGGCGCCCCCTTGCTCTCGAAGAGTGACCTCCAGGAGCCCGACCCGTCGGGGGTGGCGTGCATGGTGTCGGCGATGCCTTGGACGTCCGCGTCGAGGGTGACCCACAGGTTGGTGAAGTCGCCCTTGACCGCCGCTCCGGATGCCGCCGGGAACGGGTACGTGAGCAGGAGCTGGTAGGACTTCGGCAGGCTGTCGCCGGCCTCGTTGAGCTGGGTGAGGATGGGGCCCAGCGCCCGGAGGTTGGCCTCCAGGTCCTCGCGCGAGCCTCGGATGACGCGGGTGCCCACCTCGCCGAGGTCCGCGAGGGCGCTGAGCATGGCCGTCAGCTGTTCGCGCTGGTCGGCGAGGACCTCGAGGCCCTTGGGCAGCTCGTCCAGGGCCGCCGCGATGGTGTCCTGGTGCGTCGTCAGTGTCCCGCTCAGCCGGTCGAGGCTGTCGATGGCCCGCACGATGTCCTCCTTCTGGTCGTCCAGACCCCCGATGAACGTGCCGAGCTGCGTGACGAGGCTGCGGAACTCGTCGCTGCGACCGCGCATGGCGTGGTTCAGCTCCACCTCGATCGTCTTCAGCTGTGCGACTCCCCCTCCGTTGAGGAGCAGGGACATGGCACCGAGGACCTCCTCGACCTCCGGGTGCCTGGTGGACCGCGCGAGCGGGATCCGGTCACCGTCCTCGAGGCGACCCGTTTCCGGCTCGTTCGCGGGCGGGGCCAGCGAGACGTACTTCTCACCGAGGAGCGAGGTCTGTCGCAGCTCGGCCACGGCGTTGTCCGGCAGCGCGAGGCTGCGAGGCAGCCGCAGCCGCACGACGGCCGTCCATCCCACGACGTCGACGGCCTCGACCGCGCCGACGGTGACCTGGTTGACCTTCACGGAGGACTGCGGCACGAGGTCGAGGACGTCGGCGAACTCCACCGTGACGGCGTAGGAGTCCGATCCGGCGCCGGCTCCGCCGGGCAGGGGCAGGTCGTAGGCGCTGCAGCCGGAGAGGCCGGCGACAGCAGTGACCAGAGCGGCGGCCGCGATTCGCGGAGTGAGCCGGCGCGCCCTCATCGCGCACCACCGAGCAGGCCGCCCAAGGTGGGATCGGCCCCGCGGATGTCGACGACGGCACCGGGCCCGGGGCGTCCGCCCGGGACGCTGCCCTCCGGCAGGGCGGCGGGCCGCGGGAGGCGGGGCTCGAGCTCGGCCTTGAGGCGGTCGCAGAGCCGGGAGTTGCCGCTCCTCGTGGGTCCGGTGAGGATCGAGCAGAGCAGCAGCACCGGGTCGTCCAGCCCCTTCGCGTTGTTGCGGGTGTCGAGCGTCCCGGTCTCGGGGTGGTAGGCGTTCGAGAGGTTGCTCAACGCCGCCGGGGCGTTCTCCAGCGCCTCGGCCAGCGCCTGGCGCTGCTCGACGAGCGAGGACGTGACGGAGACCAGCCCGTCCACGTCGGCCTTGATGAGGCTGCGGTTGTCCTTGACGAACGTCGAGACCTCGTCGAGGGCGACGCCGAGGTGCTCGAGTGCTCCCCGGAGGTTGTCGCGCTCCTCGCGCAGCTGCAGCGCGACCGTCGCGAGGTCGGAGTTGAGGCGCCGGACCGCCGCGTTGTTGTCGGCCAGCATCGTGGTGAACGTCTGCAGGTTCTTGACCGTGCCGAAGACGTCGCCCCGGTGGTCGGAGAGCGTGGTGACGGCCGCCGACAGGTCACGAACGGTCTGGTGGAACCGGTCGCCGTTGCCGTCGAGGTTCGCCGCCGACGTCTCGAGCAGGGCGCTCAGCGCGCCGTCACGGTTCGCCCCATCTGGGCCCAGTGCGACCATGAGGTCATCGAGGCTCTGCGACACCCGGTCGAGCTCGACGGGAACCGCCGTGCGCGACAGGGGGATCCGGGTGCCGTCGGCCAGCTGCGGTCCCCCGCTCCACACGGGCAGCAGCTGGACGTAGCGGTCGGAGACCAGCGAAGGGGCCACGATCGCCGCCTTGGCGTCGGCCGGGATCCGGTGTCGGCCGTCGACGGAGAAGGTGACGTGCACGTGCCGCCCCTGCGGTTCGACGGCGTCGACCTGGCCGACCTTGACCCCGAGGATGCGGACGTCCGAGCCGGGATAGAGCCCGACCGCGCGAGTGAAGTCGGCACTGAGCGTCGTCCGGGCCTTCTTCGGCCAGAAGGCGACGCCGCCGGCGACCAGGCCGACGACGAGCAGACCCACGACGAGCCTGACGAGCAGGTGCGCGGAGACGTCTCCGTGGTCGGCGGTTCGGCGGCTGCGAGCTCGTCGGTGGCGGCCGGGCATCAGTTGCCTCCTCCGTTGGGGTCGGGCTGTTCCAGACCGGCGGCGCCGACGGGGACGACGAGGTTGGACACCCAGGTGTCGAACCAGCGGCCGGTGCCGAGCGTGTTGGCGTAGACACGGGTGAAGGGCGCCATCAGCCGGATCGTTCGCTGGATGGCGGCGTCGTGCTTCTCGAGCATCGCGAGGGTCGCCTGGACCTCGCGGAGCGCCGGCCCGAGCTGCTCGCGGTTGTCGCGGACCAGCCCGGTCAGCTGCTCTGCGAGAGCCGAGGTGTTGGTGAAGAGCGTGCGAATGTCCTTCCGCCGCTTCGCGAGCTCGACCATGAGCAGGTCGGCGTCCCCGATGAGGGTCTCGAGCTGCTCGGTCCGCGTGCTGACCAGCCCGGTGACCTTCTCCGCGCGGTCGAGCAGGTGCCCGAGCTGCTCGTCCCGGCTGGCGATCGTCCTGGAGAGCCGGGAGAGTCCGTCGAGGGTGCTCCTGACGTGCTCGGGGCTGTCCTCGAACTCCGTCGCCAGCACCGTGAGGGACTTGGCGAGGGTGTCGGTGTCGATGCGCTCGGTCGTCGTCGTCAGGTCCTGGAACGCGTTGATGACGTCGTAGGAGCTGACCGTCCGGGCCAACGGGATCTGCGACCCCTCCTCGAGCTGGCCCGCTCCGTCCGGTTCCAGGGCGACGTACTTCTCGCCGAGGATCGTCTTCATCCGCACCGACGCGCGCGTCGCGGGGCCGAACCCCGCGTCCTCGGTGATGACGAAGTCGACCCGGACGTGCGTCGCGCCTCCCTGGCCGCCTTCCTCGAGGTCGACGCCAGTGACCTTGCCGACCTTGACGCCGGCGATCCGCACGTCGTCGTCGGGCTTGATGCCGCCGGCCTCGCTGAAGGCCGCGCTGTACGAGGCGCCCCCGCCGATCAGGGGCAGGCTGGAGGCGTTGAAGGCGGCCCAGAGCAGCAGCGCGATGACGAGGATGCCGGCCGCGCCGATGGGGACGGGGTTGCGTTCCCGGAAGGGGACGGACCTGCGACTCATGAGCACCTCTCCGCAGCGACGGCGTAGCTGGGGCTGACCCCGGGCAGGATCGGACTCTTCACGTCGAACTGGCAGAGGTAGAAGTTGAACCACGAGCCGTAGGTCGCCGTGCGGGTCAGCGTCTCCAGGCGTCCGGGGACGTCCTTGATGAAGGCCTCGAACTCCCGGACGTTCGCCGGCTTGTTGAGCGTCGCCGCGAGCGTGCGCAGCTGCGCCACGTCCTCCTTGACCAGCGGGCGGGTCGTGACGAGCAGGTCGGCCGTCTCCGCGGACAGCGCGTTGATGCCCGACAGGGTCCGCCCGATGGCCTCCCGGTCCTCGGCCAGTCCGCCGGTGAACCGTTGCAGCTGGTCGATGAAGGCCAACAGCTGGTCGTCGTGGGCCTCGACCGTGCCGAGGACGGCCGTGAGGTTGTCGACGGTGCGCCCGATGACGGCGTCGCGGTCGGCGATCGCCGCCGTGAGCGAGGCGGTGCGCTCGAGCAGCGTGTTGATGTCGCCGCCTTCCCCCTGCAGCGTCTGGACGATCAGCCCCGACAGCTCGTTGACGTCCTGGGGTGAGAGGGCTGCGAAGAGGGGCTTGAAGCCGTTGAAGAGGACGGTGAGGTCGAGCGCCGGGTGGGTCCGTGGCAGTGGGATGGTGGCGCCGTCGGCCAGGGCGGTGGCCGATCCTGATCCTTGCGAGAGCGCGAGGTAGCGCTGCCCGACGAGGTTGCGGTACTTGAGCGTCGCCTCGGTGCCCTGGGTGAGGACCGACGACTTGAGCACCGTGAACTCGACGACGGCAGTAGACCGGTCGTCGCCGACCCGGACCTCGGTGACCTCGCCGACCCTGACGCCGGCGATGCGGACGTCCTGGCCGGCCAGGACCCCGGTGGCGTCGGTGAAGACCGCGCGGTAGGTCGCCTTCGCCCCGACCTGGACGTTGGCGATGGTCAGCGCGAGGACGCTCGTCGCGAAGAGCGTCACCGCGGCGAAGATGCCGAGTTTGACGAGACTCGAGGTCGTCCTCATCGGTTGCTCACCACCGTGCCGCGCAGGACGGGTCCCGCCAGGAGGGTGCGTATGCCGCTGGGCCGGCTCTCGGTGTCAGGTGCCAGGAGGGCGTCCACGACCTGCTGCTCCTCGGCGGTGCCGGCGGTTCCGCTGTCGGCCGGGCCGGCCGCGAGGAAGGCGGACGGCACGACGGACAGCTCTGGTGCGAGGCGGTGTGCGCGACCGGGGTCGGAGCCGTCCTGTGGTGGCGGCGGCACGTACGGGTTGGACTGGGAGCCCCGTGGCCTGGGCAGGCCGGCACAGTTGGGCCCCCTCTTGTCCACCCACTGCGGCTCCTCGCCGACCCGGTAGGCGTCGCGCGGCGGCACGACCTCGAGGGTGATGTGCAGCCGCTCGTTCGCGAAGGCGCCCTCGATCCGCGGGATCCAGTTGGTCAGCGCCTGGGTGAAGCACGGGTAGTTCGGCGAGTACCTCGCGAGCAGCTCGTTCGTGGGCCGCGTCACCTGCCCGACCTGGATGATGCGCTCCTCGTTGTCCCGCAGGAACCCACCGAGGGTGTGCGCGAACCCGGCCGTGCCGACGAAGAAGGCGGCGAGCTCCTGGTCCTTCTCGACGATGGTCCGGTTGGTGACGCGGAGCGACTCGGCCATGCGGAAGAGGTCGGGGCTGAGGTCGTCGTAGAGATCGAGCGTGTCCGCGAGCAGGCTGATGTCCTGCTGGATGACGGGCAGCTTCGGGTTGATCCGCTTGAGGTATCCGTCGAGGACCTCGACGTGCTCGCCGATCGCCTCGCCCCGGCCCTCCAGCGTCGTCGAGAGGGCGCCCAAGGTCGTCGCCAGCTTCGCCGGCTGGACGCTCCGCAGCAGCGGGTAGACCCTGTCGAGCACGGTCTCCAGCTCGATGGCGACCCGGCTGCGGTCCTGCGGGATGGCGTCCCCGTCGGAGATGGTCCGCCCCGGGGCGCCGTCCCCCGGTGGGCCCGGGACGAGGTCGACGTACCGCTCGCCGAAGAGGGTCTTGGGCAGCAGCCGGGCGCTGACGTCGGCGGGGATCTGCGCGACCTGGTCCGGGTCGAGAGCGAGGGCGAGCCGCGCCCCGTCGTCGGTCACCTCGATGGTGCGCACCTCCCCCACGACGAGGCCGCGCAGCTTGACGTCGGCCTGCTCCTGCAGCTGGCTGCCGAGGCGGTTCGTCTCGAGGGAGACCAGCACGACCGGCGTGAACCGCTTCTGGTAGGACGCGATCGCGAGCGTGACGAGGAGCGCGACGACCGCGAGGAAGACGACGCCGTACGTCTTGAGGCCGAGCCGCCAGCGGGTGTGCTGGGTGAGGGGGCCCGGAGCGAGCCCCTTGACCGCGCTCATCCGGCGATCCTCACGCTCGTCGTCGCACCCCAGATGGCCAGTGACAGGAAGAAGTCGACGACGTTGATGGCGACGATCGAGGTGCGCACCGCCGTGCCGACGGCCACCCCGACGCCCGCCGGACCGCCCGTGGCGGTGTACCCGTAGTAGCAGTGGATCAGGATGATGACCACGGCGAAGACCATCACCTTGACGAACGACCAGAGGATGTCGCCGGGGGGCAGGAAGAGGTGGAAGTAGTGGTCGTAGGTGCCCTCCGACTGCCCGAAGTACGTCGTCGCGATGAAGCGTGTCGCCGCGTAGGAGCTGAGCAGGCCGATGACGTAGAGCGGCATGACGGCGACGAAGCCGGCGATCATCCGGGTCGTCACGAGGAAGGGCAGTGAGGGCACCCCCATGACCTCGAGCGCGTCGACCTCCTCCGAGATCCGCATCGCCCCGAGCTGCGCGGTGAAGCCGCACCCCACCGTTGCGGCGAGCGCGAGCCCCGCGACGAGAGGAGCGATCTCACGGGTGTTGAAGTAGGCGGAGAAGAACCCCGTGAACGCCCCGGTCCCGAGCTGCTCGAGGGCGGAGTAGCCCTGGAGACCCACCTCGGTCCCCGTGAAGAAGGCCATGAAGGCGATGACGCCGACGGTGCCGCCGATGACCGACATGGCCCCGGTGCCGAGCGACACCTCGGCAAGGAGGCGCACGACCTCCCGCTTGTAGCGTCGGACCGTCCGTCCGCTCCAGGCGAGCGAGCGCACGTAGAAGCGCATCTGCTCCCCGAGGGCCTCGAGACCGCGCGCCGGGCGCCCGGCCAACCGGCTCAGCTGTCTCAGCCGGCTCGGCTGCGTCACTGGCCGGGCGTTCGTCTGGACTGGACTCATCTCGGCCACCTAGAGCTTCTGCGGGACGACCTGGAAGTACACGGCCGTGATGACGAAGTTGACGACGAAGAGCAACATGAAGGTGATGACGACGCTCTGGTTCACGGCGTCCCCGACCCCCTTCGGCCCTCCCCCGGCCGTCAGCCCCTTGTGGGCGGCGACGATGCCGGCGATGGCCCCGAAGACGAGCGCCTTGAGCTCGCCGGCCCAGAGGTCCGGCAGCTGCGCGAGCGCCGTGAACGACGCGATGTACGCCCCCGGCGTGCCGCCCTGGACGACGACGTTGAAGAAGTAGCCGCCGACGACGCCGACCACCGAGACGAGCCCGTTGAGCAGGACCGCGACGAGCATCGACGCGAGCACCCTGGGCACGACGAGTCGCTGGATCGGGCTGATCCCGAGTACCTCCATGGCGTCGATCTCCTCGCGGATCTTGCGGGACCCCAGGTCGGCGCAGATCGCCGAGCCGCCCGCGCCGGCGATGAGCAGGGCCGTGACGATCGGGGACGCCTCGCGCAGCACCGCGAGCACTGACGCCGCGCCGGTGTAGGACTGGGCGCCGAGCTGCCGGGTCAGGGTGCCCAGCTGCAGGGCGATGACGGCGCCGAACGGGATGGAGACGAGCGCCGTCGGCAGGATCGTCACGCTCGCGAGGAACCACGACTGCTGGATGAACTCCTTGACCTGGAACGGGCGCCGCGGCAGCGCACGCAGCACGTCGAGCGCCAGGGCGAAGAGGGAGCCGGACTGGCGGAGGGCGCCGGTGACGACCGTGGCCATGTCAGCCCACCCCGCCCCGCTGGGAGGCCACCGCACCGACGGGGGCGAGCTCAGCGGCATCCGGCTCGGGCTGCTCGGTCCCCACACCCTGGGACGCGAACGACCCGGGCGGCGGGGTCACCCCGTTGGCGCGGCACCAGTCCCCCGGGGGGCGCTGGGCGCGGCGCGGACGGCCGTTGCTCGTGCTCAGCTGGAGCGGGATCGGCGGCAGCGGCGGCAGCTCCTGGCCCGACTCCGCCGCGAGCTCGTCCGCGTCCTTCTCCTCGGACATGCCGATGGGGCCGATCGTCTGCGCGTTGAGGAACTGCCGCACGACAGGTTCCTCGGACGACAGCAACATCTCGCGAGGTCCGAACATCGCCAGATGACGGTGGTAGAGCAGGCCGATGTTGTCGGGGACCGTGCGGGCCGTGTTGATGTCGTGGGTGACGATGAGGAACGTCGCGCCGATCTGCGCGTTGAGGTCGACGAACAGCTGGTTGATGTAGGACGTGCGCACCGGGTCGAGACCCGAGTCGGGCTCGTCGATGAGGAGGATCTCGGGGTCGAGGACGAGGGCCCGGGCCAGGCCCGCGCGCTTGCGCATTCCCCCGGAGATCTCGCCGGGGAGCTTGCGCTCGGCCCCCGACAGGCCGACCAGCTCCATCTTCTCCATCACGACCCGCCGGATCTCCGACTCCGGCTTCCGGGTGTGCTCACGCAGCGGGAACGCGACGTTGTCGAAGAGCGTCATCGACCCGAACAGCGCACCGTCCTGGAAGAGGACCCCGAACAGCTTGCGGATCTCGTAGAGGTCGTGCTCCCGCAGGCGAGGGACGTCCTGGCCGCCCACGACGATCGACCCGGCGTCGGGCTTGAGCAGTCCGACAAGCGTCTTGAGGAACACCGACTTGCCGGTTCCGGAGGGCCCGAGCATGACGGAGATCTCCCCGGCGGGCAGGGTCAGGGTGACGTCCCGCCAGATCGTCTGCGATCCGAAGGTCTTCGTCAGCCCCGTGACTGCGATCTCCACGCCCATGTGGCACCTCCGGTTTCCGACGTCTCGACTCGGTCACGGGGAGAACGACGCCGCGGCGCAGAGGTTACGGGAGGTTACCGACGAGTTCGCCGTATGCCGCTGAGCTCACTCCCAGCGGCACCCGCGGTCCCAGCCCTCCCGCCCCACCCGTCGAGGGCGCAGTTCGTGCCGGCTCAGTCGTCGAGGTGCTCCGCAGCCGCGGCGACGACGGCCGCTGAGACGGTGCCGAGCGCGTGCGAGGACAGCTTCCACGCCTGCCAGTGGAGCGTGACGCGGGTCGTCCAGGTGGGGCCGAGGGAGATGAGCTGGCCGTGCGGGTCCTGGAGGTCCGGCACCATGCCCCACCCGACGCCGGCCCGCACGGCGGCGACGAACTGGGTCGAGTCCGGGACGAACGTCTGAGGGGGCTCGCCCGGGAAGCCGAGACGCTCGAGGAGGCCGGTCTGCATCCGGTCCTTCCGGTCGAACTGCACGACCGGCGCCGCCGTGAGCGCCGACGGGTCGGCACCCGCCGGGAACCAGCGTCGGACGAACGACCGGGACGCCTTGGCGCGGTAGGTCAGGCTTCCGAGCCGGCGGGACGAGCAGCCCTGGACCGGTGTCGGCTCGGTCGTCACGGCGGCCATCACCTCCCCCGAGCGCAGGAGGTCGGTGGTGACGTGCTCGTCGTCCCGGCGCACCTCGAGCTCCACCTGCCCGGCCGTCCCGATCTGCGTGAGGGCCCGGGGGAACCAGGTGGCGATCGAGTCCGCGTTGACGACGATCGGGATCCGGATCCGTCCGGCCGCTGAGATGTCCGGGGCCAGCAGGTGGTGCTGCGCCTCGTCGGCGACGTGCAGCAACTGTCGCGCCTGCCGGAGCACCGCGCTCCCCCGGCCGGTCGGGCGTGCTGGCCGGGTGCGCTGCAGGAGCACCGCTCCGGCGGTGCCCTCCAGCGCCTTGATCCGCTGGCTGATCGCCGACGGGGTGACATGGAGGGCCCGGGCAGCGGCGTCGAACGTGCCGTGGTCGACGACGGCGACGAACGCCCTGATCTGCTCGAGGTCCATGAAGCAATGCTAATGATGATGCAGAAACATTCGCTGGTCTTCAGTGTGGGTCGACCTCTACCGTCAGGGCGTGCCAGCCCTCTCTCCCGCCCTCGCCGGTTTCGGCACGGGCGCCAGCCTCATCGTCGCGATCGGAGCGCAGAACTCCTTCGTGCTGCGGACCGGTCTCGCGCGCCGCTGGGTGCTGCCCGTCGTGCTCGTCTGTCTCGTCTCCGACGCCGTGCTCATCGTCGCCGGCGTGGCCGGGATCGGCGCCGTGACGGCTCGGGCGCCGTGGCTGCTCGAGGTGGTCCGGTGGCTCGGCGTCGTCTTCCTCGTCGGCTATGCCGGCCTGGCGCTGCGCCGCGCGGCGAGGCCCGCCGCGCTCTCCGCCGACGGCTCGCCCGAGCCGTCCCCGCGGCGCGCGATCCTCACGGCCGTCGGGCTGACCTGGCTCAACCCGCACGTCTACCTCGACACCATGGTGCTCATCGGCTCGCTGGCGGCGACCCACGGCGACCCGGGACGGTGGGCCTTCGGCGCTGGAGCCGTGGTCGCCAGTGCGGTCTGGTTCCCGCTCATCGGGTTCGGCGCCGCTCGGGCCGGGCGGCTCCTGACCAGGCCGCTCGCGTGGCGCGTCGTCGACGCGGTGATCGCCGTGCAGCTGCTCGTCCTGGCCGTGGCCCTGGCCCGCCCCACCGGCTGACCCCGCAACACACCCGCATACTGCGCGGTTGCCCCGGGTGCAGCCGGCGGGAGCAGTCGATATGCGGGTGTGTTGCGTCGGGGGTGGGTCAGCTGCGCGCGAGCTCGATGTCCTCAGAGCCCTGGCCGACGTGGATCCGCACGCCGCGGACATCTGCGGTGGCCGGGTCCTGCCCGAGGCGGGCGAAGACGTCGTTGAGCCGGGCGAACGTCTCCACCGTCGGCTCCGGCGCCTGCCCGTCGGCATTGCCACGAAGCCCGGTGACCCGGTGCCCATCGCCCAGGCTGAAGCTCGCCGTCAGCCGGTCGACCGGCCGACCGAGCCGCTCCTCGATCCCGCGCCGCAGGATCATCGCCGCCTCGCGGGCGACGTCAGTGCCGGGAGCCGGCTCCTTCTCCCCCTCGGGCCCACGCGGCGACTCCGACTTCTGTTCCGGCTCCGGCTTCGTCTCGGGCTCCACCGGCGACACCGCAGCCAGACCGGCCGGGGCGCCGCCGACCGGCTCGGCCTGCGCGGCCTCCTCGTCCGAGATCGGCACCGGCGCAGGCACGGTCGACGGTCGACGGTCGACGTGCCCCTCGGACAGGAACCCGGAGCCGGCGTACTCGACCTTCGCCAGGTCCAGCCGCTCCTCGCGGGCGAGCGAGTTGTCGATGACGTAGGCGACGTGGACCGGCAGGTCGGACATCCTCGGGCGCAGCTGTTCGCCGACGAACCGGGCACAGACCACGAGCGCATGGACCCGCACCATCGGCCGTCCCTTGCGGTCCGGGACCCGCTGCGCCGCCTCCACCCGCTCGAGGTCGAACCCTTCGGGAGGGTAGAAGTGCAGCGGCCGGCGCAGGACCATGAGCGAGTAGTCCGGCCGATCCGGACCCGGCAGCAGGCGATAGAGCTCACCGTTGAGCGGCAACTGCCAGCTGAGCTCCTCCGCGGCCTCGTCGAAACGGGAGAGGTGGACGAGCGGCCCGTACCTGCCGACCGGCGGGGGCGCAGGTGCGGCGACTGCAGGTGAATCCATGCGGCCAACCTACCCGCGTCGAGCGGTCAGCGGCCGCACCGAACGCGGTGGTGCCCTGACGACGTGACCCGGCCCAGCGGCATACGGCCACTGGGAGCCCGCCGTGTCGCCCGCCGGGGCGACATGACGAAGGCGGGCCCGACCGAAGTCGGACCCGCCTTCGCGAGTGAGAGCGTCAGCTCACTTGAGCTCGACCGTGGCGCCAGCGCCCTCGAGCTGGTCCTTGGCCTTCTCGGCCGAAGCCTTGTCGACCTTCTCGAGGACGGGCTTCGGGGCGCCGTCGACGAGGTCCTTGGCCTCCTTGAGACCGAGGCTCGTGAGCGCGCGGACCTCCTTGATGACCTGGATCTTCTTCTCACCGGCGGCGACGAGAACGACGTCGAACTCGTCCTTCTCCTCCTCGGCGGCAGCGCCGCCGTCGCCGGCGGCCGGGGCGCCGGCAGCCGCAACGGCGACCGGGGCAGCAGCGGTGACCTCGAAGGTCTCCTCGAACAGCTTGACGAACTCGGAGAGCTCGATCAGGGTCATCTCCTTGAAAGCGTCAAGGAGCTCGTCGGTGCTGAGCTTCGCCATGATGGCTTCCTTCCTGTTACTTGCCGTGAGTGGCGGTTTGGTGAATGAGCGGGCGCGCGCAGCGCGTCAGCCCTCGTCGCCACCCTCGGCGACGTCGGTGGTTGCCTCGGCGGCCGGAGCGGCCTCCGTGGCGGGGCTCTCTGCCTCGAGCTTCGCGCGCAGTGCGTCGACCGTGCGAACGGCCTGCGACAGCGGAGCGACAAAGAGGTATGCAGCCTTGTTGAGCGAGCCCTTCATGGCGCCCGCCAGCTTGGCCAGGAGAACCTCGCGGGACTCGAGGTCCGCGAGCTTCGTGATCTCCTCGGCGGTCAACGGCTTGCCGTCGAGGACGCCAGCCTTGATCACGAGGAGGGGGTTTGCCTTGGCGAAGTCACGCAGGCCCTTGGCCGCCTCGACCGGGTCACCGGTGACGAAGGCGATGGCCGTGGGGCCCTGGAGCTGGCCCTCGAAAGCCGTGATGCCGGCTTCCGCTGCAGCCTTCTCGGTGAGCGTGTTCTTGACCACGGCGTAGGTTGCGTGCTCTCGAATCGAGTTGCGCAGCTGCGAGAGCTGCTTCACGGTCAGGCCGCGGTACTCGGTGAGAACGGCCGCGCCGGACTCACGGAACTTGTCCGCGATCTCGGCGATGGCAGCGGTCCTCTCGGACTTGCTCATCTGGGCCTCCTTCCCTTGCGTCGTGCCGCAGGCGAAGCGAGGGGCCCACACGACAAGAGCCCCGGCGCAGGCGCACGGGGCTCACAAGGACATACAGGTCGTATGCCGCTGGGCTTGGTGTCCTGCGCTGGCTGCCCACATCGTGTGGAACCTTCGGGAGGGGCGTGGTGCTCCACGTCCTCCAACCGGCGGTCATTGGTCGGTAGTAAGCGTACGGTCTGATGGCCGGGCGGCCAAATCGTGGGGTGTACGCGCCCCCGGTCAGGCGGCCTCAGGAGATCTCTCGACGGGCCCAGCGGAAGGCGCCCAGGACTCCCGGCACCACGATCCACAGGGCACCGGCCGTGCCGAGCTGGGCCAGCTGGGTGGTCGTGACGGGAACAGGACCCGTCAGGGGCGCCATGGCGTCGTTGATGCTGAGCCAGGCAACCAGCGGTCCGTTGTCGAGCACCGCCGTGAACAGGACGGTGCCCAAGGTCGGAACGAGGAGGAACCCGGCGACCGACGCCGCCGTGTGCTGGATGAGCGCTCCCAGTGCAGCACCCTGCGCCGAGCCGAGCAGGAGCAGGAGGGAGAGACCCGTCACCTGCCACCAGGACAGGTCCCAGGCCGGCGTGCGACCCCTTGGCACCGCGGCGAGCCATGTCGTGAGCGCGGCGGCCACCAGCGCGAGCACGATGAGCGCCGCCGCGATCCCGAGCCCCCCGAGGACCTTGGCGGCCAGGACCCGCCCGCGTCGAGGCTCCAGCCCGAAGGTGATGACACTGCTCCCGGTCGACCACTCCGTCGTCACCCCCAGGATCGTGATCACGGGCAGGAGCACCCCCAACGGCATGGCGCCGACGGCGAAGGCGTCGGCGAACCCGCCGGCGCCACCCAGCAGCGCGCCGGCGCCGTAGACCGCGAGCACGAGTGCTGCAGCGGTGCCCAGCAGCCACCGGCCTGACCTGGTGTCAACCTGCTTGCGAGCCTCGACCTCGACGAGGCGAGCGAAGGAAGGCCGCCCCCGGCGTGGCAGATCAGCGGCGGACATCGATGGGCTCCTTCGTGAGGGACGGACCGGAGGCAGACGGCGGGGGTGAGCCGAGCACGACGTCCTCCAGGCTCAACTGCGGGCTGAGGTACAGCTCGTGCACGGCCAGGCCGGCATCGCGGGCGACGGCGCCGACGAGACGCGGTGCGGCCGCCACGACCAGGCCCTGGTGCGGTTGCATCCGGTACGTCAGACCGGCACTGAACAGCGCCCGGGACAGGACCTCGTCATCCTCGGTGCGCACCCGGCACGACATGCCGCCCGTGACGTCGGCCACCGGACCACTCGCGACCACCTCCCCCTCCCTGAGAACGACGACGCGGTCGGCGACCCGCTCCACCTCGGACAGTGCCTGCGAGGAGAGGAGGACCGTGCCACCGCGGTCGGCCAGACCGACCAGGAAGGTCCTCAGCCAGCGAACTCCCTGCGGATCGAGCCCGTTGGCCGGCTCGTCGAGGATGAGCACCTCGGGGTCACCGAGCAGCGCAT
The DNA here is from genome assembly GCF_040365325.1 of Intrasporangium sp. DVR. Classification (NCBI taxonomy): domain Bacteria; kingdom Bacillati; phylum Actinomycetota; class Actinomycetes; order Micrococcales; family Intrasporangiaceae; genus Intrasporangium; species Intrasporangium sp. DVR. Next base: position 61,471 of record NZ_BAABZW010000001.1, on the reverse strand, counting down.
GGGCGAGACCGAGTCGTTGACGCATCCCGAGCGAGAACTGACCGACGCGCTTGCCCGCGGCGTCGGAGAGCCCGACGACATCCAGGCACTCCTCCGCCCGCTGGGCGTTGATGCTCATGAGCCGGGCAGACAGGCGCAGGGTCTCCCGCGCGGTGCGGCCGGGATGGAAGGCGCCCGAGTCGAGGAGGACACCGACGCGGCGGGGGTCCGGGAGCTCCCTGAAACGTCTCCCGAGGACGGTCGCGCTCCCCGCGTCCGGCTCGGCCAGCCCCACGATGAGACGCAGGCTGGTCGACTTGCCGGACCCGTTGGGGCCGAGGAAGCCCGTCACCTCGTGAGCGGGAGCGTCGAACGTGACTCCCCGGAGCACCGACCGCGAGCCGTAGGACTTGGTCAGCCCCTCGACCCGAATCATGACGTGGTCTCGTCCCGCGAGGGGGCGGCCCGCTCCCAGGGGTTCGTCACGCGCAACAGCAGCAGGATGAGCATCACGACGCCCAGCCCGGCCAGCCAGTGCACGACCCTCGGGAGAGCCGCGTACCACCCGACGTTCCGGTCGAGAAGAAGGACGGCGAGGGGAGTCAGGGGGAGGACGAGGGCGTACCAGCCCTGACGCAGCGTCTCTCGGCGCACGGCGCTCCTTGGTCGGTGGTCGGGAGGGCAGGGGCGAAGGCCCCCGGGCCTCGATCGGGGGCCTGGAGGGCGGAGTCGGCCTCCAGGCGGGCTCCGGCGCCCTGACAGCGCGGGACATCCCGCGCGGCCAGGGCACCGGGCCGGCTCATCAGAAGAAGAAGTCGCGGAGCGCCTGGTAGATCTCGTAGGCCGTGTAGGCCCAGCTGACGACGGTCTTGATCCAGCTGGGGATCTTGTTCCAGAAGTACGTGAGGAAGGCCTGGTAGCCCTGGGAGACGATGCCCTTGAGCCAGGTCCAGCTCTTGCCCAGGAAGCTCAGCGCCTTCTCGACGAAGCTGATGATGATCGACGGCAAGCCGAGGGCTCCCGCCTCTCCGGCTGCGGTGATGGTCATGGCCCCGCCGCTGACGGCGACCGGCATCGCGGCAGCGGTCGTCCCGGCCCCCGAGACCGGGACGACCGTGACGACGGAGCTGGCCGCCACCCGTGCGGTGGCCGGAGCCGCGCCGGAAGCCGCGTGGCTGGCGACGCCCGTCCCGGTGACGAGCACCGCGCCCAGCACCGCCGAGGTCACGGCTCGTCGGGCAGAGGTATGGATTCGCAAGATCAGATCTCCTTGTTCAGGCCGACGGTGGTCGGCCACAAGTTCAGGGCGGGTCTCGCCCTGGCCCCCGGGATGCCCCCGTGGCGACGCCGACAACGATCGCCGAGCGGCCGGGGTGAGCACATCGGCCGATGGCATCGTCTTGGGTGTGCGGGGTCTCGGGTGCACCCCCTACCAAGGTCGCGACCGGAGTGCGACCGGATTGCGACCGGGGTGGGGACCCGATCGGGACGCGTCGGGTGGTTGGACCGGGGGCGGTTGCCTACACTCGGGCCCATGGTCGGGGGCATGAGGGGTGGGCTCCACGCGCGGGACCGTGTCGCGGGCCGGCTGAAGTCCTTGGCCCTCGCCCTCACCGCACTTGTCGTCGGGTGGGGCCTGCTGGGCTCCGAGATCGCGGAGGCTGCACACGCCCAGGGCGGCCTGACCCCGACGGCCCACGGCCTGCTGGGGCTGGACGCGGTCGCTGGGCACGTCGCCCTCCTGGCCCTGTGGCACAGCAGACGGCAGGTCCGGCACTCCGATGTCGCCCTGGCCGTGCTCCTCACGACCGTCTCCGCCTTCGCGGTCGCGCCCGTGCTCATCTGGCTGGGGGTCCTCAGGGCGCCGGCTCGGCGGGTCCGGTCCATGGCCGGCGCTGCGGTGGCCGCCGGAATGGCCGCGCACGAGCTGGTCGTCCGGTCGTGGGTCTCCGGCGCCTCCACGACGCTGGGCTCGGTCGTGGGAGTGGCTCTCGCCAGCCTCATGGCCGCTGGTGCCGCCGTGGCGGTAGGGTCGTTCGTCGCCTCCCGCCAGGCCCAGCTGCAGGCCCATCGCCGGCAGGCGGCGCAAGCCGTGAGGGACCAGGAGGCTGCCGTCGCGCGAGCGCACCTGGCTGAGCGAAACCGGATCGCCCGCGAGATGCACGACTCCCTGGCCCACCGGCTGTCCGTCGTCGCGCTTCATGCGGGGGCGATGGCGGCTCGCCCCGACCTCCCGCGCGAGACTCAGGCCGAGACGAGCCGCGTCGTCCACGACACGGTCCACGAGGCCCTCGAAGAGCTCCGATCGACCCTCGGCAGCCTCCGCGCGTCGGACCCTGCCCTGGGAGTTCGCGCTCCCGGGCTGTCAGACCTGCCGATGCTCATCGCCGAGGCCGGTCGCCATGGTGAGGTCACGGTCAGCGACCGGCACGCGATCCTCACGCCCCACGGTCCCGTCGCACCGGCCGTCGGCGGCCAGCTCTACCGGATCATCCAGGAGGCCCTGACCAATGCCCGCAAGCATGCGACGCGCGCACCGGTGGACGTCAGTCTGCGCGCCGCCGGGGACGGTGAGCTGGTCCTCGAGGTGACCAACCCCCTTTCCCGCGCACCTGGGCGATCCGAAGCCAGCGGCCCGGGCTACGGGCTCATCGGCATGGCGGAGCGCGCGGAGCTGGTGGGAGGCCGGTTGTCGGCGGGACCCGAAGCCGGGCGCTTCGTCGTGCGCGCGATGCTCCCCATGACTGAGCGCGATGGAAGGGAACATGACCGCGGAACGGGATAGGTCGATCGAGCCGGGTGTGCCGCGGAGCCTACGCGTCGTCATCGTGGACGACGACCCCCTGGTCCGTTCCGGGCTGCGGCTGATCCTCGGCGCGGCCCCGGACGTCGACGTCGTCGGGGAAGCACGGGACGGCTCGGAGGCCGCCGAGCTCGCCGAGCGACTGTCCCCCGACGTCGTGCTCATGGACATCCGGATGCCCGGCACAGATGGCGTCGCCGCCACCCCTGAGGTCCTGGCGCGTTGCCCGTCCACTCGGGTGCTCGTTCTGACCACCCTCGACAGCGACGCGCACGTCCTGCGCGCTCTGGGTGCAGGAGCAACAGGTTTCCTGCTCAAGGGCGACGCCCCGGTGCGCCTGATTCCGTCTCTGCGGGAAGTGGCCAGGGGGGAGCACGCCCTCTCTCCCGGGGTGACCTCGCTCCTGGTCGCCGCAGCGACTCGGGCCGACCGGCGTGACCAGCAGGCCGCGACGGATCGCGCGCTCGAGCCCCTCACCGCCCGCGAACGCGAGGTGGCCCTCGCCGTCGGCCGGGGCCGCTCCAACGCCGAGATCGCCGCGGAGCTCCATCTGAGCCTCCCCACCGTCAAGGCACATGTGTCACGCGTCATGGACAAGCTGGGGGTCGACAACCGGGTCCAGCTGGCCCTCGAGGTGCACGGGCTGCGGTGACGGTCTCATTGCGTTCGAGACCCGGCGCGGGTGCTCGTCTTCCCGCCCGGCGTGTCCTAGCGTGAGCACCATGCGAGAGCAGGCGAGAGCGCGGCCTGCGGCGCCCCTGCGCCGACTGCGCCTCCAGCGAGCGGCCGCGGCGAGCGCCGTGGCCGCCTGCTTCGTCGCCAACGTGTGGGTCGTGGCGCGAGCCTCGGGCGAGCCTGGGTCGACCGGCGCCTTCGCGGCGATCGGCAAGCTGTCCACCGATGTCGGCTTCCGGTCCGAGAAGCCGTCCCCGCCATCGACGACGAAGCAGCCCGCTCCTCCGCGGGTGGTCGAGCGTGGCACCGGGGTCCTCGCGCCCGTCGCGATCCCGGGGGACTCGCTGGCGACGGCTGCGCAGGGCCGCCCCGTGCGGGTCAGCATCGAAGCGGAAGGCGGCCTCGAGGTCGACACCGCTGCGTTCGCGACAGCCGTGGCGCAGACCTTGTCCGACCCCCGGGGCTGGCAGCACGTCGACCAGGTCCGATTCATCGCCGTCTCCCCGGACGAGGTCACGGCCGGCGCGAAGGTCGACCTGCGGATCGCCTTGGCCAGTCCCGACACGACCGACCGGCTCTGCGCGCCGCTGCAGACCCGAGGCCAGGTCAGCTGCCACAGCGGCGGTCGCGCCGTCATCAACCTCCGCCGGTGGCAGCTCGGGGCCGAGTCGTACGGCGACGACGTGAGCGCCTACCGGCACTACGTGGTCAACCACGAGGTGGGCCACGGACTCGGCCACGGGCACGAGTCCTGCGCCGGCACTGGGACGGCAGCTCCGGTGATGATGCAGCAGACCTACGGCCTCAAGGGCTGCACCGCGTGGCCGTGGCCGGCCCCGAAGGCCTGACCACCCGACCGGGCAGTCGACCTGCGGGACGAAGCAGCGAGCCCGCCGTCCCCGGAAGGAACGGCGGGCTCGTGTCGGGCGACGACCTCAGGCGGAGGCGTCCTCCTCGACGAGAAGGTTGCGCGTCTTGCTGAAGTCGAGCGGGATGCCGGGGCCCATCGTGGTGCTGAGCGTCGCCTTCTCGATGTACCGGCCCTTCGAGCTGGCCGGCTTGAGACGGAGGATCTCCTCAAGGGCGGCGGCGTAGTTCTCGACGAGCGACTTCTCGTCGAACGACGCCTTGCCGATGATGAAGTGGAGGTTCGCGTGCTTGTCGACGCGGAACTCGATCTTGCCGCCCTTGATGTCCGTGACGGCCTTGGCCACGTCCATCGTCACCGTGCCGGTCTTGGGGTTCGGCATGAGACCGCGCGGGCCGAGGACCTTGCCGAGTCGGCCGACCTTGCCCATCATGTCGGGCGTCGCGACGACGGCGTCGAAGTCGAGCCAGCCGCCGGAGATCTTGTCGAGCATGTCGTCGGAACCGACGTAGTCGGCGCCCGCCTCACGAGCGGCCTCGGCCTTCTCACCGTTGGCAAAGACGAGGACGCGGGCGGTCTTGCCCGTGCCGTGCGGCAGGTTGACGGTGCCGCGCACCGCCTGGTCGGCCTTGCGCGGGTCGACACCGAGGCGCATCGCGACCTCGACGGTCTCGTCGTACTTGGCCTTGGCCGTCTGCTTCGCCACGCGGACCGCCTCGAGCGGCGGGTAGACCTTGCCGGGCGTGATCAGCTCGGCGGCGGCGCGGTAGTTCTTGCTGCGCTTCATGGTTCTCCTTGGTGATTCAGGGTGGAGTCGTGGTGCTGGGCCAGCGCCGGCCCTCCCACTGCCCAACAGCATGTCGTATGCCGCTGGGCTCGGTCCCCGTCGCACAGTGCGGCACGCACGGGGAGGAGCTGTCAGAGCTCGGTGTCGATACCCATCGAGCGAGCGGTGCCCGCGATGATGCGCGCGGCCATCTCCTCGTCGTTGGCGTTGAGATCTTCCATCTTCTGGCGGGCGATCTCGAGGACCTGGTCGCGAGAGAGCTTGGCGACCTTCGTCTTGTGCGGCTCGCCCGAGCCCTTCTGGACCCCGGCGGCCTTCTTGATCAGCTCCGCGGCCGGCGGCGTCTTGGTGATGAACGTGAAGGAGCGGTCCTCGTAGACCGTGATCTCGACCGGGATGACGTTGCCACGCTGGGCCTCCGTCGCGGCGTTGTACGCCTTGACGAACTCCATGATGTTGACGCCGTGCTGACCGAGGGCCGGACCGACGGGCGGAGCCGGGGTGGCCGCGCCTGCCTGGATCTGCAGCTTGATGAAGCCGGAGACCTTCTTCTTGGGGGGCATGATGCCTACCTTCTTTGTCGTGGGCCGACGCCATGGGCGATGACCCGGTTGCATGAACACGAGGAGCCGAAGCCCTGGTGTTGCTGTCTCGCGGGACAAACCCGCAAACCTCTAGATTGTGCCCTTCCGGAGCCCCCGGTGCCAAAACGCGACGTCCGGGGCCGCGATGGTCCCCGAGCCGCTAGATCTTGGCGACCTGGCTGAACGAGAGCTCGACCGGCGTCTCCCGGCCGAAGATCGAGACGAGCACCTTGAGCTTCTGGGTGTCGGTGTTGATCTCGGAGATCGTTGCCGGGAGCGTCTCGAAGGGGCCTTCCATCACGGTGACCGACTCGCCGACCTCGAAGTCGACGACAGCGGCCGGCTTCGGCCCAGCGCTTTTGACGGTGCCACCGGCACCGGCTTCGGCGGGGACCTCGAGGTTGGGCGCCAGCATGGTGAAGACCTCATCGATCGACAACGGCACCGGCTGGTGGGCGTTTCCGACGAAGCCGGTCACCCCGGGCGTGTGACGCACGGCGCCCCAGCTCTCGTCGGTGAGGTCCATGCGCACGAGGACGTAACCGGGCATGCGCACGCGGCGGACGAGCTTCTTCTGGCCGTTCTTGATCTCGGTCACCTCCTCCATGGGGACCTCGATCTCGAAGATGTAGTCCTCCATGTTGAGGGTCTGGATCCGGGTCTCGAGGTTGGCCTTGACCCGGTTCTCGTAGCCGGCGTAGGAGTGCACGACGTACCAGTCGCCCACGCGGGAGCGCAGGTCGGACTTGAAGGCCGCGATGGGGTCCCGCTCGTCCTCGGTCGGAGCACCGTCGGTCTCGGCTGCGTCGGTCTCGGCTGCGTCGGTCTCAGCTGCGTCGGTCTCGGCCACGTCGGTCTCGGCCACGTCGGCCTCCAGAGCGGCCTCGTCGCTGCCCGCCTCCGCGTCCACGACAGCGTCGAGCTGCGCATCGAGGGCGGCGCTCTCCTCGGCCTCGGTGGCCGGGGCGTCGCTCTCGGCGTACTCGGTGTCAACGCCCTGCTGGGCGAACTGGTCGGACACGCTGTGACCTACTTCCTTGCTGGTTGGTGCGGCTCGGGCGCCGTGCGGCTAGAGCGTCTCGCCCGCGAGAGCCCACGAGACGAGCTTGCTCCACCCGAGGTCGAGCCCGGAGACAAGCGCCATGATCACCAGGACGAAGACGATCACGACGGAGGTGTACCGAACGAGCTCGGGCCCTGTCGGCCGCACGACCTTACGCAGCTCGTCGAGGATCTGGCGCACGAAGAGGCTGATCGCGCCGACGAGCCGCGAGACCGGGTTGCCACCCGCCGCCTTGTCGGCCCGACCGGACCCACGCTTGGCGCTCGTCTCCGTCACGATTCCTACTTTCTGTCTTGGGTGCAGCCCGCGACAGCACCTCGACGTCAGGTGGCGAGGCATGAGCCGCGTGCCGCCACGCACGACGACCATTCTGGAACGCAGGGCAAGAGGGACTCGAACCCCCAACCGCTGGTTTTGGAGACCAGTGCTCTACCAATTGAGCTATTGCCCTTCACCGAGTCTCGTTGGGGGATTCCCGGCGGAACGGCAGCCAGCAGCAATGGGCCAGCGCGCCGTCCGAAGGTCGATCATACGGGACGGAGCCGGTCATGGCGAACCGGGCCGCGTCCTCCCAGCGGCCCCGCTGGTGCACGGTATGCGGACGACCTGCCGGGGCCACGGTCGCAGGTGGGAGGATCGATCTGTGACGACGCATGCGCCCCTGGCCGCCCTCACCGACGACGAGCTGACCCGCTTCCTGCTCGACCAACAGGAAGCCTATGCCCAGCTCCAGCGGGCCGGCCTCAAGCTCGACCTCACCCGCGGCAAGCCCTCCGCCGAGCAGCTCGACCTGTCCGACGCGCTGCTCCACCTCCCGACGTCGACGAAGGACCGGGCCGGGGTGGATGTGCGCAACTACGGCGGTCTGGAGGGCCTCGCTGAGCTGCGCGAGATCTTCGCCGAGCTGCTCGCCACGAGCCCGTCGCAGGTCATCCTGGGCGGCAACTCGAGCCTGAGCATGATGCAGACGACGATCGTCGACTTCCTCCTGCACGGGGGCGTCGACTCCCCGCGCCGCTGGGCGGACGAGGAGAAGGTGCGCTTCATCTGCCCCGTCCCCGGCTATGACCGCCACTTCTCCCTCGTCGCGTCCTTTGGCATCGAGATGCTCACCGTCGACATGAGGGCGGACGGCCCGGACATGGCCGCAGTCGAGGCGCTCGTCAAGGAGGACCCCTCCGTCAAGGGCATCTGGATCGTCCCCACCTACTCGAACCCGACCGGTGCCGTCGTCTCCCAGGAGGTCGCGGCGCGGCTCGCCGCGATGCCCACCGCCGCCCCCGACTTCACCATCTTCTGGGACAACGCCTACGCGTTCCACCACCTGACCGAAGAAGAGGCCAAGAGCGCCGACATCCTCTCCCTCGCCGCCGCCTCCGGGCACCCGAACCGGCCCATCGTGTTCGCGTCGACCTCCAAGATCACCTACGCGGGCGCCGGGGTCGCCGTGCTCGCCGCCAGCGAGGCCACCATCGCCTGGTACCTCAAGCACCTGTCGATGGCGTCGATCGGGCCCGACAAGGTCAACCAGCTGCGACATGCCGAGTTCTTCGGGTCCGCCCAGGGCGTTCGCGACCACATGGCCCGGCACCGCGAGATCCTGGCCCCGAAGTTCGACGCCGTCGACGCCGCCCTGACCGCGCAGCTCGCCGGCCGGGGCATTGCAGAGTGGAGCCGACCGACCGGCGGCTACTTCGTCAACCTCGACGTCCTCGACGGCACCGCCTCTCGGGTCGTGGCCCTGGCCAAGGCCGCAGGCATCGCCCTCACCCCGGCCGGGGCCTCCTTCCCCCACGGCACCGACCCCCGCGACCGCAACATCCGCCTCGCCCCCAGCTTCCCGGGCCTCGACGAGGTGCGCACCGCCATGGCCGGGGTCGCGACGTGCGTGGCGCTCGCCGCGGCGGAGAGAATCGCGGCTGACCGCGGTCTGCGGGTAGATACAGCACAGAGCGCGTTGTGACCTGCTGAACCAGGAAGGAACCAAGCATGAGCGGCACCGAGCCCAACGAGAACATCACCGACGACCTGACCACCTACAGCGTGGATGACGAGGACCAGCTCCAGCCCGAGGACACCCTCGTCGGCGACGACGTCGAGGATGCCCTCGACCGCGGCTACTCCCCCGCGGACAGCCCTCGGGGCTCGCAGTCCTTCGGAACGACGCCGTACGAGCAGTCGCTCGACGAGACGATCGACCAACGGATCCTCCAGGAGGAGCCGGACCCGACGTCGGCGTACGGCGCCCCGGACAACGAGAGCGGCCTCGACGACGACCGGCTCGGCGGCGACGACCCCGACGCGATCGCCGCCGAGGACGACTGGTTGGGCGACAACGAGGTCGGCTCCCGGCGGGCGGGGCGCCTGGTGGCCGACGACGAAGGCGCGCATGAGGACACGGAGAAGGAGTCCTGGGCCCGCGACGTCGGCGTCGACGGCGCGGCGGCGTCCGCCGAGGAGGCTGCCGTCCACATCATCGAGGAGTGATCCGGCTCGGTCCGGGCCACGTCGAGCCCAGTGACGGCACTCGGCTGCCAGACTGGCCCGCATGACCCGCGCCGCCCGCACGGTGGAGGTGTTGCCGAAGGCACACCTCCACCTGCATTTCACCGGATCGATGCGTGTCGACACCGTGCGCGACCTGGCACTCAAGCACGGCCTGCGGCTGCCCGACGCACTCCTGCGCGACTGGCCACCGCGTCTCGCCAAAGCCACCGATGAGCGGGGCTGGTTCCGCTTCCAACGCCTCTACGACGCCGCGCGCGCCTGCGTCCGGGGTGAGGAGGACATGCGCCGGATCGTCCGTGAGGCAGCCCAGGACGATGCTGCGGAGGGCTCGCGCTGGCTCGAGATCCAGGTCGACCCCACGTCGTACGCCCCGTTCGTCGGCGGAATCACCCCGGCCCTCGAGATCGTGCTCGACGAGGCCCGCTCCGTCTCGACCGACGACGGGATCGGCGTCGCCGTCATCGTGGCCGCCAGCCGGATGCGCCATCCGCTCGAGGCGCGGACCCTGGCCCGCCTCGCAGCGAGACATGCCGGTTCGGGGTCGGGAGAGGTCGTCGGCTTCGGGCTCTCCAACGACGAGCGCCGCGGCGTCGTCGCCGACTTCGCGCCCGCCTTCGCGATCGCTCGCAAGGCCGGTCTTGCGCTCGTCCCGCACGGTGGGGAGCTGCTCGGGGCCCAGTCGGTGATGGAGACCCTCCAGCACCTCGACCCCGACCGGATCGGGCACGGTGTGCGGTCGGTCGAGGATCCGCAGGTCCTCGCTGCGGTCGCCGAGGCAGGAGTCACCCTCGAGGTCTGTCCGGGCAGCAACGTCGCCCTCGGTGTCTACTCCGATCCGGAGGATGTTCCGCTCGTCAGGATCCTCGACGCCGGCGTGCGGGTGGCGCTCGGCGCGGACGACCCGCTCCTCTTCGGCAGTCGCCTGGCACAGCAGTACACCGCGGCCCGCGAGCTCGGGTGTTCGGACCGGGACCTGGCTTCCCTCGCGCGCGGCTCCGTCCTCGCCAGTCGGGCCCCGGACCACGTGCGCGATGCCGCCCTGCGAGACATCGACGCCTGGCTGGCAGAGCCGCCCGACGCGTCCGCGAGCCCAGCCTGATGGCCCCCGCTCGTGCTCCCGGTTTGCCCGAGGTCCGGTCCGCCGTTCATGCTGGACCGGATATGACGACACAGAAGCAGCCCACCGCGAGCTCCCGCACCGGGCGGACGACCCGACTCCGACGTCTTGCGGCAGGTGCCGCTCTCGTGCCACTCCTCGCTGTGGGCGCCTGCAGCGGCGAGACCCCGCTGACAGCCGACCCGACCCGTCGGCCTCCCACGACGACGGCCACCGAGACGACCGCACCCACGACGACCGGCGCCACGACCGGCCCCACGACGGGCTCCACGACGGGCTCCACGACGGGGGCGACCACCGCCGCGCCCGAGGCGACCTCCACCCCGGACGCCAGGGCGACCAGGACCAAGGTCAAGGTGCGACTCGCGGTGCCCACCCTGGGCCACGTCATCAAGGTGTCCCGGGTGGTTCGGAACATCCCGTGGCCCGAGGGCAACCCGGTCGCCGAGGAGGCCTTCGAGCTCGTCGGGATCCGGATCACGCTCGCTGCCGGCGACCGCTACACGGCCACCTTGTCGCCGAGCCAGCTCTTCCTCCGCCTCGGCCAGATCGACGTCAAGTCGACGACGGAGTACGCCAAGGCCTTCGCGAAGTCCTACGGCCCGGTCGTCGAGGCAGCCAAGCGCGGCGAGACGAAGACCGGTTGGCTCTACTTCAAGATCGACCGCGGCGTGAGCCCGCTCGTGCTCGAGTACCACCGGCCCGCCTACCAGGTGTCGACGACGGACAAGACCATCGAGGCCCAGGTCTACGCGCGCAAGCTCCTCGACTAGCGAGGCGCCCGGGTCGGTCAGAGGACCTCGCCGACGATGACGGGCTCGTTGACCAGACGGATGCCGAAGGCCTCCTCGACCCCCTCACGGACCTGACGGGCGAGGGCGATGACGTCGGAGGTCGTCGCACCACCCCGGTTGGTGATCGCGAGGGTGTGCTTGGTCGACAGCGCCGCGGGCGCGGGAATCCCGAACCCCTTGGTGAACCCCGCGTTGTCGATGAGCCAGGCTGCGCTCGTCTTGATCCGTCCATCCGGCTCCCGGAACCGCGGCGGGCCGGGCGCCTCGAAACCCAGCCGCTCCGCGGCACGCTCGGCGAGCTCGTCGAACTCGTCCGTGGTGAGGATCGGGTTGGTGAAGAACGAGCCGCACGACCACGTGTCGGGGTCCTCGGGGTCGAGCACCATGCCACGCCGGCGGCGCTGCTCGAGGACGGCCCGCCGCGTCTCGGCGAGCGGCACCCGCGTGCCGAGCGGCACCCCGAGACCATCGGCCAGCGCGGCATAGGCGATGGGACGGCCCAGGTCGGCCACCTCGAGCTGATAGAGCACGTCGAGGACGACATAGCGGTCGGTGCCCTTGAACAGCGAGTGCCGGTAGGTGAACCGGCAGTCGGCGTTGAAGAATGTCCGGACCGCCTCCTCCTGGCGGTCCCAGACGCGGACCTGGGCGATGGTCTGCGCGACCTCCTGGCCGTAGGCGCCGACGTTCTGGATCGGCGTGGCCCCGGTGCGGCCCGGGATCCCGCTCAGCGTCTCGATGCCCGCCCAGCCCTCGTCGACGGCTCGGGCGACGAGCTGGTCCCACACCTCGCCGGCGGCCACGCGCACCATGGCGCCACCGCAGGAGTCGACGGACTCCTCGGCAATGCCTCTCGTGGCGATCCGCACGACGGTGCCGGGAAAGCCCGAGTCCGACACGATCAGGTTGGAGCCCCCGGAGAGGAGGAGGAGTGGCTCATCCGCGTCGTCGACCTCGCGAACCGCGTCGACGAGCTCATCGGTGGTCTCGACGGTGACCAGCCGGGCGGCCGGACCGCCGACGCGCATCGTCGTCAGCTCGGCCAGCGGGTAGTCGTGGTCCTCGCGCACGCCGACCGGTCAGTCCAGCCGGGCCACGGCGATGGCGCGGCCCAGGATCTTCTCGCCGGCTGCCGTTGCCGTCAGCTCCACGGTGACGCGACGGGTCTCGGGGTCGACCGCCTTGACGACTCCGGACACCTCGATGTCCGCGCCAGACTCGTAGGGCACGACGACGGGTCGGGTGAACCGCGTGCCGTACTCCACGACGCGCCCGGCGTCACCGACCCAGTCGGTGACGACAGTGACCGCTGCCCCCATGGTGAACATGCCGTGGGCGATGACGTCGGGCAGCCCGACCGACTTGGCGAACGGCTCGTCCCAGTGAATGCGGTTGCGGTCGAGCGAGGCGCCGGCGTACTGCACGAGGCGGGCTCGGTCGACGTGGATGGTCCTCGCGGGCAGGGTGTCGCCGACGGCGACGTCGGACACCCGCCGGACACCTGCGGCTGCGGTCGCGTCACTCATCACTGGCCTCCTCGGATGACGATCGTGGACGTCGCGGTGCAGACCGGCTCGCCGGCCACGGTGGCGAGCTCGGTGCGAGTCGTCACCATGGCGTGACCCCCGGCCTCGCGGACGGTGTCGACGTGCAGCGTCCCGACGATGGAGTCCCCGGCGGCCAGGGGCCGGTGGTGGACGAACTTCTGCTCCCCATGGACGACTCGGGAGAAGTCGATGCCGGCCTCAGGGTCCCGGATCAGCTGGGCGTCGCACTGCTGCGCGACGAGAACCGCGAACGTCGGCGGCGCGATCACGTCAGCGTAGCCGCGGGACCTCGCCACGTCGGGGTCGGTGTGCACCGGGTCGCTGGAACCGACCGCCTCCGCGAACTCGCGGATCTTCGCCGCGCTCACGCGGTAGGGCTCCGTCGGCGGGTACGTGCGTCCCTGGAAGTCTGCGTTCACCGGCATGGCGGCAGCCTATCGGCGATCCGTGGGCCGTCGGATCCGAGCCGTCCCGCGAGGCCGTGGGGGTCCCGGGTGGCGCGGACTGCACCGTTCGAGCGGAGCGAGCCCAGCGGCATACGGCGACACACGAACGCTCCCCCGGCCACGTGGCCGAGGGAGCGTTGGACGCGAAGAGACGCGGTCAGCGCGTCTCGCGGTGCTCCGTGTGCTTGCCGCAGTTGGGGCAGAACTTGTTGAAGGCGAGCCGGTCGGGGTTGTTGCGACGGTTCTTCTTCGTGATGTAGTTGCGGTGCTTGCAGTCGGCACACGCCATGGTGATCTTGGGACGGACGTCCGTGCTCTTGCTGGCCACAACAACCTGCTCTCGAAATGACTGCGGATGAATCGGGTCTCGATGTCGCGCGCAAGGGCACGCACGCGACGTCCAAGAATACGCGAGACCCGGACGTTTCCTGAAATCGCCCGGGCCCGCGCAGTGGTAGCGGGAGCGGGACTCGATCCCGCGACCTCACGATTATGAGTCGTGCGCTCTAACCAGCTGAGCTACCCCGCCATGGGCTGTCGGGCAGCTCGCGTGCGAGCCACTGCCGACCGACCAGAGCCCCAATAGGGAATCGAACCCTAGACCTTTTCCTTACCATGGAAACGCTCTGCCGACTGAGCTATTGGGGCACGCCACCCCGGGCGCAAGGCGCCGAGCTGACCTGTTGTGCGACGGTGAGACTACACGGTCGACCCGGCCGACGGGAAATCGGCGCGTCGCGCCGCGCCCCGTAGGCACGTGCGGCCAGCGCTGCAAGGATGCGTCCCATGAGCGACGATTCGGGGACCGATCCCACGGGTACGCCGAGGGGCGATCTCCCGGAGCCGGTGGAGGAGCGCGAGCCCCGCACTCCCGACGGCGCGACGGACGTGCAGATCCACCTCAACCGCTACAGCATCTGGCGTGCAGCATGGGTCGTCGTCGCCGTCATCGCCCTCGTCGCGCTCGCCCGGTTCGTCCTCGCCGACGCGGGCGGGGTGATCTTCACGCTCATCCTCGCGTTCCTGGCGTCGATCGCGATGGAGCCCGCTGTCGGCAAGCTGAGCCAGTCGATGAAACGCGGGTTCGCCACGGCGATCGTCATGTTCGGCAGCCTGCTCGCCCTGGCCGCGTTCATCTTCGTCTTCGGCCGGCTCCTGTCCGACCAGATCGGCACCTTCGCCGAGTCCGTCCCCGCGCTGGTCGAGGACCTGACCACGTGGGCCTCCGAGCGGTTCGGCATCGACCTCGACTACCAGAGTCTGCTCGAGCGGCTCGGCGTCGGCACCTCGACGCTCACGACCGTCGCGCAGAACCTCGCCGGCGGCGTGCTCGGCTTCCTCGTCTCCGTGGTCGCTGCAGCGTTCAGCACGTTGACCTTCGCCTTCTTCGCGTTCTACTTCTCCGCCGACGGGCCGCGGTTGCGCCGGTGGATCGCCCAGCTCGTCCCCCCGAGGCAGCAGGAGGTCTTCGGCCTCGCTTGGGACCTGGCGGTCCGCAAGACCGGCGGCTACGTCTCAGCGCGCGTCGTCCTCGCTGCGATCAACGGCGGGCTGACCGCCCTCTTCATGCTCATCATCGGGATGCCCTACTGGCTGGCGCTCGGCATCTGGACCGGCGTCGTCGCCCAGTTCGTGCCGACGGTCGGGACCTACATCGCCATCGCCCTACCCGTCGTCATCGGCCTCATCGGGGAGAAGCCGTGGCAGGGTCTCGCCGTGCTCGGCTTCGCCGTGGTCTACCAGCAGATCGAGAACGTCACCCTGGAGCCGCGAATCTCCGCCTCGGCCGTCAACGTCCACCCGGCCGTCTCCTTCGGCGCGGTCCTCTTCGGGGCGTCGCTCTTCGGGGTCGGTGGCGCGTTCGTGGCGGTGCCCGTGGCCGCGTTGCTGCTGGCTCTCTTCGACATCTACTCGCACAAGTACGAGCTGGTGCCCGACCTGGCGCAGCTGCAGCCGGGCGAGCGGGAGGCGGAGGAGAGCCCGCGCGACGAGGACCTGGTGGCCAAGCACCACCGGCTCCGCGGGTTGCTGGGGCGACGCTCGCGCTGAGCCGGGCGCGGGCTCACCTCGACCGATGCCGTATGCCGCCGGGCCGGCTTCCGCGTCCGGTCATCCTTCGGAGTCGTGCTGGGTCAGGGCCTCTTCGGCCTGCGCCTGGGCGGCTTCGCGTCGGTCGCGCTCGGCCACCGCGTCGTCGAGCTCCGCGCTCACCCTGGCCAGCCGCTCGCGGGCCGTCGTCAGCCGCCGCTCGAGGTCAGCGATGCCTTCGGTGACCTCCTCCTGCCGCGCCGTGAGCACCGCCACGTGACGGTCGGCGTCCCGAGCCGCGTCCTGCGCAGCCTTGAGTGCTCCGGCGAGCCGGTGGCGCTGGGCCTGACGTCTGGCCCGGCGCCGCTCCTCGAGGTCGACGGCGGCCGGGGCCTCCCTCGCCCCTGACCCGCCGCCCTCACCCTCGATGACGGTGAGGGCCGGCTCGGCATCCTCGATGGCGACGGCGTCGTCGATGTCCACGGAACCGAAGCCTGAGTAGCTCAGCGCCTTGACGAGTGCCCCGGTGAGGATCTTCTTCTCGGCCTCCTCGTCGGCGATGAGGGCGACGAGCGTGTCGTGCACCTCGGCCAGTGCACCTGCGCCGACCGACTGCCCCGCCTCATCGGCCGCTGCCGCGATCTGCAGGCCGAGGGCGTCGACCCGTCTCGCCCGCTCCCGACCCAGAGCACGGAGCTGGTCGGCGTCGAGGGTCCGCTGGGCCTCCCTCAGCAGCTCGGCGAACGCGCGGAACTCGGCAAGGTCCTCCGGGTGGGTGCGGACGAAGTGGTTCGTCGCCCAGGCGGCCACCGTCGGCTTGCGCAGAGCGGCGACCTGCTTGGCGAGATCCTGGTCGCCAGCGGACTTCGCCTGCGACACCAGCTCCGTGCGCAGCGCCGTGAAACGGGCCGGCGGGGCGGCATAGAGCTGCTGCACGGCGGCGCGGAGGTGGAGGATCACGCGTTCATTGTGTCGCGTCGCGGCCGGTCCGCCCCCCGCGGACCAGTCCACGTGGTGGGAAATGGACCTGCATCCGAGAGGCTCGCTGCGTCAAGGTGGAGGGGTGATCTGGATCTGTGCGACGTGTGGCGTCGAGACCACGGACAGTGCGACACCGCCGCTGGCGTGTGCGATCTGCGAGGACGACAGGCAGTGGGTGCCCACTGAGGGACAGCAGTGGACCACGCTGGACACCTTGCGGGACAGGGGGACTCGCATCGCCATCGCGGAGGTGGAGCCGGACCTGTGGGGTCTGAGAGCGGAGCCCGCGGTGGGCATCGGACAGCAGACGATGCTGGTCCGCACGCCCGGGGGGACGCTGCTCTTCGACTGCGTCGGCTACGTGGACGACTCCGCCATCGAGTTCGTCCGCGGACTCGGGCCGACGCTGGCCGTCGCGGCGAGCCATCCGCACATGTACGGCGTCCAGACCGAGTGGGCGAAAGCCCTCGGGGCCCCCGTCATCCTCGCGGAACGAGACCGCGACTGGGTGCGGCGGCCCGACCTCGTCGAGTTCTTCGACGAGGTGCGCGAGGTGGCACCCGGCCTGACCCTCCACCGGGTCGGGGGCCACTTCGCCGGCCAGACCGTCGTCGAGTGGGCCACCGGCAACGGGGGCCTGGGGGTGCTGCTCGCGGGTGACGCGATCTTCACCAACCCGGATGGGCGGACGGTGAGCTTCATGCGCAGCTACCCGAACCGGCTGCCCTTGTCCGGCAACGTCGTCCAGCGCATTGCAGCTCAGGTCTCGGACCTCCAGTTCGACCGTCTCTACAACAACTTCGGCGCGGTCGTCCCCTCGGACGCCAAGGCGGTGATCCGCTACTCGGCGGACCGACACGCTGCATGGGTCCGCGGAGACTACGACCACCTCACCTGACCAATCGAGAGAGCAGTTCGCGACACCCCCACCCAATCGAAGTGCTCTTTCGATCAGGGGGTGCGCCTCGGCCACCACATCCGGTCGCCGAGCAGGGCGAAGAGAGCCGGCACGAGCAGCGTCCGGACGACGAACGTGTCAACGAGGACACCGAGGCCGACGATGAGGCCCAGCTGGGCGAGCACCATGAGGGGCAGCACGCCCAGGGCGGCGAACACCGCGGCGAGGACGACTCCCGCGCTCGTGATGACGGCTCCCGTCGCGCCCACCGCCCGTCGCATGCCGGCCACCGTCCCGGCATCGATGGCCTCTTCCCTGGCGCGGTGGACGAGGAAGATCGTGTAGTCCACGCCGAGCGCTACGAGGAACATGAAGGCGATGAGGGGCACGTTGACGTCCAGCCCGGCGAAGCCGAGGAGGGCGCTGCCGATCCAGGACCCCAGACCGAGCGCCGCGAGTGCCGACAGCGCGTTCACCGCGACGAGGACCACGGGGGCAACGGCCGCGCCGAGCAGTGCGGCGAGGACGAGCAGGACGACACCGAGGATCACCGGGCCCACCACCCGCAGGTCGCGCTCGGCGAGCTCGCGGGTGTCCAGCAGCTCGGCCGCCTCTCCGCCGACCTTCGCGTCGGCGCCGGCGACGGACCGGGCCGCCGCCCGCACCGCGCGCACGGTGTCGTCACCGTCGGCCGTTCCCGGACCCGCCTGGGCGGTCACCGTCAACCGGGCGAGCCCTGCGGCAGCGCCCGCAGGACGCACCGACGTCACCCCCTCGACCTGCCGGAGGCGCCCGGCGACCGTGTCGATGGCGGCCTCGTCCGCGACGACGACGATGGGAGCCGACTGACCGGACGGGAAGTGCTCGTCGAGGATCTCCGCGCCGATCTGCGACTCTGCCGCGACCCGGAACTTCTCGGTCGGGGCCAGGCCGACCCGCATGCCGACGAGACCTGAGGCCAGCGCGGCGAGAATCCCCAGGACGGCCACGGTGGTCACGACCGGCCTGCGCATCGACCTGCTCGCCAGCCGGCCCCAGAGGGACGGTCGCGGCGCTGGGGCACCGGGGCGGGGAACGAACGGCCAGAAGGCTCCCCGACCGACGACCGCGAGTGCTGCCGGGAGCACGACCAGGCCGAAGGCGAGCGCAACGAGGAGACCGAGCGCCGAGGCCACGCCCAGACCCGAGGTCGAGGGCATGACGGCGAAGACCAACGCGAGGAGGCTGAGGACGACGGTGACGTTGCTCGCCACGATCGCACCGGCTGTGGACGACCACGCCCTCCGCAGCGCCATCCGGTGGTCAGGCTGGTGACGGAGCTCCTCCCGGTAGCGCGAGATCAGCAGCAGGGCATAGTTCGTGCCGGCGCCGAAGACGAGGACGCTGATGATCCCCGCATCGAACTTG
Organism: Intrasporangium sp. DVR; assembly: GCF_040365325.1. NCBI lineage: Bacteria > Bacillati > Actinomycetota > Actinomycetes > Micrococcales > Intrasporangiaceae > Intrasporangium > Intrasporangium sp. DVR. The sequence continues at coordinate 42,986 of NZ_BAABZW010000001.1, read as the reverse complement.
AGGTCCCACCGGGCGCCTGCCTGGGCCGTGAGGGCCGCGGCCACCTGGTCGGCCAGCGCGACGACCGTCAGGGGGACGACCCAGAGGATCGGCGACCGGTAGGTGACGAGCAGCAGGAGGACGACGGCGGCGAGGGTGACGAGGAGCAGGGTGACGTCGGCCCCGTCGAAGGCGGAGGCCACGTCCGCCCCGAACGCCGGGCCACCGGTCACGTGGGTCTCGAGCCCTGGGATGGCGGACGCAGCGACTCGCTCACGCAGCTGAGCGACGGTGACGGCGATGTCGGCACCGGGCCGGTCCACGTCGACCGGGACGGGCAGCAGTGCGGCCCTCCTGTCGTCCGAGACCGTGGCCGGAAGCGGCGGCGCGCCCACGGCCGGCCCGATGGCAGGCGCCTGGGCCGAGATGGACCGCAGCTGCGCAGGAGCCAGCGGTCCACCGTCCGCCCGCGTCCACACCACGATGGCCGGCGCCCGGTCGCCTCCCGGGAAGTGTCTCTGCAGCTCGGCGACCTGGCGCGCCTCGGCCGTTGCCGGGAGGGAGCCGGCCGCGCCGCCACCGACCGGTGGCTCGGTGCGCAGGCCGCCGAGGATGGCCGCGACGACGGCGAGCGCGATGAGGATCGTGGCCCACGCCCCGCGTCGGGACGTGAGACGAGCGATGAAGGAGGCGGAGCCCTTTCGTGGGGGCTCTTTAGGGGCGGGAGGGGATGGCCTGGTGGGGGTCGTGGGTGTGGTCGTCGGGATCATGACTTCACTGTCAGCCCGGAATCTGCCCCTGCCCCTCCATCGAAAGGCTGAACTCCGCGGCCTCCCTGTCCGGGGGCGATATGTCGTGGAACACCCTTTTGCCGTTCTGGCCCCGCTTCGCTCCCTCGCGAGTAGCGTCGGTTCGAGTGGGTGCCTCGAAGGCAGTGCGCCCATGACAAGGGGAAGGAAGACCATGCGAGAACGTACGCGTGCACGCCGAGCCATCTCAGGCACGACGGTCGGCGTCCTGGCTGCGGCCGGCCTCGGTCTGGCGGCGCCGCTGGCCGGGGCCGCGACCGTCGTCGACAAGGTCCGCGCCAGCGACATCGTCGCCTGGGACGTCACGAGCAACGAGCCGGCGCCGACCGGCTGGTTCGCGCAGGACGACGACCAGATCGGCGCCGGGTCCTACGAGCTCGTCGAAGGCTCCGACGGCAGCGACGGCGACGGGACCCTCCGGCTCGTCGCCCCGACCGGTGCGGACAAGGCAACGGTGAAGAAGGCCACCGCAGCGGGCACAAAGCTCGCGGATGTCACCGCCGGTGGCTACCGCGTCCGCACGACCACCGGCGCGGCACCGAGCTACCAGCTCGTCATCGACTGCAACGGCGGCACGCTGGCCGACGGCGGCTTCGCCACCTTGAACCACATCCCGACGCAGGTCCCGGCCGACGGCTGGAAGACCTGGGACACCGTCGACGGCGGCCAGGCGACGTACTGGGCGACGCGGTACATCCTCTCGGACGGCACGACGAGCAACACCGTCCCCGCCCCCGGTGGGCCGACCGTCGTCATCAACCGCTGGGAGAGCAAGCCGCTGGCGGACTTCCAGGCTGCCTGCGCCACTGGACTGGCCCTGACCTACGGAGTGAGCGTCGGCCGCGACGAGGCTCATGACGCCGAGGTCGACCACGTCGTCCTCAACGACTCGGAGACCAACTTCCAGCGGGTCATGATCGACCGCTTCGCCGGTGCGGACCGGGTCGCGACGGCCGTGGAGGCGTCCCAGGGCCTCTGGGCGGACCAGGCGGCGAGCTCGGCCGCCATCGCCACGGCCGCCACCTTCGCCGACGGTCTTGCGGGTGGTCCGCTCGCCGTCGCCGCCGGAGGACCTCTCCTCCTCAACAACGCCTCGTTCCTCGACGGCCGGGTCTCGGACGAGCTGGAGCGCGTCCTCGCGCCCGGCTCGCGGGTCTACGTCCTCGGCGGGACGGCTGCCCTGAGCTCGGACGTCTCCTCTGCCATCAGCTCGCTCGGCTTCACGGTCGTGCGCCTCGCCGGTGCGGACCGTTACGCGACCGCGGTGGAGATCGCGGACGAGCTCGGCACTCCGGACGCCATCTTCCTCACGTCGGGCACGAACTTCCCCGACGCCCTGAGCGCCAGCCCGGCAGCGGTCCGCGAGGTCGGCGTCCTGCTGCTGACTCGGGACACGTCGATGACGTCCGCGACCGCCGCGTACCTCGCCGACCACCCAACCGCGACGCGCTACGCGATCGGAGGCCCCGCAGCGACGGCCGCAGGACCACTCGTGCTGCCCGCGAACCGGCTCGTCGGCATCAACCGGTTCGACACGGCCGTCCGCACCGCCCAGAGGTTCTTCGACGGCAATGACGTCGTCACGTTCGCGTCCGGCCGCGCCTTCCCCGATGCCCTCGGCGGCGGTGCGTTCGCCGGGACGGTCGACGCGCCGATGCTGCTCGTGGACACGACCGCGGTTCCGGGCGTGCTGGCCACGTACCTCGAGGACCAGCGGCTCGCCATCGAGGTCGGTGCGCTCTTCGGCGGCCCGGTTGCGGTCTCGGCCGACGTGGCCGACGCCCTCACCGGCATCCTCAACTGAAGGTCCCCACCTCCGGTCACGACAGCCATGCCGGCCGGCCCCCTCGGGTCGGCCGGCACGGCTGTGCCGCGATCACGCCGGCCCGAGCATGAACCACACGGTCATCCCGCCGGCGTCCAGCTCCGAGCCCCACCTGGTCGCCACCGCGTCCACCAGCCGCAGTCCGCGGCCGTGCACGGCCAGGGGGTCCGCGGTGGCGCTGCGCAGGCCGGCGACCACGCTGGAGCCGGCGTCGCGAACGGTCGTCGTGAGGACGCCGCGGTCGAGCACGACCCGAACCTGGCAGCCGGAACCGCAGTGAATGATGGCGTTGGTGACCAGCTCGCTCAGGCACAGGACGGCGTCGTCGACGGTGTCGTCGTCAACACCCCAGCCCGACAGCGTGCGCCGGACGTGGTGGCGGGCCGGGGCGACCGCCCGTGGGTCCGCGGTGACGGAGAACGTGGCCGCGAGCGCGCCGGATGGCACCGGCGCGTCGTCGAGGGACCTGCTGGCGTGGGTCGTCGCGCGCTGCACCCGGCGCAGGTCGGCGCCCAGTCTGTCCGCGAGAGCCTCCAGCTCGGTGAGCCGTGGGCGGTCGAAGCGCTGGGGTGTGTCGTAGAAGAGCGCGTATCCGCCCTGGATGTGGCCCGCGGCGAGAATCGGCACGGACGCGAGCGCACGGGTCGTCGGGCTCTGGCGGCCGATGAACTCCGGGTAGCGGCCGGCGAGGTCGTCCAGCGAGCCGGCCACCGCCTCCCCGGTGCGCACGGAGTGGTTCAGCGGGACGTCCTCGTAGGCGTCGACCTCGCACCAGTCGACGCGGCGTTCGTTGTCGCGGTCGCTCGCGCTGAAGAGCAGCCGACGTCCCCCACCTTCGGCGAGGGCCAGCCCCACCCGGTGGACACCCGGGACCTGACCGAGCCGCGCGAGCGCCGACCGCACCCACGTGTCCGCGTCAGGGACGGGTCTGCTCACGACCATCCCCGCACCTCGTCAGGATAGGTCGGGGTGCGCCGCGTTGAGAGCCCCAGCAGTCACCGACCCCGAACGGGTCAGGCGCCCACCGACTCGTGCAGCGCCGTCTTCGCCCCGACCATCGCCGGTCCGTACCACGTCAGGAGTCGCCCGCTGCAGAGCGCGGTGCGGGCGCGGGTGAAGGCCTCGGGTCCGTCATCCGGGGTGAACACGTAGGGCTCGTCGGGAAGGAGGACGACATCGATGTCGTCCCGGTCGAGGTCCGCGAGGTCGACGTGCGGGTAGCGCTCGGAATGCCGGCCGAAGACGTTGCGCCACCCGAGACGCGCGACGACGTCACCGGTGAAGGTGCTGCTGCCCACGACCATCCACGGGTCCCGCCAGATCGCCACCGCAACGTCCACGCTCGGCTCGGGGACCGGGCCGTCCCATTCGTCGCGAGCCGCGTGCAACCAGTCAGGGACCCCGGCGTCGAGCACGCGCCCGAAGAGCCGCTCCAGCGAGTCGAGGGCGCCGGGCACGGTGACGACGTCGGTGACGTAGACGGGGATCCCGTGCTCGCGCAGCCGCCTGACGTCGAGCTCCCGGTTCTCCTCCTTGTTGGCGACGACGAGGTCGGGCGCCAGCTCCCGGATGGCCCGGAGGTCCGGGTTCTTCGTGCCCCGCACGCGGCGCACGGCGAGGTCCGCCGGGTGGGTGCACCAGTCGGTCGCCCCGACGAGCAGGTCGGGGCAGGTCGCAGCGATGGCCTCGGTGATGGAGGGGACGAGCGACACGACGCGCCTCGGGCTGGGAGCGAGCTCAGCGGCATACCCGAGGTCGTCGACGACAGGAGAGCTCACCAGGGCTGCCTTTCGGAGGCACTCAGACGTTGCGGCGGTACTGGCCGCCCACCTCGAAGAAGGCCTCGGTCACCTGCTGCAGCGAGCACACCCGAGCCGCGCGCATCAGGACGTCGAAGACGTTGCCGCCCTCGATGGCGACCTGCTTGAGCTCCTCGAGCGCGGCCGTCGCCTCGTCAGCGTGCTCCTGCTGGAAGGCGCGGACGCGGGCGAGCTGGCTCTGCTTCTCCTCCTCGGTGCCGCGGGCGAGCTCGATCGTCTTCGGCTCCTCGTCGTCGGCGTGCGGGTGACGGAAGGTGTTGACGCCGATGATCGGCAGGCTGCCGTCGTGCTTGCGGTGCTCGTAGAGCATCGACTCGTCCTGGATCCGGCCGCGCTGGTAGCCCGTCTCCATCGCGCCCAGCACGCCTCCGCGCTCGGTGATCTTGTCGAACTCGCGCAGCACCGCCGCCTCGACGAGGTCGGTCAGCTCGTCGACGATGAACGAGCCCTGGAGCGGGTTCTCGTTGACGGCCAGACCCCACTCCCTGTTGATGATGAGCTGGATGGCCAGCGCACGGCGCACCGAGTCCTCGGTCGGCGTCGTGACCGCCTCGTCGTAGGCGTTGGTGTGCAGGGAGTTCGCGTTGTCGTAGATGGCACAGAGCGCCTGGAGCGTCGTGCGGATGTCGTTGAACTGCATCTCCTGTGCGTGCAGCGACCGTCCCGATGTCTGGACGTGGTACTTGAGCTTCTGCGAGCGCTCGTTGGCGCCGTACTTCTCCTTCATCGCGATCGCCCAGATGCGACGGGCCACCCGGCCGAGCACGGTGTACTCGGGGTCCATCCCGTTGCTGAAGAAGAAGGAGAGGTTGGGCGCGAACTCGTCGACGTGCATGCCACGGGCGAGATAGCTCTCGACGTAGGTGAAGCCGTTGGCGAGGGTGAAGGCGAGCTGGCTGATGGGGTTCGCGCCGGCCTCGGCGATGTGGTACCCGGAGATCGACACCGAGTAGAAGTTGCGGACCTTGTGCTCGATGAACCACTGCTGGATGTCGGCCATCATCTTCAGCGAGAACTCGGTGCTGAAGATGCAGGTGTTCTGGCCCTGGTCCTCCTTGAGGATGTCGGCCTGCACGGTGCCGCGGACGTTGGCCAGGGCGAAGTCACGGATCTCCTCCGCCTCGGCGCCGGTGGGCTCTCGTCCCTCCCGCTCCCGGAACCGGTCGAGCTGCTGGTCGATCGCGGTGTTGAGGAAGAACGCGAGGATCGTCGGCGCGGGGCCGTTGATCGTCATCGACACCGACGTGGTCGGGGACACGAGGTCGAACCCGTCGTAGAGCGCCTTCATGTCGTCGAGCGTCGCGATCGACACACCCGAGGTGCCGACCTTGCCGTAGACGTCGGGACGCGGGTCGGGGTCGCGACCGTAGAGCGTCACCGAGTCGAACGCGGTGGACAGGCGGGTCGCCGGCTGGCCCTCGGAGAGCAGCTTGAAGCGCCGGTTGGTGCGGAACGGGTCGCCTTCTCCGGCGAACATCCGCGCCGGGTCCTCGCCCTCGCGCTTGAACGGGAACACCCCCGCGGTGAAGGGGTAGTAGCCGGGGAGGTTCTCGCGACGGAGGAAGGAGACGAGCTCGCCGTGGTCGGTGTAGCGCGGCAGGGCGACACGCGGGATCTTGTTGCCGGACAGCGACTCCCGGGTCAGGACGTTGCGGATCTCCTTGTCGCGGATCTTGATGACCTGCTCGTCGCCCGAGTAGGCCTCGACGATCTCGGGCCAGCCCGTGAGCTGGTCGACGACCTCGGCGGGAAGCTCGGCGCGGGCGGTCTCGAGCAGCTGCTCGACCGGCGCCGCCTCCGACCCGGCTTCGGAGAGCTCGTCCCGCACGGCCTCGAGCCGCTGGACCCGCGAGGCCAGAGCGGCGTACTCCTCGGTGGCGGAGTGGTAGTCGCGGACGGTCTCGCTGATCTCCGCGAGGTAGCGCACCCGCGAGGAGGGCACGACGGTGGCGATCCGGGTCGACTGCTTGGTCGAGACGGCGGGAAGAGCGCCCTCCTCGACCGCCATGCCCTTGTCGGCGAGCAGGCCCCGCAGCTCCTGGTAGAGCGCGGTGACCCCGTCGTCGTTGAACGTCGCTGCGCTCGTCCCGAACACCGGCATGTCCCCCGGCCCCTTGCCGAAGGCCTCGCGGTTGCGGACCAGCTGGCGGCCGACGTCCCGCAGGGCGTCCTCGGCCCCGCGCCGCTCGAACTTGTTGATCGCCACGACGTCGGCCCGGTCGAGCATGTCGATCTTCTCGAGCTGGCTGCTGGCGCCGAACTCGGGCGTCATGACGTAGAGGGACACGTCAGCGAACTCCACGATGGCCGCGTCACCCTGGCCGATGCCCGGCGTCTCGAGGATGACGAGGTCGAAGCCGGCGGACTTGGTGATGGCCAGGACGTCCTCGAGGTTGGCTGGGACCTGGCTGTGGCCGCGCGTCGCGAGGCTGCGGAAGAAGGCGCGGTCGCCGTCGAGGGACGACATCCGGATGCGGTCTCCGAGCAGCGCGCCCCCGCCGCGACTGCGGGTCGGGTCGATGGCGAGGATGGCGACGCGCAGCTTGTCCTGCTGGTCGAGGCGGAGCCGGCGGACCAGCTCGTCGGTGAGTGAGCTCTTGCCCGACCCGCCGGTGCCGGTGATGCCGAGCACGGGGACCTGACGGCGGGAGGCGGCCTGGCGGATCGCCTCGAGCGTGGCCGAGTCCAGGTCGCCCTCCTGGGCGCCGGTGATGGCCCGCGCGACGGCGGCCCGATCTCCCGCGAGCACCGCGTCGAGGCTCGCCTGGCGCACGTCCCACGGGTCGAAGTCGCAGTCCTTGATGACGGTGTTGATCATGCCGGCGAGGCCCAGGCGCTGGCCGTCCTCGGGGCTGAAGATCGTCACGCCGGAGGCGCGCAGCCGGGCGATCTCCTCGGGCACGATGACGCCGCCGCCACCGCCGACGACCTTGATGTGCTCCGCGCCGTTCTCCTTGAGCAGCTCGACGAGGTACTCGAAGTACTCGACGTGCCCACCCTGGTAGGACGAGACGGCGACGCCCTGCACGTCCTCCTCGATCGCCGCGTCGACGACCTCCTGGACGGAGCGGTTGTGACCGAGGTGGATGACCTCGGCGCCCTGGCTCTGCATGATCCGCCGCATGATGTTGATCGATGCGTCGTGACCGTCGAAGAGGCTCGACGCGGTGACGATGCGGACGTGGTGAGCCGGCTGGTGCAGCTCGGGCTTCTGGTTGCTCACGAGGGGCCTCCGGGCGGGTGTGGCGGTGCGCGGTGCGCACTGACAGAAAAATAGTAGGACTTCCAACTAATGGACGTCAACGCGTCGGCCGTCCTACGATGTCGGCATGACCGGTGACGGCACGCGCGGCCTCGAGTTCGACCCGATCGACCAGGCCCGTACCCAATGGGTCGAGTCAGGCTGGGCCGACGCTGCCGACGGGATGGCCGCCGTCACCTCCCTGATGCGTGCGCACCAGATCGTCCTGGCGCGCGTCGAGGCCACCCTCAAGCCGCTCGGGGTGACCTTTGCCCGCTACGAGGTGCTCATGCTGCTGTGGTTCAGCAAGCGCGGATCCCTCCCGATGAAGATCATCGGCTCGCGCCTGCAGGTCCATCCCACGAGCGTGACCAATGCCGTCGACCGCCTCGAGGACGCCGGGCTCGTCACCCGTTCGACCCACCCGGACGACCGCCGCGCCTACCTCGTCGCCCTGACTCCCGCCGGTCGTGAGCTCGCGGAGCGGGCGACGAAGGCCCTCAACACGGAGGTCTTCGAGCAGCCGGGTCTGCCGTCCCGGGACCTCGGCACGCTCGTCGACGTGCTGACCCGCCTCAGGCGCGGCGCCGGCGACTTCTAGGCTTCCCGACCGACAGAGCCTTCCGTATGCCGCTGGGCTCGCCCCCACGGAGACGCGTCCCCAGGTGGGCGGCGGGGCGGGTCGCCGCCGAGCCGGCCCAGCGGCATCGGACACGTGCTGTGCCCGCTCACTCGGCCTCGGGACGGGTGCGGGGAAGGCGGACCCGGAACACGGTCCGTCCCGGCGTGCTCTCCACCGAGATGTCTCCTCCGTGCCGGTCGACGACGATCCGGCGCGCGATGTCGAGGCCGAGGCCGGTGCCGCTGCCGACCTGCTTGGTGGTGTAGAACGCCTCGAAGGCGCGCTCCGCCACGTCGGCGGCCATCCCCTCGCCGGTGTCGGAGATCTCGACCAGCAGCCCGTCGCCGTCCGCTCGGGTGCAGATGCCCAGCGTGCCCGAGCCACCCATCGCGTCGACCGCGTTGTCGATGAGGTTGGTCCACACCTGGTTGAGCTCGCCGGGATGCGCATCCACCTCCGGCACCGCGTCGCCGTAGTCACGGACCACCGCGATGCCGTCTCCCTCGCGCAGTCGCGGTCCCAGGACGACGAGAGTGCTCTCCAGCCCGTCGCGGACGTCCACCTGCTGACGACTGGCGCGGTCCATCTGTGTGTAGGAGCGGACCGCCGCGACGATCCCGGAGACGCGGCGCGTGGACTCCTGCATCTCCTCGAGCAGCGACGACACCGACACCGTGCTCGCGACCCACGCGAGCCCGGACCCGAGGGAGTCGGCCCCGAGGATGTCGAGCGCCCGCTCGCACCAGGACTCGTCGGCACCGGACGACGCGAGGGACGCGGCCACCTCCCAGGACCGCGCGACGGCGTGGTCCTCGAGCCAGGCCGTCAGCTCCTCCTCCACGTCGGCGAGCGTGACGGCGTCGTGCGGTGGCCGTGGGGCGGACAGGTCGCGGCGCAGCCCGTCCAGCTCGAGGAACTGCTCGGGACTGAGGTGGTGGGCGAGGCCCCGGATCGAGTCGATGAGCCGGGGCAGCTCCCCCGAGAGCACCTCGGCCGCCCGCGCGGCCGCCGAGGCGGGGTTGTTCAGCTCGTGGGCGAGCCCGGCCGAGAGCGTGCCGAGGGTGATGAGGGAGCCGCGCTGGCGGGCCATCGACTCGATCGACCGCGCGGTGACCATGATCCCCTCGATCAGGCGGCCGCCCAGGGGAAACCAGGCCTGGGTGAGGTCACGCAGGTCGGGCGCCGAGACGCGCAGGAGACGACCGGCGGCGACGACCTGCCCGGTGGCCAGGTAGACGCCCGCCTCGTCCCACGCCCGGAAACCACCCGCCCACTGGCCGGGGCTGCGCATGTGGCTGACGACGACCCGCTCGTGGCCGACCCGCCTGGTGAGCTCGACCTCTCCCTCGAGCAGGACCCACCAGTGGTCGGCGTGCTCCCCCTCGCGCCAGACGACGGCGCCGGCCCCGATGGGCACGTCCTCGGCGGCGGCCACCAGCTGGGACAGCTGGGTGTCGCCCAAGCCCTCGAAGATGGGCAGGTGGCGCAGCTCGGCGCTGGTCGCCAACTCAGGCTCCTAGATCGTCGCGAGGTAGCGGTGGACGAGGTGCACGGCCATGGCGCCCTCGCCGACGGCCGACGCAACCCGCTTCATCGAGTCGAGGCGCGCGTCGCCGGCGGCGAAGACGCCCGGGACGCTCGTCTCGAGGGCGAGGGGGGCGCGTTCGAGCGGCCACGGACGGGCCCGGTCGACGAACCTCGCACTCGTGAGGTCGGCGCCCGTGACGATGAACCCGGCCGGGTCACGGACGAGGTCGTCCCCGAGCCAGTCGGTCCGGGGGGAGGCGCCGATGAAGATGAAGAGCCAGTTCGTGTCGACGTCCTCCGTGACGCCCGTGTCCCGGTCGGTCAGGCTCAGCCCCTCGAGGTGGCCGTCGCCGCGCGCGGCCGCGACCTCGGTGTGGAAGCGCACCGTGACGTTCGGGGCCTGCTCGATCCGCTCGATGAGGTAGCGCGACATGCTCTCCGCGAGCGAGCCGGAACGCACGAGGAGGATGACCTGCTTGGCGAACCGCGCCAGGTTGAGTGCGGCCTGGCCGGCGGAGTTGGCGGCACCCACGACGTAGACGTCCTCGCCCTCGCACTGGCTCGCCTCGCTCGCCGTCGCACCGTAGTAGACGCCGCGACCGGTGAAGGCATCGAGCCCCGGAGCCTGCAGCTGCCGGTAGGAGACGCCCGTCGCGACGACCAGTGCGCGCGCCTCGATGTCGTCGGAGCCGTCGACGAGGACCGCCTGCACCAAGCCTCGGGTCTGGCGGCCGACGACGTCGCGGGCCACGACCATCTCCGCACCGAAGCGGACCACCTGCGCCACGGCTCGCTGCGCGAGGTCCGACCCGGTGAGGCCGCGTGGGAAGCCGAGGTAGTTCTCGATCGACGCACTCTGCCCCGCCTGGCCCCCAGGCGCCTCGCGCTCGACGATCACCGTGTCGAGCCCCTCGGATGCCGCGTAGACGGCCGCGGCGAGACCGGCAGGCCCGCCCCCGATGATGCACACGTCGTAGAGCGGGCGCTCGGCGCGCGTCCGCAGGCCGAGCAGCGTGGCGAGGGCGACGGTCGAGGGCGACCGGAGCGGGTCATGGCCGGGCGCCAGGACGATCGGCAGGTCGGAGTCGGCGACGCCGGAGATCGCGACGAGGCGCTCCGCCTCCGCGTCCCGCTCCACGTCGTACCAGCGGTAGGGCACGTGGTTGCGGGCGAGGAAGGTCTTGATCTCGTGGCTGCGGTCCGACCAGCGGTGCCCCACGACGCGGACGTCGGCGGAGTGGTCCGGGTGCTGCCGCAGCCAGTCGCCGAGCAGGTCGTCGATGACGGGGTAGAGCCGCTCCTCGGGGGGGTCCCACGGTTTGAGCAGGTAGTAGTCGAGGCCGATGTCGTTGATCGCCCGGATCGCCACGTCCGTGTCGGCGTACGCCGTCAGGAGCAGCCGTTTCGCCTCGGGGGCGTGCGTCCTTGCCTGATCGAGCAGCTCGATGCCGGTCAGGCCAGGCATGCGCTGGTCAGAGGCGATGAGCGCGACGGGCTGGCCGCGCAGCGCGAGGGTGGTCAGCACGTCGAGGGCCTCGCCGCCGGACGTCGTCCGGATGACCCGGTAGGAGTCGGCGTACCGGCTGCGCAGGTCGCGGGTGATGGCAGCCGAGACCGCGACGTCGTCGTCGACGGTCAGGATGGCAGGTTTGGACATCCACCCTCCCCAGATCCGCCCCCGGACCCGATGTCGGGTGACGCGTGGAGGGGGCCGATGTTGCGGTCAGCGTAGTTCGGAAGCCGCGCGTCGTCCGGAGAACGGGGAACCACGCGCTCACGCGGATGCCGTATGCCGCTGGGCCGGGTCAGCGATCCCGCCTCGCCGGGCCGTCGGCGGTGACCGGGAAGAGCTCGGGCTCGCGGAAGCGGTGGTCCGCGAAGGCTGTGGTCACCGCCTGGCTCACCCGCTCGACGAGCGACGCGGGCACGATGGCGATGGCCGAGCCGCCGAAGCCGCCTCCGGTCATCCGGGCCGCGAGCGCGCCGAACGCACGGGCGGTCTCCACTGCGGTGTCGAGCTCCGGGCAGGAGATCTCGAAGTCGTCGCGCATGGAGGCGTGAGACGCGTCGAACAGGCCGGTCAGGGCTGCGAAGTCCTCCCGCTCCAGCGCGTCGACGGTCTGGGTGACGCGCTCGATCTCCGAGACGACGTGGCGCACGCGCCGGCGCAGGACCTCGCTGGCCAGTCTCGGCAGGACACGGTCGAGGTCGCCCGGCTGAACGGCGCGCAGGGAGGGCACACCGAGCTCGGCCACGGCGGCCCGGCACTCCTCGCGCCGGTTGCCGTACTGCCCATCGTCGAGGGAGTGCTCGGCGCGGGTGTTCATCACGAGCAGAGCCAGACCGTGCGCGGAGAGGTCGAAGGGAACGTGGACGGGGGCCGTGTCAGCGGGCGCACCGTCGAAGTCGAGCAGGAGGGCCTCGTCGGCGCGGGCCAGGAGCGCCGCCGACTGGTCCATCCCACCGGTGGGCGCCCCGGCCACGTCGTTCTCGGCGCGGACGCAGATCTGGGCCAGGGCGCGACGACCCTCCTCGCCGTCGTAGCCGTCCAGACCGAAGAGGTCGACCGCCGCCACGGCCACGGCACACTCGAGTGCGGCGGAGCTCGACAGCCCCGACCCGATGGGCACCCGCCCGTCCACGACGACGTCGAGACCACCGACCTCGTGCCCGGCCTGCTCGAGCGCCCAGAGGACGCCGACCGCATAGGCGGCCCATCCCCCGCGGTTGCCCTCGAGCAGTCCGTCGAGCGCGATCGTGCGCTCCCCCGGCACCTGCCGGGACACGATGCGCAACCGCCGGTCGGCCCGCGGGGCGGCGGCGACCCAGGCACGGCGCGGGATCGCCAGCGGCAGGCACAGGCCGTGGTTGTAGTCGGTGTGCTCGCCGATGAGGTTGACCCGGCCAGGGGCCGACCAGACGCCGCTCGGCTTCCCGCCGAAGGCGCCTCGGAAGGCGCTCACCAGTGCGGTGGGGATGGCGCGCGGCTGGCTGTCGCTCATGCGTCGCCCAGCTCACGCAGTCGCGCCGCCACCGACTCGGGGGTCACGTCCGTGACCCAGCCGCCCACGCCGGACTCGGAGCCCGCGAGGTACTTCAGCTTGCCGGGGGCGCGCAGGATGGAGGTGATCTGCATGCTGAGCCGCCAGTCGTCCCGGCCCTCGTGCACCGGCGCCTGGTGCCAGCCGGCGATGTAGGGCAGCGGGATCGGGGTCGGGGCTGCGTGGAAGCGGTCGAGCCTGCGAAGGAGCTGCGGATAGACGCGGGAGAGGTCCGCCCGCTCGTCGTCGATGAGGGACGGCAGGTCAGGGACGGACCGGTTGGGCACGAGGTGCACCTCGACCGGCCAGCGGGAGGCGAACGGCGCGTAGGCAGTCCAATGGTCGGTCTCGAGGACCACTCTCGAACCGGCTGCCCGCTCGGCGGCGAGGAGGTCGGAGCCCAGCAGCCGACCAGTCGCCTGCCGGTGGGCGCGGGCCCGCTCCAGCATCGCGCGGCTGCGGGCCGGCACGTAGGGGTAGGCGTAGATCTGCCCGTGCGGATGGTGCAGGGTGACGCCGATCTCCGGACCGCGGTTCTCGAAGCAGAAGACGTACTCGACCCCGGGCAGGCTGCTCAGCGCGGTGGTCCGGTCGACCCACGCGTCGAGCACGGTCGCAACCCGGGCGGGCGGAAGCTGCGCGAACTGGCCGGTGTGCTCGCTCGTGAAGCACACGACCTCGCAGCGGCCCCGGGCCGGCGCCGTCGCGAAGAGCGGCTCGGGAACCGTCGCCGCGATGTCCGGCGCGCCCTCCGAGAAGCTCGGGAACCGGTTCTCGAAGACGACGACGTCGTAGTCGGGCTCGGGCACCTCGCTCGGCACGGAACCCCGTCCGGTGGGGCAGAGCGGGCACTCGTCCGGCGGCGGGAGGAAGGTCCGGTTCTGGCGGTGGCTGGCGACGGCGACCCACTCCCCCGTCAGGGCGTCGAAGCGCATCTCCCCGGCCTCGGCGCGGGTCCCCAACGGCCGCTCGTCCGGGCGGGGCGAGCGGACCTCGGTGACATCGTCGAAGTAGATGATCTCGCGGCCGTCCGCCAGCCTCGCACTCGTGCGCCGCACCTCGTGCGCCAACCCGATCCCTCGTTCCACCACCGTCCAGCCACTCCACCGTCATGTCGGCGTCCCCGCGCGGGCTGGTCGAGGCACCGGGACGCAGGGCCAGTCTGTCGGACGTGAGCCCGGTCACAACGAGCGGGTCAACGGGTGGAACGCGAGTCCGCCGCTCGCGCGACGAGGAGCCGCCCGCGGACCCGTCCCGACTCGACGAGGTCGCCCATCCTGCGTTCGTGCTCCTTGACCGTGGCGTGCCGCTGGTCGTGGCCATGGGCTCGCTCGACCGCGGCGTCGACCTCGTCCTCGAGTCGCTGCCACTCGTCATCTGGAGCGGGCAGGTCGTCGGTCCACGCCTCGTCGACCACGGTGAAGCCGGCCGCTGCCAGCAGCCCGGCCAGCTCGTCGCCGTTCGGGAACGCATTGCCCCACGGCACGCGGAACGACTCGTGCGTGGCCAGGACGACGAGGAGCCCGAGCCGGGCCCCGGGGCGCAGGACGCGCCGCAGCTCGGCGAGCCACGCTGCCTTCTCGTCGGTCGTGCAGAGCGTGCCGAGGGACCACGCGAACCCGAAGGACTCTGCGGGAAGCGGCAGCCGAGCACCCTCGGCCACGAGGGCGGGGAGGCTGAAGAGCCGGGCAGCAGCCGCAGCAGCCTGGCCCATCGGCTCCAGGCACACCGGACGGACGCCGGTCCGCGAGCGCGCGTATGCGGCCGGTCCGCCGAGACCGGCTCCCACGTCGAGCAACGGATCGCCGGGAGCGGGACCGAGGCGGGCGAGCAGCCAGTCGAGGCCGGACGGGCGGCCGCTGCCCCGGCAGGCTGCGGGGATCGCATGGTCGTGGCCGAGCCCGGTCACCGCCTCCCACGTCCAGGCTGCCATCGTGCCGAACTCGTCCTGCATCTCCTCGTCGACGACCATGCCCCACTCGTACCCGAACCCACGGCGTTCGCGGTCGTGCACCGGGCGGCGCCCCACGTGACCTGCGCTCACGCGGGCTTGCGCCACACCGAGACGTGACTCTCGCTCTCACTCGTGAACGGTGCGCCCTGCCAGTCGGCGGTGCGACTCTCCAGCGCCAGACCCGCGAGCTCGGCCATGAGGTCGCACTCCGCGGGCCAGATGTAGCGGAAGTTGCTGGCGCCGTAGGTCACCGTTCCGTCCGGTTCTCGGCGGAAGTGGTGCGACGTCCCCTGCTGCGTGGTCAGGTCGTACGTGTCGAAGCCGACATGGCGCCTGCCGACGTGGAAGGGCACCGCGGACTGCCCGGGTGGGAAGCGCCGGATCGCCGGAACCCACAGCTCCACGACGAAGCGCCCACCCGGCTCCAGGTGCCGGGCGGCGTTGCGGAAGCAGGCGACCTGCTCGGCCTGCGTGCGCAGGTTGCCGATGCTGTTCCACACGACGTAGACGAGCGAGTACGTCCCCGGCGCCGCGCTCGTGGCCATGTCGCCGACGACGACGGGAAGGTCCGCCCGCTTCTCATGGAGCCGGTCGACCATGGGCTGGGACAGCTCGATCCCCACGACCCGAATCCCCTTTTCCACCAACGGAATCGCCACGCGGCCGGTGCCGACTGCGAACTCCAGTGCCGGCCCGTCCGCGGCCAGCCGGGCCAGGGTGTCGACCGCCGGCCCGAGCACGGCCGGCTCGAACATGAACGCCGACCGCTCGTCGTAGTGCCGGGCCGCCGCGGTGTCCCAGTAGTCGCTGCTGGTCATGAGGCGAGCCTCCATGAAGGGAGGGGCCCGCGCCATCGATTAACGGCCGCGTCAGCCCCGCAGCAGGCGGCGCAGGTCGGTCGCCGGGTCGCCGAGCGCACCGGGATCGACCCGGATGGAGCGGTCGATGAGGCGCCGTGCGGCGCGGACCGCCTTGGCATCCTCGACCGACACCGCACCCACCACCACCCCGTCGCGGATCGCGAACGCCGAGAACGGCGGCTCGCCCAGCTCGCCCCTGACGACGAGGTGGCCGCCTGACAGGTCGCCGACGACCTCGACGTGGAGACCATGGCGATCGGTCCAGAACCAGCTCGCCGTGGGAGCCGGTTGCGGGGCCCCGAGGATCGTCGCGGCGGCCCGCTCACCGTCGAGTCGGGCGGCTTCCCAGTGCTCCGCACGAGGCTGGCTGACGCCGTCGCGCCGCACCTCCGTGGCGTCCCCGATGGCCAGGACGGCGGGGTTGGAGGTCACCTGCCCCTCGTCGACGACGATCCCCCGGCCGGTGTCGAGTCCTGCCGCAGCCCCGAGTGACGTCTCCGGCACCATGCCGACGGCGAGCACCACCCGCTCGGCCACGACGTCGGTCGAGCCGCCGGTGAGCCGCGCCCGGATGCCGTCGCCGACGGGGTCGAGCCGGTCGAGGCCGGCCCCGAGCACGCGCACACCGCGAGCGCGGTGGAGCTCGTGGAGCCAGCGCGCGACGGGCTCGCCGAAGACCGACGCCAGGGGCGGGGACACGGGCTCGACGAGGGTGACCTCAGCGCCGAGCCCGTGGAGTGTCGAGCTGACCTCTGCGCCGACCAGGCCCGCACCGATGACGAGGACCCGGGTCCCCGACGACACCACGGACCGGAGCCGGTCGGCGTCATCGACGGTCCGCAGCACGTGCACCCGGTCACTGTCCGCTCCCGGCATCGGGGGTCGGGCGGCCTGCCCGCCGGTTGCGAGCACGACCCGGTCAGCACCGATCGTGGCGCCGCCGTCCGTCTCGACGACGCCCTCGCCCGGGCGGAGTGCCGTCACGCGCGTCCCTGAGAGGAGTCGGACGTCGTGCTCGGCGTACCACTCCCGCTGTTCCAACGCGATGTCGTCACGGCTGCGGATGCCGGCGAGGTACTCCTTGCTGAGTGGCGGCCGGTCGACTGGGAACTGCGCGTCGTCCACCAGGACCAGCTCGCCGTCGTAACCCCGTGCCCGCAGTGCCGACGCGGCGCTGACGCCACCGATGCCACCACCGACGATGACGACCTTCCGTGCAGCGTCCATGCCCAGTGAGGCTACCCACCCAGCACCCACGCAGGCGCGTCGCCCGGGAACGCAACCCAGCGGCATACGGCCCGGGAGACCGTGCCGTAGGGGTCAGTGGCGCGGCGGACGCTTTCGGTCGCTGTCGTGCAGCTCCGGGTGGACGTCCACCGGGAGCTCCGGGAGGGCGCCCTCACCCGGCGTGGCGACGCCCCAGCCCTGGGTCGTCACGGTGTCGACCGGAGGGTTGCCGACGAGGTGCGACCGCTCGGCGCCCTCGGGGTGGTCGGCGCGGGTGCGGACCGTGTCGTCGACGTGGCGGTTGAGCGACTCCGTCTCGGGGCCGCCCCCCTTGCCACGGCGTGGGTTCACCATGATCAGCCCCACCACGAGCAGGACGACCATCCCGAGCATGAACAAGAGACCAATCTGATCACCCATGGCTCCTCCTGGAGACCGTGCGGATGGACCCGTCCCATCGACGGTACCCGAAAGGATCGGGGCCCAACATGATTCAGCCGGACTCAGGCCGCGCTGCGCCGCGCCTTCTCCTCGGCCTCGCGCTGCTCCCGCTCGCGCCGCGCGCGGGCGACCTTGGCCGCACGCTCGGCGGCGAGTCGAGCCGTCGGGTCGTTGGTCTCACCCAGCTGGGCCGGACCGAAGAAGGTGAGACCGAGACGCCTCAGCTGGTAGCCGATGCGGTAGCCGATGGACAGTCCCTCGTTGTCACCCTTGCCAGACATGCTGCTCACTTCCCGATGCGTTCGTCCCCCACTGATCAGTCTACGTGCGACCGTGGGCCCTCCGGCGCGCGCACACCGCCCTCACCCGGCCCAGCGCAGCGACGCGGCTGACCTGGCGCCGCGACAGGCGCTCGGATGCGTGCCGTCCAGCCGCCCTGGTGGCATGCTGAGAGGACACCCACCACTTTGAGACGGTGTGGAGGGAGGTCCTCATGGATCAGGAGCACGACCCCAAGGTCGAGATCGCCCCCATCCAGTCCCACGGTGCGCTCCGCGGGTTCATCATCGTCGGCCGGTGGCCCGAGGACACCGTCGAGTGGACACACGTCCTCCTGCTCGCGGTGCGCCTGGCCGCGGTGCCCCACATGCTTCCCAACGGGAGCACCGTCTTCCGCGTGGTCGAGGACGTCCCAGCCCACGCCCCTCAGCACTCCGTCGGGCTCGTGCTCGCCGAGGGCCAGTTCGTCGGCGACCACCCCTTGCGCCCGGGCCAGTTCGCTGATGCCCTGCCCCCGGCGCTCGCCGTGCTGCACCCCCCGTCGAGCACCGTCGCGTCCCTGCCGGAGTACGAGACCGCTTCCGGCTGCCTGCTGCTGCCGGGGCTGCCGCACCTCGGGCTGGCGCACCGAGCGGCCTGGATCGAGGCCGACCGCCGCGGCACCGTCACCCGGCTGGCGGCCGTCGACGGCATCGACCCGGACGACGACGCCGACACCGCAGCACTGTCCCTGCTGCTCGCCTCCTGAGTCCCGGTGACCGAGAGCACCGTGGGCCCGGCCCAGCCCTACCTGCATCGTGTCGTCGCCGGCGTCCTCACCGACGGTCGCCGCGTGCTGCTCTGCGACGTCAGGTTGGTGAACGCCGCGTCGTCATCGATGATCCGGCGACTCCGGCCGCCTCGCGCGGCGGGGTGGGGGGTCACACGACGGTGAGGGGCAGCCTGCGTCCGACGAGGCTGCGGCGGACGACGGGGAGGACGGTCGCGATGCGCCGGAGTTCGTGCACCGACGAGGCGGTCGGGGAGCCGAGGACCGCCGGGATCCCGCTGTCACCTCCCTGGCGCAGCGCCACGTCGAGCGGCACCTGCCCGAGCAGGGGCGCACCGATGGCTGTCGCCAGGCGTTGCCCGCCGCCGACGCCGAAGAGAGGGGTGCTCTCGTGGCAGGCCTCGCAGACGAGGGTCGACATGTTCTCGATGACTCCGGCGACCGGCATCCGGGCGTTGCGCGCCATCCGGCCGACGCGTTCGGCGACCACCGCCGCGGCCGGCTGTGGCGTCGTCACCGCGATGAGCGCGGCGTCGGGGACGAGCTCGAGCAGCGACATGGTGATGTCGCCGGTGCCCGGGGGCAGGTCGATGAGCAGCACGTCGAGCTCACCCCAGTGGACGTCCGAGAGGAACTGTTCGAGGGCCTTGTGCAGCATCGGGCCACGCCAGGCGACGGGCTCGTCGTCGTCGACGAAGAAGCCGACCGACATGAGGGCGACGCCGTGCGCCTCGACCGGGAGCATCAGCCCCTTGATCGCGATCGGCGCCCGGCGGACCCCGAAGAGATGCGGGATGGAGTAGCCCCACACGTCGGCGTCGAGGATGCCGACCCGCTTGCCCTGCTGGGCGAGCGCGACGGCGAGGTTGGCCGTCACGGTGGACTTGCCGACGCCGCCCTTGCCGCTCGCGACCGCATAGACCGTGGTCCTCGAGTCGGGTCCGAAGGCGTGGCCGTGCGTCGGCAGGTCGCCGCGGAGCCGGGCGGCGAGGTTCATCCGCTCGTGCTCGCTCATCGCGGCGAAGCTGACCTCGACCCGTTCGACTCCGGCGACCCCGCCCACCTCGGACGTGATGTCCGAGCCGAGGGTGTCCTTCATCGGGCACGACGGCGTGGTGAGTCGAACCGTGACCTTGACGGTGCCGCTGCGGGTCACCTCGACGTCGCCGATCATGCCGGCCTCGGGCAGGGGCAGGTGCAGCTCGGGGTCCTCCACGCGGCCGAGGGCCGCGTGGACCTCGGCCAGGTCGACCTCCACCGCGGGGCGGAGGCGGGAGATGAGGCTCATGAAGCCGTGCCCTTCGCGACCTCGGCGACCCGGTAGGCCGACCGCTTGGGGGTCACGTGCCGCATCATGAACTCGGGCCGGCGCTGACCGTCCGGTCCCGGCCCCGGCCGGGTCATGGCCAGCCAGCGACGGTAGACCTCACGCGACTTGGTGACGTCGACCTCGACATCGCCGTACTGGTCGCCGGGCCGGGCCTTCTCGATCTTCACTTTCTGGTGCCAGCAGTGCATCCCCGAGACCGGGTCCGGCTGGACCGGGAAGGTGAGGTTCTGGTGCACCCCCGGGTCGTCCCAGTAGATCCGCTCCGAGTCGGGGTCCGCGCTGGTGAACGGCTCGACGCCCTCGGTGTAGCGCAACCTCCAGATCCCGTCCTCGCTCCGGTTGAGCTTCACCTGGCCCATCACCCACCGGCTCCCCGGATGCCCCTCCTGGGTCCACCGGCCCATGTGATGGGACATGCCGACGACGCCGGGACGAATGGCCTCCGTGGCCCAGACCCGGGCGACGAAGTGGCCGATCTCGGTGGTGACCCTGACCAGGTCGCCGGTCGTGACCCCGAGTCCTGCCGCGTCGGTCTTGTTGCACCACAAGGGATGGGTGTTGGCGATCTCGTTGAGGAACTTCGCGTTGCCGGAGCGGGTGTGGATGAGGGTGGGCAGGCGGAAGTTCGGCATGAGGACGAACTCGTCGTGGTCGCGGTCGATGCGTCGCGCGGACACGTGGGACTCGATGTAGCCGGGAGTCGCCTGCTCGGGCCAGCCCCAGTCGGCCAGCGTGGTCGAGTAGATCTCGAGCTTGCGCGACGGTGAGAGCCATCCGGCGGTCGCGCTGCCGTCCTCGTGCTGCAACCCCACGGCGCCGGCCTCCCCCACGAGCGGAGGGGCGGTGTCGAGAGTGACCGGCTTGCGGAGCACCCCGTGCCCGTCCGGCACCGCGCCGTCGAGCTCTGCCTCGGTCAGGGGGCGCTCGTCGAGCCGGTAGACGTCCTTGGCCACCTCGAAGACGCCGTACGTGCGCATGTACTCCAGAGGTGTCATCTCCTGGGCGGCTGCGGCCTCGGGGAGCCCGGGCACGCTGTGGGCGAACAGGATGTCGTAGTACTCGTCCTGGGTCATCTTCTCGCCCGGACGCTCCTTCGACTCGAAGTACCGGCGGATGCCGAGGGAGCCGTCCGGGTCGATCTGCCAGGACAGCTCGAACCAGAACTCGTTCTCCTCCCACACCTCACCCGGGTTGGTGTCGCGGGTGTCCTGGAAGGGGATCCCCCTCTTGGCCATGGCGACCCGGGTGACCGGCTGCCGGAACGCGATCCACTTGGAGGTGTGCGTCTCGAAGGACATCGTGTCGTGCCGCTCGGACGCGTGGCCCATCGGCAGGACGTAGTCGGCGAACGTCGCCGACTCGCTCCACGTGGGTGTCAGCGCGACGTGCAGGCCGATCCTGCTCTCGTCCTTGAGCACGTCGATCCAGGTGAAGCCGTCCGGGTTGACCCACAGCGGGTTGTAGACGCGGCTGAAGTAGACGTCGAGCCGGCCCCGGTCGTCCTTGAGCAGGTGGGGCAGCAGGATCGACATCTCGTTCGTCGTCAGCGGGTACTCCGGCGGCCAGAGCTTCTCGCTCCAGACGTCGTTGGGCTCGGGCATCTCCGGGAAGTGCGGGATGAACTTGTCCCAGCCGTTCGGATGGGTCCCCCCGACCGTGCCCACGCTGCCGGTGAGGACGTTGAGGAAGAAGAGGCTCCGGGTGATCTGCCAGCCGCCGAGGTTGCCGGCCGCAGCCGAGCGCCACGTGTGGGTCGCGAGCCGGTTGCCGGCCTGCGCCACGATCCGGGCCAGCTCCTCGATCTGGGCAACCGGGACGTGGGCCTCCTGGGCCGCGAACTCGAAGGTGTATCGCGCGTAGTCCTCGGTCAGCCGGTCGAGGAAGACGTCGAAGTCCTTCGGCGCGTCGGGGTGGAGCCGCTCGAGGTAGACGTCCCAGTTGACCCAGCGGCGCAGGAAGTCGGCATCGACCGTCCGCGTGCGCAACAGGTAGGAGGCGACCGAGAGGAAGATCGCCGCCTCGCTGCCCGGCCACGGCGAGATCCAGAGGTCTGCGTGCGAGGCCGTGTTGGACAGGCGCAGGTCGAGCACCACGAGCTTGGCGCCGTTCTGCTTGGCCTCCATGATCCGCTGCGCGTGCGGGTTGAAGTAGTGGCCCGTCTCGAGGTGGCTCGACAGGAGCAGCATCACCCGGGAGTTGGCGTAGTCCGGTGACGGCCGGTCGTAGCCCATCCAGTGGGTGTAGCCCGAGCGACCCCCCGAGGAGCACACGTTGGTGTGCGAGTTGTGCCCGTCCACCCCCCACGCCTGCAGGACGCGTTCGACGAAGCCGTCCTCCCCCGGGCGACCGACGTGGTACATCACCTCGTCGCGCCGGTCCTCCACGATGGCCCGGCGGATCCGCCCCGCGATGTCGCGGACCGCCTCGTCCCAGGAGACCCGCTCGAACTGGCCGGACCCGCGCTCTCCGACTCGCCGCAGCGGGTAGAGGATCCGCTCCGGGTCGTGGATCTGGTTGATCGTCGCCGGACCCTTGGCACAGTTGCGGCCCCGGGATCCGGGGTGGGCGGGGTTGCCCTCGAACTTCCTGATGGACAGGTCCTCGTGGTCGACGTAGGCGAGCAGGCCGCAGGACGACTCGCAGTTGAAGCAGATCGTCGGGATGAGCGAGTAGGTGTGCGCGACCTTCCTCGGGTGGGCGCGGGCGTCGTACTCCACGTGCGCGTCCCACTCCTCCGGTGGCGGGAAGTTGCGCAGCTTCTCGTGGGTGCGGGCACCCGGCATGGGCACCGGCGGCCGCTGAACGGGCTCTGCAGTCATGGGAGGTCCTTTTCGGGAGCGATGACGCCGGTGGCGGCGAGGGTGGCGGCGAAGGCGGCGGCGAGGGTGGCGGCGAGGGTGGCGGTCAGGGTGGCGGTCAGGAGAGCGGGAGGTCCTGCCCGGCACGGACGAAGACGGTCTCGTAGGCGAGCAGCGCGGGTTGGACGATGAGGGCGGCCACTGCCGCGAGGCCGACACCCACGCTCGTGCCCGAGACCCAGGCGACGGCGCCGAGGACTGCCGCGAGAAGGGTGGGGGCGACGCTGCCGAGCCAGAAGGTGCGCGAGTAGCGACCCCGGGTGATGATGTGCGCCGCGGCCGCGGCCTGACGGGAGACGTGCCGCCCGCCGTACTCGACGAGCAGGATCGCCAGGTGGCCGACGGTCGCCACGACGAACGCCCCCACGAGCAGGTCCTGGGAGCTCTGCGGCAGGTCGACGAACAGCCGGGCGACGAGGAGTGCGCCGCTGCCCACCATGACCGCCTGCGCCTGCAGGTGCCAGAAGAGGACCGGTGACTGCCACAGGTCGCGCCCCTCCGCCTGCCCGAAGAGGAAGGCCGTGTATCCGGCCATCAGTGCCGAGGCCGGGATGGCCAGCCACGCCAGCACGGTCATGGCCCAGTCGACGTCGAGCAGGGCGACGAGCAGCCACAGCACGGAGCCGCCGGTGAAGACCGTCAGGACGTAGCCGCCGAGGACGAGCCACGACGAGAAGTTCGACTTGAGGAAGAGATAGAGGAACCGCTCGGGACGCTTGAGGTCCCACACGAGCAGACCCCCGGTCGTCGCCGCACCGAAGATCCCGAGCGCCGGTGCGACGTAGTCGCCCAAGGGGCCCAGGTCGGTGCCGAGGAGGACGGCGAGAGCGGCCACGAGCAGGGCACCGGCCCCGATCCCCTTGGTCCACAGGTACGTCACGACCTTCCATCCCCACGGCCGGGGATGGGCGGTGTTGAGGGTGGTGCGGGCGCCGCTGCGCGGGCTGCCCGGGACGTCCCCCTGGGTCATCAGCCGCTGCGCATCGGGCTTGGCCCAGATGTACGTGTCGTCGACCGGGGCTGCGAGCGGATCGAGGACGGCCTGGTCCGCGCCCAGGTAGAAGACGTTGGGCCCGGTGTTCTGCTCCGGAGTGCGCACCGAGGTCTCCTGGGTCGCGACGAGCCGGGCGATTCCGCTCGTCGGGTCGTCCAGGTCGCCGACCCAGATCGAGTGGGTCGGGCACACCACGACGCACGCCGGCTCCATCCCGTTGTCGACCCGGTGGGCGCACAGGTTGCACTTCGCGGCGGTGTGGGTGTCGGCATCGATGTAGATCGCGTCATAGGGGCAGGCCTGCATGCAGCTCTTGCAGCCGATGCAGCGGTCGCCGTCGAAGTCGACGATCCCGTCGTCGCGCTTGAAGAGCGCCTGCGTCGGGCAGATCTTCACGCACGGTGCGTCGGTGCAGTGGTTGCAGCGCATCACCCCGAACGAGCGGGTGGTGTCCGGGAAGGTGCCGCTGTCGACGTACTTGACCCAGGTGCGGAACTGCCCCAGCGGCACCTCGTGCTCCGTCTTGCACGCGACGGTGCAGGCGTGGCAGCCGATGCAGGTGCGTTGGTCGATCGCGAATCCGTACTGCACCGGCTCACGACTTCCTGACGACGTAGCGATGCACGCCGTCGACAGTCGTGGCCTCGAGCAGCTCGTTGCCGGTGTCGCGCGCCCACGACGGGATGTCGCTCTGCGAGCCGCTGTCGGTGGCCTCGATGAGCATCACCTGCCCGGACTGGAGGGCCTTCAGGGCCCGCGAGGCCATGAGGACCGGCATGGGGCACTTCTTGCCCTTGGCGTCGATGGTGGCGTCGATGGGGTGGTCCATGGGAGCTCCTTGCTGGCGGTCGGGTGAAGCGTCAGATGAAGAGGTTGATCTGCGACCGGCTCATCGCCGACAGGGCGGTGGCGGCGCCGACCGGCTCGCCCACTCCGTCGATGAGCTGCTCCTTGCGCAGCCCGAGCAGGTCCATCGACATCTCGCAGGGCCACAGCTCGACACCGAGCTCGACGCACATCTCGATGAGCTCCCTGGGGGACGCGACGTCCTGGTCCCGCGCCAGCTTCTTCATCATCCAGGGCCCCGCGCCGGCCATCTGGAACTTCGACAGCTTCATGTTGCTGATGCCCGGCCGGTTCATCCCCGCGAGGGCCTTGGTCATCGCGTTGGTCCCCGTGATCCGGACGTCGTCCCGCACGAGCGGGAAGAGCCCCCAGAAGGTGAAGAAGATCGTCGTCTGCATCCCGTAGGCCGCCCCCGTCGAGCCGAGGATGAGGGTCGGCCAGATCCGGTCGAGGTCGCCCGACCAGGCCACGATCGTCATGGCCTCCGGGGCGGTGTCCTCGGCCGGCCGGACGGCTCGGGTGAGCGGGTGAGCTGGCGGATCTGCCACTGCCTCAGTCATGTAGACCTCTTTCGCGCCGTTGCGAGAAGGTGTTGCACCGTGTGACACTCGACATTACATTCACGTATGCGCATATAACAAGGCCCTAATTCGCTGAATGCGTCCGTGGGCCCGGATGCCCCCTCACCCCCCGGAAGGACCTCTTCAATGGCGAAGACGATCAGTCCCGCACAGCTGTTCGCCGAGATCGAGGCGGGCACTGTGCCCGAGATCCTCGACGTCCGCAACAAGGACGACTTCGCGGCCAGCCAGGTCGAGGGCAACCGCCCCGTCCCCACCCGCAACGTTCCCGTCTACGAGGTGTTCGAGGACCTCGAGGAGCACTGTCGTCGCACGCCCGAGGGCGCCGTCGTGGTGTGCGGCCAGGGCAACGGATCCGAGCTCGTGGCAGAGGAGTTCGAGGCGCTGGGCGTCGAGACCCGGTCCCTGGAGGGTGGCACCGACGCCTGGGCGAGACTGCTCGTGGCCAAGGAGATCCCCGACCTGCCGGGCGAGGTGCGGGCCTGGCAGTTCCAACGGCCGGCGAAGGCCTGCCTCTCCTACGTCATCGGCGTCCCGGGCGGCCGCTGCATGATCGTCGACCCGACCCGCCACCCGCAGCCCTACCTCGACCTCGTCGCCGAGCACGACATGACGGTGGCCCACATCGTCGACACCCACGTGCACGCCGACCACATCAGCGGTGGTCCCGCCCTGGCGGAGCAGCTCGGTGCGGAGTACCACCTGCCGCCGGAGGACGCAGGCGGGATCGTCCCCTTCCCCAACCGTCCGCTCAAGGACGGCGACGTGCTCGACCTCGGCTCCGCCGTCGTGCGCACGCTGACGATGCACCTGCCGGGCCACACGCCCGGGACGACGGCCTTCCTCGTCAGCGACCGCCTTCTCATCGTCGGCGACACGGTCTTCGTGCGGGGCCTGGGCCGGCCGGACCTCACGGGCCAGGCGGAGGAGCTCGCGCGAGACCTGTTCCACAGCGTCCACGAGCGGCTGCGTCCCCTGGACCCGGCGACCATCATCGCACCGGCCCACTGGTCGAGCAGCGAGGAGGTCAACGACGACGGCCTGGTCGTCACGACGCTGGAGGACGTCTTCACCGCGACGCTGCTCAACGAGCGGGCCATCGAGCGCTTCGTCGAGGAGATCGTGGCCTCCCTGCCCCACGCTCCCGACACGTACGACACCATCCGGCTCGTCAATGCCGGCAAGCTCGCCCCGCCCGAGGACGAGCTCGACCTGCTCGACGTCGGTCGCAACCAGTGCGTCGCCTCGACGACCCTCGCCTGACCGCCGACCGGACAGCACGCGGGGCGGCGGAGGAGGCAGCGCACCAGGCAGGACCTAGACTGGAGCCGATCTGACCAGGCCCCGGGATCGGAGGACGGATGCAGCCCGATGTCGCAGGCCAGCTGCAGGAGCTGCACGCCCGCGTGTGCAAAGCCATCGCCGACCCCAAGCGCCTGCTCATCATCAACGAGCTGCGGGACCGCGAGCTCAGCGTCGGCGACCTCAGCGAGGCCCTGCACCTGAGCCAGTCCAACACCAGCCAGCACCTGGCGGTCCTCCGCGAGCGCGGGATCGTCACCTCACACCGGGTGGGGACGAACATCTACTACGCCCTGCGCAGCCAGAAGGTCATCCAGGCCGTCGACCTGCTCCGCGAGTTCCTCGCCGAGGACCTCGCGGACCAGGTCCGCCTCAGCGGCGCCCTGTCGCCCTGAAGGCAGCCGAGGGTCATGTCTGTGCTTGACCACAATGGCCGTATGCCGCTGGGCTCGGTGAGCGCGAACGCCGCCCAGGTGCCGGACACGGATCGGCTGCGCGTCATCTCGGTCCTCACCCACCCCTGACCGGGGGCGCTGCCTCCAAGGAGATCCCGTGAGCATTCCGTTCATCCTCGACACCGACACCGCCCAGGACGACTGCGTCGCCATCATCGCCGGACTCCTCGACCCGGAGGCGGACCTCCGGGCCATCACCATGGTCGCCGGCAACGTCGGCTTCGACCGCCAGGTGCGCAATGCCCAGATGACCCTGAGCGCCGCCGGGCGCCTCGGGTCGGTGCCGATCCACCTCGGGTGCCGCCGCCCGCTCGTCCTGCCCTGGGTGTCGGCCGAGAACGTCCACGGCGACGGGTCCGGCGGGCTGGACATGGACGTCGCCGAGACGGTGACGGAGGACGAGCACGGGGTGGACGCCCTCATCCGCCTGACCGCGGAGGCCCCGGGCGAGCTCTCCATCGTGGCGATCGGTCCACTCACCAACATCGCGATGGCGGTGGTCAAGGACCCGCACTTCGTCGAGAACGTCAAGAGCCTGGTCATCATGGGCGGCTCGAACAACGGCCGCGGCAACATCACCCCCGCCGCAGAGTTCAACTTCTACGTGGACCCGCACGCCGCCCATGTCGTCCTCGAGGCCGGCTTCCGCGACGTCACCGTGGTGCCCTGGGCCCCGCTCACCCTCAACGACGCAGTCTTCAGCCGTGAGCAGCTGGCGGGCATCGAGGCGATCGGCACCCCGCTGTCCCGCTTCTTCCTCACGGTCTGCGGTCCGACTCTCGCCTTCGACGAGAGCGTCGGCATCCCCGGCACGACCCACCCCGACTCGCTGTCCGTGGGGGTCCTCCTCCACCCCGAGCTCGTCTCTCGGGCACAGGACTACCACGTGGCCGTCGAGGCGAGCTCGGAGCTGACCCGCGGCTACTCCGCCATGTCCTGGGGCGTGCACGGTCTCGAGCCCAACGCCCGCGTCGTCGAAGCCGCCGACGGCGCGGGCTTCCACGCCTGGATCACCGGGCTCCTGGCCACCGAGACCGAGGTGAGTCGGCCGCTGCGCGGGGGCCGCTTCGGCTGAGAGCGTTTTGCACTCCGTGCACAGTTGCACGTAGTGTAAAAACGTGCGAACGAGCGAGATCCCCCGACGGGACCGCCGCGGTGAGGTGCGTCAGCGCCACCGCCGCGCCATCATCGACGCCGCCCGGGCGCTCCTCGACGAGCGTGAGTCCGACGGGTTCACCGTGGACGAGCTCGCCGACCGCGCCGACGTCTCACGTCGCACCGTCTTCAACCACTTCGCATCGGTCGACGACATCGTCATCACCGCGTGCAGCGAGGTGCTCGGTGAGCTCCTCGTCGCCTTCGAGGCCCTCGCGTCGGCGCAGGGCACCCGTGGGAGCGAGTCGTCCCTGTTCGACGAGGTGACCGGCGCACTCACCTCGACGGACCTCGTCCCGCCGATGGCCTACCTCACGCGTGTCCTCGGCGCCGAGCAGGAGGAGCGGTCAGCGCGCCAGGCGATGATGCTCCACCTCGTGTTCACCGATGCGAGCGAGCACCTGTGCCAAGGCATCCTGCGACGCCACCCCGAGGCGGACGAGCTCACCACGCGCCTGCTCGTCGGCGCCCTGATGAGCGGCCTCGTCGTGCTGCACGGGCAGTGGTTCGCTGCCACCGGCGGCGCCGTGGACGCTCGCTCGCGGACCGTGTGGGCCGAGCTGCTCGGTCGCCTCATCGACCTGACCCGTGGCGGCTTCGACGACCCGGACGCGTCGCGCCGGCTGATCCCCCCTCCTCCCCTGCCCCAGAAAGAACGTCATGGCTGAATTCCTCTTCCGGCTCGGACAGACGGCGGCTCGACGAGCCCGGTTCGTCCTCGCTGTGTGGCTCGTCCTCCTCGCGGCTGCCGGCATCGCCTTCGCCGTGGGAGCGGGGACGCTGACCAGCACGGTGTCGATCCCGGGCACCCGCACCGCCCAGGTGACCGATCGGCTCGACGAGGTCCTCCCCCGGGCGGCAGGTGGCAACGGCTCGGTGGTCTTCCGGACCACCGACGGGTCACCCCTGACGCCCGTGCAGCGCGCGGCGATCAGCGACCAGGCCGACGCGGCGCTCGGACTCGACTTCGTCGAGACCGTGGTCGACCCCTTCGCCACCGAGCAGCAGCGGGCCAGCCAGCTGCGCGACCTCGAGGTCGGCAGGGCGCGGATCGAGGACGGCCGCCGCCAGCTGGCCAAGGGCGAGACCCGGCTCGAGTCGGGACAGGGGCAGCTCGACGCAGCCCGCGAGGAGGCCGAGGCGGCCGGGACCCTCGACCAGGTCGCAGCGCTCCTCGACGCGCAGCAGGCGAACATCGACGCCGCACGCAAGGGCCTGCAGGAGCAGGCCGCGAAGCTGGAAGAGGGCAGCCGGCAGATCGCGGACGGCGCCAGCCTGCTCCAGCTCTCCTCCGGGATCGGCATGGTCTCCGAGGACGGAAGCACCGCGATCGTCACCGTCCTCTTCGACAAGCCGCAGCTCGACGTGACGCAAGCCGAGAAGGACGCCGTCGTGGCCGCCTTCGGCACGCGGACCGACGGCGTCGAAGTCTCCTACTCGGCGGAGCTCGCCAGCGGGATCCCGGGCATCCTCGGGGTGGGCGAGGTCATCGGTATCGTCGTCGCCGGCATCGTCCTCGTGATCATGCTCGGGACGCTCGTCGGCGCCGGTCTGCCGATCGCCATGGCCCTCATCGGCGTGGCCATCGGCGCCCTGGCGACGATGTCGCTCTCGGGCGTCGTCGAGATGACCAGCGTGACCCCCGTGCTGGGCCTCATGCTCGGGCTGGCCGTCGGCATCGACTACTCGCTGTTCATCGTCAACCGGCACCGCCGACAGCTCAAGCAGGGGTATGACGTCGTCGAGTCGATCGGCCTGGCCAACGGGACGTCCGGCAACGCCGTCGTCTTCGCGGGCGCCACGGTCCTCATCGCGCTCCTCGCCCTCAACGTGACCGGCATCCCCTTCCTCGGCCTGATGGGAACCGTCGGGGCACTCTCCATCGCCATCGCCGTCCTCATCGCGGTGACTCTCACCCCCGCCCTGCTCGGGCTCATCGGTGAGCGCATCCTCAGCCGCCGCGAGCGGGCTCGGGTCGCCCGGGCCGGGTCGGGCGTGGACTCCTCCGCCGCAACGGCGAGCGCCCGGCGCCTGCGGCCCATGTCGACGCTCCGCGCGGTCGGCAGCATCGTGCTGGGGATCAGCGCCCTGCTCGCCATCGCCCTGCCGTCCCTCGACCTGCGACTCGGCCTGCCGGACGGCTCATCCGAGGACGTCACCTCGACGCAGTACCAGGCCTTCTCGACGATCTCGGAGAAGTTCGGGCCTGGCCGCAACGCTCCGCTGCTCGTCGTCGCCGACCTGGCCGACCTCCCGCCAAGCACGACCGACGTCACGGCACAGGCCGCCATCGCGCGGGAGGTCGCGGCCCAGCAGGACGTGGTCGCCATCGCCCCGATCGGCATGTCCGAGGGACGCACCGCGGCTGCCTTCCAGGTCGTGCCGTCCGGGGGACCCAACGAACCCTCGACCGAGCAGCTGGTCCACACGCTCCGGGAGCTGGAGCCGATGGGTGGGACCGTCAGTCTCGACGTCGCCGGCATGGCGAGTGGCAACATCGACATCTCCGGCAAGCTGTCCGACGCCCTGCCCGCCTACCTCGGCCTCGTCGTCGGCCTCTCGCTCGTCATCCTCGTGCTGGTGTTCCGCTCGGTCTTCGTGCCCGTCATCGCCACGCTCGGATTCGTGCTGTCGTACTTCGCCGCCATCGGTGGGGTCGTCGCGATCTACCAGTGGGGGTGGCTCTCGGACATCTTCGGCGTCGACAACCCGAGCCCCATCCTCAGCTTCCTGCCGACGATGCTCGCCGGCATCCTCTTCGGCCTGGCCATGGACTACATGCTCTTCCTCGGCTCCGGCATGCGGGAGGCCTACGTCCACGGCGCCTCGGCCCGGCTGGCGGTCGTCCAGGGCGTGCACGCAGGGCGCAGCGTGGTCACCGCAGCCGCGATCATCATGATGGCGGTGTTCGGCGGGTTCATCTTCTCCCACAGCGCGATGATCCGCCCGATCGGCTTCGGCCTGGCGTTCGGTGTCCTCGTCGACGCGTTCGTCGTGCGCATGCTCATCGTGCCGTCCCTCATGCACCTCGCCGGGGACAAGGCGTGGTGGCTCCCCCGGTGGCTCGACCGGGCCCTGCCCAACCTCGACGTCGAGGGAGCCGCCCTCGAGCGCCGCCACCCCCACGTCGTGCACCACGAGGAGGCGGCTCCGGCCAACCGCTCCTGAGCGGACGGCTCGTCCGGGACCGAGCCCAGCGGCATACGGCATGCTCGAGGGTGTGAACGGCCTGATCCGCTCCACCGCGACCGAGGTCGTCGCGCTCCTGCGTGCGGGCGACGTCACCCCGACGGAGGTGCTCGACGCGCTC
This sequence comes from Intrasporangium sp. DVR, assembly GCF_040365325.1. Taxonomy (NCBI): domain Bacteria; kingdom Bacillati; phylum Actinomycetota; class Actinomycetes; order Micrococcales; family Intrasporangiaceae; genus Intrasporangium; species Intrasporangium sp. DVR. The sequence goes on along the minus strand of NZ_BAABZW010000001.1, from coordinate 11,761 downwards.
GAGGAGCACGTCACGGCCACGGACGGAGCCGTCAACGCACTCCCCATCCGCTTCTTCGAGGCGGCTCGCGCCGCCGCCCAGCGACTCGAACGGGAGGGGTCGCCGCCCACCGAGCGGGGCTGGCTCGCCGGGCTCCCGGTGGCGGTCAAGGACTACAACGACGTCCGCGGACAGCTCACGACGAGCGGCTCGCCGATCCTGCGCCACACCGTCGCCCCCGAGTCGGACGCGATGGTCCGGCGGCTCGAGACCCACGCCGGCATCCCCTACGCGAAGACGAACGTGCCGGAGTTCGCGGGCGGGCACACGTACAACACCGTGTGGGGGGCCACCCGCAACCCCTGGCACACCGGTCGCACGGCGGGCGGCTCGTCCGGCGGCTCCGCTGCGGCCCTGGCGTCCGGCAGCGCCTGGCTGGCGACGGGCAACGACCTCGGCGGCAGCCTGCGGACCCCGGCCGGCTACAACGGCGTCGTCGGAGTCCGACCGACACCGGGGCTCGTGCCGCGGAAGCATCCACCGGTGCCCTTCGACGCCCTGTGGGTCGAGGGGCCGATGGCGCGCAACGTCGCCGACGTCGCCCTCATGCTCGACGCCCTCGCGGGACTCGACCGCCACGACCCGCTGACGCGCCGGCCGCCGAGACGGTCCTACGTGGCGGGTCTGGGCGACCTGCCCCCGCGGCTGCGGGTCGGCTACTCCCCCGACCTCGGAGTCCTTCCCGTCGAGCCGGGGGTGCGCGAGGTCACCCGGCGCGCCCTGGGCCACTTCCGCGATCTCGGCGCCGAGGTCACCGACGAGTGCCCTGACTTCACGGGGGCCTCCCAGACCTTCCACGTGCTCCGCGCTCACCTGCTCGCCACGGTCAACGGCCCCCTGCTCGCCTCCCACCGCGAGAGCATCAAGGACGACATCGTCTGGAACATCGAGCTCGGCCTGACCCAGTCCCTCGCGGACGTGCAGGCCGCCGAACGCTCCCGGGGCGAGCTGGTCCACCGCACCCTCGACTTCTTCGGCACCCACGACGTCCTCGTCGTGCCGACCGCCCCGTTGGACCCGTTCCCGGTGGGCTGGGCCTGGCCGAGGGACGTCGCCGGGACCGAGCAGCACACGTACGTCGACTGGATCGCGATCACCTTCATGGTCACGCTCACCGCCTGCCCCGTGGTCGCCCTGCCCTGCGGCCTCTCCGACGAGGGCCTGCCGGTCGGCGTGCAGCTCGTGGGGCGACCCGGGTCGGAGGCCCTGCTCCTCGCTGTCGCGGCCGCCTTCGAGCGGTCCGTGGGGCTCGCGCAGCAGCTGCCCATCACTCCGCGCGACGGCTGACGCCGGGCCCGCTGGGAGGGCGTCGTAGCGACCGGCCGTCCCGGTCGAGCGCGGGCATGGCGCTCAGCCCACCTCGACCCAGAGGGCACGGTGGTCGGAGATGGGCAGGGCCGGGGCACCGCTCTCCCCCGTCGCCAGCCGACCGCGCACGAGGATGTGGTCGATCTGCTCGGACGGATCGTCGACGGGATACGTCGGGTGGCTGGCGGCCGGTCGCATCCCCGTCGTGTGCGCCGCCCGGTCGGGACCCATGTTGAGATCCCCCATGAGCAGCACCGGCTCCCGACAGTCGACGGTCGCGCGGACGACCTGGTGGAGCTGGCGCACGTTCCACCACGAGATGAACGACAGATGGGTCCCGACGACGGTGCACTCCCCGACCGGGGTGTCGATGGTCGCCACCACGGCGACGCGGGGCTCGTCCGTGACGAGGTAGGGGCGCAGCCGGCCCTTGAAGCGCATCGGCACGCGGAACGGCACCGGCTCGAGGCGCACCACCTGCCAGCCCTTGACCGGGTACCGGGAGAGGAGGGCAACGCCGTAGGCAGCGGAGTCCGGCTGCTCGTCACCCGTCGACGCCACCCAGGTCGCCCCCGGGCTGCCGTGGATGGCTGCGACGAACCGGTGGTGCGGCGCGTCCATCGCCTCGGCTGCAACGGAGGTGAGGTCGGCGAAGCCCGAACGGTGCTGGTTCTGGTCGACTTCCTGCAGCGTGAGGATGTCGGCGTCCAGGCGCTTCACGGCATCAGCCAGCCCCGCAGGGTCGACGTGCTGGTCGGAGGGCACCCGTCCGTTGAGGATGTTGAACGTCGCGACTCGCATGTAGGTGCAGTTACCCCTCCACCCGGAACCTGCCCACGAATCGGCGTCCGTCGGGCGAGGGGGGCGGGACAACGGGTACAACCGTTACATGGGTGAACCTGGACAGCACGACCTGCGCGAGGCGCTCAAGACCGTCGCCGTGGCCCTCAAGCAGACGGGTCGCCCGTTCGCGCTCATCGGTGGATACGGCGTCTGGGCGCGGGGAGGACCGGAACCGAACCACGACGCGGACTTCCTCATCGCCAAGGAGGACGCCGCCGAGGTGGCGCAGGCCCTGGCCGACCAAGGTCTGCAGGTCGTCCAACCCCCGGAGGACTGGCTGTTCAAGGTCTTCGTCGACGACGCGCTCGTGGACATCATCTTCCGGCCGGCGGGCACGTTCGCCGACCGGGGCGTCGTGGAGCGCGCCACCCCGCTCCGCGTCCTGTCCATCGAGATGCCCGTCATGCCCGCGACCGACCTGCTGGTCCACCGGCTCAACGCCCTGACCGAGCACTACTGCGACTTCGCCGTCCACATCCCCGTGGCCCGCGCGCTGCGCGAGCAGGTGGACTGGACGGTCGTCCGCCGCGACACCGCGCACAACCCCTTCGCTGCCGCCCTGCTCTACCTCCTGGAGGCCCTCGCCATCATCGAGCCGCCCGAGGGCCCCGCCACCGTCAACGGCGCTGCCCGCCTCGAGCAGTCGCCCGCGACCGGCTGAGGCCGGGGCGACGCCCGCGACAGGCAGTTGTGCTCAGGCCGCGAGGGCCCGGAGCAGGTGCACCCACTCGATGAGGTGCCGGTCGCCGAGGAAGGTGCGGCGCACGCGCTCCTGTCCGCGCTGGCCCATGGCGGCCCGCAGCTCGGGCTCCTCCAGCAGTCGCGTGACGAGCTTGCCGAAGGACTCCAGGTCTGCCGGGTCGCCGAGCAGGAGCCCCTCGTCGCCGTCGGTGAGCTGGTCCTGCAGTCCACCGACGGCGCTGGCGACCACGGGGCGGCCCTTCCACATCGCCTCGGTGAGGGTCAGACCGAACCCCTCGACCAGGCTCTTCTGGACGACGATGGCGGCGTGGCGCTGGAGCGCGTTGACGATGAAGGCGTTCTCGTCCACATCGTCCATCGGCAGCGAGGCGAGGTGGCACCGGCCCCGCACGTCATCGGGAAGACGGCGCCACAGCTCCCTGCACTCCGCGTAGACCTGGGCTCCCTCGGGGTCGTCCGAGACCCCTGAGACGTCCGGTCCCGCAAGGACCAGGTGGGCGTCGCGGGTGTGCGGTGCGACGTGGGCGGCGAAGCCGGTCAGCACGCCGGGCATGTCCTTGAGCCGGTCCCACCGGCTCACCTGGACCACGAGCGGCGCGGTGATCGGGGGTGGCGCGTTGGAGACGAGGTCGGCGTGCCGACGCAGCACCCCGTGCTCCCCCGTCCGGCGCTGGAACTCGAAGGTCTCGCGCACGTCGCCGTTGTGGACGAGGCCGACCTCGAGCAGGATCCGCCTGACGTCAGCGCCGACGATCTCGGCGTTCTTGGTGGAGAAGGGGTCGATCGAGGGCTGGATGACCACGGCTCGCTCGCGCGGGACCCAGTCGGGGATGTAGCTGACCCGGGAGAAGACGAACGCGTCGGCGGCCAGCACGTGCTGCCTGAGGAAGGCCCACCCGAGGTCGGTGATCTCAGTGCTCTCGTCCCGCCCGATGTGGCAGCGCCAGACGACGTGGGCGCCCAGCTGCTTGAGCCCGGCTGCCAGGCCGGCGGTCTGCGGATCGTGCAGCAGCACGACGTCGCCGGGGCGGACCATGCCACGCAGCTGCGCGAGGTTCGCCTGCATCACCCGCTCGTAGTGGGCCTGGTCGACGGAGTCGAAGCCGGTGCGGCCCACGAGGGACCCGTGGAGCGCGTTGTGCAGGGCCTTGGTGATCTCGAAGAACTGCGGGTCGCCCTCGAGGACGAGCCATCGGGTGTCCACCTCGGCCCCACGGGCGTAGGCGAGCAGGGTCTGGAGCATCTCGGCCACGCCCCCGCCCGACGCGGTCGAGTTGATGTTCCAGACGATCCGTCCGCTGAGGAGCCCGCGCGCGAACGATGCCGTGGACAGGAACAGCTCGGCTCGCTCGGGCTCGAGGAGCTCCGCGAGCGCATCCAGTGGCTCGGCATGGATCTCGACGGCTTCCACTCGTCCATGGTCACACCATCGCCGCTCCGAGATCGGCTCTTCAGGAACCTCGGCGCGTCCCTCCGTCGGCGTCGGGCGCCGTGCCGGCCGCCTCGCCGACCGCCTCGCCGACCGCAGCGGCCGGGAGGGCGTGGGCCACCCGTCCGTCGTCTGTCCGGACGGTGTCCGCGGCGAGCAGGGCATCGACCACCGCCTCCTCCACCGAGTCCATCAGCGCCTCGAAGACCCGGTCCAGCGCTGCGGGGGACAGTGGCTCGGCAGGCAGCCCGGGAGCCACGGAGAACGCGAGGCCGTAGTCGCCGCTGCCGTGGCTGAAACGGGCGCCGACGCGGCCGAGGGCAAAGACCAGCCGGCGGGCCATGCGGGTGAGATCACCCGGGACGCAAGGAAAGTCGACTGCGGCCAGCACCACGCAGGACCCGGCTTCAGGAGTGACGGGTCCGGCGGGCCGGAGCCCGAGGTCCTGCGGACTGACGAGTCGGCCGGCGAGACGCAGCGTACCGCCCATGTTGGCCTGGACCAGGACGCCCACGGTGCCGTCGGCGCTCCCCCCGGCCGGGCCATCCGCGGTTCCGGGCAGGACCCGCGACGCCGAGCCGATGCCTGCCTTGAACCCCAGCGCACACGCCCCCGCTCCCCCACCGACGTTGCCCATCGGGACGGGGCCGGGGCTGGCGAGCCGGAGCGCGGTGTGGACGTGCTCGGGTGTGACGGGCCGCGGGTCGGTCGACGAGAGCCAGGCGTCGTTGATCTCGCCGACCACCGGGTTGATGCTCGTCGGCGGCCCAGGGTGGTTCTCGAGGACCCAGGTGACGAGGGCGTCCGCCGCCCGGAACGTCGACAGCGTCGAGGTCAGCAGCACCGGCGTCTCGAGCCGGCCGAGCTCCATCACCTGGGTGGCTCCGACAAGCTTGCCGTAGCCGTTGCCGACGAACAGCCCGGCGGGCAGGGCGGTCCCCGCCGTCAACAGCGGATGGCTGATGGCGGTGACGCCCGAGTGCACGCCGGCCTCGTCGTCGCGGAGGGTGACGTGACCGACGACGACCCGTGCCACGTCGGTGATCGCGTTGAGCGGGCCGGTGTCGAAGCCACCGAAGGTCAGGCCCAGCTGCCTGGCGCGCGGCCGCGTCACCGTCTCGTCCGGGGGCTCGTCCACCGCTCCAGCATGCCGTATGCCGCTGGGCTCGCTCCCGCGCGGAGAGCGGGCTCCGGCGCGGGTCGGGTCCACGGCACGTGGCGCCGGATAGGGTCGGCAGGACCATGAGAGCCACGTTCCGCGCCGACGAGCGGCAAACCCTCGTCGGGCCCCGGGGCGTGCGCTCGCTCCACCACCTCCCTCGGGGCGGCGAGCCGGCAGCGGACGGGGCTCTGGTCGTCGTCCTTCCCGGGCTCGGGCTGCCCGGCTACACGCTGCCCACCGCCGACGCGATCGCCGCTCGCGGCATCGAGTGCGCAGTGCTCGACGTGCCCGGTTTCGGGTCGTCGCAGCCACGCAGCGCCCGTCCCCACATCGAGGCGGTCGGCGCGCTCGCGGCGCAGTGGGTTGCGCAGGTGGCCGAGGACCGTCCGGTGGTCGTGCTCGGCCACTCGACCGGGGCACAGGCGGCGCTCGCCACGGCGCTGGCGCTCGAGCCGCGCCGCGCGCTGGCGCTCGTCATGGCCGGGCCGACGTTCCGCCCCGAGCATCGCCACGTCCTCCGTCTCCTGGGGGCGACACCGCTCGCCTACCGCAAGGACCGCCTGGCCGAGGTCGACGTCCGGGAGGTGCTGCGTGCGCGGCTCGACCTGGTCCGGCTCGTCGTGAGCGGCGTGCGGGACGTGCCCGAGGCGAGGATCGCCGCCCTGGCCGCACCCGTGACGCTCATCGCGGGTGAGCACGACTCGTACGCTCCCCGGGAGTGGCTGGCAGCGCTCGCCGACGCCGCCAGCCGGTCCACGCGGGTCCGCACGGCGGTCGTCCACGGCTCGCACAACAACCTGTACACGCATCCCGACGAGCTCGCTGACGCCGTGCTGCTCGCCCTCGCGGACGCTCGGGGACGGTCGGGAGCGTGAGCCGGCCCAGCGGCATACGGCTCGAGCTCCGCTGCAGGTGAGCTGCCGTGTGGCAGCCTGTTCGCGTGGAGAGGTCGGGAGGTGGAGCCGGCGGCTGGGCGTCCCGCGAGCCGCGTCCGGCCACTGCCCTGCCGCGCCGCCGCCAGCTCATGGGGTTCGGGCTCGGCATCGTCGGTCTGCCGCTGCTCACCTTCGCCACCGTCGCCGCGGGCCTCCCCGGCCGGGGGGAGACCATCCTCGTCGTCTACCTCCTCGCTGTCGTGCTCATCGCGGTGGTCGGTGGTCTGCTGCCGGGGGTGCTCGCCGGGGTCGGCGGGTTCGTCGCCGTGAACTGGTTCCACACCCCGCCCTACGCCACCCTCACGGTCGAGCAGCCCGAGGCGCTCGTCGACCTCGTGGTCTTCGTCCTCGTCGCGGTGATCGTCAGCGTGGTGGTCGAGATCGGGGCTCGGGACCGGGCCCGCGCGGAGCGCCACCGCCTGGCCATCGGCCGGGAGGCTGCCCGGGCACAGCAGCTGGCCGAGACCGACCGCGTCCGGTCCGCACTGCTGACCGCGGTCAGCCACGACCTGCGAACCCCGATCGCGGCCATCAAGGCCGCCTCGTCCGGGTTGCGCCAGGAGGACGTCGACTGGCAGCCGGCGCAGGAGGCGGAGCTGCTGGCTGCCATCGAGGACGGGGCCGACCGGCTGGCCCAGCTGGTCGACGACCTGCTGGCGCTGAGCCGCATCCAGGCCGGCGCGGTGTCCGTGCACCCGACTCCGGTCGCCGTCGAGGAGGTCGTGTACCGGGCCCTGACCGCCTGGGACGGTCCGCCCGTGGAGGTCGCCGTCCCCGACCCGGTCCCGGAGATCCTGGCCGACGCGCCCCTCCTCGAGCGGGTGCTGGCCAACCTGCTCGACAACGCAGCTCGTTTCAGCCCGACCGACCGGCCCCTGGAGGTCAGCGCCACCCGGTCGACCGCCGCCGGTGGGGCGACGGTCGAGATCCGCATCGTCGACCACGGCCCGGGCGCTCCCTCGGACCGCTGGGACCAGATGTTCGCGCCGTTCCAGCGGCTCGGCGACGCCACCCCGGGCGGTCTGGGCCTGGGGCTGGCCATCGCGCGCGGCCTCGTCGAGGCCATGTCGGGGACGATCCAGCCCGAGGTGACGCCGGGCGGTGGGCTGACCATGTGCGTCGAGCTGCCGGTGGCGCCATGAGCCGGGTGCTCATCGTCGAGGACGACGACCGGCTGCGCCGCACCCTGGCCATCAACCTCCAGGCCCGCAAGCACGAGGTGCGGACCGCAGCCGACGGGCGCACCGCGCTCGAGCTGGCCGCGAGCTTCGGCCCCGACCTCGTCATCATGGATCTGGGCCTCCCCGACATGGACGGGGTCGACGTCGTCTCGACCCTTCGGCGCCGCAGCGCGGTCCCCGTCATCGTGCTGTCCGCCCGCGACGGGGAGGCGGGCAAGGTCGCCGCCCTCGACGCCGGTGCGGACGACTACGTCACCAAGCCGTTCGGCATGGAGGAGCTGCTCGCCCGGATGCGGGCGGCGGTGCGCCGGGCGGCCCCGGCCGAGGACACGGCCACGGTCGACACTCCCACCCTGTCGATCGACCTGCGCGCCAAGCGCGTCCTGCGCGGCGGAGCCGAGGTGCGGCTGACTCCGACCGAGTGGCACGTTCTCGAGGCGCTCGTTCGGTCCCCGGGGCGCCTCGTCTCTGGGCGTGAGCTCCTGCAGGAGGTCTGGGGTCCCTCCTACGGGGACGAGACGAACTACCTGCGGGTCTACATGGCCCAGCTGCGCCGCAAGCTCGAGGAGCGTCCCGGCTCACCTCGGCACCTCATCACCGAACCCGGACTGGGCTACCGGTTCGAGCCCTGACGCACGTTTCCCCACCCCGGCGTTAAGACGGCGTCAAGATTCGGCCCCGCGCCGCCGAAGTGCATCGAGACAGGTGCTCGCGCTCCTACATTCGAAGTGCGCACCCGTCCTTCCCCCTGGAGGCGGGTGCGCCTCACGTCCCCTTGTCGCCCGCGGCGTGGACGACGGCGAGGTGCCGGCGCCAGTGGGCGGCCCGGGCCAGCCGCGAGCCACGGTAGGGCATTCCGCCCGGACCCGGAGGGCAAGCGCCAGCCAGACGCAGATGGACCGCTCCGTGAGCCAGGCGACGGTCCAGAGCGGCACGTCAGCCGGGACCTCGGGCCGCGGGCCTCCGGGCAGGGCGCCGTCGGCCTGGCGACGGCGTGCCCGGGCCGCCAGGCCGACGGCAGCTGCGACTCCTCCGAGCAACCACCCCGGCCTCCGGCTGACGCCGAGCACCCCTGCGGGCAGGAGGGCTGCCTCGACGGTCACCGACAGCGCAACCCAGCCCAGCGGCATACGGCGTCCGCTGGGGACGTATGCCGCTGGGCCGGCTTCGCTGCGACGGTCAGCTCCGGTGGGCGCTCAGGGCCGCAAGCAGTCTCGGGGTCTCGTTGTGGGCGACGGCCGCGATCCGGAGCCCGCCGCCCGCACGAACGACGGTGTAGGCCGCCTCGAAGTCGTAGACCGACGACCCGTCGGCGCGGGTGAGCGTCCACGCGACGACGGCCAGCTGCACGCCGCCGCCGAGGCACACCGGCTGCAGACTGCGCACCCGCACCCCCGTCACGCCGAGCTGACGGTACGCGCCGAGCAGCCGGTCCACGACGCGCCGCCACTGCGCTCCGTCGGCCGTGGTCACCTCCGGGTCCACGCGTGTCTCGCCCACCACGTGCACGGGGTCGGCGAAGTGCCCTGCGACCGTGGCTGCATCGCCGGACGCGAAGTCGGCGGCATAACGAGCGACGAACTCGTCGAGAGTCATCGGCATCTCCCTCCGGACCGACGGCATCGGTGGGCCTGTGGCCAGCATCTCCCCAACCGGCGGGCAAGGCCACCGACATGTAGTACTACACTGCGTCGTAGTACTCCAGGGATCCACTGACGACACGAGGAGGCCTCGAGCCCCATGTCACCACACAGCCCCACGGCACCGAGCAAGGTCAACTTCGACCAGCGACCGATGCTCGTCTTCTGGGAGGTCACCCGTGCCTGCCAGCTCGCCTGCAAGCACTGCCGCGCCAACGCCATGGCCGGCGCCCTCCCCGGAGAGCTCACCCACGAGCAGGGCCTCGACCTCCTCGACCAGGTTGCCGCCTTCGGCCGGCCCTACCCGATCCTCGTCCTCACCGGCGGCGACTGCCTGCTGCGGCCCGACATCTGGGAGCTCGTCGAAGCCTCGCGAGCCCGCGGCATCCCGACCGCCCTGTCACCCTCGGTGACCCCGCAGCTGACCCCCGAGACCATCGCCCGGATGGTCGACTCCGGCATCAACGCCGTGTCCATCAGCCTCGACGGTGCCTGCGCGGCGACGCACGACGGCGTCCGCGGCATCCCGGGGCACTTCGACCAGACCATCCCAGCGATCCGCGCGCTCTCCGATGCCGGTCTCACCGTCCAGATCAACACGACCGTCATGAAGAGCAACCTCGACGAGCTCGCCGACGTCGCCAAGCTCATCTCCGACGCCGGCGCGCACATCTGGGAGGTCTTCTTCCTCGTCCACGTCGGGCGCGGTGTCGCCGAGGGTGCCATCAGCCCGGACGAGCACGAGGACGTCTGCCACTTCCTCTACGACGCCAGCCAGCACGGCTTCATCGTCCGCACCGTCGAGGCCCCCTTCTTCCGCCGAGTCGTCGCCTGGCGCCAGGACGGCGTCGCCCCGCCGGAGTCGGCCGTGTACCGCCAGCTCTCGGGGCGGCTGACCGAGCTGATGGGTGAGCCGGCCGCGAGGGTGCGCGCGCAGACGGCGAGGACCAGGGACGGCAAGGGGATCGTCTTCGTCGCCTACGACGGCGAGGTCACCCCGGCCGGGTTCCTGCCGCTGCCGCTCGGCTCGGTCAAGGACCGCCCGCTCGCCGAGATCTACCGGAACACTCCGCTGCTCAAGGACATCCGCGCCGCCCGGTTCTCCGGCCGGTGCGGGGTGTGCGAGTACGCCGACCTCTGCGGGGGCTCACGTGCCCGGGCCTACGCGGCCTACGGCGACCCCCTCGCCGAGGACCCGGCGTGCGGTCACCTGCCCGGCACCCTCGATGCGGCGCTCGCCGTGCCGCTGCCAACTCCGGTGGGATGACCGCCAGGCGTCCCGGTGAAGCCTCACCTGAGGCTTGACTGACTCTCTCACGGTCCGTCCGGGAACCTGGCGGACGTCAGATCCAACCCCGGTCGCGGGCGAGAATCGCCAGCTGGAAACGGCTCTGCGCGTCGACCTGGCTACTCAGGTCAGCGATGATGCGACGAATCGTGCGCACCGAGAGATTCACGGTTCGCGATATCCGCTCGTCCTTGTGCCCGTCGGCAAGCATGCGCAGCAGGGTCAGCTCGGTCTCACTGATCGGGCCGGCCACACCACCCATCGAGTGTGACTTCAGGGCCGTCGTGGGCAGTGGGCTCGCGCGCGACCACCGGTGCTCGAAGTAGTCGACCAGGGTGGCGACCAGGCCTGCTGACCTGGTCATCACGGCACCGGCCTTCAGGTTCGCGGGATCTCGCGCCACGAAGGCGTGGTCGTCCATGATGACCATGCGGGCCGGGAGCGATGGCGTGGTCCGGACCTCCGCCCCGTCGGCGGACCTGGAGCGCATCGCGCGCACGAGCCTTGGGTCACGGAGGAACCCGTCCAGGCACAGGGTGCGCAGCTTCACACCTCTCGCCAGCATCCCCTGATCAGCGACGTGGGAGCTGTTGAGGGCCGCCAGCGTAGGGCGTTGGGTCAAGAAGGCCCACAGCCGCTCAGTGGTGCGTTCGGCCGTGAGCTCCATTTGCCGCAGCACCGAGTCCCGGTCAGGCAGCACCTCGAACGTGCAGTCCTCCGTCGTCGCGGGCCGGATCTCCTTGCTGATGAAGGTCCTGGCCAGGGAGGTGATGTCTGTTCGCAAACAGCTGACGCGCAGCAGCGCCTGAGCAGCGGCGTCCTCCGCATCGCTGAGGAACGAACCCAGCGCAGTCGATGGGTGCACGACTCGCCACTCCCCCTCATTGACCTGCGAAGGGGCTACCAACCCGACGGCAACGAGCTCGTCAGCGGCGCCCTCTACCGCCTCGACATCGACCGCGAGCTGTTCCGCCATGGTGGCCGTGGTGGGCCTCGTTGCCGCAGCCAAGGCGCCGTAGAGCCGATGTGCCAGCGATGACAGCGATGACAGCGGACTGTCCATGTGTTACCCCCGTACGTGTGCCAGCGCGAGTGGCCGGTACCTGCCATGACCGGTCAAGGCTAGCCGCTGGGCCCATGGCGATGGCCGTGGCCGGGGCATTGTGGCGTCGGGAGCCTGCACCGGCCCTCGTCAACTAGGGCGTGTCTCCCTTATGGCGGGTGAGACACGCGA